>CAVXJY010000162.1:0-14477 GCA_963761855.1 Bryobacterales bacterium | reverse complement strand
CCGCACGAACACCAACGGCCAGATGGTCTACCTGTTGCCTGCGAACGCGCAGCAGATCGAGACATCCGAAGCCGCTGGCGTGAGCAAGGCACTGCGCACCATGGGCGAGCGGTTGCTGCCGCCCCACTACAAGGCAGAGTGGCGCGCCATCATCGAGCGCACCATTCTCGACCAGGCAGCCAAAGACCCCGAGGGCGAGAAGAAGAAGCTGTTCGACGCCTTCGCGGAAAAGGGAGTGCTTCCGTCATCCCTGGAGCAGTACCTGGAGCACCCGGTCGCCGAGATGCAGCCGGCCGAACTGGCAGCGCTGCGCAAGATTTTCGTGGCGGTATCCTCCGGCGAGGTGACCTGGCGCGACGTGATGGAATCCAAGTTTGGCGCATCCGGTGACGACGACAAGCCCGCGCAGTCGCCGGGCGCCGCAAAGGTGACCGAAATCCTCAACCGTAAGCGCGAGCCGAAAACGGCAACGACATCGAGTTCCCCGCAAGCGTCGGGCGCTCCCCCGGCTGGCCCGCAGAATGCTTCTCCCAGCAGTGGCCAGCCGGGTTCTTTACAAGATCAAGGGCCGCAGCAGTCTACTCCAGCCAGTACCCCTCCACAACCCGCCGAGGAGTCCAAACAACAGCCGTCACAACCGGCTCCCGCCTCATCCCCGCTGCGGCCCGAACCTCCTGTCGATCTCCCGCACTTCGACGAGTGGCCGGATGCCCTGGATAATGAGTTCTACTGGGTTGGCGACGTGCTCTACGCCTGGAACGAAGAGGCGGGCTCTTATCGCAAACACTCCGACCGCCCGTTCCAAGCCCCGAAGCCGGTCGCGGAACCGCAACCAGCGAAGCGCCAGTTCAACTTCAACCGGAGGCCGTCCATATAGAGAGGCCGTCCATATGAAAATCGTCCAAATCGAAATCAACGATATCCGCTCCATCGCGCAGATGGTGATGAAACCGGGCTCCCTGAATATCATCCAGGGAGACAACGGAGAGGGTAAGACCACCGTCCTGATCGCCATTCAGGCGGTCTTCCAGGGTGGCCACCGGCCGAATCTGCGGCGCAACCTCGACCAAGGCAAGACCGCGGTGGACGGTAGCCCGCTGCCGGCGCGGTACGCCAAGAAGGGTGAGGTAAAGATCACCCTCGATAATGGCACGGTCATCACACGCGCGATTATGGAGAAGCGCTCTACCCTCGATGTCGCCACAGTGGACGGGCTGCCGCTACCGGATGGCCCGCAGCACTACGTCGAGCAGCTCGCGTCGGGGTTCTCGTTCGACCCGCTCGCATTCTGCGCAGCGAAGCCAAAAGAGCGCCTCGCCTACCTGCAGCGTGCGCTCGGGATCGAGTTTCACACCGGATGAGGTGGCCACCGCCTGTGGCATGAAGCCGCCGGCGCCAGTCGATCTTGACGGGCTCGACTTGATTCGCAAGACGGTTTTCGAGACGCGCACCAAGATCAACACGTTGGCGAAGCAGGCGGTGGCGAGCGTAGAACGGCTGTCCAGCGCCCTGGCGGACGATCGGACGAAAGACTGGGCCGCGGAGGTCGAGCGGATTCAGCGCGAGCGTGATGAGTGCCAGCGTTCCGTCACCGAGCGGAAGTCTGGTGTCGCCGCCGAGGCCAACACGGCTCGGGCTGGCGTAAACAGCGATATCGATGCCAAGATCAAAGCGCTCGAAGCGGAGCGCACTCGGCAACTGGCGGCGGTAGAGAGAGCGGAAAAGGAAGCCGTCGCGGAAGTCGAGGCGGACACACGGGCCGAAATGGACCGACTCACCAAAGACCTCGGCACCGCCCAGGAAGGTGCGCGCCGCTCAGCTCAGATTCAGGTCTTCCGGGGCGAGATGAAGCTCGCTGAGAAGGATGCGCAGCACCACAAAGACGCATCGGCAGCGCTTACCGCAAAGCTCGATGCGATCGACGGCCTGAAGAAGCGCAAGCTCCAATGCTTGGAGGATAGCATCCCTGGCATGGAGCCGCGCGACGGTGAGTTATACGTGGACGGTCTGCCGTTCGACGATCTCAACACGGGCGAACAGTACATGCGCGCGTTCCAGGCGGCGGCATTGTCGCCTGGCGGCCTAGGTATGATGATCGCTGACCGATCGGAGACGCTTGGCCCGCAAAACTGGCAGGCATTTCAAGACGCATCTCTTAATTCTGGATTCCAGGTCTTCGCCACCAGGGTCACGGCTGGCCCGCTGGAGTTCTCGGCGATTCAGTAGCGCACCGTGAGCGTTTCACGGTAAGGCGTGAAGTGTAAGGCGGGGCGCGTGGGCTCTCCCTACAAAGAGAGCCCTCAGCAAGCGCCTGGACCTTTCTCAATGGTTTACCTGGGGTGGTGGGCCCAATGGACTCTTTCAGGTGCTTGCTGGAGGTGGTTGATGGCGGAGTCGCGAAGACTGGTTTTGAAGGATACGCAGATTGTGCAGCTCGCCCAATACCCAGGCGAGGATGGGGATACGCAGGTACTGGCGGTACGCGCGCTGTTGAGCCGTCCGCTGGCCCAGGAACTTGGGTGTCATGACAACTGTTTCGCCGAGAACGGGATGCCGCGGCACTTTGTGGACCTGTCCCTTAAGGGGTTGGTTATCGAGAACTGTGAAGTGGATCTGGATGGCGAGGTGCTGCTGGCCAGCAGGGTGCAGAGCTTCAAGGTGGGGCGACCGTCAACGCAGTCGGAAACCGATGCCAGCCTGGAGGTGAAGTGTAACCTGCACTTCGCCTACGCGCCGTTCCTGAGCGACTGGGCACACCGGAAAAACAAGGGGCAGTTCGAGACAGCGATGACCCCGCCGCCGACATGGAACGCGCAGCAGAGCCTCTTTGACCAAGCGGACCCGGACGTGCGGGAAGAAGCCGATCCGGCGCCGCCGAGCCCGCTCACGGAACTGATCGAGAGGGTAACCGAATCGATCACGCCGGAGATGCAGTCCCAAGCCGATCAGATGGTGAAGGACTTGGCCGCCGAGCACGATCAGGAGCCTATCGGGGCGCACCTGCACGGCGAGGCGCTGGAGCGGCATAACGCCATTACGGGTGCTTCCACCACGCCTGCTCTGGCGTCGGCGCGCGATGCTGGCGTTACGCTGGGGACGGCGATCAAGCGACGCCGCGGCAGACCGGCTGCGGTGGTGGAAATAAACGTCACTCCCGATCCGCCGGATTCGCAATCCGAGGTAGGGTTGGTGAACTGACACAAATAACCTGAGAGAGTTTTCGGTTTTTTCAGCACTTACAAAGCAGTGAGCAGCTCTCAGTTCCAACCAATATCGCAGCCAGGCGGCCCGCAGTGTGCGTAGTCTCATTCGACTTATCTCTGACAGCCACGGGCTGGTGCGTGTCCGATACCGCCGTCGAGTGGGGCGTGTTCAACCCGCCGGCAAAGATGCGCGATATCCCGCGGTCCCAATCGAGACGATGCTACGGGACACGGGGCGATACCCAAGGGGAAGGTGCATCCCAACAATCCGACATCGCCTCGGCGGTTGACGGCCGCGAAGCGCCGGGTGCAGGTGATGGAGTACAAGCTGCTGGGCGCCAGTGAGCGGCAGAATGGATCGGTGGCGCTGTCCAGAGATCCAGAGCGAATAGCGATGGACGATGAATTGATGGGCCTGGCGCGCCGATGGTATGCGCCCCCTGGAGCGAGAACTGCTGCGGAGGTTCTATCTGCAAGAGGAGTCAGAAGCTCAGATCCGAGCAGCACTGGGATTGACTGAGACGCAGTTCCGGCTGTCGAAGTCGCGCGCCAAGACGCGGTTCGGGACACTGGTCAGAGAGTCTGTCAAGGGCAAAAAGCCGGTGGCTGGGATTCGTTCAGGGCGGGCACGGGGATGATTGCGCTCCGCACCTGGGGCAGGGCACGGAGTCGATGATCTGTTGCTCTCGTTGGTTGTGGCTTCCCATGAGCGGATTATAGTTGGGTTCACGTTCGTTTGGTCCTTCCTTTGATCCCCGCGGCGTCACCCTGTCAACGGTGGCTCCGCGGAGCTTTATTTTATTTGCGGGTGATTCAAAAAATGTCCTACATTCCTGAAGTTCTAACGGTGGCGGAGGTTGCGATGCGGCTCCGATGCTCCAAGGCCCACGTCTGTAATGCGATAAACGGGAAGGTACGCGGCGTGACTCCCCTGCCGGCGATCTCAATGGGGCGGCGTAAGCTCGTGCGACGCGCGACCCTCGAATGCTGGCTTTCGCAGAACGATCCAGGCGCCAGTGATGCTATCATTGTGCCGTCGCACGCGATTGACGCCGTAAACGCATGAATGGAGAATTCATGCGGAGACGACGGTTTCAGAAGCCGAAAATCAAGAACGTAGGAGGTTACTGGATTGCGCAGTTTCGGGACATCGACGGAACCAAGCGGCGTACTTCCCTCGGGCCGGTATCGAAGGTCAAGAAGTACGACGCCGAAAAGAAACTCGCGACGATCCTGGAACCAATCAACACACGACTCGCAGAACCATCGCCGAACTGCACGTTCGGCCAATTCATCAACCAAATCTACCTGCCCTTCTACAAGCGGAAGTGGAAGCCATCGACGGCGGCATCGAATCAGGACCGTCTACGCTTCCATCTCACCGGGCCTTTCGAGGATCGTGCCTTGAGCAATTTCACGCGCGACGATCTACAGGCGGTACTCGATGAGAAGGCGGCCGGCGGCCTGTCGTACAGCGTAGTGGCGCATCTACGATGGGACCTCCGCCAAATCTTCCGTATGGCGGTTTCAGAGGGATACCTACCACGCAACCCCGCGGAGCTGCTGTTCATTCCGAGGGAGGCGAAGCGGCCAAACGTCCCGAGTATGACCTTCGATCAGGTGCGGCTGTTTTTTTCCGTCCTGGATATTCGAGAGAAGGTTATCGGCGGCCTGGCTATCCTTGCCGGTATGCGTCCGGGGGAAATCTTCGCCTTGCGGCGCTCGGTGCTGGAAACGTCTTCCGCTGACATTGTGCAGCGGGTATACCGCGGCAAGCTCGATACGCCGAAGACGTTCAACTCAACCCGTCTCGCGGCGCTCGGGGACGGGCTTTCGACCTGGATAGGGGGGTGGCTTGAAATGCTGCCAGACTCGCGGCCGGAAGCGTGGGTTTTCCCTTCGGAGAACGGTACGCCAGTGCTGAAGGATAATTGCTGGCGGCGCCGCTTCGAACCGCGGTTGAAAGCGGTGGGGCTAGAGTGGGTCAACTTCCAGGTGATGCGGCGTACGCACTCGTGCCTCATGGACGAGACGGGCGCCGATCCGCAGGTACGGGCGGATCAGATGGGGCACTCGGTAGATGTGAACCAAAACCGCTACACGAAGGCATCTTTGGAGCGGCGGGTAAACGCAGTCAACGCCTTGGAGCAAAGACTAGGCGTGATGTGAAGTGGAACAAATTGGAACAAGTCGTTTTCTTGGGTGGCTGTAAGTGATTGAAAAGATGGAGCGGGAGACGGGATTCGAACCCGCGACGTCCAGCTTGGGAAGCTGGCATTCTACCACTGAATTACTCCCGCGTTCCTCTGTTTGCCGCTACTTAACTGCTTCTAACGGACGTAATCTGGTCTGCTGCCAGTCTGTTCTGTCTATTGCGTCCATCCAAAACCATGCGTTTTGACCGCGAAGTGGACAGTAAGCCAGCCTGGGAACCCTCGCTCCCGAGAGACGCGTTTACAGTCGATCTCATGGCAAACTCAAACATAACACGATGGGACTCCGGAAGGAAGCGCCGCTTCGCTGCTTGTCGCCAGCCTACCAAAAGAGGCCCCGGGCCCTGCCAGAGAGGCTCAGAAGTTTGACAATTGCGGGAGTCCATCCTGAAAGCCTGCCTGGGACAACTCCTCGATCTGGCCGCCTTTTATCATCCCGCGGTCGCCCACAAAGTTCACCCGCCGGCAGCCAAAGCGCTGGTTCGCCTTGCGCACCTGCGCACCAAAAGCCCGCGGGTCTTGTCTATTGCCGCGGAACACTTCCGTGGAGGCCGGCGTGGACGATCTGTTTCTTGCCTTTCTTGCCGTCGCGGTGGTAGCCATAGGCGCCGAAGGCGTTGTCCTCCCCTCCGGATGGCTGCGTCGAAGCCGCGGCGAATGCCGGGCACATCGCCGGCAGCATGCACCTGGGTCAGGCGGACGGCGGAGAGACGGGAACCCTGCTCCAAGAGGCGGCCGATGACTTGCCAGCGCGCCGGTTGGCCGGCAAAGCCGGAGCCGAGGGCTTGCGGGAGTCCGACGCGGCGGACCATTTCGGCGGCAGTCCAGACGGCGCCGGCGGAAGCGCCCTCCCGCAAGAGAACGGCGTCAAGGGAGGAGAGGGCGGAGAGGTGGTCCTTGTGTTTGAGGGCGAGTTCGATGGCGTTTCGTGGCGCGCTCCGCCGGTTGCTACACTCTCGTTAGGTGCCCGAGTCCCACATTCGCGTACGCGGTCTCTCCAAGGTCTACCAGTCCGGCGGCGCCGACCTGGTGGTCTTCTCGGGTCTCGACCTGGATGTGGAGCGCGGCGAAATGCTCGCGCTGGTGGGCGAATCGGGCGCCGGCAAGTCCACCCTGCTGCACCTGCTGGGCGGTCTCGACAGGCCTTCGAGCGGTACGATATACTACGGAAGTACAGAGATTTCAGGGCTCGCGGACTCGGAGCAGGCGGATTTCCGCAATCGGGAAATTGGGTTCGTTTGGCAGATTCACTATCTCCTGCCGGAATTTACGGCGCTGGAGAACGTGATGATGCCGTTGCTGATTCGGGGATGGCCGCACGCGCAGGCGGCCTCGGAGTCGTTGGCGAGGTTGGATGAAGTGGGGTTGCGGGCGCGGGCGTCGCACCGCGCCGGTGAACTATCGGGCGGAGAGCAGCAGCGGGTGGTGCTGGCCCGCGCGCTGGTGGGGAAGCCGTCAGGTTCTGCTCGCCGACGAGCCCACCGGCAACCTGGATTTCCGGACCGGCGAGATGATTTTCGAACTTCTGGAAGGGCTGCACCGCTCGCACCAGCTCACCTCGGTTTTCGTCACCCACAATCTGTCGTTCGCGCGGCGCTGCGACCGCGTCCTGAGTATGGAAAAAGGCGGCCTGGTACCGGCCGTCCGAAATTGATTCGCAACCCGGAGGGCGGCACGGAGTATCTTTAGTTATAAGGGGGTCATTCGATTCTATGTTTGAGCGATACACGGAGAAGGCGCGGAGGGTCATCTTCTTCGCGCGCTACGAGGCCAGCCAGTTCGGCAGCCCCTACATCGAAACCGAACACCTGCTGCTCGGCCTGCTGCGGGAAGACAAGGCGCTGGCCAACCGGTTCCTGCGTTCCCACGCCGCGGTGGAATCCATCCGCAAGCAGATCGAAGGGCACACCACCATCCGCGAGAAGGTCTCCACTTCGGTGGATCTGCCGCTCAGCCACGAGTGCAAGCGCGTGCTGGCCTATGGCGCGGAAGAAGCCGAGCGCCTGAACCACAAGCACATCGGCACCGAGCACCTGCTGCTCGGCCTGCTGCGCGAAGAGAAGTGCTTCGCCGCGGAGATCCTGCACGAGCGCGGCCTGCGGCTCTCCACCATCCGCGAGGAACTGCAGCGCTCGCAGAGCGAGAAAGTGGCCTCCGCGCGCCCCAAGGAAAGCTCGCTGCTGGCCGAGTTCAGCCGCGACCTCACCCAGGCCGCCATGGACAACACGCTCGACCCGCTCATCGGGCGCGATTACGAACTGGAGCGCGTGGTGCAGATCCTCTGCCGCCGCACCAAGAACAACCCGGTGCTGATCGGCGAGCCGGGCGTGGGCAAGACCGCCATCGTGGAAGGCCTGGCGCAGCGCATCGCCGAGGGCGACGTGCCGTCGTTCCTGGCCGACAAGCGCATCCTGGCGCTGGACCTTTCGCTGATCGTGGCCGGCACCAAGTACCGCGGCCAGTTCGAAGAGCGGCTCAAGACCATCATGAAGGAGCTGATGGAGAACCAGAACGCCATCATCTTCATCGACGAGCTGCACACGCTGGTGGGCGCGGGTTCGGCCGAAGGCTCGCTGGACGCCGCCAACATCCTGAAGCCGGCGCTTTCGCGCGGCGAAATCCAGTGCATCGGCGCCACCACGCCGGCCGAGTTCCGCAAGTCCATCGAGAAGGACCGCTCGCTCGAGCGCCGCTTCCAGGCCGTCAAGGTGCCGCCGCCCAGCGAAGCCGACGCCGTCAAGATCCTGTTCGGCATCAAGGACCGCTACGAGAAGTTCCACGCCGTGGCCTACACCGACGACGCCATCGAAACCGCCGTCTACACCTCCAGCCGCTACATTCCCGACCGCTACCTGCCGGACAAGGCCATCGACCTGATCGACGAAGCCGGCGCGCGCGTGAAGCTGCGCCAGACCACCCTGCCCGGCCGACCTGGCCGACATCCAGAAGCGCATCAAGTTCATCGTGCACCGCATGGAGAACGCCATCGCCAACCACGAGTTCGAGAAGGCGCGCTTCTACTCCGACGAAGAGCGCAAAGAGCGCGAGAACATGCGCCAGCTCCGCGAGAAGTACAACCTGGACGATTCCTCCACCGGCTGCGTCACCAAGGACGATATCGAAGACGTGGTGGCGCGCTGGACCGGCGTGCCCATGACCTCCATCAAGGAAGAAGAGATCACCAAGCTGCTGCGCATCGAAGAAGAGCTGCACAAGCGCGTCATCAGCCAGGAGAAGGCCATTTCCGCGCTGGCGCGCGCCATCCGCCGTTCGCGCGCCGGGCTTGAAATCCAGCAACCGGCCGGCCGGTTCGTTCCTGTTCCTGGGCCCCACCGGCGTCGGCAAGACCGAAGTGGCGCGCGCGCTGGCCGGCTTCCTGTTCGGCAGCGAAAAGAGCCTGGTGCGCTTCGACATGTCCGAGTACATGGAGAAGCACTCGGTCTCCAAGCTGATCGGCTCGCCTCCCGGATACGTGGGCTACGAAGAGGGCGGCCAGCTCACCGAGCGCGTGAAGCGCAATCCGTATTCCATCATCCTGCTGGATGAAATCGAGAAGGCCCATCCGGATATCTACAACATCCTGCTGCAGGTGTTCGAAGACGGCCAGTTGACCGACGGCCTCGGCAACCAGGTGGATTTCAAGAACACCATCATCATCATGACCTCCAACCTGGGCGCGCGCTTCCTCGAAAAGCGCGGCCACCTGGGCTTCTCCGCGCCCATGGGCGAAGGCGTCTCCACCAAGATCGAGGACATGGTGCGCAGCGAAGTGAAGAAGGCGTTCAATCCCGAGTTCCTGAACCGCCTGGACGAAGTGATCCTGTTCACCTCGCTGACCGACGACGACCTGATCAAGATCATCGACCTGATGGTGGACCAGGTGAACGTCAACCTGGTGGCCAAGCAGGTGAAGATCCGGCTGACGCCCGACGCCGCCAAGTACATCCTCGAGAAGACCTGCGGCGACCGCAGCTACGGCGCGCGCCCGCTGCGCCGCGCCTTGCAGAAGTACATCGAGGACCCGCTCTCGGAAGCGCTGATTCAGGGCTCGCTGCCGCGTCCCTCCGAGCTGGAAGTCTACCTCGGCGACACCGGCATCTACTACCGCCGCGCGCCGGTCGAAGGCGAGGCCCCGCAGACGGAGGCTCTGAAAACGGAAACTCCGGCGCCGGAAACCACGGGGACGGAAATCCCGGTGACCGCCGGCGGAGCTCCCGCCGAAGCGGCCCCGGCCACGCTGTTGTACACCTTCGAATAGGCATGCACCGCTGGATGCGCGCCGCACCGCTGGTTGCGGTCCTTGCGTACACCACCCCGTCGGATTCCGACGGGGTGACATTCCTTGCCGTTGACCCGGCGGTGATCCAGCGACGGCTGGAACAGGTCACCCGCAAGCTGGCCGGCCGCCAGGCTGCCCTCGAGTCGTTGTTTCACGAGGTGGGATGCGATGCCGGCCGCTTCACGAAAGAGCGCGTGCCGGGCTCCAAGGCGCCCAACCTGGTCTGCACCCTGGCCGGCCAAACCGATAGCGAGATCCTGGTGGGCGGGCATTTCGACTCCATCGAGGCCGGTATGGGCGCGGTGGACGATTGGAGCGGCGTGGCGTTACTTCCCAGCCTGTATCAAAGCCTGGCGAGCGCCCCGCGGAAACATCGCTTCGTATTCGTCGGCTTTGCCGCGAAAGAAACCGGGCTGCGTGGCTCGCGCGAGTACGTGCGTCGACTGGGGTCTCGGGAAGTCCGCCGGATTCATGCCATGATCAACCTCGAATGCCTCGGCCTGGGACCGCCCAAAGTGTCGGCCAGGCGGGCCGACCCGCACCTGTTGGACGCCTATGCCCTGGTGGCCGGCGCGTTCCATATGGAAACCCGCGGCGTCAACGTGGACGGCCCGGGGGATGACGACTCCCACTCCTTTTTCAACGCCCGGGTCCCGGTGTTGACAATCCACTCGCTGACACACGAGACGCTGCCGATTCTCCACAACAAGCGCGACACCCTGGCCGCTATCCACGCGGACGATTATTACACCGCCTATCGCCTGGTGGCCGCTTATCTGGCCTACCTGGACAACGATCTGGAATGAGGTGCTCAGCGGGTTTCGCCGCAGATGCATCCCCTGGAATGGGGGTGCTTAAGCGTTTTCGGGAACGCACTCCGCTCGCTTACCCTCGCGGCCATATGAGCCTTGCGAAATCAACGCGACCGTTACCGGGCCGCGACCGTTAGCGCGCGGGTTTCGCCGCGGATTCGGTTCCAGCATCCCCTGCAATGGCTCTGTAACAGCCCCCAAAGGCGCCATGCTACGCTCAAGGTTGATGCGCAAATTGCTGGTTTCCATTCTGTGTGGATGTCTGCCCGCGTTCGGCTGGGGCGAAGAAGGGCATAGCCTGATCGCCCGCATCGCCTGGGCGCAACTGACTCCCGCGGTGCAGGCCCGCGTGACCGGATCCTGGGCCCCGGCGGTCACCATTCAATCCATCGCCAGTTGGGCCGACAAGGTGCGCAATCAGCGCCGCGAAACCGCGCCGTGGCACTACATCGATATTCCCATCGACAAGCCGCACCTCGATATGGCGCGCGATTGCCCCAAGGGCGACTGCGTGGTCGCCAAAATCGAGGATTTCCGAAAGAGTTCTGAAAGATCCCGCCACCGAGCCGGTCGCAGCGCCGCGAAGCGCTCATGTTCCTGGTCCATTTCGTGGGCGACATGCACCAGCCGCTGCATTGCTCCGACAACAACGACCAGGGCGGCAACAAGGTTCTGGTGAAGTTCGGCGACCGCGGCGGCAGCCGGCCATACAACCTGCACAGCCTCTGGGACAGCGGCCTGCTGGGCAAGATGCCCAAGGAAGACGTGCTCTTCGCGGAATATTCCAGGGAATCGGCCAGGCACGCCAAAAAGTGGGCCAAGGGCACGGTGGAAGATTGGGCGGACAGAACGCACAAGATCGCGCAGAAGATCGACCTACGGGAAGCTGCCCAAAGTGGCGGCCGGCGCCGCCCGAGCCGATCGACGCGGCCTATGAGAAGAAGGCCGACCCGGTGATCCGGGTGCAGATCGAAAAGGCCGGCGCGCGGCTGGCTCGCGTACTCAACGAGGCTTTGCAATAATGGATCGCATGGTGAAGCGAATTCGACGATAAGCCGGCCTTCCCGTTCTGGCTCGGCGCTGCGGCGGCGCTGGCCATGCTGGTCCACCTCTACCTGGTCTTCATGTGGGTTCCCACCGAAGCCACCATGGGGATCGTGCAGCGGATCTTCTATTTCCACGTTCCGGCGGCGGCGGTGCCGTTCACGGCCTGCTTTGTGGGCGGCATCGCAGCCATTCTGTACCTGGTGAAGCGCGACAACCGCTACGACGACCTCTCGCTGGCCGCCAATGAGACCGGTGGTGGTTTTCGGAGCGGTGAACATCGTCGATGGGCACCATGTGGGCCAAGCCGGTGTGGGGCATCTGGTGGACCTGGGACGCCCGGCTGACTTCCTCGTTCCTGCTGCTGTTCCTCTATGCCGCCTACCTGGTGATCCGGCCGGCGGCGCCGGTGGAGCGCCGCGCCACGGTCTGCGCGGTGGTCTGCATCCTGGGCATGGCGGACGTGCCGCTGGTCTACCTGTCCAACCGCCTGTTCCGCACGCAGCATCCTTCGCCGGTGATCGGCGGCGGGCGAAGGCTCCGGCCTGGCGCCGGAGATGCTGACCACGCTGTTCTTCGGCATGTTCGCCATGTTGCTGCTGTGGTGGTGCGATTCTGCGGCGTGCGCCGCCGCGTGGCGCGCCTGGAACGGGCCGCGGACAGACCTCACCCGGCGGGCCCACGAACTGGACGATTTGAGGCGGTACTGACACAATGGAAAATCTGAACTTGGCTCTTTTGGGGTTATGCCGTCGGCGTGGCTGCTGATCTTCGGCTACCTGTTCTGGATCGCGCGGAAGGAGCGCGCTCTGCGCAGGAAGATCGCGGAACTCCAGGAGACTATCGAAGACCGCTGGAAGCAGAAAAAGGGCTAAGGAACCGTTGGGCAATGACCGTGCCAGTTCGCCAGGACCGCTCCCTTACGGTTAATGCCGCATAGTTTTCCCAAGGGTGGGATTCCTGCGGAAGTGAGGTGGGGCAGGCCCCCCGGCCTGCGCGGGACGCCCTCGTCCCGCTCCTGCTGCGGATTCATAGGCTTGGCATCGAGAAGAGGCCGACCAGGGGGTCGGCCGCGGACGTGGGCGTCCGCCCCACCATTTACGCAGATGCCCGCAAGTGGGAAAACTATGCGGCATTGCCCTTACGGTCGCGGCTCAGAATCGGGTTCCGAGCCGGGCCCAGAGGGCACCCCGTGAGGGAGCGGTTGGAGTGGTTATTTCGTGACAAACCCTAAGACAAAGCCCCGCACCGCGACCGTGAGCCGTGCGCGCCAACCGCTGCCTCACGGCCGGTGCCCATTAGTGCCCCGATTTCAAAACCACGATCAGCGCGACGAGCAGCAGCACCGCGGCCACCAGCAGGGCGATCTTGGCGGCGCTGTAGGGCCGCTCGCCCTGCACTTCGCCGGTGCGGGCGTTGACCGCCACCTGATACACCTTGTTCTGAAATCGATAAGCGCCAATCCAGACGGGCAGCAGAAGGTGCCGGAACATCACGTTGGCATACTGCGTCTCCAGGCTGTCGATGCGCTGTTCGTCGCCGCCGATATTACGGCGCACATCCTGGGCGATGGTGGTCTGCATTTCGCCCTTGGCTTTTTCGAAGCCGTCGGGCAGCTCCAACTGGTAGCGCTGCGCTTTGAATCCCGCCAGATAAGCCGGCTCGTAGGGACGCATCGCGTCCAGATCCCAGGGCTCCAGGGCATCCAGCTTGGCTTCGGCGATAGCGCGCGAAGCCGCCACCAGCACGCCATCGAAATGGCGCGACACCTCGCCCGAGCAGGGATACCAGTCGGTCCGCTGCACCTGGCGCGAGCGCTGCACGGAATTGCCGTTGCTATCGGTCTCGGTATAGTATTCCGTTTCCCAGTAGTGCTGGCCGCGCTCGCCGGTGTAGCGGCTGCCGGTATCGGCGTCGTAGTCCCAGAAGGGCAGATAGACGCCGTTGATGCCTTCCGGGCGGGCAACGCGTTTGAGCGCGTTGGGGGCGAACCAGCGCGACTGCAGCCATTGCCGAACCTCGGCTGCAGGCCTGATCCTTGGGGACCTTGGCGGGCAACAGGCCGTCGGGCGCAATCAGCGGGTCGGCGGCCTTGGGCTTGCGCCACCAGGGCGGCGCCGCAGAAGGGGCACAGGCCGGCGACATCGGGAGGCTCGAAGGCCACTACGCTGCCGCAGCCGTCGCAGCTCACCTCGAGCGCCTGGCCGGTCAGCGGCTGCAATTGGGAAGCTCCGGCGGCGACGAATTCGTCGAACGCGTGCGGGCTGACGGCGGCGCGCCCGGTGGGCGTCGCGAGCGCCTGCGTCTGCCCGCAGAAGGGGCATTTCATACCGCCCGTGGCGGGGTCGAACTGCATGTCGGCAGCGCACCCGGGGCAGGGGAACTGCGCGGCTTTCTTTTCCGGGGGCATGAAGGCGGCATTATTGTTGCGCGCCGCCGCACTCGGGCAGAAACGCGCGGCGCGGGGAATCGGCTTGCCGCAACTGATGCAGAACTTGGTGGCGCCGCCGGCGGCGGGAGCGGCCGGTCCGGCCGGTCCGGCCGCCGCGGCGGCGCGGGCGCCGGCGGCGCCGGGGGTCGCATCGGCGCCCATCATCTGCTGCGCCATCGCCATGCCGGCGCCCAATCCCACGCCCGCGCCCGCGGCTCCGCCCCCTTCGTTGGCGGCGGCGATGGGCATGGATTGCGCCACCTGGAACTGCGTGTACCGGCCCATGTCGCCCACCATGTTCATGCCGATTCGCTGGTCCAGCAGCTTCTGCAATTCGTCGGGCAGCGAGATGTTCTCCACCACGAAGCTGTCGAGCGCCAGGCCGAGGTCGGCGAAGACCGGCTTGAGAGCGGCCAGCATGTTGGTGGCGACGTGCTGCTGGCCGGCCGCCATATCGAGGAAGGAGATGGCGCTGTTGGCGAAGACGTCGGTCAT
>CAVXJY010000161.1:0-100655 GCA_963761855.1 Bryobacterales bacterium | reverse complement strand
GTACACCAGCAGGATGTTGGCGGCGTGCAGCGCAAAATTGACCCAATGGTAACTGGCCGGATTCGGGCCGCTGCCGAGGACTGCGTAATTGAATAGATACGAGATTTTCGTCAGCGGCCGATAGAGCCCGTTGGTCTTGTTGGCGTACCAGTAGTCTTGCGTCACCAGCGCCTTGAGGTTTTGGCTGGTAGCCGACCAGACCCGGCTATCCTGAACGATCGCAGAGTTGCTGTCGAATATGAGGCCGTTTGCGAACGAGTTCGAATATGCGATCAGGGCGGCAAGCCACAGCAACAGAATTGAAAACGCGGGGCGCCGCCACATTGATCCAGCCTTTTCCGCCCATCGGTGCCGCGCGGCTGTGATCCGCTTCGTACCAGTGGGCGGTTTTACGCGGGCCTTACGCATTCCGGCATCCGAATCTTCAAGGATAGCTCCGGGATAGATGGGTGACTTTAGTTAAAACCAGTCGCTCACGGCTGTGGCTTCGTTCCCAGCCGCGAGAGCCGGTGAGCATGGTGCCCCGGCCGCATATTGCCGCTGGAGCATACTTCGGCGCACGTTCGTGCTTGCGAAACCAGGGCCTTATCTTGCGAGGACGGTCTTGCGGGACGGAGCCTTGGCGAAATACAGGTTGACGGCGCGATCGATGTTGGCGCGGGTGAGCCGCACCGCGCGCCCCTCGTACTCGGCGATTGCCTTCACCAGTTTCAGGATGTCCATCGGATAGCAGGCGCGTAACGTAGTGGCGCCGGCGGCGATGCAGCGTTCCCTCATGTACTCGGCGCAGCCAGTCTCGGCGGGTACGCTGTGGACGGTGATCACCTGCTTGACGATCAGGTCGAAGATCTCGTCGCTGACGTCTTCCACCAGAACCTTGGTCTGGATGCGGCGGAGGAAAGCTTCGTCGGCCAGGTCGGCCGGGTCCAGGTTGGTGGAGAAGACCACCATGAGCTCGAACGGCACCTGGAACTTCATCCCCGAGGCCAGCGTGAGATAGTCGATACGGCGGTCCAGCGGAACAATCCAGCGGTTCAGCAACTGCTGCGGAGAAAGCACTTGGCGCCCGAAATCGTCGACGACCAGAATGCCGTTGTTAGCCTTCATCTGGCATGGCGCGATGAACACGTGAGTGGACTCGTCGAGCCGCAGTTCCAGCATTGCAGCCGAAAGCTCGCCGCCCATGGTGATGCAGGGGCGATGGCAGATCACCCATCGCGGATCGAGAAACTCGTCTTCCGCTTCGATCGGCCGGTGTACGATGGGGTCGAAGACGGCAATGATGTGCCCGTCCACCTCCACCGCGTAAGGAACGATGATGGTGTCCTGGTAAATTCGCAGAATGCGCTCGGCGATGCTGGTCTTGCCGCTGCCCGTTCCGCCGTACAGAAACAGCGACTGGTGCCCGATGAGCGAGGGGCCTAGTTGGTCCAGCAACGAGTCCGGCATGACCAGGTCGTGGAAGGCCCGGCGCAGGCTGTCGCGGCTGAGGTGCAGTTTGGCATCCTGTCCTCTGACCACTTCGTGGTACTGCTGGATCGAAACCGGGGCCGGTCCGACGTACTGGCAAACCTCACTGCGAGCCGTGGCCAAATGCCGGCCCGAGGCGGTCAGCGTGAACGAGTAGTCATTGCCAACCATGCCCTTCACATCCAGCAACTGCTGCTGCCGGAAGTCGTGAAACACGGTCTCAAGAACCGGGAAGGACAGTTTCAAGGATTCGTGGAGTAAGGCCAGCGTGCCGGTACCGTGGAGCCAGAGATAGCGCAACACCAGGTCGCTGACCATGGCGCGCGGGATTCCCAGATCTCCGACCCGGTCGGGCGTGGTTGGCCTGACGCGCACGTCGTCGGTTTTGACTGTGACGGGAGGGGGCGCGGGCGCCGTGCTGATTTTCGGCACGGGCGCCGGCCTGATCACGGGCTTCGGGACGCCTCGCGATTCCAAGATGATGAGATTGGGGTTAGTAGAAGCTCCGAGGCTTTCCAGGCTCATGACATTGGCAATATACACTGCAACTCCAGTACTGGACCAGGATGGCGTTGGTTAGCCGAGTTACTATTGCTAAGGGTAGTCCTGGTTTCTGCCCAGAACGGGCAGAGGGGATACCACTTTGGTTAATCGCAGCCCGCGGGACCAACCGGCAATGCTGGGAATGCCCGTTTTGCAGCATGGATGGGCCACGCCGGCGAGACCAAAGTGGTGTTCCTTCAATGAGTTACCGGAGTTCTAGCGGCGGGGATGGACAGCTCGGCGGCAGCATGCAGGGGGTTGAAGGCGAGCCGGAGGTAGGCGGCCGGGCCGTAACAGATCTCCAGCCTGCGTCGCAAATTCTCAAGGCCAACCCCGGTGCCCGGACTGCCGGCGGCGTCACCCGAGGAGCTGTTTTCAACCGTGATGCGCACCTGCCCGCCCTGCAATTCGGCGTGGATGCGAACGTAGCCAGGACCGGTGCTGGGGGCTATACCGTGGCGGATGGCGTTTTCCACCAGCGGCTCGACCGATAGCGCCGGGATGGGAACCTCGAGCAGCGCCTCGTCCACGTCGATCTCCACGCTTAGCCGGCTGCCCACACGAGCCTGCTCCACTTCCAGATAAGCACGCACGATTTGCATTTCCTGCGCCAGTGGCACGAAGGTCTTCTCCGATTGCAGGAAGTAGCGAAAAATCTCCGCCAGGTTTAGAACCATGTGGCGGGCGCGCGCGGCCTCGCGCGGTATGGTGCCGTAGACGGCGTTGAGAGCGTTGAACAGGAAATGGGGGTTGATCTGCGATTGCAGGGCGCGTAACTCACCCTGCGAGACCAGCCGCTCCATTTCCCGGCGGCGCAGCGACTCCACTTTTTCGAAGATTTCCATCGCGGCGGTGGCCAGCATTCGCAAGTCTTCGCTCAGGTAGCGCCGCCCGCCCTCGCGACGGCCGAGCAGGATGAGCTTGGAGTTGCTGGAACCCAGCCTTACCGGAACCACGGTTTCGACCCAGTCCCATTGGCGCAGCAACGGCGCGGCTGCGATGGCGCTGGCGGACGCAGGCGCATGCAGCGTTTCCGCGCCGGCGATCTCCGTCCGCTCCACCACCGCATGCTGAGGCGTGCGCACGGCGGCGGCCATCACGGCGGCCGACCACTCGAGAAACGGGTCTTCCTCGGAAAACGGCGGGCAGTCCTTGATGCGGGCGGCGAGATCGGACATGCTGCTCTGCCGGAAAACCACGCCCGTGAGCCACGCCTGCACCCGATTGCGCAACCAGGCAAAAAGCACCAGGAACAGGCAGACGCTGGCCACCAGCGCCGCTTCATGCAGCGGGTCGGCAATGCGCTCCACCAGCAGCAGGCGGAAGGCGGCGGCAATCAACAGCAGCGTGAGAATGGCGGCCAGCAGCGCGTTGGCCAAGAAACGGATGAAGGCATCGAGCAGAACGAAGCGGTAGTCCTGCAGCAGGAGAAAGAGGGCGAGAGGGATGCCGGCGTGATGCACCACCAGCTCGCTGGCCCAAGCCTGGCTGGCGTGGCCCGCGCCAAAATGGACGAACGACATGGCAAACAAGGCCAGGCACATGGCAGCCAGGATGCGGATTCCACCGGGGCGCCGGCTGTACGCGGCGCTGGCGGCGGCCAGACCGGTAAGCAGCAGGAAGCCGATGGTAGTGACCAGCAAAGCCGCCTCGTGCCAGGCGGCGGCGTTGCCGCCCATCTCGACAAAATGCATGCCGGCCGCTGTCGCCCCCAGCAAATAGCCGCCGATCGCCAAGACGCGGTCTCTGCCTCCCAGCGAGATATCGAGCAACACCGCCGCCAGCAGGCTGAGCGCGGAAAAGCTGCAGGCTGCTAGTACGTTCTGTACCCCGGCGGGCAGAGCCGGCACGGCCAGCACAACCAGCGAGCCCAGGTTCCACCACAGCGCCAGCGCCGCCGCCAGGCCCGGCAGGTAACGCCCGCGCGAAGCGGACCAGCCGCGCCCGCTGTACAGCAAAACCAGAAAAATCGCGAAGATCAGCGCGCCGGCCGCATGACCCAGAATGTTGATCAGCAGCGGTTGGTTCAATCCCGGCATGGTGCGAAGTGTCGCTCCTTCATACTGTACTGCGGGGAAAGCTCCGCGGCGCGGCGGGTCGGGCGACGATGGATGGCGGCTGGCGGTGCGATCAAAACAGCGGGCGCGCTTTGGGTGATAGGGGTAAGTGCGCCCGCTTTAGTAACGGGGATTTAACTTCTTGACGGATTAACCCGGCCGCGGGGTTACAGGTCGCGGCTGAAAATCCCGTTGCCTCAAAAGAGTCATCCTTGAATAGCTCTTAAGAGCCATTGACGCGCATCCAGCGACTGGCCTTGCAGTCGCAGCTCGGGCCCGGCAGCGGTTCCACCGCTGGGCCTGAGCTACAATTGGGCGACCATGCGATTTGCCGCCATGATGCTGGCCCTGACGGTTGCCCTCGGGCCGGCGTCGCAGGCGCAGGACCAAGGGACGGAACAGCCGGCTCAGCTTTCCTTATTGGAGAATCGTGGGGAGCCAATCGAGCTACCCTTTCGCTGTACGGGCGAGGACATCCGTTGGGCGGGAATGAGCTGCACTGAGGAAGATCCGTGCCCGATTTTCTTGGAACTCTCTGCGGCTGCAAGCTGGGGAGGCCGCATCGTGGTTTCCGGCGACATTCATAGCGAAGCCGTTACCCTGTATTCGGTCCTGCTGGCGAGCGACAACGGTGGCAAAAGCTGGAGCGAAGCCCACGAACGCATCCGCGGGGCAGGGATCGATCGCATCCAGTACCTGGATTCGGGAATCGGCTGGATCAGCGGCGAAGAGCTGTTTCCCCTCCCGCGGAACCCTTTCCTGCTGTTCACCGAGGACGGGGGCAAGACGTGGACCGAGCGGCCCGTGCTGCGCGAATCTTCGGACAACCTATTCGGCGCGGTGCTCCAGTTCTTTTTTAGTTCGAAGAGCACTGGCAGCCTGATTCTCGACCGGGGGCAGGGAAGCGAGGGACGTTACGCGCTGTTCCAAACGTCAGACGGCGGGCAAACCTGGTCCATCCGCCAGGAGAGCGGCAAGCCATTGCGCCTGCCGCAAACCGGCTCCGGCTCCGATTGGCGGGTACGGGTGGATGCGGCTTCGCGGTCCTATCGCGTCGAGCGCAGGCAGGGCGAACGCTGGATCTCCATCGCGGCGTTCGCGGTGAAGCTGGAGCCCTGCAAGCCGCCGCCGCTCGAGCCGGGCACGGAGAAACAGTAACCGGCGCCGGCGCGGCCGCCATTGTTCGCCGCTCCCGGCTCCGCGGAAAATGGGTGTAGAGGTTTCGGGAATTGCGAATCCTGCTGGTGGAAGACGATGCGCGAATGGCGGCCGTGATTTGTAAGGGGCTGCGCGAACAGGCTTACGCGGTGGATCTGGCGCGCGACGGCGAGGAAGCGCTTTATCAGGCCGCGATCAACGCCTATGACGTGCTCATCCTGGATGTGCTGCTGCCGCGCAAAGATGGCAGAGCGGTGTGCCGCGATTTGCGCGCGGCCGGTGCGCGCACGCCCATCCTGATGCTGACGGCGCTGGGCACCGTAGACGACCGGGTGGCGGGACTTGACTGCGGCGCCGATGACTACCTCACCAAACCTTTCGACTTCAAGGAATTGTTGGCCCGCCTCCGCGCCTTGCTGCGGCGCCCGGTGGAGGTGCGGCCGCCCGTAATCCGCATCGCCGATCTAACCCTCGACACCGGCAGCCACGCCGCGCACCGAGGCGGCAAAGCCATCAGCCTTACGGCCAAGGAATACGCATTGCTCGAGTTCCTGGCGCTGAACCAAAACCAGGTGGTGGGCCGCGACCGGATCGGGCAGCACGTTTGGGATGAAAGTTTCGACCCGCTTTCCAACATCATCGACGTGTACGTGCGGCGGCTGCGCGGCAAGCTGGACGCCGGTTTCGCCCGGCGCCTGATTCACACACGCCGCGGCGAAGGCTATATGCTGAGCGCTTCCGCGGGGACCTGCGATGAGTAAAAAGGGAACCGAAGGAGCGGCTGGCCCGGTTACGCCCCATGTTTAGCAGCCTGCGGTTTCGTATTACGGCGTGGTACACGGCGTTCTTTTCGCTGCTGTTCGTGGCCTTCGCGGCTTTTCTATACCAGCAGTTGGCGCGTTCGGCGGTGAAGCGGCTGGATGAAACGCTGCGCTCGGAGAGCGCCACGGCTGCGACCGTCTTCGGGGATGAGTTGGAAGAAGCGCACGGAGACGCGGCCCAGGCGGCCGGAGTAGCGCTCACCGAGGTCCGCCTGGCGGCCGGCCACCTGGCGATATACGAGGGCCGGCGGTTGGTGGCCTCCTCCATGCCGCTGGCCCCGGCGGAGCAAAGCGCGCTGCCGGCGCCTTCGGCGCGGGTGATTGCGCTGCCGCATTTGGGCCGGTATGGCGCCCGCGCCGTGGCCGGCGGACTCGATCGCCATGGCCGCCATTTCTGCCTGGTGGTGACGGCCCCGCTCGATGGCATAGCGGCCGACCTGGAGGCGGTTCGACGCATTCTGTGGTTTACGCTGCCGCCGCTGGTCGCGTTGGCCGCGTTGGGCGGCTGGTGGGTGGCCACGCGCAATGCGGCGCCGCTCGGCTGGATGGCTTCGCAGGCCAGCGCCATCAGCGGCAGCAACCTCGACAAGCGCCTGGAAATCGGCCACGCCGCAAGAGAGCTCACGGTCCTGGCCGCCTCGTTCAATGAACTGCTGGCGCGCCTCGACCGATCGTTCGACTCGATGCGCCGTTTCGTGGCCGATGCCTCGCATGAGATGCGCACACCGCTTGCCGTCATCCGCAGCGAAGCCGATGTGGCTCTTTCCCGGGAACGCGCCCCAGCCGAATATCGGGCTTCGCTGGGGGTCATTCTGGACGAATCGCGGCGGCTTTCGCGGCTGGTGGAAGACTTGCTCCACCTGGCCCGCGCCGATGCCGGACGCGTCAAGCTGCGCAGCCAGGAGTTTTATTTGAACGAGCTGGTAGCGGAATGTTGCCGGTCCCTGCACTCGCTGGCCGCCGGCCGCCGGGTCGAGCTCGAGTGCCGCGCATCGGCCGACGTGGCCTTCCGCGGCGATCAGGAACTGCTGCGCCGGCTGGTAGTCAACCTGCTCGACAATGCCATCCGTTATACCGAACCCGGCGGTAAAGCCGAGGCGGCGGTGGAATCCGCCGGGCCCGATCTGCGGATTGTCGTTGCCGATAACGGTCCCGGCATAACACCAGAGGCCGCGCCGCACGTTTTCGACCGTTTTTACCGTGCCGACAAAGCCCGCGATCGAGAGCGGGGCGGGTCCGGTCTCGGCCTCGCCATCGTGAAGTGGATCGCCGAGTCGCACGGCGGTACGGTGACCTTCTCGAGCCAACCGGGCGTGGGCACAACCTTCACCGTGAGCCTGCCGCGCTGCTGATCGGCCGCCCGGCTTCGCGTTTCGGTTTGAGCACCAGCGGTGCCTTGGCACAGCCGAAAGCGCCTCCGGAAGACAGAAGCCAGATTGTTGACTTATAGAGCCGCGGCAGGGTGTATACTGACCAGCAACCGGGGCGGTAGCGGGACCCGGTATATGCAAGATTGCTTGGGGGAAAAAAATGAGAAAACTTCGTAGGGTTTGCCTATTGGCAATCGGGGTCGCGGCGTGCCTCGCCGCGCAAGACATCACCGGAACCATCGGCGGCACGGTTCTTGACGCGAGCGGCGCAGCCGTGGCGAACGCCAAAGTAACGATCACGAATACCGACCGCAAACTGGTGGAGCGTGAAATCACAACCGACACGGCGGGCGTCTACTCGGCGCCGCTGCTGCCGATCGGGAATTACTCAGTCAAGCTGGAAGCCAAAGGATTCAAGACGGAAATTCGGGGCGGCATCGTTCTGAATGTGAACGACAACCTGAAGATCAACGTCACGCTCCAGGTGGGGGCGATCACCGAGAGCGTGGAGGTGCAGTCGCAACCCGTGGCCGTGGACCTCGGTTCGGCGGCCAACGCCAACACAATCGACGGCACACAGGTACGGGAATTGCCTCTGGCCACGCGCAATTATGAGCAACTGGTGCCGCTGATGCCGGGCGTCACTGCCAATGCCACCGACGAACTTTACATTGGCAACTCGGCGCCGGCGGGCACGGCGGCCACGCTGCCCTATTCGGTGAACGGCAACCGCAATTCGGCCAACAATTGGACCGTCGACGGCGCCGACAATGTGGACCGCGGCAGCAACCTGACGCTGATGACCTTCCCGAGCATCGATTCGATCGCCGAATTCAAGGTGGAGCGCAGCCTTTACACGGCCGATACGGGCCGGGCCGGCGGCGCGCAGATCAGCGTGGTTTCCAAGAGCGGTACCAGCCAGTTCCATGGCGACTTGTACGAGTTCGTTCGCAACAACGATTTCGCCGCCAACAACTGGATCAATAACGCGGAAAAGGTGGTGGTGAACGGCAAGGTGCAGGTGCCGCCGTTGCGCTGGAACGATTTTGGCGGGACCATCGGCGGCCCGGTGCCGCTGGGCCCCAAGGACAAGCGCAAGACCTTCTTTTTCTTCTCCGAAGAGGCGCGGCGCATCATCACCTACACGACGTTTAACCCGGTTCTGCCGACCCAGGCGATGCTACAGGGCACGTTTTCGCAGCCGGTCTGCATCTCTTACACGACTTCCTGCCAAACCGCGGCCACGCAGATTCCGGCCACTTCCATCAATCCGATTGCGTCTGAGTACATCAAGGACATCTACGGTAAAATTGCCCTTTCGGCGACGAACTCGGTGGCGGCGACCAGTTCCGAGTTCTTCGGACAGCGCAACCTCTACAACAGCACGCAGGAGATTGCGCGCATTGACCACACCTTCAGCGACAAGCTTCTCGGTGTGGGGCAAGTTCGAAAACGACAGCATTCCCACCACCGAGCCGGGCGGCCTCTTCACGGGCGCGACGATTCCGGGCCTGGCGGTGACCAACACCAATTCACCGGGACGGGCGTACGTGGCTCACGCCATTTACACCTTCGGCCCGAACCTGCTGAACGACGCCAGCTTCAACTTCACGCAGAGCGCGATCCACTCGACGCCGGTGGGGCTTTCGGCCAAGGTGAACAGTCCCGACATCGACCCGCCGGAGCCTTACAAGGACACGCAAGGCGTGATTCCGACGGTGGCTATGACCAGCGGCTCGAGCATCGTGGGCTACGGGCCGTATAACGAATACAACAAGAACTACAACTTCTACGACGGCGTCACATGGATCCGCGGGCGGCACACGATGCGATTCGGCGTCACCGTGAACCGTTACAACAAGACGGAAAACGCCGCCAGCGATCAGGGAACATTCTCTTTTTCGAACACGGGCGCCCCCTCCGGGACGTCGGCGTTCCAACAATCGTTCGCCAATTTCCTGTTGGGCAACGTCGCCAGTTTCACCCAACCGTCGACCGATATCACGCCTAATCTCTGGGCGTGGCAGGATGAGGCCTGGGCCCAGGACGATTTCAAACTGAGCCCGCGGCTCACTCTGTCCGCCGGCGTGCGCTGGTCGTACTTCGGGCAGCCCACGGACGCCAACGGCGAACTCTCCAGCTTCGACCCTGCGCTCTACAATCCGGCGGCGGCGCCCAAGATCGATCCGACTTCGGGTAACATCGTCGCCGGTAGCGTGACGCTGCCGTACACCAACGGCATCATCATCGGCGGGCAGAACTCGCCGTTTGGCTCGAAGATCGCGCCGGACCAATACAAGAACTTCGCTCCGCGCCTTGGCGCGGCCTGGGATCCGATCGGCGATGGCAAGACATCGGTGCGCGTCGGATACGGCATATACTACGACTCGGGCCTGTTCGGAACCTACGAGCAGTCCATCTTCCAGAATCCGCCGTTTGTGTCGAGTGCAACACTCAGCAACGCGCCCTTCAACGACATCATGGCGGGCACGCCTCCGGGAACGGTTTCGACGGTGTATGCCCGGGCCACGCAACTTCCCAACCTGGTCCCGTATGTGCAGCAATGGAGCGTCGACATCCAGCGCCAGTTGCCGAAGGACGTAGTGATGGACGTGGGCTACTCCGGTTCGAAGGGAACCCACCTGATCGGCATCGTGGATCTGGACCAGGCGCCTCCTGGAGCCGCGCTGGCCGACGGCTTGCACGCAGCCAACGGCAACACCATCTTCACCACAGCCGACGATCCGCATATCAACGCGGCGCGGCCGTACCTGGGCTACAACGCCATCAACGCCATCGAATCGGCGTTCGATTCCAACTACAACGCGCTGCTGGTGAGTATCCGAAAAGATTTTGGCGCGGCCGGGACGATTGGGTTCGCCTACACATATTCGAAGAATCTCACAGACAACGCCTCCGACCGTTCCAATGCTCCGCAGAGCAGCTACAACTATCACGAGGGCGAATACGGTCCAGCGACGCTCGACCGGCAGCAGGTGCTCAACTTCAACTACGTGTACGAAATCCCAATTTTCAAAAACAGCCGGGGGGCGCTGGCTTATGCGCTTAAGGGCTGGGAGGTGTCGGGGATTCTGAGCATCTACACGGGCTCGCCCTTCACGGTGACCACTTCGAGCGTCGACCCCGCCGGTCTCGGCCTGCTGGGCAACAGCGCTTCGAGCTCGCGGCCAGATATGCTGTGCGATCCCAACGCCAATGCACCGGACCTCGCTCCCGGCTTCACGGGGCCGGGGCTGCCGACCTGGTTCAATACCGCTTGCTTCGCCCCGGTGCCGCAGGGCGCCATCCGTCCGGGCAACGCCGGCCGCGGTGTGGTGCGCGGGCCCGGTTTCGGAAACCTGGACGGGGCGCTGGTCAAGAACTTCTACGTCACGGAGCGCACCAAGCTGCAACTTCGCGGCGATTTTCTCAACGCGACCAATCACGCCAACCCGAACGGGTTCGCCAGCACCAACATCACGAGCAGCTCGTTCGGTGAGATCAATTCCTACCGCGCCCCGCGGCGCATTCAGATCGGGGCGAAACTCTCGTTCTGAGCAGTTCGCTCGAAGAGACAGGGCGGCTTTCCCGCGGCGTGTGAACCGGGTCGTGCGATCGGGGAACACCAGGCGCGGAGCCGCCCCGTTCGATAGCTGATCGGCGCGCCGCAGGTCAACGCGCCGGTGGCTTGGATGCGTCCAGGGTGGCGCCGTGCGGCGCCGGCTCGCCCGTGGCGGCCTCCGGGCGTTTCTTGGCGTAGTCCCCGCGGCTGAAGTATTTCTCCAGCCAACAGTAAAGAGCCACAAAAAGATAGCGGCTGCCCATTTCCTTGATTTTCAGCTTGGATGCGCCGGACCGGCGGTTTCGCCAGGTGATGGGCACCACCGTCCACGAGTAGCCGCGCACGATGATCTTCAGCGGAAGCTCCACGGTGAGATTGAAGTGCGGCGAAAGAAAAGGCCGGCAGCCGTCCAATGCGCGCCGCCGGTAGGCTTTGAAGGCGTTCGTGAAATCGTTCAAAGGGACGCGGAACATAAGCCGGAGGAACAGATTTGCCAGCCGGTTGATGATCAACTTATGCGCGGGATAATCGGTCACCCCGCCTCCCCGGACGAAGCGCGATCCAAAAACCGCGTCCCACCCTTGTCCCAGCAGCTCCCAGTAGCGAACCACATCGCGGCAATCGTCGGATTCATCCGCCATCATGACCACCACGCCGTCTCCCCGGCTGTGATCGATGCCGCAGACGATCGCCCGGCCGAAACCGTGTTCGCCGCTATTCTGTACCGGCAGCAGCGTGGGCACGCGGGAAGCCAGGTCGCGCAGCACGGTCCAGGTGGAGTCGGTGCTGCCGTCGTCCACAGCTACGATTTCGTGTTCGATATTGTGCAACCGCAGTTCGACGTACAGATGTTCCACGGTGGAGGGCGCCGCGCCTTCCTCATTGCACATCGGGATCACGACCGAGAGCAGGCTGAGAGGTTCGGACGCCGCCAGGTCCGCCGGAGGGTTCATACGCCGCTGGTCTCCAGCCAATCCGGATGGCGCTCGGCATGGCGAGCGATCTCATCCAGCAGAGCCTCGATCAGCGTCTCCGGCCGCCAGCCGAAATCACGCTCCGCATCCGCGCTGTCCATGATCATCCAAGGAACATCGTAGAGTCTGGGACTTGGATCTGGCACGGGAGCGTGCGGCCCAAAGCGCGTATCGCACCAGGCGGTCACCTGCGCCAGCGACACCGCGTTTTCCGCGCCGCCACCGGCCACGTAAATGCGCTGCCCTCCGGCGCGCGGCGCGCGTATCTGGGCATCCAACAGCGCGCTCAGGTCTCGCGGATGGAAAGCATCTCTCACCTGGCGGCCGGCGCCTTCGAAACCGATGTAGCGCAGCCGGCGCCTGCGCAGATGGGCGTTGACCCAATAGGCGAAGATTCCCTGCTCGGGCGTGCCGAATTGCCCTGCGCCGGCCAGCACGCCGCAGCGGTTTACCCACACCGGGAACCCGAAGGCCTCACTGTATTCGAGAGCGATGGCCTCCGCAGCCAGCTTGGTGCTGCCATATAGCGAAATCGGCGGCGCGGTGGAGAATGCCCCGCCAACGCCTCGCGAAGAAACGCCCGCCGGGAGCGGCCGCGAGCAATCCAATTGAAACGCGCACCCTTGAATCTTGAGTGGCAGCGAGCCAAGCGCGGAAATGGAATACACGCGGCTGCTGCTCAGCAGGATGAAACCGGCTTTGTGGCGTTTCGAGTATTCGAGCAGGTTAACCAGGCTCGCCAGATTATGCTCGAACAGTTGGCGGCTGCTCAATTCGCCTTGTACGCCCGCCAGCACGCTGGGCGCGGCCGCCGCATCGATCACCCAATCCGCGGCCGGCAGGTTGTCAAAGTCGCTGGCAGCGCGAACGTCGGCGTGGATGAACTCGACCCCCAGCTTCCGTAGGCGCGCGCGGTTGGTCTCCGAGCCCGGCCGCATCAGATTATCCAGCCCCAGGATGGTCAGACCCTGCCGGCGCTCGAGCAACGACTCCGCCACCGAACTGCCCACAAATCCGCAGGCGCCGGTGATGAGAATCCTCATCCGCCCACCTTTTCCCGTTCCGGCCGTTCCATCCAGTTTTGCGCGATCTCCCGGAAAATATCGTCCAGGCTTTTGGTGATGCCCCAGCCCGGATAGTGCGATTTCATCTTCCGCAGATCGCTGTAGTAGCAGATATGATCGCCAATGCGATTTTCGTCAATGTAGCGCCAGTTCATCGGCCGTCCGGTCGCGCTTTCCGCTTTCGCAAATGCCTCCAGAATCGAGCAGGCGTTGCCTTTGCCGCCGCCCAGGTTGTATACTTCTGCCACCCGCGGCGCTTTCCAGAATTCGAACATGAAGCGCGCCACGTCTTCCGCGTGGATGTTGTCGCGCACTTGCTTGCCCTTGTAACCGAACACCTTGTATTCGCGGCCTTGCACGTTGCACTTGATCAGGTAGCTCAGAAAACCGTGCAGCTCCACGCCGGAATGGTTGGGGCCGGTGAGGCACCCTCCGCGCAGGCAGCAGGTGGGCATGTTGAAGTAGCGGCCGTATTCCTGCGCCATCACGTCGCCGGCCACCTTGGAGGCGCCAAAAAGAGAGTGCTTGCTCTGGTCGATGGAAAAATCCTCGGCAATGCCGTTCGCATAAGCCGGGTCGGCATAGTCCCAGCGAGTTTCGAGTTCCTTTAGCCGAATCGTGTTGGGCCGGTCGCCGTAGACCTTGTTGGTCGACATATGGATGAACGGCGTTTCCGGGCAGGATCTCCTGGCCGCCTCCAGCATATGCAGCGTGCCCAACGCGTTGACTTCAAAATCGAGCAGCGGGATGGCCGCGGCGCGGTCGTGCGAAGGCTGGGCCGCGGTGTGCACGATCAGATCGGGCCGCAATTCTTCCATGAGGGCAAACAGGGAGTCGCGATTGCGGATATCGAGCGCTTCGTGACGGTACCCGGGGATCTCGCGGCGCAACCGCTCCAGCACCCAGCTCGTGTCGCCTTCCGGCCCGAAAAAGACCGCCCGATGGTTGCTGTCAATTCCGGTTACACGGAAGCCTTGGCGGGCGAAGAATACGGAAACCTCCGAACCAATCAACCCGCAAGAGCCCGACACTAATACCGATGGCGGCGACATCCAACAGCTATTGTAGTCGCTCGCCGCGCAAGACTGACGGCTGCAACCTATACCGCGCAGCCTTTGGCACGCTAACCAGCCCGGTCTGAAAGCGCGCTGAAATCAACGCCACTGCACAGTTGTCTTCCAACGGCGCCGTTCAGCCGTGGATCTGGTAATCGATGAGTTGGAACCCGAAGCCGCGCTCGGGAACTGCGGCTAAGCCGGCGGGCGATGCGGTAACGGAACGCCGGCGGTGCCGAGACCTGCGGGGGCCGGCGCGGAGAGCGCAGGATCTAGATCTTCAGGCGCTCGCACCCGGTTTTGCTCGAGCCAGTGATCCAACACGAGCAGGCGCCACAGTTGGACCGGAATCCAGCCGCGGCGCAGCGCATCCCGAAGCGGCGCTTCGAGCGAGCCGCGGCGCACCCATCCATCTTGCTCCAGGGCCGTGCCCTGCCGCAGGCGGTCCAACATACCGCTCCAGCGCTCCGCCAGCCAGCGTTCGACGGGAACCGTGAATCCCTGCTTTTCACGGAACGCTACATCGGGCCCGACGCGCCGCCGCACGATTTCCCGCAGCACTGCCTTCAGGTTTCCGCCGTGGAACCGCACCTCGGCCGGGAGGGCCGCCGCGAACTCCCAGATCTTCTGGTCGAGGAACGGCGCGCGCGCTTCGAGCGCATAATGCATGGTGCCGCCATCTACTTTGACCATGAATTCACTTACGAAATGCCGCTTGCGGTGATCCGTGAAAACATCCCACAACAGCCGCCGGGCGGACTCGAGCGACGCTGGAACCTGCCGTTGCGCCAGGTCGCGTCCCGCCAGCGATTTGCCGAGGATTCTATGCGACAGATAATACGGCAGACCGTCGTGCGCCCGAAGAAAAGGACCGAGCCCGCCAGTGGCATAGCTCACAAAATTCTTGGCGCTCTGCAGGCTCCCATAGTCCGGAATAACAAAGCCGGCTTGATTCCAGACGGCCGCGGCTACTGCCGGCAGCCGCCGGGCGAGTCGTTGGGCCATCCAAGCGTGGCGGAAAAACGAATAGCCGAAGAAAACATCGTCTCCGCCATCGCCCGTTAACAGGACCGTGGCCAGGCGTTTCACCGACCGCGAAACCCACAGCATGGCCAGGGCCGACTGGCAACTGAACGGTTCGCTGTACGCATCCGCAAGCTCGTCAAGCGAGAAATCCGTGTCCGGCATGTCGACGATCTCATGCGAGATCCCGAGTCTCCGGGCGGTTTCGGCGGCCGCGGCGCTCTCGTCGGAGTCGCTGCCGGGGGCGCGCACCGTGAATGCTTTGACGTTGGCGTTGAGTTGACGCAGCGCCCAGCAGACCAGCGTGGAATCGACACCGCCACTCAATAGCGCGCCCAATGGAACGTCCGAAATCAGGCGGAGCTTGACGGCCTCCAGGATCAATTGCTCGGTTTGTTCGACGGCATCGTCGAAGCTGGCCGGAGCCGACTCGTCGGTTTCCGGCAAAGACCAGTATTGCCTCCGCACCAGGCGGCCATCGCACCACTCCGCAATCGTAGCCGGTTCCAGCTTCTCAATGCCCTCGAATATGGCGCGCTTTTCCGTCACATACCCGAATTCGAGAAACTCGAGAACCGCTTGCGGGTCGATGCCGCCGCCGAATCCGGCCGTTCGGAGGGCTGCGATCGTCGACGCGAACGCGATCTCGCCACGATGCGCGTAAAACACCAGAGGCTTGATGCCCAGGCGGTCGCGCACCAACGTCAGGACCCGCCGCGGATTGTCCCAGACGGCAAAAGCAAACATACCGCGAAGGCGGCTGACCAGAGCGTCAATCCCCCATTCCCGGTAGCCGTGCAGGAGCACCTCGGTATCGCATTGCGATCGGAAGCGATTGCCGCGGCTCTCGAGCTCGCGGCGCAGTTCACGAAAATTATAGATGCATCCGTTGAAGACAACGCCGATTTGCCGGTCGTCCGAGACCATCGGCTGGGTCCCTGCCTCACTCAAATCCAGAATCGCCAGGCGACGGTGTCCCAAGGTGGCGGCGTCCCAGACCTCCACGTTTTCCGAATCGGGGCCGCGTCGTGCCATTGCCCGAACCATCGTTCGGACAGCCGGCTTGGTAGCGCCGCTGCGCAGCGCTGACGCATAACCCGCAATTCCACACATGATTATATTATTTCAGATAATGGGGCTCTTAGTTTCAGCCGTGGTACGCGCTGTATCGAAGGTTCTCCGCTCGGTTCAGCACGTCGCGCTCATCCGGGAGATCATCCAGGAGACGACTCGATGCTTGAGGACGCCCGCCACTCCTGCCTTGGCAACACGCCATCGCAGACCGGCACAATTCTACCGCCGCTCGCCGAGAACCTCTGCGAAAAGAGCTTCGTAACGTTCCGCGACTTGGCCCGTCGAATAGTTATTGACGACGCGTTGCCGCGCAGCGTGACCCATACGCCCGCGCAATTCCGCGTCGCGGAGCAGCCGGATCAAGGCGCTGGCCATGGCAGATTCGTCTCCCGCCGGGACCAGCAAGCCGTGCACCTCATCCTCGATGAGTTGCACATTTGCCGGGATCCGGCTGACCACCGAAGGCAGGCCCGCGGACATAGCCTCGGCCAGCGCGCAGGAGAACCCTTCGTTCGGCGACATCAGCGTGAATACATCGCTGGCGCGCAGCCATAGCGGGACTTCCGATGAGTCCACGCGGCCGCTGAAGAGCACCTGCGAAGGTCCGAGACCCAGCCTCGCGGCTAGGGCCTCCAGTTCGTTTCGCATTGCCCCGTCGCCGACCAAAACCAGCATGGCCCGCTTTTCCTCGCGAGCCGCCAGTGCGAAACCGCCCAACAGCGAGGGCAGCCCTTTTTCGTGGGATAGGCGGCCGACATACACGGCCACCAATGCCTCCGGCGGAATTCCGAAGCCGGCGCGCAGCTTTGCGATTTCCTCCGGCCGGCCGGGCCGGAAATGTTCCGTATCCACCGGATTCGGCATCCACAACATCTGCTCCCGCGGGAAGCCTTCGTCAATCGCCTCCTGCATCATGCCTTCGTTGAGGATCAGCAGCCGCGCGGCCCACCGGCGCAGCCAGCCTAACTCCGTTCGGCCGGCGCGCGAGCCTCTCAGCAGTGGAATCACGCCGCTTCCAGCGACCTTCATCACGATCGGTTTCTTGAGCGCGCGCGCGACTGGGAGGCCGGCCGCCAGGTGCAGGCCCTGCATCAGAAAATAGACGATCTGGTAATTGCGGCGCTCCCACCACAGCGCCCATGCTACGCGGAGCGCAAATAGAATGTCCTTCGGCCGGCCCGTCGCGTGGCGGGTGAGAATCCGCACCGGCACTCCAGCCGGGTCTACCCAGTCGCGCAGCGCCGGCATGGGTGCGCCGCCCGAAGTCAGCACCAGCACCCGATGCCCGCGGCGGATCATCTCCGCAGACACCCGCTGTGCCTCGATTTCGGATCCGCCCATTACCGGCGGATAGGTGTCCGAGATCAGCAGCAGCGAAACCGGCTTCATGCCCCGGCGCCGCCTAGCGCTAGCTCCTCTATCTCGGCTCCGCCTCCGATTCGCTCCAACAACTTCCAACCGCGATCCGCGCGCTGCAGCAGCGACACGTGATTCTTGAGGTCTTCCTCCAGGGTGCGGCCTACGATCCAGATGCCTGCAGGCCGGAGGCTTTGAAACGCCGCGCTAACCCCTCGCGCGAGGTCCTCGGACCCGAAGTACGATCGGTTGAGGATATTCATGGTGCGCAATACGTCGCAGGTCCCGCTGGCTTGGTCGAACACGCTTCTCAAGCGGAATTGAAAGCTCGCGTTCCGGCGAGCGAATTCGCGCGCCAGCGGATGAACGCACGAGATCCTGCGCACTCGCCAGCCGCGCTCCGCTGCTGTCTCGATCCAGTTTTGCCCCAGATCCAGTTTGGCGAATCGTTTTCTGGCCCGGAGCGCCACCAGACGATTGATCGGGTAGCGCCGCGGTTCCGGATGCGCCAGCGACACGGCGAACGGCGGCTTAACATACTGCAAGGGCCGCCCGTTCGGCTCCACAATGTACGCTTCGCCGGCTCGCGAAAGTTCAATCAGCTCGCTCAGGATGTCGGAGGCCTCGAATCGGGCTCGCGGAAACCTTCGAAACACGCCGTCCGCCCACTCCCACGAGGTCAGGCCGTGTGACGCCGCACGATCCTGGATTTCGACCTCGGCATCGGCCGCATAAAACTGCTCCATCCATTTCATTGCGGCCGCATCGACGTCTTGAAACCGCTGCCGGAAGGTCGTTCGAAACGTCCCGTTCGAAGTGCGCAGCGTGAAACTGATGTCCTCGAATGCGCGGATCTGTTCTTCGCTCGGACTTTCACCTACGTCGAGCAAATTGTAGGCTACGCGGGCTCCCGAGTGGTGACGTCCTATCCCAGCTCGCAGATATTGCTCCTCGGTGCACAGACCGAATCTGACCATGCTGACCCAATCTGCTCGATTTTACCATCCAGGCGATTCGGGACGCCTGTAAGGATGCAGAAGAATCTGTCGGCTGGAGTATTCTCCCGCCCGCCGCGGACACATCAGTGCCCGCGTGCGATGTCGTCTACTGCCAGCCGCCTCCCAGCGCCCGATACAACTCGACGAACGACTGCATCTCGGCGAGTTGAAGCTGCGCGAGAGCGATCTGTCCGTCGAACAGATTGCGCTCCGAAACCAGCACCTGCAGATAGCTGTCGAGCCCTCCCTTATAGCGCAGGTTCGACAGCCGCGTGCTCTCCTCCAGCGCCTTGACCAGCAGCGCCTCCTGCGTGCGCTGCTCGCGCGTTCTGGAGTATCCCACCAATGCGTCGGAAACTTCGCGCAGCCCGGTATAGATCGTCTTTTGGTACGCGATCACCATCTCGCGCTTCTGCGCCTCCGAAAAACGCACGCCGGCGCGGATCTGGCCGGCATTGAAGAGTGGCAGCACAGCCGTGGGCGATATCGCCTGCTGCCGCTCCGCCCCTGCGAACAACTTCGACAGGGCGACGCTCTGGCCGCCGAGAAAGGCGGTCAGCGTGATCTGCGGAAAGTACATTGCTTTGGCCGCCCCGATGCGGGCGTTGGCGGCGATCAATGTCTGCTCGGCCTGGCGAATGTCCGGCCGCCGTTCCAGCAGCGACGACGGCAGCCCCGGCGGAACCTGCGCCGGCGGCTCCAGTTCGGCCAAAGTTTTGCCACGCGCGATCTGGCCGGGAACCTGACCCGCCAAAAGGCTGAGCGCATTCTCGGTCTGCTCGATGTCGCGCCGCGCGCTGGCCATCTGCGCGGTCGCTGTATAGAGGAATTGCTCCGCCTGGTGCACATCGAGGCCGGTGGCCGCGCCGCGGGCATGGCGCAGTTCCACCAGCCTCAGGTTGTCCTGCGCAATGTCACGCGTCTGGCGCGCGATCTCCAGTTCCAGATCGCGCTCGCGCAGCAGGAAGTAATCGTTCATGACGTCGCCGATGAGCGACACCACCACGCCACGCCGGCCTTCTTCGGTAGCCAGGTACTGCGCGCGCGCCGATTCGGAAAGCCGCCGCAACTGGCCCCACAGGTCCAGTTCCCAGGAGAGTGCAAAGCCCAGTTGCGAGTAGCTTCCCTGCAGCACCGTGTTCGGCGGCAACGGGAAGAATGAGCTGGCTCCCGACGTGCGCGCCGCGGTGAAGCTGGCCTGGCCGGTCAGGTTGGGGAACTCGTTCGCATACTGAATATGGTATTGGGCGCGTGCCTCCATAACGTGCTCGGCGGCGATCCCAACGTCGAAATTGTGCTCAAGCGCCGTCTCCACAAGTTGCCGTAGCGCGTCGTCCTGGAATAGCTCGGACCACTTCTTGTCGGCGAGCGAGGCGGCATCCGCCGCAGCGCCCCTGTACTGGTCCGGCACCGCCACCGCCGGCCGCTTATAGTTGGGCCCGATGGCGCAACCGGCCAGCCACAGCGCTGGCAGCACAGCCAGAGACGCTCTCGTCATGGCTTCCCCCGTTCTCCGGCCCGCTGGATTACCACGTACAACACGGGCACCACGAACACTGCCAGCAGCGTGGCCGCATTCATGCCGCCGAATACCGCCGTCCCCAGCGAGCGCCGTGAAGCCGCACCCGCGCCGATGGCCAGCGCCAGCGGCACCACGCCCAGAATAAACGCGAAGGAGGTCATCAGAATGGGTCGCAACCGCAGGCGCGCCGCTATCAGAGCCGAGTCCACAATGGACATTCCTTCTTCGTGGCTCATGCGCGCGTACTCCACAATCAGAATGGCGTTCTTGGCGGCCAGCCCGATCAGCGTCACGATTCCGATCTGTGTGTACATGTCGTACGGATAGTCGCGCAGCCAGACGGCCAGCAGCGCTCCGAAAAGGCCCAGCGGGACGGCCAGCAATACCGCCAGTGGAATGGTCCAGCTCTCGTAAAGGGCCGCCAGGCAAAGAAAAACCAGCACCGCCGCGAATCCGAAAATCACGCCCTCGTGCCCCTGCGCCTCCTTTTCCTGGTACGTCGTTCCGGTCCACTCATAGCCGTATCCGGCGGGCAGCACGGCGGCGGATAAATTCTCCATCGCGGTCGAGGCCTGCCCGCTGCTATGTCCCGGAGCGGGTGTGCCCAGCAGTTCGACCGCGCGAAACCGGTTATAGCGGTAGATTACGTCCGGGCCGCTGGTGGGCCGCACCGTGGCCAGAGTGCCCAGCGGCACCATGCCGCCGTCGCTGTTGCGCGCGAAAAAGCGATTCACGTCGGCGGGTCCGGTGCGGAACTCGGGCTCAGCCTGCACCAGCACCTGCCAGGTATGCCCGAACGCATTGAAGTCGTTCACGTAAAGGCCGCCCAGAAATGTCTGCAGCGCATTATAGGCGTCGCCGACCGGAACGCCCAGCGTCTGCACCTTGGCCAGGTCCACGTCTACTTTGTATTGCGGAACGTCGGGCCGGAACGTGCTCAAGACGGTGCCCAGCTCGGGGCGTTGTTGCGCCGCCCGCACCACAAGGTCGGCCGTCTGTGCCAGTGCATGCACGTCGCCGCCCAGGCGATCCTCCAGCATGTACTGGAAACCGCCGGTGCTGCTGAGGCCCAGGATGGGCGGCAAACCGAAGGCGAAGGTGAAAGCCTCCGGCACCCTGCTGAACTCTTTTTGCATGTTGGCGAGAATCGCCGTCAGTTGCAGATTCTTTGCCTGGCGCTCGTCCCAGGGCGTCAGCCGCGCGATGATAGTGGCGACATTCGAATTGTTGGTGCGGGTCGGGATGTCCAGGCCGCCCAGCGTCAGCGTGCCGGCCACGCCGGGAATCCGGCTGACGATGTTCTCAATCTTGCGCGTGGCTGCGTCGGCACGCGGCACCGATGCGCTGTCCGGCAAGCGGATGGAAATGAAGACTGCGCCCTGATCCTCATCCGGAAGGAAACCGTTCGGCATCCGGTGGAAGATTGCGCCGGCCGCCAACCAGAAACAGAGGAGACCCATCAGCGCCAGCGCGGGCTTCCGGATCAGTGTGCCCACGCCGGCCAGATAGCGGCCCGTCACCCAGCCGAAGCCGCGATTGAACGCCGCAAAAAATCCGCTCAGCACTCCGCGCGCCTCACGCTTCGGCCGCAGGATCATGGCACTCAATGCCGGACTGAGCGAAAGCGCATTGAAAGCCGAAAGCAGCACCGAAGCCGCAATGGTGAGCGCGAACTGCCGGTAGATCTGCCCGCTGATGCCGCCCAGAAACGCCACTGGGATGAATACGGCGGCCAGAATGAATGCGATGGCCGTCACCGGCGCTTGCACTTCCTTCATCGCCTGGATGGTGGCGTCGCGCGGCGCCAGACCTTCGTCGATATGCCGCTGCACCGCTTCCACCACCACGATGGCGTCGTCCACCACGATGCCGATCGATAGGACCAGGCCGAACATGCTGGTGATGTTGATGGAGAATCCCAGCAATGGGAACAGCGCCAGCGTGCCCACCAGCGCTACCGGAACCGTCAGCAGCGGAATCAGCGAGGCGCGCCAGTTTTGCAGGAAGACGAATACCACCAGAATCACCAGCCCGATGGCCTCGAATAGCGTGACCATCACGTCCTTGATCGCCGCGTTCACAAACATCGTCGAGTCGTAAGAGATGACGTAGTCCATGCCGGCGGGGAAGCCGGCCTTGATCCAGTCCAGGAACCGGCGCACGCCGGCCGCCGTGCGTACGGCATTTGCTCCCGGCGACAGGTACACAATCACATTGCCTGCGGCGCGGCCGTCCACGCGGTTAAATCCGGTATAGGTCTGAGCGCCGAGCTGCACATGGCCAATGTCGCCCAGGCGCAGCAGGGAGGCGTCCGGCCGGGCACGCAGCACAATGTCCTCGAACTGTCTGGGATCCAGCAGCCGCCCGGGAGCGTTCACCGAATACTGGAAATCGGTCCCGGCCGGAGTCGGCGGTTGTCCGAATGCGCCCGCCGGATTCTGCCGGTTCTGCGCCTGGATGGCCGCTCTGACGTCGCTCGCCGTGACGCCAAACTCGGCCATTTTGTCCGGGTTCACCCAGACGCGCATCGAGTAAACCTGGTTCGTCCCGAGGCGCGATTCCCCCACGCCTTCGAGATTGCCGATCTGGTTCACCAGGTTGATCTGCGCGTAGTTGGTGAGGAACAGAGAATCGTAGCGGTCATGCGTGGAAACCAGGCTGATGGCCAGCAGGAAAGCGCTCGACACCTTTTTCACGGTGACGCCCTGCTGCTGCACCTCCGGAGGCAACCGTGGCATGGCGATGCTCACCCGGTTCTGCGTCTGCACGGTGGCGATGTCCGGGTTGGTGCCCAGCTTGAATGTCACCTGGATGTTCAGCGTGCCGTCGTTGGCGCTGGTGGAAAGGTAGTAAAGCATGCCGTCGAGACCGACAAGCTGCTCCTCGATGGGCTGCGCCACCGTTTTCTCGATGTCCTGCGCATTGCCGCCCAGGAAATTGGTGGTGATCTGCACCACCGGCGGCACCACCTCCGGATACGCTGCCACCGGCAGATTGGGGATGGCCACCGCGCCAAGTATCACCATCACGATGGCAATCACCATCGCGAAGACGGGATGATCGATAAAGAATCGCGCCATGCGTCAGCTCCCCGACTTCGCCGCATCATACGGCTGCGGCTCGACGCTCGCACCGGGCCGTACCTTCAACTGTCCTTCTACGATGATCCGTTCGCCGGGTGTCAGACCTTTCTCGACGATCCAGAGTTCGCCCACCCGATTGCCGGTGACGATCCCGCGCACCAAAGCCTTGTTGTCCGGGCCCACCACGTACACGGTTTGTATGCTCTGGATCTGCTGGACCGCCTTCTGCGGAATCGCGATGCCGTCTTTTAGCTCGTCCACCTGCACGCGAATGCGCCCGAACTGGCCGGGCAGCAAGGTGTGCCGGGGGTTGGGGAAGCTGGCCTGAAGTTCCAGCGTCCCGGTTTTCGGGTCCACCTGGTTGAGCGTGTCGGCCACGCGGCCCTTCTCAGCAAACTCGGTGCCGTCCGCCAGGATCAGCGTCAGTGGTGCGGAAGGCACCGTGCGTCCGCGCCTGGCCCAGGCGAGGTATTCCGACTCGGTCACCTGGAAGCGGACCCAGATGGGATCGAGCGGAACAATCGTGGTCAGGGGCTGCGCCGCCGTAGGCGTCACCAGTCCGCCCACCGGAACCATCGAATCGCCGACGCGGCCGCCAATGGGCGCGTGAATCGTACCGTATTCGAGATTCAGCTCGGCGGTATTCAGTGCGCCCTTGTAAGATTCCACCTTGCCCTCGGTGGAAGCGATCTGGGTCCGGGTGGAGAGCGCCGTTTGTTCCACGTTGGCCTTGTTCGCCTTCACCGTCTCTTCAGCGGCGCGCAGCGCAGCCACGGCGGCGTCCAGATCCTGCTGCGAGGCGGCATCGGCCGCAACCAGCGGCTTCAGCCGTTCGTAGTCCTGCTGCGCCTTCACCAGGTTCGCCTGCGCCGAGGCCAGGTTCGCCTGCGCTTGCAGTAGCGAAACCTGCTTGCGCGCAAAATCGAGGTCGGCTTCGCTCTGCTGCAGGTTGCCGCGCGCCTGCACTACGTCGGCTTCAAAAGGCCGCAGATCCAGCACGTACAGCACCTGGCCGGCCGCTACCTCCGCGCCCGGCTGAAAGAGCCAGCGGTCGACGTAGCCCGCCACGCGGCCGCGCACGTCCACCATATTCCGCGCGTAGGTTTGCGCGGCGAATTCGGCAAAGATCGGAATCGAGCGTGGCTGAACTTCCATTACGCTGACCAGCGGCGGCGCCGCGCCGGCCGGTCCCTTCCTCTCGCCGTTGGCCCTGCAGCCCTGCAGAAGAGCAGTCGCGATCACGAGGGCAACAGCGGCGTAGGGCAGGCCATCGGCCCGCCGTGTCTGTCCTGGCATAAACCTCTATGTTCGCCTATTTCCGCAGCGTTGCGAGAAACGGGTGTGGAGGCGCGCGAAGTGGCGCGGCCTCGAGATAGGGCGCGGCGCCTGTGACTTCGCGACGCGGACGGCGGGGTTCCTGCGCGCCGCCGCGGGCATGACGGTTCGCGATACATTCATACTGATGCCCATCCAGGTCGGCGATGTTCTCGGCGATTATCAGGTTACCGGCGTCTTGGGCCGCGGCGGCATGGGCAAGGTCTTCCGCGTGCGCAACCTGGTCTCGGACCGCGAGGAAGCCATGAAAGTCGTTCTCCCGGACCTGGATGAAAACGTTCAGCTCGCCGACCGCTTTCTGCGCGAAATCAAAGTGCACGCCAGTCTCCAGCACCCCAACATCGCAGTTCTGCATACGGCCTTGCGCATCGAGGGCCGCCTGGTGATGATCATGGAGCTGGTCGAAGGCGTCAGCCTGGAAGAAATATTGCGCCACGGCCCCGTCGAGGTCCCCGTGGCCGTCCACTACCTCAACCAGATCCTGGCCGCCTTGGCCTTCGCGCATGAGCGGGGCGTAATCCACCGCGACATCAAGCCGGCCAACATCCTGATTACTGCCAGCGGCGGCGTCAAGCTCACCGATTTCGGCATCGCGCGCTCCAGCGGCGCCACCCGCTTGACCGGGACAGGCCTCGCCGTCGGCACCCTTGCCTACATGTCGCCCGAACAGATCCGCTCCGGTCAGGTGGACGCTTGTTCCGATATCTATTCGCTCGGCATCCTGTGCTACGAAATGTCGACCGGCGTCCACCCCTTTTCGGCGGACACCGTGCACGCCCTGATGAACGCGCAGTTTAGCCTGATTCCGCCTGAGCCGGCTGCGGTGAATCCCCAAGTGCCGCATGCCCTCTCTGCAGCCATCATGCGCGCCATAGCCAAAGAGCCTGGCCAGCGCTTCCAGACCGCCCTGGAATTTCAAGCTGCGCTGCAGCAACTCGGCCATACCGGCGTGCCGGCGCCCATCACTCCCGGCGCTATCGGCACCAGGACGGCGGAGTTGGCCGCAATGGAAGCCCGCCTCTCCCGCGCCATCGGCCCCATCGCCAGCCGCCTGGTCGCCACTGCCGCCCGCCGCTACGCCACCATCTCCGAAATCCGGCAGGCACTGGCTTCGGAGATTGACGATCCGAAGGAGCGCGCCGCCTTCCTCAAAACTGCACCCGGTCTCGGCACCGGCCCCGCCGCCACCGTCGCCGCTACTGTTGCCATGGTTACACGCAACCCCACCCCGCCCGCTGCCTTCGATCCCAATGCGCTCGACCGCCTCACGCAGGCGCTGGCGCCTTATATCGGCCCTATTGCCAAGGTCGTGGTCACTCGCGCGGCCCGCTCTGCCCGCAGTGCCGAGGAGTTGCGGAACCTACTGGCGGCCGAGATCTCATCCCCTGCCGACCGCGACCGGTTCCTCGCCGCCGTTCGTTCCCTGCTTTAGACCAAGAGACCGTCGCAGCCCCTTCAGGAGCCCAGCATCTTCAGCGCCCGGTCCAGGCTGCGCCGCATGCGATTGAACGATCCTGCCAGTACGGCGATTTCGTCGTTGCCGTGTGCCTCGAGCTCCGGCATGTCCATCTGCCCCACGCTGATCTGATCCGCCATTGTCGAAAGCCTGCGCAGCGGCCGAACCACGGCGAAGAGTAGCAGCAGGTCCAGCAAAATCAGGCTGGCCGCGAATACCGCCGCCAGGCAGCTCACCAGCGTCCGAAACGCCTGGTTCGCCATCCCCACCGGCACCGCCATCGGCACTGAGACAATTTGTGCGCCTACAATTTCGTTGAGCTGCCAGCCGAATCCGTTGTTCCCTCCGTAGCGCCGGATCATCGCGGCGGGCGCGGCGCGCGGCACGCTATGGCACTCCATGCACGGTGGACCGGCCTGTATCGGCCGCGCCAGGTAGAGCGAACGTCCCGTAGGCGTGTCCCGCTCGCCCACCAGCTCTTTTTCTCCGTCCGGATGGTTGCGAAACGTGTTGATGATATCCGCCTCCCAATCCACCGCGCGGTCGCGCAAGTTCGTCGGGTTCAACACCGCCTCTTTGTAGGCGTAATCCGGATAGCTGCCTCGCAACTGCTCGAACGTCTCCGTGGCCGCGAACGCCGGAACCGTCTGCGGCAGGAACGAGCGCTGGTGCTCCACCTGCGTCACCAACAGCGGCTTGATCTCCTTGGTGGTGTAATCGCGCGCCGATTGCATCGATTGAATCATCAGCCGCGCCTGCCGCAACACCTCTGCTCGCGCGCCGTTTTGCAGGAATTGATGCGAGACCGCGGCCGCCACGGCCAGGCCCGCAGCCAAAACTACTCCTAGAATCAGGTTGAATTTCGCCAAAAGTTTCATTTGGTTCTCGGTTTCGAAGCCACAACGGGCCTCACCATTATCCTACTCATCGCCCCACGCCGCGAGGCGTGGCGGAGACGCGGTCCCTGAAGCGTGTTATTCTAAATTTCCCAAGGTCGCAGAAGGGCCACTACCCGCAACTGGACCGAAGGCAGCTTGGCGGTTCCGCTGTGCGCGGTACTTTCGATGTGCCGGCTTCGAGCCCGCCCGTATTCTCGAGGGCTGGCCAGTGCCCCGTTCCGTTCCGGTTGCACGCCAGGAATCGTAGTCCCGTTTCGTCAATGACATGACCAGCACAACCGATCGCTCCCAGCCGCCGACACAAAACGCTCACTTGCTGAGGTGGGTGGAAAAGATGGCCGAGCTCACCCGGCCTGCCGCCATTCATTGGGTGGACGGCACGGAAGAGGAGCACGACGAACTCTGTTCCCAGATGGTCTCGAGCGGTACGTTCATCAAGCTCAACCAGGACCTCTGGCCCGGCTGCTACTACGCCCGCTCCGACGCGAGCGACGTGGCGCGCGTCGAAGCGCGCACCTTCGTCTGTTCGCTCTCGAAGGAGAATGCCGGACCTACCAACAACTGGGAAGATCCCTTCGCCATGCGGCGCAAGCTGAAGGCCCTCTTTCAGGGGGCAATGGCCGGCCGCACTATGTACGTGCTGCCATTCTGCATGGGACCGGTCGGATCGCCGATGGCGCAGTACGGCATTGAGCTGACGGACTCGCCGTACGTGGTGGTGAACATGCGCATCATGGCGCGCATCGGCGTTGCGGTCCTCGACTTCATGAGAAGAGATGGGAAGCGCGTCGTGCCCTGCCTGCATTCGGTGGGTGCGCCGCTGGCGCCGGGGCAGCAGGATGTCCCTTGGCCCTGCAACCCTGCGAAGTACATCGTCCACTTCCCGGAGACTCGCGAGATCTGGTCGTATGGCTCGGGATACGGCGGCAACGCGTTGCTGGGGAAGAAATGCTTCGCGCTGCGCATTGCCTCCAACATGGCGCGCGACGAGGGCTGGCTGGCCGAACACATGCTGATCGTCGGCATCGAAGATCCCAAGGGCGAAAAGACATACGTCGCCGCCGCCTTTCCCAGCGCGTGCGGCAAAACCAACCTGGCGATGCTGGTCCCGCCGCAGGGCATGGAAGGCTGGAAGGTTCGAACCGTGGGCGACGACATCGCATGGATCAAACCCGATGAAAACGGCCGCCTGCGGGCCATCAATCCCGAGTCCGGCTTTTTCGGCGTGGCCCCGGGAACCTCCGTAAAAACCAATCCGAACGCCATGGCGACACTCCGGCGGAACACCATCTTCACCAACGTCGCCCTCACGCCCGAAGGCGGAGTGTGGTGGGAGGGCATGACCGAAGAGCCGCCGGCCGAGTGCCTGGATTGGCAGGGCAGGAAGTGGACGCCCGCCATCGCCAGCCAGACCGGCGCTCCGGCGGCGCATCCGAATGCGCGCTTCACCGCTCCCGCGTCACAATGTCCGGTAATCGATCCCGATTGGGAGAATCCGAACGGCGTCCCCATCAGCGCCTTTCTTTTTGGGGGCCGGCGCGCCGACACTACGCCGCTTGTTTACCAGGCATTCAACTGGAGCGCTGGCGTCTACGCCGGAGCCACCATGGGATCGGAGACCACGGCCGCGGCCGCCGGAGCCGTGGGCCGCGTTCGCCGCGATCCTATGGCTATGCTGCCCTTCTGCGGCTACCACATCGGCGACTACTTCCGGCATTGGATCGCCATGCAGCATACGCTGAGCGAAACGCCGCGCATTTTTCGCGTCAACTGGTTCCGCAAGGACCCTCAAGGGAAATTCCTCTGGCCCGGATTCGCCCAGAATCTGCGGATTTTGCGCTGGATCATCGACCGCGTGCACGGCCGCGCCCTTGGCATCGAGACCCTGATCGGTTGGATGCCGCGCTTCGACGACATCGACTGGACCGGCCTCGATTATCCGCGCGAGAAGTTCAACTACTTGCAGGCCTTCGACCGGGAGGCGTGGCACCGCGAAGTGATGGAGCACGAAAAGTGGCTCATGGGCCTCCAGGATCACCTCCCGCCCGAAATCATTTACGAGCGCGAGTTGTTGGTATGCCGCCTGCAAGACCCCAACCAGCCTGCCCCCGACATCGAATAACCGGCTGCGGTCGCGGTAACCATGCGCTGGCGCGATTGCAGCGCCGCACAGGGCGTTCCGAGCTTCGGCGCGCGCCCTCCAGTTGCGTTATCCGCGGGCGCCGCGTTGCGTCAGCACGCGCTCCACTTGCTGCATCAGGGATTGCGCCTGAGGCATGCTTTCAGTGGCCTTCTTGATCTCCGGGTCGTCCTGCCACAGGGCGCGGTAGGCTGTATTCTGATCGAAGGCGCGGAAATACAGTTCCCAGCGGATCTGCTCTCTCAGCCAGCTTTCGTTGGCTTGGAATTCGGCGTCGGTGAACACCACCTGCTGCGTCTTCAAAAACGCCTTGAAGCGGTTCAACGTGTCTTCATCCACCTGCCAGCCCGTGGGCAGCGAGGGCTTGGCGCCGTTGAAATAGACATTGCCGAAATGATAGAAAATCCCCGGTCCCAGCCATGCCAGTCCCAGCCGCCGCTGAAAAAGAGTGTAGTGAGGATTGGGATACTTCTCATCTGGGGTGATGCCGCCGCCGCCATACACCTTGCGTCCGCTGTCGGTGGTTTTCAGGTCCTCCTGGTTTTGCGTGTCGGTGTGGTGGGCGTAGTAGTAATCGAAGAACGACTGGTGCGTGTAATCGCGCTGGATGAGGCGCCCGCTGGGAGTGTAATAGTGGGCGATGGTGAGCAGCAAGGCCGCACCCTCACTGAGCGGGAACTGTTGTTGGACCAGGCCTTTGCCGAACGTGGTCTCACCCAGCACCCAGGCGCGGTCGTGATCCTGCAGCGCGCCGGCCACAATTTCGGAGGCCGATGCGGAATCGTTATTCACCAGAACCACCATCGGATAATGCTGGGCGGCAGCCACCGCGCGCGCACGGAACGGCTGTTCGGCTTCCGCGCGGCCCCGATGCGAAACCACCATCTGCCCATCCCGCAGGAAGCGCCCGGCCACGGCCACGGCTTCGTTTACCAGCCCGCCGCGGTTGCCGCGCAAGTCCAGTATCAGTCCGGCGGCGTTTTGTTCGCCCAGCGCTGCCAGATCGTCTTCCACGTCCTTGGCCACGTTCTGCGCTTCAAAACTGTTGATGTTGAGATAAATGATGCCCGGCTTCCACCAGTACGCATCCACCACGCTGGTTTCAATGGCGCCGCGGGTGACCTCAACCGTGATGGGATCCTTCACCCCCTCGCGCCGGACCGAAATCCGCACCCGTGTGCCGCGCGGCCCGCGCAGCAGGTCGGCCACGGCGGGAGACTCCATGGCGCTGGTGTCCTGTCCATCCACTGCCACGATCACGTCGCCGCGGCGCAGGTCCGCTCGCGCCGCCGGCGAGCCGGGGAAGGGCCGCATCACCACCACGCGGGTTTGGTCCATCGTAATCTCCATCCCCACGCCGAAATACTGTGCCCGCTGGCGTCGCTGCATTTCGCGATATTCAGCCGGATCGACGAACACCGAGTGCGGGTCGAGCGTGTGCAGCATGCCGGGAATGGCTCCCTGGTAAAAGGCCTTTTCCGAGGAGACCGGATCGGCATAGTTTTTTTGCACCAGCGCGAATACCGAGGCCACCGAGTGCATGGTGTGATCCAGATCCTCGCCATCCGATGCCGCGTGCACCCGCCCGGCGGACAACCCGACCCACGCCGCGAAGCCCACTAGGGCTGCCATCAACGAACCCCAAACCGCTTTTTTGATTCTCATGTGATTACCCGGCCGCCGAGGACGATCCCGGCCGACACCTCTCCGGTGCGCTCCATACATATGACGGCCGAGTGGAACAATAAGTGCTGCGGCCGCTTCAATGCCAGCCCTTCCCTGCAACTATGATACCGCGGCAGTGGCGGGAAAAGAGCGGCGCCTCCAATCCGCCATGCCGAGAGGTTGGGAAGCCGCGTGTCTCCTCACTCTATAACTGGTAGACACCGTCGAAGTCGAAGAAATAGCACTCCACTGCGAGCGCGGGTTGGGCGGCGCGAATCGCCTCGGCGGCGCGCGCTATGTCGGCCGTGGCCTCTTCCGGCGGGCGGCCGATGTATGCGCCGCAATCCGCGTGGCCTGTCAGGATCATCCGCGCCGGGCCGTGCAGCGCGATTGACGTAGCCACCATGCGCAGCACGAAGTCGCGGTCGCCTTCGCTCGCCGGCGCAGCGAGTGACTTGGCTGCGCCCGGAATCTTGATCTGGTCGTAGAGCGCCACACCCTGGCGCCGCAGAAATTTCCGCACCGCCAGCTCAAAGCGTGCGTCGAAACAGGTCAGCACGCACGCATCCGCCCGATAGACCTCGACCGGCGAATCGAAATGAAACAGCTTCTGCATAGCGCTATGCCCAGGCTCTCGTTAATACCTGCCCGCGCCGCCGCAGGTGCGGCGTGTGCCGCGCCATATCCTGGAAAAAGGTCGACGGATCTTCCGGCGCCAGCCAGATCTCACAGTCCGGCCCGCACTCGATTTTCACCGTGTCGGCCGAAAGCGGCACCGGCGCCGTGTCTTTGGCATCCCCGCCGATATACGTGATCGCCCGGTACGGAATCAGCCGGTACGCCAGCCCGGCGCGGATCAGCAGCCCGTCCGGCGTGGTCACATATCGCTGCGGATAGGCGCGAATGAGCAAAACCAGCAACACCGATCCGGCAATCCAGTGGTTGCCACCTGCCAGGATCACCACCAATCCCAGGAAGATCGCAGCCATAATCCACCATTCAAACTTCGCATCGTGCGTCATAAATGTAATCCCCGTTTTTCGGGCAGGGGAGCGGATACACGGCTGGCTCTCGCCCCGCGGCGCGCTATTTTCATGCGCCGCGCCCGCTCCGCTCCCGCCCTGCGATTCTCGCGCTTAGCCGGCCTTGCGCTTGGCCTTCAGCTCGGCCAGCAGCCGGTCGATTTCCTCGTGCTTTTCCATGGCCTTGAACTGGTCCTCGACATCGTCGGCCACCAGCTCGGCCGCGGCCTGCGCCGTAGCTTCGCTGTGCTGTACCTTGTTCTTCATGCGGTCGAAAGCGGCGGTCTTGGATTGGTCGCCGATGTTCAGCCCCGCCTGCGTGGCCTTGCCCAGCGCGCGCGAGCGCCGGTGCTGCGCGATCAGCATGTCGCTCTTGGCTTGCGCTTCCACCAGCTTCTGCTGTAGTTTGATCAACGCGCCCTTCAGGTTCTCCACCTGCGTCTTCTGGTCCTCCACCTGCTGCCGGAAGCTCTCGGCCATAGCGCGATAGCTCATCGCCCGCTCCACAGCGGTGCGCGCCAGCACCTCGTCTTGCCGGTCGAGCGCCAGGTCCGCGCGCCGCATCCATTGCCCGTCGTTCTCTTCGTTCTCCTTGAGCTTCTTCTCCAGCACATGCTGGTCGGCAATCGAAATCGCCACCTGGGTCTTCACCTGGAGCAGTTGATTCTCCATATCGAGGATCACCTGCTTAATCATCTTTTCCGGGTCCTCGGCCTTGTCGACCAGATCGTTGAGGTTCGCCCGAATCAAAGTGGAAACACGCTCTAAGAGTGCCACTGAAGTTCTCCTTTCCCTATGGGCCGCACACTCGCGCGCACGGCCCCGTTACCCAAATTCCCTACTTGCCCGCCGGAGCCTTATCCTCTGGCTTCGGCGCCTTGTCCCCAATCGCCCGCACTTTGCCGAATAGGTCGCCGAGCGGCATCCCCGAGAGGGTCTCGAACAATGCCGGAATCTGCGCCGCCATCTTCGTCAGATCGCCGGTGATCTTGCTCATGCCGGCGGAATCGCCGTTGCCGGTCGATACAATCGTGATCTTGTCCACGTTGGCCAGCGGCGCGGCCAGCGCTCTCACCACTTCCGGCAAGCCGGTGATCAGCTTGTCCACAATCGCCGCCTGGTTGAATTCCTGGTACGCCTCCGCCCTCAGGTTCATCGCCTTGGCTTCGGCTTCGCCCTTCTTGAAAATAATTTCCGCTTCCGCTTCGCCCTGCGCGCGAATCGCCGAGGCATGGCCTTCGGCCTCGGTAATCAGGCGCTGCTTTTCGGCTTCCGCCAGGGTTTCTATGCGCTGCCGCTCAGCTTCGGCCGGCTTCAATACGGTGGCATTCAGCTCGCGCTCGCGCCGCGCAATCTCGGCATCCTGCACCTTGACTTCGTGCTCTCTCTCCACCTGGTGAATGGTGACTTCCTCGCCGCGCACCTGCTGCTGCATGATGTTGGTCTGGATCTCGTAGGCCTTGTCCGCCTGCGCCTGTTGCTTCTTCACCGTCTCCAGGTATTGCGCCTTCTTGGTCTCCAGGTCGCGCTGCGCTTCGGCCTGCTTGGTCTGCGAGAGCGTCTCCGCCAGCACCCGCTCCTGGTCGGCCTGCGCCTTGGCGATGGCCGATTCGCGGGCTGCGTTCGCCCGTTTGATCGCCGTATCGCGTTCGGCTTCGGCCGATGCCACATCCGCGTCGCGCTTGATCCGCGCCACATCCGGCCGGCCCATGTTGGTGATGTATTCGTTCTTGTCGCGAACTTCCTTGATGGTGAACGAAATTACTTCCAGGCCCATCTTGGTCATATCGTCGGCGCAAGTCGAGCGCATCCGCTCGCCCACCATCTCCGGCTGCTTGACGATCTCTTCCACCGTCAACTGGCCGATGATGCCGCGCAAGTGGCCTTCCATCACCAGCCGGATCAGCCCTTCGCGCTCCTCCGGATGCTTGGTCAGGAACTGCTCCGCCGCCGTGAGGATGGATTCCGGGTCCGACTTCACCTTGATCTGCGCCACCGCTTCCACCGTCACCGCCACGCCCTGCCGCGTGTAGAGGTCCTGCTTAGGCGCGACATCGAACGACATCAGCTCCAGCGAAAGCCCGCGCCAGGCCTCCACCATCGGAAAAATCACCGTGCCGCGGCCCTTCACCACCCGCGTGCCGCCCAATCCGTAAACGATGATGGCTTCGTGCGGACCGGCCTTCCGGTACAGCTTGGCAAACGCGGTCAGGATAAATAGCAGGACCAGAACTCCCAAAAGTACGAAAACCACAATCGGGTTTTGGAATATTTGTTCCATTTAACTCTTCAACTCCGTTTCTCCGGCAAAGTCTTCCCAGCGCCGGACGTAAGCAATGCCCTTCTCGTAGCGCGTCACCACAACCTCCGCGCCCTTGGGGATGGCTGCGCCATCCTCGCTGCGCGCGCCAGCCACGTGGCGCGTGCCCTCCTGCGAATAAACCACTTCACCCGTTCCGCCGGTGTTTATCCGGATGCTCAGTTTTCCCAGTACGCCCACCATCTCGTAATCGGCCGGATCGAGCGGCGCTTCATGCGCCATCAGTACCCTGGCGATAAACACGAACACCACCGCCGCCGCACCCAGACCGCAGAACGTCGCCACCACGAAAGCCACGAAATACCAGACATGGTAGTAATGCTCCAGCAGGTATCCGGCGCCCCCAAACCAGGCCAAGAACGCCGCTATGGTGCCGAAATTGAGCCACGGCAGCTCGCCTTGCCCGCCGCCGCGCGGCATGTGCCCGCGCGGAATATGCAAGCCATGGTGCAAATGCAGATGCGGGATGTGCACGTGCCCCGTTCCCGCCAAAAACGCCAACGCGCTCAAAACGAAACCCACCAGAAAACACGCGAGGTAAAAGTCCGCCCAGCTCATTTATTGCCTCCTCGTCTTGCGGGCCGCCGGCGTCTTTAACACTTCCATCAGCCGCTCCGCCAGGCCCGGGTTCTCCAGAATCTCACCCAGCAGGATGATGCACATCCGCGTATCCGCGTGCCGCGCTACCTCGATCAGCGCGTGCTGCAGCTCCGGGTCGCGGCGGAATCGCTCCGCGCCGCTCACCAGCCACAGGTCCAGCTTGTCCTCCAGCGCTCCTACATCCGATACCAGCTCGTTCTCAAACCCCTCCGGATCGTCTACCAGGTAACCCGGATGAACCTTGAAAAACCGCGCCAGCAGCATCCGCGTCGAGTTGGTCAGGTGCGGCCGCGCCCCGCTCTCAATCTGCGACAGGTAGCTCTGGCTGATGGATTTGCCCAGCTCGCGCTGGATCAGCCGCGCCATCTCCAGTTGCGATAATTCGCGGTTGAACCCGCGCAGCGTTCCTTCCACCTCGCGCAGGTACCGGAGTTTTTCTCCAAGCCTCATATAGCAATCTGTAATGATACTATTGCAATTTGTGATTGTCTGTCAAGCAAAGAATTTGCCCTGTTTTCAATCGCCTGGCCGCATCCTCCATTACACCTGCGGGCTTGATCGTGGCGCAGGCTGTCCAGTCTGCTGAGCCGGGAGTCGTCGCGGCTTTTCTTGCTGCCGACTTGGACTAAGCTCGTTTTGGGCTAAGCTCATGGTCGGGGAGGCTTTCATGCGCCGTAGAGATTTTCTGCCCGCCGTGACCTTGACGGCCGCCGCTGCGCAGACGCCCGCACCGCCGCCCGGCAAGGGCCGCTTGAAACAATGCGTCACCCGCGGGGTGTTTGCGCACGACATGAGCTTCGAAGACACCTGCCGGACCGCCGCGCGCCTCGGCTTGAAAGGTTACGACCTGGAGGGACCCGAGCAGTGGCCGTTGCTGAAGAAATACGGCCTGGTGCCCACCATGTGGCCGCCGGGACCGGGTGGCACCATTGCCAACGCGCTCAACCGCACCGAGAATCATGCGCCGCTTGAAAAGGCGATGCACCGGGCGCTCGACGATGCCGCGGCCCACGGCGTCCCCGCCATCATCACCTTCAGCGGCAACCGCAAAGGCATGGCCGATGCCGAAGGCGCGGACAACTGTGTGGCCTTCCTGAACCGCGTCAAAGCGCACGCCGAAGATAAAGGCGTCGACATCAGCATGGAGTTGCTCAACAGCAAGGTCAATCACAAGGATTACATGTTCGATCACGTCGCCTGGGGCGTGGATGTGATGAAGCGCGTCAATTCGCCGCGGGTGAATATCCTGTTCGACATCTACCACGCGCAGATCATGGATGGCGATATCGTGCGCAACATTCGCGACTACTACAAGTGGATCGGTCACTTCCACACCGGCGGCAATCCGGGCCGGCACGAAATCGACGACACCCAGGAGCTCAATTACCGCTTCATCGCCCAGGCCATCGCGGACCTGGGCTTCAGCGGATATATTGCCCACGAATACACGCCCGCGCCCGGCCGCGACGCCGTCGCCAGCCTGAAACAAGCGGTAGCCATTTGCGATGTGTAAGTGGTGGGGCGGGTTTCAACCTGCCAAGGCCCGCTTGCGGGCGCGTTTTTCCAGCTTCTTGTCAGGCACAGCCGCTAGCCCGGTTCGCCATCAACGCCCGCGCGGATCCGCCTTCACCTCGAGCGGCTGCGTGTAACTGTGGCCATCCACGGTCAGCTTCACGGTGTAGTCGCCGGGCGGCAGCCATGCGCCTTGCCGCTCCGGTGTGTCGTGATCGATCGCGGAGATTGGCGGACCTTCCCGAAAACCGCCCTGCCCCGGAGGCCCGTGCAGGTCCCATACGAAGCGGTGCATGCCGGCCTCGGCCAAGAGCGGTTGGAATGGCCGCAACCAATAAAGCGGCACATTGAGCGCCACACTGGGCGCAGTGGCTTGGTCGGCGCTCGAAAAGTTGCGCACCGCGCGGCCGGTGCTGTCCAGGATTTCAAGCGTGACCGGCTCGTGAGGCGCCGTTTTCAGCCAGTAATACAGGATGGCACCATCCGGCGGATTCTTGCCGGCCGGCTCCTCCGGCGGCAGCGGCGTATCCGTGTTTGTGTCGCGCGGCAGGCGGAAAGTGACGCGCGGTGCGAACAGGTGCGCATCGGCGGCGGCAATCTCGGCGGTCAACTGGCGCAGCGGAGAAATGTCGTCCAGAATCCAAAAGCCGCGTCCGTGCGTTCCCACCACCAGGTCGTCGTCGTGAATCACCAGGTCGCGAATCGAAGTCGCGGGCATATTCAGGCGCAGCGGCTGCCAGTCTTCGCCGTCGTTGAAGGAAACGAAAACGGCCAGTTCGGTGGCGGCGAACAGCAGGCCCCGCCGCACGGGATCTTCGCGCACCGCGTTCACCGGGTCTTCGGGAAGCCCGTGCACGATTTCCTTCCAGGTGGCGCCGCCGTCGTGGGTGCGGTAGATGTGCGGCTGCATGTCGTCCAGGCGTATCCGGTTGATGGCGGCGTAAACCGTATCGTCATCGAAGTGCGAAGCGTCGAGCTGCGACACCTTGCTCCACGGCGTGAGCCCCGGCGGCGTCACGTCCTTCCAGTTCTTGCCCCCATCGCGCGTCAGGTGGATCAATCCGTCATCGGTGCCCGCCCAGATCACATCCACGTTGCGGCGCGAAGGCGCAATCGCATAAACCACGCCGCGCCGCGTCGCCTGCTTTGCGGCCGCTTGCCGGTACGATTCGACGCTGGCAGGCAGCGCATACGATTCGCGGGAAAGATCGGGACTGATGGCTTGCCACGTCTGGCCGCCATCCACGGTCTTGAGCACCATCTGCGTGCCGAAAAACAGCACGTGCGGATCCACCTCGGAAAACAGCAGCGGCATGGTGCGGACATACCGGTAGTTGCCCTTGGGCGTTACCGATTCCACCTCGCCGGTGTCGCGATCGAAGCGCGATACGCTGTGCACCGCGCCCCCGTAAACGATATTCGGATGGAGCGGATCGGGCGCGATGTAAGCGTACTCTTCGGCGCCCACCGGATGCCATTCGCGGAACGTAATCTGGCCGTCGTTGCCGCGGCTCTGAATGCCCACGCTCCCGCTCTCCTGCTGCCCGCCGTAGACCCAGTAGGGAAACTGGTGGTCGGTGATCACGTGATAGAACTGCGCGGTCGGCTGGTTGTACCAGGAACTCCAGGTGCGGCCGTAGTTGACGCTGAGAGTGGCGCCCTGATCCGTCGCCAGCAGAATGATCTCGGGATGTTTCGGGTTGATCCAGATGGTGTGATAATCGTCGCCGCCCGGCGCCCCTTTGATGGCGGTGAAGGTCTCCCCCGCGTCGGTGGAGCGGTAAGTTGAGGTGTTGGCGATGTAGATCACATCCGGGTGTAAGGGATCCACGCGCACGCAGGCGAAGTCGTCGCCGCGGCCATAAATGCGGTTCTCCCCGTTCACCCGCTTCCAGTTGGCGCCGGCGTCATCGGAGCGGTACACACCGCCCGAATCGCGGTTGGCTTCCACCAGCGCGTACATGCGATTTGGATCGCTGGGCGCAATCCCGATTCCGATGCGGCCCAGGCCCTGGGCGAACGTGGGCAGGCCGCCGGTGAGCTGCTTCCAGGTGTCGCCCCCGTCCGTGGATTCAAACAGGCCGCTGGCGGGGCCGGAGAAATTCCCATTCTCCCACGGGCCATCCTGCGCCTGCCACAGCACGGCGTACACCTTCTGCGCATCGCGTGGGTCGAAGGCAAGGTCAACCGCGCCGGTGAGCTCGTTCTTGTAAAGCACTTTCTGCCAGGTCGTGCCGCCATCCAGCGTCCGGTACACGCCGCGCTCCGGATTCGGCCCGTATGGGTGGCCGAGGACGGCGGCGAAAACGCGGCCGGGATCGCGCGGATCGACCAGGATCGCGGCGATCTGCTGTCCATCGCGGAGGCCGATCTGCCGCCACGTCTTGCCCGCGTCGGTGCTCTTGTACATGCCATCGCCGACGGAGAGATCGGGCCGGTGCAATCCCTCTCCACTGCCTGCGTACACCACGTCTGGATTGGAAGGAGCCACCGCCACCGCGCCGATGGATCCGGTCGGCTGCGAGTCGAACAGCGGCGCCCAGGTGCGGCCGTAGTCGTCCGTCTTCCAGACGCCGCCGTTGTTGACGCCTATGTAAAAGACGTTGGGTCGATCGGCGATGCCGGCGGCGCCCACCGTGCGGCCGCCGCGGTATGGGCCGATCATCCGCCATTCAAGACCTGCGTATAGGTCCGGGGTGAAATTCTGGGCAGGGGCGATTGGCAGGAGGCAGGAAAAAAGCAGAATGCAGCGTCGCATAGGTTAAAAGCATACCATCTGTAGCACAGCCCATCGCCTTTCGCGATCTGTCCGAAGGGCTACAGTTGCGGGGCGGACGCCCCTCGTCCCCGCGCGCCCCCAGGTTCGCCCAGGAGTTTGAGCCATTAGGCGGCGCCTGGCCCCGCCAAACCAAATACGTACGCCTCGTATCGGGACACGCAAGATCTTTGTCGTGCATGTAGTGGACAAGCGCCCAACCCAAACACGTAGGCCTTGATTCGTACGCCTTGTATCGGGACACCCAAGAGGTCTTTGTCATGCATCTGCTGGACAAGGGCGCCAATCCAAAGCAGGTACGCCTTGATTCGTCCGACTTGTGTCAGGACACCCAGGAGGTCTTTGTCGTGCATCTGCTGGACAAGGGCGCCAATCCAAACATGTGCGCCTTGATTCGTCCGACTTGTGTCAGGACACCCAAGAGGTCTTTGTCATGCATCTGCTGGACAAGGGCGCCAATCCAAGCACGTGCGCCTTGATTCGTCCGGCTTGTATCGGGACACCCAAGAGGTCTTTGTCATGCATCTGCTGGACAAGGGCGCCAATCCAAACATGTGCGCCTTGATTCGTCCGACTTGTATCGGGACACCCAAGAGGTCTTTGTCATGCATCTGCTGGACAAGGGCGCCAATCCAAACATGTGCGCCTTGATTCGTCCGACTTGTATCGGGACACCCAAGAGGTCTTTGTAGTGCATCTGCTGGACAAGGGCGCCAATCCAAACATGTGCGCCTTGATTCGTCCGACTTGTATCGGGACACCCAAGAGGTCTTTGTAGTGCATCTGCTGGACAAGGGCGCCAATCCAAACATGTGCGCCTTGATTCGTCCGACTTGTATCGGGACACCCAAGAGGTCTTTGTCATGCATCTGCTGGACAAGGGCGCCAATCCAAACATGTGCGCCTTGATTCGTCCGACTTGTATCGGGACACCCAAGAGGTCTTTGTCATGCATCTGCTGGACAAGGGCGCCAATCCAAACATGTGCGCCTTGATACCTACGCTTTGTATCAGGGCACGGCTTCAGCCGTGCCGAAAACTCAGCCATCACGGGGCTTTAGCCCCTGCGTTTCTGCCTTGCCAGGTATGCAAAGCAATAAGGAAATTTCTCGGGTGAATCGACGAGTCCGGCTTCGACCGGGTTTCCCGCGATGTATTCCCGGTGCTGTAGGAAGCTCTGCCGATTCTCGACCCTTTCTTCCGAGAACCCGCGCTGCCAGACCTCTCCCAGGTATCCGTATTCCTTCTTCAAGCGATACGAGAACCCTCCCTTGATCAATTGCATGGCCTTCTCGATAGTCATGTCCGCACCGACCGTTATCAGGAGGTGCATGTGATCGGGCATGACCACAAAGTCATGGAGCCGGAATTTCCCGGCCGCCACGTATGAACGCAACACGGCGATCATCAGCGTGGCGTTGCGTTCCGACTGCAACAGGGGAAGTCCCTGGCTGGTCTTCGTGGTGGCAAAAAATGTGCGCGCCGAACTCACTATCTTATCCGGGCGGGCATTTCGCGCAGGTTTAGCCATTGTCAGGGGCTAAAGCCCGATTCCTTACTGTCTCGTCGGCGCGGCTGAAGCGTGCCCTGATACACAGCCAATCATATCCGCAAGCGCTCGGAAATGTTGGAAACTCTGAGCGCGACCCCCCTGGTCGCTCACCAGCCGCGGCCAAGTGCCTGGCGTCCCCGGCGCGAACAGCCCGGCACGGGAAAACGTCTCCCTCATGTGCGGTACAGACCGTCGCCTTTCGCGATCTGTCGGAAGCGCGCTGCGCACGAATGCGTGCGCCGCCAGATTATGACACCAGCACCACGTCCAGCGTTCTGGGACCATGAACGCCCTTGACGCGCGTCATCTCGATATCCGATGTGGCGGAGGGTCCGGAGATGGTGGTGAGCGGCGCGGCGCGGAATTCCTCCACGCGGCGGATGGCCTCCGGCAAAGTTTCCACTACCTGTTGCGCCCGCACCACGCAGAGATGATAATCGGGCACCAGCGTGACCGCGCGGCGCGCCTGGCCGGCTCCATGACGCAGAATGATGGTTCCGGTGGATGCAACCGCCGCCTCGCAGCCGGTGAGCACGCCGTTGCTCTGGTCGAGCGCGGCATAGGTGAGGTTGTTGTCATCCACGAATTCGAAGCCCTCGGGCAGCCAGCTCGCGGGCACACCCTGAGAAACCACGATGGCGGGGCGGTTGCGCGCGGTGAGCGCCTGCGCCACGGCATCGGCGATCTGCGCCGCGGTGCAGCGGTAAACCACCGCGCCGTATTCATAGAGGCGCGCGGCAAACAGCTCCAGCCGCGCCTCCGGCGACATGCCGCCCGAGCGCCGATACTCGCGCGGAATGGCGGCATACTCGGCGGCACGATCTGCGGCGCCGCCGGCCGCCCGGCGGATCCGGTCAAGAATCTCCTGCCTGGCGGCGCTCATGGGATCTCCTTGCGCTGGCGCCTGGCCCACCATTGGCGGAACGATTCGGCCGGAACCTTGGGCAGGTCGCGGAAGCGAGTCCAGTTCGCCAGCATGCCGGGCAGGCGCTCGATCGCGCCGCCGTCGACGAACGGCCTCTGCGCGATGCGCACCAGTTTCTGCGCGTTTTCGAGGCGCCCGCCGTTCGCAAACATTCGCGCCGCCGCTTTCATCGCCAGCCGCTCGGCCAGCGGCGCGCCGTGGGCTTTCACCACTTTGTGGCGCAGGTGCACCAAGATCTCCGGGATATCGATCTTAACCGGGCACACCTCGTAGCACGCTCCGCACAGCGTCGACGCGTAGGGCAGAGATTGCGAATGCTTCATCGCCTGCAACTGCGGTGTCAGGATGGCGCCGATCGGGCCCGCGTAAATCGAGCCATAGGCGTGGCCGCCCGTCTGACGGTAGACCGGACAAATATTGAGGCAGGCGCCGCAGCGGATGCAGGCGAGCGTGGCGCGCGATTCCTCGTCGGCCAGCACGCCTGTGCGCCCGTTGTCGATCAGCACCACGTGGAATTCCTCGGGCCCGTCTCCCGGCGTCACGCCGGTCCAGACGGAGTTGTACGGATTCATGCGCTCGCCCGTAGCCGAGCGCGCCAGCAATTGCAGAAACACTTCCAGATCGCCGAACGTGGGAACGATCTTTTCAATCCCCACCAGGCTGATCAGAACCTTGGGAAGGGTGACGCACATGCGGCCGTTGCCTTCCGATTCCACCACGCAGAGCGAGCCCGATTCGGCGATGGCGAAGTTCGCCCCGCTCAAACCCACCCGCGCGCGCAGGAACCTCTCGCGCAGGTAACGGCGCGCCGCGGCCGTCAGGTCCTCGGCGCGTTCCCCCAGATCCTGGAGCTGCATTTTCTCCATGAAGAGGCGGCGGATCTCGGCCTTATTGCGATGCAGCGCCGGTACCACGATGTGCGACGGCTTATCCGCGCCGAGCTGGATAATGAGATCGGCCAGATCGGTTTCGATGGGCGTGATGCCGGCCGCTTCCAACGCCGGGTTGAGCGCGGTCTCATCCGAGGTCATGGTCTTTACCTTGATGACTTCGGATGCGCCATGTGAACGGATGATGTCGATGACTGTGCTGTTGGCTTCGTCCGCGTCGGCCGCCCAGTGCACTTTCCCGCCGGCGGCGGTGCAGGCGGTCTCGAACTGCTCCAGATAGGCTGCCAGATGGCGCAGAACGTGGTCTTTGATGGCGCGCGCGGAATCGCGCAGTTGCTGCCAGTCCGGTGTGTCGGCCACGGCACGGGCACGCCGGGCGCGGATCACATCGGTAGCGTGGCGCACATTGTGGCGGATCTGCGTGTTGCCCAGCATTCCGCGCGCCGCCTTGGCAAACGAAGGCGCGTCGGCCGCCTGCCCCACCTTCACGCTCATGCGGGCGCTCCCCCGGTGGATGCCAGGATCTCCGCCAGATGCAGGCAGCGCACGCCCGCCCGTTGCCGGCTGAGCGCGCCGCCGATCTGCATCAGGCAGGAATTGTCCACCGCCGTACAGACTTCCGCCTGCGTGTCCAGGATGGCGCGGATCTTGTCGCTGAGCATGGCGGCCGAGACATCGGCGTTCTTAATCGCAAAGGTGCCGCCGAAGCCGCAGCACTGGTCCGCTTGCGGCAGTTCGATATAGGTCAGGCCCCGTACGGCGCGGAGCAACTGCACCGGGCGCTCTCCCACCTTGGTGCCGCGCAGCGAATGGCAGGTGGTATGCAGCGTGACGGTGTGCGGAAAAGACGCGCCCGTGTCGACCGTGCGGAACTTGTCCACCAGTAGCTCGCAGAATTCGTACACCCGCGGCAGCAGCGCGGCCACGTCGCGGCTCACGGAGGCGTCGGGGCTGGCGGCCGCCATCTTCGGAAAATGTTCCCGCATCATCGACACGCACGAAGAAGAAGGCACGCAAATCGTCTCGGCGTCGCGAAACACTTGGAGAAAGTGCATCATCATGCGCCGGGCGTCGTCCATGTACCCGGTGTTGTAATGCATCTGGCCGCAGCAGGTCTGCGCCGGCCGGAAGTCCACCGTGTGGCCCAGCCGTTCCAACACCGCGACCACGGCCCTTCCCGTGGCCGGAAAAAGCGTGTCGTTATAGCACGTGATAAATAGAGATACATTCACGGCGGCCTTCGAGTCGCTTCCGCAGCTATCCTAGCACGCTGCGATAGTGATAGAGTGTCGGTTAGAGCTGGGTAAAAGGAGGGAACAATGGCGCATTCCACCAGACGAGATTTCTTGAAGACTGCCGCCGGTGTGGGTCTGGCGGCCGGCTTGGGCGGCAGGGCGCTGGCCGATGCGGGCAAGCGGTCGGCCACCGATTGGGTAACGCTGGGGCGCTCCAACGTGAAGGTGACCCGGCTGGCATTCGGTACCGGCACCTACAGTGGCGCCGCGCAGCGCGCGCTGGGCCAGGACGGCTTCACGCGCCTGGTGCGCTACGCCTATGACCGCGGCGTCCGTTTTTTCGAGACCGCGGAAAGTTATCACGGTATGCCCGAGATGCTGGCGGCGGCGCTCAAGGGTTTGCCGCGCGACAGCTATCGCTTAATGACCAAATACAGCACGCCGCCGTACGGGCCGCCGCCGGCCGAAAAGATCGATATGTACCGCCGGCAGTTGAATTCCGAGTACATCGACATTCTGCTGCTGCATTGCCTGCGCCCGCCTACCTGGGAACAGGACTACAAGGCGCTGGAAGACGGGATGTCGGAGGCCAAGAGCAAGAAAATCATTTTGTCGCACGGCGCTTCCATCCACGGCCTGCCGGCTTTGCGGACGATTCCCGGCAACCAGTGGCTGGATATCGCCATGATCCGCATGAATCACACCGGCGTCCACATGGACACCGAACTGCTGCGCGACACCAACGAAATCGGCAACGTGAATGAAGTGGTGGAGCACACCAAGGCGGTTCACCAGCAAGGCATGGGCGTGATCAGCATGAAACTGGTGGGCGAAGGCAGCTTCACCAGGTTTGAGGACCGCGACCGGTCGATGAAATTTGCCATGAATCTCGGCTGCGTGGATTGCGTCACGCTCGGGTTCAAGAGCTCCGCCGAGATCGATGAAGCCATCGACCGCATGGCGCGTGTGATGGCGTAGGTGAGGCAGGTCCCCGACCTGCTTCGCTCGTAGCGCCGGCGGTCTTTGCCGCCGATGTCTTTCGTCTTTGTCACACCAGGCCCCTGCCGCTTGGTGGGGCAGGTTTCAACCTGCCAACGCCCGCGTGCGGGCGCGGTCTTTCTCCCAGCGTCTCGCGGCAGCGCCTACCGCGCCACAATTCGCACTGGCGCCAGAATCCCCGCCGGCAGCGCCTCGATGCTCTTCATATCCTGATCCTGAAACCTGTTCCCATACTTGGCGATGAGCGCGCGATAATCCGGCAGCGGCTCCGCGGCAAGCTGGTTGATGGCGAGGTTCGCCACCACAATCCGCAGGGCATTCTCACCGCCGTGGAGCATGCCAGTGATCTCGACCTCATACGGCGGGTGCCACACCGAGCCGGCACGTTTGCCGTTGACATAGACGATGGCAGCCTCGCGCACCGGGCTCTCCAGCAAGGCGCGCATGCCGTTGCCGGCGCGATGTTCGGGCGCGGTGACGGGAGTGCCTTCGCCGAAATCGAGATAGAGGCGACGGCCCGCCGCGAACATCGCGGGTTCAACGGTGAACGTCTTCTCATAGGTTGCGGTGCCGGAGAAGTTCTTCATGCCGGCAACTTCAGTCCAGGAGGTGAGCGAGTCCATCGGCACTGGTTGCGCGGAACCGGCGAAGGTCACCTTCCAACCGGCGCTCAGATCCATAGGCGCGGGAGGCTGGCCGGGAGCCTGCGAATACGCCGGACCGAAAATCGAAACCGCCCCCGAATAGCAAATGATGATTTGCGATTCGTAAGGCGCCATATCAAGATCGGTTGCTCCGCCCCTTCTTTTGTCACCCGCAAGCACGCTCGTCCGGCCGCTGAACGGATCCCATGACTCCGCGACCATGCCTGCGCGAAACGACACCGTTCCATGCACGCGATGGTTGGCGGTGTTGACCAGGAAATACGCGTCTTCCCCCGGAGTCGGCTTCCGATGCACAAACCCGATCTCCGGCGGCGCGGTCACATCCGGCTTCAACAGCCCGTGCAGCGCTTCGCTCAGCTTCCCGTCATCCTTTACCAAATGCCCGCGCGCGCCGGTGCCTTCGACCAATACCCGCGCCAGCTCGCGGATCTGCGGCGTGTCCGTCTTCGCCTCCAGGAATCCGGGCGCCAGCGACGGAACGCGGCCGGTGGCGACGACAATCCCGCCTTTGCGCGCATACTCGGCGATCTTCTCGAGCGTCTTCAACGGCATTCGCTCCACGTTCGGCAGCACGAGCACCGGATACTTGATTCCCACCGCGGCGATGGCGTCGTCGTCGATGAAATCGAAGTCGTAGCCGCCGTCCAGAATCTGCGCAATCGCATTGGGGCCGAGCAACCGGTTCATCGATTCGCTCACCGAATCGTGCCCCAGCGTGAAGCCGGCGTAAGCATCGGCGGTGGGCAGGTACAGCGCCACGTCGTCGACCGGCTCGCCCTGCCGCAGCAGCCAGCTTACGCGCTGCAGGTACGCCGCGATATCGGGCATCACGATCCACCACGGGTTGTGTCGATTGAAGACCGCCGCGGCGTAGAAGTGCCAGCCGGGCTCGCCGGCCTGAGGCGGCGAATAGGGCCAGCCGTGCCCCACCAGCTGATTGATGCCGTTCAAAAAGTGCAGGTCGGCTTCCGCCTTCATGTCGAGCGGAGTGGCGCGGAAGACCGGCGAATGCAGCCACGTCCACGTCTCCGACGAAGTCACCGGCCGCCCGTAGAGATGGCTGGCCGAGGACGCCCAGCGCGTGGGCGCGAAGCGTCTCCACGCGGAACCCTCGCCTTCCGGCAAATCGACCAGCGCGTTGCTCGAAAGGTTCACCGGCGGAATGCCGTAGTTCTGCGAGCGGAAGCGCGTGCCATGCGCGGCGGCCCACTGCCGCAGCGGCGTCAGGTAATGCTCGTTGGCGAGCTCGGTCAGCGTCTTGCCCCAATCGTGCCGGATACTCTTTGCGATCTCGCCCATGTCGCCGGCCAGCGCAGGAAGGTACGGAGTAAGATCATAGCCGCGCCGCTTTTGAAATTCCGCCAGAAAATCGCCGGTCCAATCCGAGCCAAACACTTCCAGACTGTCGCTGAATACCGCGTAAGGCGGGTGCTCACCGAAGGCCTGCATCAAGCGGTCGCCGACATAGTGCAGATGATTCTCGATGGCCGCCTGGCTGTAGTGATCGAGCACCAGCCCTTCGGCCCCCACTGCCGCCCGCTTCACGGCCTGGTGCGTGCGGCTCGAAATAAAGACCAGCACACCGCTGCCGGCGGGAGTCTCGGCGGGAAAGTGAATTTCGGATTCGTCGACCTTGTCGATGCGCTCAAATCCACCGCCGCGCTCGAGAAACGCCGCGAGGAACTTTTCGCCCGCGCCGATTCTTGGCATTGCCGAGGCTCCGGCACCGGCGGGCACGGCGAGGCGTTCCACGCGCAGTCGTCCGGCAGCCAGATCGATCGGCGTGTGCGGTCCGCCATAGGGCCAGCCGCTGCCGAGCGTGATATCGACCCGCATTCCCAGCTCGCGGGCTTTGTCGTTGGCAAAGCGCACAGCGTCGAGAAAGCCATCCGAGAGGTAGGGCAGGTTCACCAGGCCGCGCGCCGGGTCGTCGAGCGTTAGCGGATACACCGGTTGGATCTCCACGCCGCCAATGCCGCCGTCCTTCATGGCGCGCAGTTCGCGTTCCAGCTCAGGCTTTTCCACAGCCGTGCCGAACCACCACCAGCGCATCATGATCCGGCTGCTATCCGGAGGATGCGCGAACGTGGCCCGCAACTCAGCCACGGCGTCGCGCCGCGCCGGCTGCGAGCACAGCAAAGCCGCGCATGCCGCCGCACCCGCCGAAAGCACGGTCCATCGCATTCTTACCATGCTAATCTAATGCCAGCGCCACGGCGCACGCTCTGCTATCCCTGCGCCGGTGGCGTGGTTTGAACGAAGGCGAGGCGAAAAAGTGACTAACAATCGACAAAGCGAGCTCATCCACGCCGCGCTCGACCGGTTTCAGATCGAGCTGCCCAGTTGGGGATTTGCCAACACCGGAACCCGCTTCGGCAAGTTCCAGCAGCCGGCCGCCGCCAGCACCATCGCGGAGAAGTTCAGCGACGCGGGCCAGGTTCACCGCTGGACCGGAGTCTGCCCGTCGGTCGCTCTGCACGTCCTGTGGGATCTGCCGAACGGCGTTGGCGACGTGGATGAGGTGCGCTCGCTGGCCGCCGCCCACGGACTGCGCGCCGGGGCCATCAACCCCAATGTCTTTCAGGATCAGATGTACAAATACGGATCGCTTGGGAACCCGGACACGGAGGTTCGCCACGCCGCCCTCGACCATTTGCTGGCCAGCGTCGAAATCGGAAAACGCCTGGCGAGCCGCGATGTTTCGCTTTGGTTCGCCGACGGATCCAATTATCCCGGCACGCAGAACATGCGGCATCGCAAACACTGGTTCGAAGAGGGCCTGCGTACTACCCACGCCCGCCTCGATCCGAGCCAGCGCATGCTGGTCGAATACAAACCCTTCGAGCCCGCCTTCTATCACACCGATATCGGCGATTGGGGAATGGCACTCGAATTTGCGCGCGCCGCCGGTCCGCAGGCCAAAGTGCTGGTGGACACCGGCCACCACTACCAGGCGCAGAACATCGAGCAGATTGTGGCGTGGTTATTGGATCTCGGCATGCTGGGCGGCTTTCACTTCAACGACCGCCGCTACGCGGACGATGACCTCACCATGGGCTCCATCGATCCCTACCAGGTTTTCCGCATTTTCCACGAGATTCTGTTCTTTGAATGGGAGACCGGCGCGCGCGCCGATATCGCCTACATGATCGACCAGAGCCACAACCTGAAAGGCAAGATCGAGGCCATGATTCAGACCGTTCAGGCCGCCATGGAGCTTTACGCCAAGGCCGCTCTGGTGGATCACGAAAGACTGGCGCTTCGCCAGGAAAATTGCGCCCTGGTGGATGCCGAGAACTGTTTGAAGGACGCCTTCTCCACTGACGTGCGGCCCGCTATCCGCGAATGGGCGAAGGTGAGGGGCTTACCCGCCGACCCGATGGATGCCTTTCGCCAGAGCGGCTACCTGGAGCGCGTCACCGCCGAGCGGCGCCAGCGAAACATGGCGGCCGTTTCCAGTTACGCCTGATATGCCACGTTACGCATTCCAACTACGCATCAAGCCGGATGCTATCGAAGAGTATGAGCGCGAACACCAGCGCGTCTGGCCGGAGCTGCTGGCCAAGCTCAAGCAAGTCGGCATCTCGGATTACTCCATCTTCCGCCGCGGCCAGGAACTGGTGCTCTGCCTGCGCGTCGCCGATTTCGACAAGGCGTGGGACGAGCTCGACCGCGACCCGGTCAACCAGCGCTGGCAGCAGTTCATGAGCCGCCTGTTTGAGCCGGTGCCCGGCCTGCAGCCCGGCGAGCGCTTCGCCATGATGAAAGAAGTTTTCCGCCTGGAGTAAGCGGCTGCGTCGCCAACCAGACGCGCCTGGGTTGACCCTCAGTTCACTGACGACGAAAGCTGGCTTCGAAGACACCTGTCGCTGCGGTAGCACCCTTCCGGCTGCACACTGTGCGCGGGAAGCTGGCGGCCCCTGACCTGGATCTGAGTCGCACGTCGGCGCTGGCGGTTCGCAGGTCGATGCGCGTGCATTCGATTGCGGGTCCGTCGCGTGCTGCCCAAGCCCCGACTCCACCGCCCCGAACGCATTACACTGGTCTAATCAACACCATGCGCACTCGTGCCTTTGCTCTCCTGGCCTCCTCCGCCTGTCTGCTGGCTGCCGACGCTCCCAAGCTCCGCCTCACTGAGGACATTCGACCCACGCGCTACGCCGCCGAACTGACGGCAGTGCCCGCGACGACTTCCTTTTCAGGCGTCATCGATATCGACATCGCGCTCGCCAGGCCGGCGTCGCTCTTGTGGCTCAACGCCAACGATCTCACCATCCAGCAAGCCACGGTTGATTCCCGCCCGGCTGCCGTCGAGCAGCCCGCTGGCGATTTCATCGCGCTCCGCCTGCCGGCCGCGCTCCCCGCCGGCCCAGCGAAAATCCACATCGTCTACCAGGGCAAAATCAGCGCCAACTCGAGCGCCGGCATTTTTCAGGGTGAAGACGCCGGCACGCCCTACCTGTTCACGCAGTTCGAATCGCTCGACGCGCGCCGCGCGTTTCCCTGCTTCGACCAGCCCGAGTTCAAGACGCCCTGGCAGCTCACCCTGCATATTCGCCAGACCGACAAGGCATTCTCCAATACTCCGCAGGTTTCCGAAACCGGCGAGCCGAACGGCATGAAGCGCGTGGTCTTCGCCGAAACCAAGCCGCTGCCCAGTTACCTGGTCGCCTTCGCCGTGGGACCCTTCGACGTGGTCAATGCCGGCAAGACCGGCCGCAATCACGTGCCGGTTCGCATCATCACACCGCGCGGCAAGGGTTACCAGGCACAGTACGCCGCCCGAGTCACGGGCACCATCGTGCAGCGCCTGGAAGATTACTTCGGCGTTCCGTATCCTTATGAGAAACTCGACGAAGTCGCCATCCCCTTGACCTTCGGCTTCGGCGCCATGGAGAACGCCGGCCTGATCACCTACGGGCAGACCATACTGCTTGCCGATCCGGCCAGCGACAGCATTAACCGCCAGCGCGGTTATGCCTCGGATGCGGCCCATGAGCTTGCCCATCAGTGGTTCGGAGACCTGGTGACTACCGCCTGGTGGGACGACATCTGGCTCAACGAAGCCTTCGCCACCTGGATGTCTTCCAAGATCCTGGCCGAGTGGCACCCGGATTGGAACAGCCGGCTGACCGACCTGCGATCCAAGTTCGGCGCTATGGATGCCGACAGCCTGGTCACCGCGCGCCAGATCCGTCAGCCCATCGAATCCAAGGATGACGTCGCCAATGTCTTCGATAGCATCACCTACGAAAAAGGCGCCTCCGTCATCCGTATGTTTGAAGTGTGGACCGGCGAACGGCAATTCCGCGCCGGCGTAACCGCCTATCTCAAGCGCTACGCTTTCCGCAGCGCGACCGCCGACGACTTCCTCGATTCCATCGCCACCGCCAGCAAGCCGCAGCTCGCCGGCGCCTTCAAGACCTTCCTCGACCAGCCGGGTATCCCGGAGATCTCGGTCGCACTTGAATGCTCCGGCGCGCCGCGCCTGGCGCTCACTCAGAAACGCTATCTGCCGCTCGGCTCTACCGGCTCGCACAGCGCGCAATGGCAGGTGCCCGTCTGCGTGCGCTACGAAGCCGGCGAAGGCAACGCCACTGAGTGCTTCCTGCTCGACAAACCCAGCGCCGAATTCCCACTCCGGAACGCGTCCTCCTGCCCATCGGAAATCTCCGCCAACGCCAACGCCAGAGGCTACTACATCACCGCTTATCAGGGGAAACTTCTGGAGAAGTTGCTCGCGGACAAGAGCGACTGGCTCGACACCGCCGAGCGCGTCACCTTGTTGCACGATATCAAGGAATTGGCTGATTCGGGTGATGCCAAAGAGAGCGACGCGCTCGCCGCCGCGCGCTCCTTCGCCAATTCGCCGGAGCGCCAGCTTGCCTCCGAAGCTCGCGAAATTGTGGGCGCGGCGAGCGACCTCGTTCCGGCTGCGCTTCGTCCCAACTACGCAGCCTTCATACGCAGCGCTTTCGGAGCCAACGCGGTGGAGCTAGGCTGGTCGGCCAAGCCGGATGACGATGCCGACACTCGTCTGATGCGCGCCAATCTGGTTCCTTTCGTAGCGCGCGAGGGCGACGACACTGCGCTCATAGCCGAGGCCCGCCGTCTGGCCGCCAACTGGCTGGAGAACCGCGAAGGCATTGACCCCGGCATGCTGCGCCCGGTGCTTTCGACCGCTGCCGGTTCCGGCGGCCAGGACTTGTTCGACCGCCTGCTCGCGGAGCTGAAGAAGACCCACGACCGCCGCGAACGCAGCGCCATCATCGCCGCGCTGGGCAGTTTCCGCGATCCCAAAATCGTGCAGCAGGCCCTCGACTTGTTCCTCGCTCCCCAATTCGACGTGCGCGAAACCATCCGCCTGATTTTCAGCGGCCTCGACAATCCTCCAACCCGAACACTGCCCTTCGATTTCGTCAAGGCCCACTATGACGAGGTACTCAAGCGCCTGCCGCGGGAAGGCGACCTGGACGCCGCCGCGCAACTGCTCTATGTCGGCAGATCTTTCTGCGATGAGCCCTCCCGCCGCGCGTTCGTCGACTTCTTTCAGGATCGGGTCGGCCAGTTTCTCGGCGGGCCGCGCACTTACGCCCAGGTTCTGGAGGGAATCCACTTGTGCGAAGCCCGGCGCGCCGCTCAATCCGAAGACGTGGCGCAATTCTTCGCGCGGCAACAGTAACCACCAGCCGTGCTGATTGAAAAGGTGATTTCGTGACTCTCTCCGACTACACGCCGCTGCGCTTGTTTGGCGCGGTGCTGGCATTCGGCGCGCTGGCTTTTGCGCAGGCGCCATCCACCGGCCAACGGGTGATCGCCGCGGACCTGAACCACGTTCGCGGGCCGCACAGCACGGTCTTCCGCCGCTGCATCGGGGCCGGCCGCGCCAACGAGGGCTTGCGGGCCGACTGGCAGCGGCAACTCGCCATGGTGCAACGCGAGATCGGGTTCGACTATATCCGGATGCACGGGCTGCTGAGCGATGACATGGGTGTTTATCGGGAAGACACGAAGGGCAACCCGATTTATAACTTTCAGTACATCGATCAACTGTATGACGCCTTGCTGCGCTTGCACATCAAGCCGTTCGTTGAGCTGGGTTTCATGCCCAACGCCTTGGCCAGTGGAAAGGAAACCGTCTTCTGGTGGAAGGGTAACATTACGCCGCCGAAATCGTATGATAAGTGGGCCGGCCTGATTACTGCGCTGGTCCGCCATTGGGAACAGCGGTATGGCAAGGATGAAGTCAAGACCTGGTACTTCGAAGTGTGGAACGAACCTGACATCAAGCCGTTCTACACGTCTACTCTCGAAGAGTACTTAAAGCTGTACCGGGTGACCGCCGAGGCCATCAAGAAGGTCGACCAGAGTTACCGCGTGGGCGGACCGGCTTCCGCCATTCCCTACCAGTTCGAAGAGGCGCTAGTCCAGTTTTGCGCCCGGGAGAAAGTGCCGATCGATTTCGTTTCCACCCACGCCTATGGCGTGAAAGAGGGCTTTTTCGACGACACAGGCAACCGTGGAACCGTCCTCGATAACGACCCCGGAGCGGTCCGCGACCGTATGATTCATTCCCGCGAGCTGATCCGCAATTCGCCCCTGCCCAATCTCGAGCTCCATTTCACCGAGTGGAGTTCAGCCTACACACCCACCGATTACATCCACGACCAGTATCATCAGGCGGCCTTCGTCCTTGACAAGGTCAAGGGAGCGCAGGAAGCCGTCGATTCGATGTCTTATTGGACCTTCACCGATATCTTCGAAGAAAACGGCCCGCGCATGACACCATTTCACGGTGGTTTCGGCCTGCTTAATTATCAGAGCATCAAGAAGCCCGCCTATTATGCCTATCAATTCCTTAACCGGTTGGGTGAGACCGAAATTGTGAATGCCGACAAATCGTCCTGGATCTGTTCCAACAAAGATGGAGGCATTCAGGCGCTCTTCTGGGATTTCTCTCCCATCGCACCGCCGGACCGGCTGAATGACCAGGTCTATTACAAACGGGACCTGCCTCCGGCGCCGAAGCCACCGGTGACTGTCGATCTGACAAATGTGCCGGCAGGCACGTACCTCGAACAGGTTTATCGTATCGGTTACCGGCAGAACGACGCTTACACAACTTACCTGGATCTGGGCGCGCCGTCGCAACTCAGCCGGGCGCAGGTCAGCGCGATTTCCAGTATAGCCAGCGGTGAGCCCTCACTGAGCCGCATCCTATACATCCGGGATGGGCGCTTCCAGTTCCATTCCCCGCTCACCACCAATGAGGTCTGCCTGATCGTGTTACGCAAGATGTGAGGCGCCGCGCCACGCTAGAAAATGGCCGCGGGTCTGGTGTCCGTGCCTACCGCGATCGCTCGCGTCATCACCTGGTCGACCGCCGGTACGCTCAGCAGGCGAGGCCGGATCATCAGGATGACCTCGTCGCGCGAGATGTCGTGCTCATGCGTGCTCACCAGCGCACCGAGGTAGGGGATCTCCGACAGACCGGCCAAGCCGGAGATGTTACGTCCTTCATTCGCGTCCAGCAGGCCGGCAACCGAGGCCCACTCGCCTGCCTTCAGCCGTACCGTTGACTTCAAGCTGCGGTTCGAAACGACGGGAACGCCGTTGACCGATTGGCCCGTCAGTAGCTTGACCTCAGCCTCGATACCGAGCGACACCTCATTGCCGGCATGGACCTGCGGCGTCAATTTCAGACTCAGTCCCAGATCCTCAAACGTGAACGAGGGAGCCGGCGTGTAGACGCTGGTTCCGTTGCTTCCACTGCTGATGGCACCAACGCTGAAGCTTATCTGAACGGTCTGTGTGACACCTGCGGCCGTGACGGTCAGGTCGCCGATGTAGGTGTTTGCCGCGAGGTTCGTCGGATCTGCGTACAGAATGAAGGTAGTGGCCACGCCCGCATCCACGGCAGTGGGTACGCCGGAAACCGAGAGGCCTGACCCGGTGACGCTGGCTGAAAAGTCTCCGCTCGTGTCGCTGGTGACCGTAATCGTATACTGCGAGATCGCACCACCGAGTGACGCACTGGCCGAAATCGGGTTAGGCGAAACGGTCAGCCCGGCGGCGGTTCCCCCGTTCACCGTCAAGGTCACGTTGATGTATGCGATGGAGCCATCCGACCCATTCAATTGCACGCTGCCTTGATAAGTGCCAGTGCCGAGATCCGCCAGGCTGGTACTGGGAGCGAGAACAAGAGTGGCCGGCAACCCCCCGGAGACCGTCGTTGTGCCGTCCACCAGCAGCCATGAGTTCGCGCTCGAGGCGGTAGCGGTGAGGGAGGTAGCGGTACCGTTATTGGTACTCGATACGGTCACGTCCGTGGATGACGGCAAGGTTCCCCCGGAAGTGTAGGTCCACGGAATCGACGTCTGGCTCAGTACGAGGCTCCCGCTCGAAGTTACGCTGAAAGTCACCGGCGTCTCCTCGGTAACATCCCCCACCGTCACGCTGAGAATGCCTAGATAGGTTAGCGCCGAAAGCCCCGTAGGATTTCCCACAACGGTAAGGTTGGCCGGCGTGTTGGCCGTCACCGTGGTAGCGGAAATAGCTGAAATCGAGAGCCCGGATCCGATGACAACTGCCGATAGAGTCCCATTGAGGGTGCCGGTGGCTGTCACTGTCTCCGTTTGTTGCACCGTCAAACCGCCTTCCGTGGCGGCAAGCGCGATCGGGGTGGGCGTAACAATTAGAGTCTGCGCGCCGCCGTTGACCGCCAGAGTCACGGGCAGATAAATGACGGAGCCGTCCGACCCGCTCACCTGCACTGAGCCTGTGTAAGAGCCCGTGCCGAGGGATGTAAGTGCGGCGCCGGGAGAAATGGTTAATGTGTTCGGCAGCGTACCCGAAGCGGCGGCCGCGCCATTCACTACCAGCCACGGGCTGGAACTAGCCGCCGCAGCAGTGAAGTCGATGGTTCCATTGCTGCTCGCGACGCCGATGGAGACGGCTGTCGGGGATACACCCGCGGAGGTGTAAGTCCACGCAATCGACGCCTGACTCAGTGTCAAAGTGCCGACGCCGGTGGTAGTCCCCGTGGGCGTGCTGATGGGCGTCGTCCCCGTGGGCGTGGTCCCCGTGGGCGTGGTGGTGCCTGGCGTCGTGGTGGCGGATCCTGACGGTCCGAAATAGCCGGCTGTAAGCACAGGGTATTGGTCGCCCACGTGCAGCGTTGCAGGCTGGCGTTCTTCGCCGCGCAGCTCAGTGGTCCACAGTGTCTTGGTGGAACCATCGCTCATCTGCGCCACCGCGGCAGCATTCATAATTCCCAATCCAATCAGTGTCTTGCCGCCGCCGAAGGAGAGCAAACCGCTGATGTTAGTGGGAAGTGTCACCTGATTCCCCAGCCAGTTGGTCAGGGTGTTCAGTGAAAACAGGGTCGGGAAATCCACGCCGTAAGTGGTCGTCTTGCTGCGGCTGACTTCGACCAGCTTGACATCCATCATCACCTGAGCCCGCGGATAAAGAAGCTGCTCGAGCAACGCCTTGGCCGGCAGCACTCGCGACAGGCGGTCTCGCAGAACCAGGGTTTGAGTCTGCGAATCGACGCTGGCTTTTTCAATTCCGGTGGCCTGCTGCACGCCTCGCACCAGTGCGGTAAAGTCCTGCTGCGAGCCGGCACCCGGCAACGGAATGGTCACTACCACCACCGGCTCGTTTTGCGTTCGTTTCAGCGGTGTATCCTTGGCCACAAGAAACAGCTTCGGAGAGAGTGGCACGATGAAGGTATCCGTCGAGAATTCCAGCCCGCGGAGCGCCTCCCGATACCCGACGCCTTGCATGTGAAAGCGGAGCGCAGGCATCGGCTGGTAATCGCCATCGAAGACGCAGTCCAGGCCGAAAGTCTTGGCCACGTCCGTATACACCGTCTTGGAATCGCCAGTCAGATCGAAGTTGCGAAGCAACTCGCCGCCCTCGAAAGCCGAAGGAGGCAGTTCCTTGCCCGCATCCGCCAAGTCGATTGCGGTCGCCGGAGCCAGCGGGGGCCCCTCGTCGGCCAAACCGCGGTCACTGGGCGCGGCGGATGGCGGAGGGACCGGCTTCGCTTCCAGGGCCGCGCGGGAACGAACGGCCTGGCTGCGCAGCCAATACGTCCGGTTGCGCGGATCGAGCGCGGCGGCTTCCGAATACAGCAGGTAGGCCTGCGCCATGTGCCCCTTCTTTTCGGCTTCGCGCCCGATCTCGTAGAGTTCCCACGCGCTGAGGTCTTCCGCCGCCAGGCAACCGGCCATCAGCAACGCGAGTATGGACGCACTCCACCGCACATGAAAATGACGGTCGCCCGGGGTTTAGCGTGCAGCCGTTTTTGTGTGATGCTGGGTAGGAACCCATGGACAAATTTCGCTTTCTGGCGCACAATCCCCGCCAGTTGATCGAGCCCGCCGTCGTGTTGGTGGCTACTTTCGCCATCGCGTACCTGGTGCGCAGCCTGTTACTGCGCGGCCTGCGCGCTTGGGTGGCACGGACGGGCAGCCGGCCCGGACACATTCTTTACACGGCGCTGAGCGGCCCCACCACCATCTGGGCGCTGATTCTGGCTGTACATCTGGCCATCCAGTCGTCACCGCTGCCGCCCGTCGTGACTGGGAAGTACGCGCCAAGAATCCTGATCGCGCTGTGGATTGCCAGCTTCACGCTGATGGCGATGCGCATCGCGGGAGACCTGGTGCGCGCCTACGGGAGCCAGATTCCCGGCGCGCTGCCAGTCACCACGCTCACCACTACGCTGGCCCAACTCACGGCGCTGGTGCTGGGACTGCTGCTGCTGCTGAGCGCCGAAGACGTCCAGGTGACGCCGATCCTGACCGCTCTCGGCGTGGGCGGCCTGGCCGTGGCGCTGGCCATGCAGGACACGTTATCCAATCTCTTTGCCGGTTTCTACATCGCGGTCGCCGGGCAAATGCGGCTGAACGACTATATTAAACTTTCGAGCGGAGAGGAAGGCTACGTGACGGACATCGGCTGGCGATCGACGGCTATCCGATCGCTCGGCAATAGCCTCATCATCGTGCCCAACTCGAAGCTCGCGCAGACCATCGTCACCAATTACTATCTGCCGGAGCAGCGCATGTCTGCCTCGCTCCAGGTCAACGTGCCTTACGATGCGGACCCGGATCAGATGGAGCGCCTGCTGGTCGAGATCGCCACCGCGGGCGCGAAGGACATTCCCGGCCTGCTGGCCGAGCCGGCGCCTTCGGCCACGCTCGATCCGGGCTTTGGCGAATCCTCGCTGGGTTTCACGCTCGGTTACTATGTCTCCGAGTTCTCGCGGCAGTACGGCGTGCGCGACCAGTTGCGCAAGCGCATTCTCCGCCGCCTGCGCGAAGAAGGTATCGCGGTTCCCTATCCCACTCGCGATATCCATCTCGACCGGGACCGGCCGGCGTAACCGGGCGCGTGCGAAAATCGAGTTTCGGGCCATGAAGACTTACACGATTGCGGTGATTGCCGGCGACGGCGTGGGCCAGGAGGTCGTGCCGCAAGCCAAACGCGTGCTGGAACGCGTCGCGCAGAAACACAAGATTACTTTCGCGTTTCAGGATTTCGAATGGGGCGCGGAACACTACTTCCGCTGGGGACGCATGATGCCGGCCGGTGCCATCGACCTGCTGCAGCCCTGCGACGCCATTCTGCTCGGCGCCGTGGGCCACCCGGACATCCCCGACCACATCACCCTCAACGGCCTGCTGCTGCCCATCCGCCGCGCCTTCGACCAGTTCGCCAATGTACGTCCAGCGTACCTGTATCCGGGCGTCCGGTCGCCGCTCGCCAGCCCCAAGGGCGGCGAGATCGATTTCGTGGTGGTCCGCGAGAATACCGAAGGCGAGTACGCGCAAGTGGGCGGCTTCGTTTACCAGCACCAGCCCGAAGAAATCGCCATCCAGACTTCCGTCTTCACCCGCCGTGGCGTGGAACGCATCGTGCGCTTCGCCTTCGAGATGGCCGTTTCGCGGAACAAGAAGAAGCGCGTCACATCCATCACCAAATCCAACGCTCAGGGTTTCAGTATGGTGCTTTGGGACCGCACGTTTCGCGAGGTGGCGGCGCAATTCACCGAAGTGGAAACCGAATCGCTGCTGGTGGACGCGGCTGCCATGAATTTCGTGCGGCGCCCGGAGAGCTTCGACGTGGTGGTGGGCTCGAACCTGTTTAGCGACATTCTGAGCGATCTTTCCGCCGCCATCATCGGCAGCATGGGCCTGGCCGCCAGCGCCAATCTCGACCCATCGCGCCGCTTCCCATCGATGTTCGAGCCGGTCCACGGCTCGGCGCCGGATATCGCGGGTAAGGGTGTGGTTAACCCGCTGGCGACGATTCTTAGTGCCGCCATGATGCTCGACCATCTGCAAATCGGCGACGCCGCGCGCGAAGTCGAAGCCGCCGTAGCCGCGGTGCTGGCGGAGGGCAAAGTCCGCACGCCGGACCTCGGCGGCTCGAGCGCCACGGAAGCCGTGACCGACGCGGTGCTGGAGAAACTGGCGTAGGCCGCGCGCGAGACGCATGCCCGAAACCATCCGACCTAAGAACAGCCGGACCGCATCCACCGCCCGTCACGCCTCCCTGGTCGGCGCCGGCATTCTGCTCAGCCGCCTGATCGGGCTCGTCCGCCAGCGCGTCTTCTCCCATTACTTCGGCCTTTCGGACGCGGCCGATGCCTTCAACGCGGCCTTCCGCATTCCGAATTTTCTGCAGAACCTGTTCGGCGAAGGAGTGCTATCGGCGTCGTTCATTCCCGTATACGCGCGTCTGTTGGCCGAAGGCGACGAGGAGGAAGCCGGCCGCGTGGCCGGCGCAATCGGCTCCATTCTGGCGCTGGCTGCTTCGGCCCTGGTGCTGGCCGGTGTACTGGCGACCCCTTGGTTGATCGATGCCATCGCTCCCGGTTTCCACGGCGCCAAACGCGAGCTCACTATCCGCATCGTGCGTGTTCTCTTTCCCGGAGCGGGCCTGCTGGTGCTTTCGGCGTGGTGCCTCGGCATCCTGAACAGCCATCGCAAATTCTTTCTCTCTTACACCGCGCCGGTGGTGTGGAACCTGGCGATGATCGCCACCCTGGTGCTGTTCCGGCGCCAATCGCAAGCCGCGCTCGCCGTCACCCTGGCCTGGGGATCTGTGGTGGGCAGCGCGCTGCAATTCGCAGTGCAACTTCCGGTGGTCCTGCGCCTGGCGCACAAACTGCGTGCCGGTCTCGATACCAGCGCGCCACAAGTGCGGGAAGTGATGCGCAATTTCGGCCCGGTGTTCATCAGCCGCGGCGTGGTGCAGATCAGCGGATACGTGGATTCGCTGCTGGCCAGCCTGTTGGGAGAGGGCGCCGTAGCCGGCCTCACCAACGCGCAGACTCTCTACCTGTTACCGGTCAGTTTATTCGGTATGTCGGTTTCGGCGGCGGAACTGCCCGCCATGTCGAGCGCGCTGGGAGCCGCGGCGGAAGTGGCCGCGCATTTGCGCCAGCGCCTGGATTCCGGACTACGCCAGATCGCCTTTTTTATTGTGCCTTCCGCTATGGCCTTTTTGGCGCTGGGTGGCGTCATCACTGCGGTGCTGTTTCAAACCGGCCGTTTTACCGCGGCCGATTCGCGTTATGTGTGGGCCATTCTGGCCGGCTCCTCGGTGGGGCTGCTGGCGCAGACCTTGGGACGGCTTTACTCGTCGGCCTACTATGCCCTGCGCGATACGCGGACACCGCTGCGCTTCGCCGTGGTGCGCGTGATCCTCACTACGGGGCTGGGGTATGTGTGCGCCATTCCGTTGCCCGGCTGGATTGGCATCGATCCGAAATGGGGCGTGGCCGGGCTCACCGCATCCGCCGGGACGGCTGGATGGGTGGAATTCACGCTGCTGCGCCGCACGCTCAATGCCCGAATCGGCCGCACCGGCCTGCCGGCATCGCTGGTCGCCCGGCTCTGGTTCGCCGCCGCGGTTGCCGCCGCAGTCGCGTGGGGAGTGAAGCTGGCGCTCGGCCGCCATCATCCGCTGGTTTTCGGACTGGCAGCGATCGCGACTTACGGCAGCGTCTATTTCGGCGCCGCCTGGCTGCTGCGCATAGAAGAGTGCGCTGCGCTGGTTCACCGGCTCAAGCGGCGTTAATTGAGCTGGCGGCTGGCGTCGCCAAGCTTCGTTGACATCGTCGCACCAACTACCGACAGCCAGGGTGTCCTTTGTGGCACAATTGTTGCGAGCCACTTGCCGTGATCACAGACCTGGTGCAAGTACAGTTGCTGGGTGAAAAGAAGCGCGACGAAAATCTCCGCTTTCGCCGCTTCATGAAATCGCGCGATCACTCCGACCGCATTTTGCGGCGCATCGCCGAAGGCATACAGGAGCAGATCGATTGTAAGCAGTGCGCCAACTGCTGCAAAACGTCGACCACCGAAGTCACCGAGCGCGACATCGAAAAGTTGGCGCGACATTTTCGCATCACGCCCCAGCAATTCATCGCCGATTACACGATGATCGAAGAGGACGAAGGGATGATGACGCGCGTGCTCAAATTCACCGAAGGCGCCGGCTGCGTGTTTCTGGAAGGCAATCTGTGCTCGGTCTACGACGCGCGCCCGGCCATTTGCCAGCGCTATCCGCACCTGGTCCGCGGCAACGGCTCCATTGCCAGCCGCATGTGGCAATTTGTGGATCGCGCCTCAGTTTGTCCCATTGTCTACAACTGCCTGGAGGCCTTCAAGGACGAACTGCGCTTCCGGCGCTAGCACCCGTATTAAGATCAAGCCGATGGGCTTTTATTTGTGGCTGGATAGCGAGGTGGCATGGGCGCAAGGCACGTATGAGTACCGCCCGATGGGCGCGGCCGTGATTGCCTCATGCGACCTTTTTCGCCGCCGCGATTTCGATCCGCGCCGCAAGCCCAGCCTTGCGCGCACCGCCGTCTATGCCGGCCAGTTTGCATCAATCGGCCACCTCAACGCGCAGCTGAAACGCAGGCGGCGTTAGGGCCGTTTGGTGGGGCGAATTCACCCCACAAAAATCTGGTTAAGTGCCTGATTCCAAGCAATCGGCACTCAAAGAAGTGGGGTGAATTCGCCCCGCTTTTCGCCTTTTCGCCACCCCAGGCTACGCGTTGGCGAGGCTGACTCCATGCGGCACAATCCCATCTTCAGGATGGCGCACCGTGCGGCGAAAGCGACCGCGCACGGGGCGAATTTCGCTTCAACCCGCTGACGGGATTGAGCAAGATATTTCGTGAAGACTGGTGAATGGCGACTGTCGAAAGACGGGGCGGCGCCGGCTGGCTGCGTCCTCTTGACGGTAAGAAACTGGTCCATTTACACTCGCCCTATGCCACGAAAAGTCATCCTGGGATTCGGAATCAGCCTTGACGGCTATATCGCGCGGCGCAACGGCGACCTCGATTTTCTGGTCATCGACAAAGAAGGTGAATCCGCGAAATTGGCCCGCAGTTTCCTGCAAGATGATTTGGTGGACGAACTCTTCATCGGGCTTGGTCCCACGCTGTTAGGCGATGGCGTCCCCGGCTTCCCCCCTCCCTGCCCGACGTTCTGCGACGACGGCTCTGGCACTCAATGCCTCTGGCCCGGGCGGCGGGGAGCTTGCAGAATATGATCGATGAACTGGCGTCTTTTGGCCTTCTTTGTTTGCGCTGACTGGCGCGCTGGTGGCTCAGACCTCCAACGCCGATCCACGCACGTTCTGGGATAACCTCTTTCGAAACGGCCAGATCTCGTTCAACCGGGACGCCAGTAAGCTGCTGCAGTACGCTGTGAACGACCGGAGACCGGGCGCTGCGATCGACCTTGGCATGGGTGAGGGGCGCAACGCCATCTTTCTTGCATCTAAGGGGTGGCGGGTAACCGGTGTGGACTTCTCAGCGGAGGCAGTCAAGCAAGCCGAATCACGTGCTGCGGCCGTGCACGTAACGATTGACGCGATTGTCCAAGACCTGGATGTCTTTGAGCTGGGCCATGCGAAATGGGATCTGATCGCGCTCTTTTATATGCATGCGTGGTTTCACGAGTCCAAGCGCGATGTCCCGCGGCTGCTTGTCGAGGCCCTGAGACCCGGCGGTCTGCTGGTGATCGAGGGCTATGCAGGCGACAAAGGAGATTACCAGACAAACGAATTGTTGCGTAGCTTCGGCAGCCTGAAGATTATCCATTACGAGGATGTGCGTAACGAGGCGGATTGGGCCCCCGGCGCGAAAAGTCGTGTGGTGCGCTCCATAGCGGAGAAACCGGACGGGAAGAAGACTCCAGGAACACGGGGGATTCCGCGAGGTTACTTCCTAGGGCCGAAATCGAGCGTCGAATCGACCGAAAACCTGCGATAATCGCGAAACTCGACTACGTTGCGAGCCCAGGCGGTCGGATCTCGCATTTGCGTCTCCGAACGGGAGGGCAGCAGATAATTCCGTCCGGCGATATTGGCGAGGGCATAGTCCACTTTCGTGCCCGCGTAGGTCAAATGCAGAGACTCCGGTATGTGGTCTGCGACGTACTCCAGATGAAGGACCTCCCCGGTTTCGGTGTCGATTTCCAGGAGGCCGTGGTAGCCCGCATCGGCCGCGACCGTGCGGCCATCGGCCGTGGTCCCGAGACGGTAGTGCGACTGCGCGCCAGTCACTTCATAGCCCAACACGGCGACCCGCCGCCCGCGAAGATTCTTCCAATTCTGCCAGTGGAAGGCGGTCTCGGTGGCGGGGTCGAAGATGGCGCTGAGCGTGGACCCGAATTCGCCGCTGGAGACAGTCCCCTGAAGGGTCTCGAAGGTGCCGCCGGCCGGCTTTCCATCCACCAGCATCAACTTATGGTCTTCCTTGTGTTGCAGGTAGCGGAGTTGAATGGTGAGCGTGTCGACGGGAGTCCCGCCATAACCATCTCTGTAGCTGCCGCTGTAGCGGTGGAGAACCTCGGTGGCCACGAAATCGGGCAGAGACTGCGTATAGGCGAGGGCTTTCTGGCGGGCTCTCTCGACGAGTGCCGCCGTATCCTGCGCGGATGGCCGCTGCGCAAAGGCGAGCGCCGCACACACCAGCATGGCGACGCAGCGGAGGGCGCTCATTTCACAACTCCAAACTCAACCGGCGAATCTGCCGAGAACTCACGATAATCGCATGACTCGATGACGCTCTTCTCCCGCTCATCCGAGCCGTGCATCTCTATCATCTTACGACCAGTTTGAGATTGGCGCGGCCCATTCGCTCCTTGCTGTGCCCCTAGGCGGGGCGGGGGCAACAGAATAGCTTGGCAGCGGGACGCAACCTGCGATGAAGGCGCCGGTGGGTGTGCGAGGCCGGCTGGTAATCAAGCCTGCGCGGCGGTTGGCTCCGCTGCCGCCCGCCGCAAGCGCGCCAGGGGGCCGATTGACAATCGGCTGCAGCTTAAACAAGCTGCCCCACAAGGAACCTCGTGCTTTGTGTACTCCTATGCTCAGGGCCACAGCGGCTGCGGTGGAGCGGCTTGCGGGGCTTGACGCGTGTGCTACGCTGGATTTCTCACCCGATTTCCATGCGTAACGTTGTCATCATCGGCTCTGGTTGCGCCGGCAATACCGCCGCTATTTATGCCGCGCGCGCCAATCTCAAACCAATCGTGGTCAGCGGCCACGAAGCCGGCGGGCAGCTTTCGATGACCACGCTGGTGGAGAACTTTCCCGGCTTCCCGGAAGGCATCAACGGTCCGCAGTTGGTGGAAAGCATGAAGCGGCAGGCGGAGAACTTCGGCGCCGAATATGTCCATGGCGCCGTCCTCGACACCGATTTCTCGGTGCGCCCGTTCCGCGTCAACATCGAAGGCGAGTGGATTGAAACCAGCACAGTGATCATCGCCTCCGGGGCCTCGGCGCGATGGCTGGGCCTCGAATCCGAACAGAAGCTCATCGGCCACGGCGTCAGCTCCTGCGCCACGTGCGACGGTTTTTTTTACCGCGGCAAGAAAATCATGGTGGTGGGCGGCGGCGATTCCGCCATGGAGGAGGCCAATTTCCTCACGCGCTTCGGCAGCGACGTGGCCCTGGTACACCGCCGCGGCGAGTTCCGTGCCTCCAAGATCATGCTGGATCGCGCGCAGCGCAATCCCAAAATCAAGTTCCTCACCGACACCGTGGTCGAGGACGTGCATGACACATCGAAACAACTGGTGACTTCGGTGCGCCTGCGCAACGTCAAAACGGGCCAGGTGTGGGAGCAGGACGTGGACGGCTTTTTCGTCGCCATCGGCCATATCCCGAACACCAAAATCTTCAAGGGGCAGATCGAGACCGACGCCGAGGGATACATTCTATCCCGCGGCGGCGCGCGGACCAATATTCCCGGCGTCTTCCACGCCGGCGACGTGCAGGATCGCGCCTATCGCCAGGCGATTACGGCTTCCGGCGCGGGATGCATGGCCGCGATCGAGGCCGAACGATTTCTGGAAGCCGAAGGACACTGAAGATGATCGAGCGCATACACCCTCCGGTGGCCCCTGCGCCGCGCGGCCCCTATTCGCCCGCGGTGCGCGCCGGGGATACCATCTACGTATCCGGCCAGGTGCCGATCGATGCCGTCACCGGCCAAGTCATCACCGGCGATGTACAGGTGGAGACGCGGCAGGTGCTCACCAACATCCGCAATATTCTGGCCGGCTGCGGCGCCTCGCTGGCGGATGTGGTGCGTTGCGCCGTTTACCTCACGGACGCTGCGGATTTCAAAGCCATGAACGAGGTCTACGCGGAATTCTTCGGCGAGGCGAAACCCGCCCGCACCACCATCGTGGTTGCCGCCCTGCCCCTACCCGGCGCCAAGGTGGAGATTGACGCCATCGCCTATCAGCCGAGCGCGGCCCGGCGGGGCTGAAAACGCGGGAACACGGTTCCTCGGGCGAAACACGCGCCCGCAAGCGGGCGTTGGCAGGCGAAAGCGCCTGCCCCACCAAGCCGGCGCGCCAAGAACCGGCGGCAAAAGACCGCCGGTGCTACGAAGAAAGGCGCTACGGGCGCCGGGTTAGCCTTCGAGGAACATCTCGCCGCAGACTGCGTCCCAATCGGCCGCGGGGTAAGCGGCGGCGATGTCGGAAACCGGAACGCCGCCATCGGCTAGTGCGGGAGCTGCGCCTTCGGCGGTGAGCGCCAGTTGCAGGCGCTCCATTTCGCGCAGGATCCAAGGTTTGATTTCAGCGCCGCGCAGCAGGTGACGGAATGTCATCGCGTCGTTGCCGGAACGGTGCCCGGGATGGGCCATTACCCAGGGGCTAAAGCCCATTCCTTACCCTGACTCTGCGGCACGGCTAAAGCCATGCCCTGATACAGAGCTAAACTTATTCCCGCGCGCTATGAGGCTCGCGATTCCGCCGGCGCGGCTCGGAGAGGACCGGCGGCAAAAGACCGCCGGTGCTACGAAGCAAGGCGCTACAGGCGCCGGGTTAGCCTTCGAGGAACATCTCGCCGCAGACTGCGTCCCAATCGGCCGCGGGGTAAGCGGCGGCGATGTCGGAAACCGGAACGCCGCCATCGGCCAATGCGGGAGCTGCGCCTTCGGCGGTGAGCGCCAGTTGCAGGCGCTCCATTTCGCGCAGGATCCAAGGTTTGATTTCAGCGCCGCGCAGCAGGTGACGGAATGTCATCGCGTCGTTGCCGGAACGGTGCCCGGGATGGGCCATTACCCAGGGGCTAAAGCCCATTCCTTACCCTGACTCTGCGGCACGGCTAAAGCCATGCCCTGATACAGAGCTAAACTTATTCCCGCGCGCTATGAGGCTCGCGATTCCGCCGGCGCGGCTCGGAGAGGACCGGCGGCAAAAGACCGCCGGTGCTACGAAGAAAGGCGCTACGGGCGCCGGGTTAGCCTTCGAGGAACATCTCGCCGCAGACTGCGTCCCAATCGGCCGCGGGGTAAGCGGCGGCGATGTCGGAAACCGGAACGCCGCCATCGGCTAGTGCGGGAGCTGCGCCTTCGGCGGTGAGCGCCAGTTGCAAGCGCTCCATTTCGCGCAGGATCCAAGGTTTGATTTCAGCGCCGCGCAGCAGGTGACGGAATGTCATCGCGTCGTTGCCGGAACGGTGCCCGGGATGGGCCATTACCCAGGGGCTAAAGCCCATTCCTTACCCTGACTCTGCGGCACGGCTAAAGCCATGCCCTGATACAGAGCTAAACTTATTCCCGCGCGCTATGAGGCTCGCGATTCCGCCGGCGCGGCTCGGAGAGGACCGGCGGCAAAAGACCGCCGGTGCTACGAAGCAAGGCGCTACAGGCGCCGGGTTAGCCTTCGAGGAACATCTCGCCGCAGACTGCGTCCCAATCGGCCGCGGGGTAAGCGGCGGCGATGTCGGAAACCGGAACGCCGCCATCGGCCAATGCGGGAGCTGCGCCTTCGGCGGTGAGCGCCAGTTGCAGGCGCTCCATTTCGCGCAGGATCCAAGGTTTGATTTCAGCGCCGCGCAGCAGGTGACGGAATGTCATCGCGTCGTTGCCGGAACGGTGCCCGGGATGGGCCATTACCCAGGGGCTAAAGCCCATTCCTTACCCTGACTCTGCGGCACGGCTAAAGCCATGCCCTGATACAGAGCTAAACTTATTCCCGCGCGCTATGAGGCTCGCGATTCCGCCGGCGCGGCTCGGAGAGGACCGGCGGCAAAAGACCGCCGGTGCTACGAAGAAAGGCGCTACAGGCGCCGGGTTAGCCTTCGAGGAACATCTCGCCGCAGACTGCGTCCCAATCGGCCGCGGGGTAAGCGGCGGCGATGTCGGAAACCGGAACGCCGCCATCGGCCAGTGCGGGAGCTGATACAGAGCTAAACTTATTCCCGCGCGCTATGAGGCTCGCGATTCCGCCGGCGCGGCTCGGAGAGGACCGGCGGCAAAAGACCGCCGGCGCTACGAAGAAAAGCGCTACAGGCGCCGGGTTAGCCTTCGAGGAACATCTCGCCGCAGACTGCGTCCCAATCGGCCGCGGGGTAAGCGGCGGCGATGTCGGAAACCGGAACGCCGCCATCGGCCAGTGCGGGAGCTGATACAGAGCTAAACTTATTCCCGCGCGCTATGAGGCTCGCGATTCCGCCGGCGCGGCTCGGAGAGGACCGGCGGCAAAAGACCGCCGGTGCTACGAAGCAAGGCGCTACAGGCGCCGGGTTAGCCTTCGAGGAACATCTCGCCGCAGACTGCGTCCCAATCGGCCGCGGGGTAAGCGGCGGCGATGTCGGAAACCGGAACGCCGCCATCGGCCAATGCGGGAGCTGCGCCTTCGGCGGTGAGCGCCAGTTGCAAGCGCTCCATTTCGCGCAGGATCCAAGGTTTGATTTCAGCGCCGCGCAGCAGGTGACGGAATGTCTTCGCGTCGTTGCCGGAACGGTGCCCGGGATGGGCCATTACCAGGGGCTAAAGCCCATTCCTTACCCTGACTCGGCGGCACGGCTAAAGCCATGCCCTGATACAGAGCTAAACCCATTTCCGCGCGCTATGAGGCTCGCAATTCCGCCGGCGCGGCTCGGAGAGGACCGGCGGCAAAAGACCGCCGGTGCTACGAAGAAAGGCGCTACGGGCGCCGGGTTAGCCTTCGAGGAACATCTCGCCGCAGACTGCGTCCCAATCGGCCGCGGGGTAAGCGGCGGCGATGTCGGAAACCGGAACGCCGCCATCGGCTAGTGCGGGAGCTGCGCCTTCGGCGGTGAGCGCCAGTTGCAAGCGCTCCATTTCGCGCAGGATCCAAGGTTTGATTTCAGCGCCGCGCAGCAGGTGACGGAATGTCATCGCGTCGTTGCCGCTTGGCTTCACGCGCAGGTACCAGCCACGGCCGGCGCCTCCGGTTTCCACCACTTCGCCATCCACCGGGGAAATCACGCGCACTTCGGCATTGCGGCGGCGGGCATGAAAGGCCACGCCATTCGCGCGGATGCGAGCGCCCGGCTGCGGCAGGGTCAGCGCATCCGGGTGGCCGAGGAGGCGCGCGCCCAGTTCGTCCAATCCCACCAGCACGGTTCCATCCTTCTCAGGCCGCGCCCAGGTGTGGCCGCGATGGTAAAAACGGTCCAGTGGAAACGCCATGCCGAAAACGTCTTCTTCCGGCTCCTGCACCTGCGGCAACGGATGCCGCTCAATCAGTTGGGCGTGCGTTTCGCATTCCCGGCAATCGAACGCGTGCGGACACTGCCGCTCGCGGAACTCACCGGTCAGCACGTGGCGGCACATCCGATCGCCGGCGGGCAGGCTTTCGAAATCTTCGTGCCAGCGGATCGCCTCCGCCTGTTCCGCGTGCAGGGCGCGCGTGGAGCGCATGGCCGCTGAGACCAGCGTGGCCACCACGGCCGCCAGCACCAGGTAGAAAGCGCCCAGGAAGATGATGTGACCGGCATTCCAGACGAATCCATAATTCCACGGCAACACGGTTCTAATACCTCCCGGCCAGCGCAGGTTCTTCTTCCTGCGCAGCCGCTTCGAGTCTCAGTTCGCGCTCTTCCGGGAACAAATTGAAGTAGCGGAACGAAAATGAGTACAGCAAAACCCCATACGCCACCACCGCCAGGAAAGTCCCGATTTCCTGCCAGCTTGGAAAGTAAGTAAGGAAAGGATCGAAGGAGAGCGTGGGCAGCGCCAGTGTCTGCACCGTCATGACGAAACGGTTGAGCGCCACGCCGCAGCAAGCCATAGCCGCGGCTGTAACCAGCCAGCCTGTGTGCGCACGCAGCCGCGGAGCCAGCATCACCAGCGCGGGCAGCAAGCCAAAGACGACGATTTCCGCGAACAGGATCCAGGTGCCGAACGGTTTCCAACTGTAATATTGCCAAGCCTGGAAACCGGTCCCGGGCGAAGTGCGGTTGATCCAGACCAAAGTATCCAAGGCCTTGGCCAGCACATACAGGGCCAGCAGCAGGCCCGAGATGCGGGCCAGTCGGCGGAAAACGGCGGGCCGCACCAGCCGCTTGCGCGAAAGCTTTTCGACCATCCAGGTTGTGAGCAGGATGAAACTGGGTCCCACGGCCGCCGCCGAAAGAATAAACAGGAAGAAAGTGGTTGGCCACACCGCCAACCCCTCGCGGAACGCAAACGGGCGGCCGCGCAGCACGCCGTACAAGCCGCCGAGCGAGCCCTGATGGAAAAACGAAAGGAACGTGCCGACACCGGCCAGCACGTAAACCAGCTTATGCAATTGGTGCTCGAACACCAGGAACGACGGCACATCGCGCAGCTTGCGGTTGCGCAGCACGATGGGCAGGTACTCGATCAACAGCACCGTCAGGTAACAACTGATGCAGAAGGTAACCTCGGTCAGCATGGAGTGCACGTTGGGGTACCAGAAAGTGAACCACGACCGCAGCGGCTGGCCGACATCCACCGCCAGCGCGGTCACGGCGCCCGAGTAACACACCACCCCGATGACGACGGCGCTGTTAATCACCGCGCGCAGCTCGTCGATTTTCAAAATGTAAAGCAGAAACCCCGTCAGGAAGGCGCCCGCGCCGAGCGCGATCACCGTCAGGTCGAGGAAGATCCAGAGGCCGAAGGCGAAGCGGTTGTCCATGTTGGTCTGGTTCAAGCCCTTCACCAGGCACAACCCGGCGCAGTAAAGCCCGAACAGCAGCAGGGCGAACCAAGGGAGAATCCAAAGCAGGAATCGTCCGGTGGAGGAACGCTGCAGACCGCGTGTGATAAATCCCTTATCCACGGAGGCCGTCCTTTCCTTCGGGCTGCGGAGCGCTGGCGATTTCCCGCACCCAGTCGCGCTGGGAGCGGTAATGAATCTTCGGCTCCGTGCCGAGCTTCTCGAGCAGGCGGAAGCTTTCGGGGCGGGCGGCGTCCTGCGCGACTTCGGTCGACGAATCGTTGAGATCGCCGAAGCGCAGGGCGCCGGTGGGGCACGCCTCCACGCAGGCCGGGATATAATCCGCAGGGTCGATTTCGGATTGGCCCGCGGCTGCGGCTTTCTGCTGCGCGGCGTGCCAGCGGCCGTGGCAGAAGTTGCATTTCTCCACCACGCCCCGCATGCGCGGAGCGACGTCCGGGTTGAGCGTTTTCTCCATGCCAGCCGGCCACTTAGGATCCCACCAGTTGAAATAGCGCGCGTGATAAGGGCAGGCGACCATGCAGTAGCGGCAGCCCAGGCAGCGTTCCGGCATCTGGCCCACGATGCCGGTTTCAGGGTCGACGTCCACCGCCTGCTGCGGGCAGACGTGCACGCAAGGCGTGTCGTGGCCGCACTGCTGGCAGAGCACCGGCACAAACGCGATGCGCCGCTCCGGATAGGCGCGGTGGTTATCCACTTTGTATACGCGAATCCAGGTGACGCCGCGGCGATCGTTGGCGGCTTCCGGCACTGGCGGGATGTTGTTCTCGACCGCGCAGGCCATCATGCAAGCGCCGCAGCCGTTGCACTTGTCGATATCGATCGACATGCCGTACCGCTTGGCTTTTCGGTTTTGATTTTGCGTCATACCCGCACCACCCTGGCGCGCGGCATCAAGCCGCACAGATCGGCGATCCGCGGGCCGCCGGCGACTTCCACTACTCCGGCGGGCACGCCGGCATCGAGCGTGGCCACCACGTTCAACCGTCCGCAAGCGGTTTCGAGCAGGCACCGAGTGCCATTCTCGATGCCGTTAGAGCGGGCATCGGCGGGCGAAAGGGCCACGCGAGTGGGAGACAAGCGCAGGTTCGACTCGCGCTCCAGCTTCGACATGAGCGGCGATTCCAGGCCGCCGCGCCTCGGTTCGGCCAGCACCACCGTCAGCGGCAGATCGTCATGCAGCGGCTCGCCGTCAGCGGTGAATTCGAGCTTGCCCGGCGGCGTCTTTTTGCCTGTCGAGTCCATCCAGCATCCGCCCTGGTTGAGAGTCTTCCAAAAATCGCCGGCCGAAACTTCCTTCATCGGCGTCGATTTTCCGTCCGCGTAGGCGAGCAGCGTCCCGTGGCCGGCCTGGTGAATGGCATCGGACCGCTCACGCAGCGGATCGGTTTGCGGCAAGCCGGCGATCCTCGTCACCAACTCAGCCGGATTCACCACCGGGACCACCGGCGCCACCAGCGGTGCGGCGATCCGAAAGACCGCGGCTACCGTGTCGATGGCCGGCCCAATGTCTTCGGCCGCTTCCGGATACACGGGCGCGGGCAGCACGTACCGGGCGTGCCGCGCGTAGCCTTCGCCGGAAGAAGCGAAGACCACCACCACGGCATTCGGCGCCAGCTTGGGTTGTATTTCCTGCCACGGTATGTACCCGCCGGGCAGCGATTCGTCGATCAACAACACGCGGATGTTCTTATCGGGCGCCGCGGCCATTTCGGTGAGCGGCGCCGCTTTCTTCCAGGACTCGGGCACTGGCGATTCGCGCCGCGCCACCACCGAGTGCCCCAGCGCGTGGAGTTTCTCGTTCCAGCCCATCAGCGGCGAGGCAGGGTCCGCGGCCAGAATCACTGCCGGACCGCTCGCAATGGTTTCCTTCACCGCGCCGATGGCTTGCTCTTCCACGCCGGTGACGCGCGCTGCCTCGGCGACGGTGGTCTCGCCAGCCAGGGCCGCCGCCATGGCGGTTTCGGTACCCGGCCGGATGGCCAGCCACATGTCGGCCAACGCCGCGGTTCGCGACTCCACCGGCTCGACTTGCACCAGCCGGAAGTTGGCGCGGGCGGCGAACACGTTGCCCGGCGTTCCCCAACCATCGAAGAGAGGAGCGCCGAAGCTGATCACGATTTGGGCCGCGGCCAGGTCGATCGAATAAGCGGGCTGGCGCGGCGCCAGGTAGAGGCCATTATCGATTGCGGCCATGGCGCGGCGATAGGTCCAGGACACGGTGCGGCCGGGGCGCAAATCGAGCACCGCGACCTGCTCGCCGGCACCACGCTGCGAAATTGCGCGCATTACGGCCGCCAGGGCTTCCTTCACAGGCCCTTGCCGCACGCGCGCCGGATGATAAGGCAGGTGGTGTCCCGCGATACCCCACGGGCACAGCGCGCCGTGACTGATGGGGTGGGGCTTCACGCCGGTGAGCGAGACCGGCTGCCCGTTGACACATCGCGCGCGCACCGCGCATCCGGCCGGGCAGAGCGTGCAATGGGTGAAGCGCGCGCTAATCTCGCCACGCGCAGGCCGCGGAATCCCGGGCCAGTTTTCGCTCCACAATGCGGTATCGGTGATCAGCCGCCACGGCGCCGGCGTCAGCAGTGCACCCACCGCCCCGCCGCCCACGAACTTGAAAAGATTACGCCGCGTCGTGGTCATTTGTGACACCCTAAGCAACTGTATTCCAGGCCCTGCCGGCGGTGGCAGTCCACGCAATCGTCCATCTTCATTCCGCCTTCGGTTCGCAGCCCTGCCGGCGCCACCGGCCGCCCCCAGATGTCGCGCGAGTAGCCGCTAATTGGATCCTGCTGATACGGCCGCAGCGTGGAGGCGCCGCCTTCATTGCCGTGGCACTGCTCACACTTGACGTGGCCCAGCTTGACGTGCGCGATGTGGGAGAAGTAGACATTCTCCGGTTGCCGCGCGTAGCTCAGCCATTGCGGCTGGCGGTTAGGCGTCACGTACTGGTCGATGAAATTCTTCTCTTCGGCGGTGGTGCCCATGGCCGCAGCATGACAACTCGAGCATTTATCCAGCGTGGGGATGCCTGCATAGGTTCCGTCGTCGCGGAACGAGTGGCAATCCTCGCACTTGGCGCCGGCCTTCTCAGCATGAATTTTGTGGCTGAAATTGACCGGCTGCAGCCGGGTTTGATACAGGATGCGCGGGAATGCCAGCCAGCCCCCAGCGAGCGCGAGCAGCATTCCCGACGCAAACGCGATTTTACCGCCGATCATTCAGATCCCCTTCCCGCTCGCGAACGGCGAGAAAAACTCATGGAACAGGGCCGGCCTGAATTCGCGCTCCAGGCAGTTCAGGACGCCCTCGGCGAACAGCCCGCCGTCGGCAGCCATGCCGGAGCCGCGCTGCACCGCTTCGTGGATGCGGCGCAGATCCTGCTCCATCCACACCCTGGCGGAGGCACCTTGCATCAGGTTGTCGGTGGTGCCTTCGACCATGTTTCCTTCGAACAGCCATCCGGCCGTGTACGGTTCAGCCGTGAGGCGGGCCGGGTTAGCGCGCAAGTACAGATTGCAACCGGTCAGCAGCAGCGGATTAGGGAACACCACTTCCCAATCGGTTCCGCCCGCCGTCAGAATCGCGGCCGGCCGGTGCAGCCCCTGCTGCCACACATATTGGATTCGGTCCACGTTGCCGATCGCACGGCTCAGAAAGGCGTCGATGCCGGCGTGGCATTGGCCGCCCTCGCCCACTTCGAGCCACAGATGGTTGGCGGCGTAACTCAACTCCGCCGGCATGGCGATTCCGTCCACATGCTCGCCCGCGGCCACCGGGTGAGCCATGGAGCCGTAGAGTTCGCAATAACGGTGACTGTCGTTACCGCAGCGCGAAAGCAGCGACTCGCTGAACGGCACCAGTTTCGCCACCGGAGCCGCCGCGCAGTATTGCATCAGCGACTCCCCCAGGCACGGGCATGGCCCGGCGGCTGGTCCTTCGACCGGATGCGATTGATAAACCCGGCAGGTAAGGTACGCGTCCGAGGAACATTTTTCCTCCGCGCGTCCCGGGCCCGCCGCCACGCTCAGCGGAATCAGCTTGCGCACGCTGGAAGCGTGGCAGAATTTGACCTGAGCTTCTCTGAGGAAGGGGCAGGTCATAGCGGCTACCGCTCTTTTTCTTTCCCGGCTTGCTTATCGGCCGGCTCGCCGCCATCCGCCATGGTAAGCCCGAGTTGCGGAATCTGGAATGCATGCCCGTCGCCGAATGAAGCGGCCAGGTCGGACACCTCATGATCGAGGGTCGAAAGCGCCGCCTTTTGTTTCCGTTTGGCGGCCAGTTCCTGGACCACGCCAAAGGCTACCGCGATGCAGCAGATCAGCGTCACCACGCCTAACCCGATGTTGGTGACGGTGAGCCAGTATGTAGATGGGTCGCTCAAGATACTTCTCCTTCCGTTACAAGCCGGTTGCACGAGAATGGCCATATTGAAAGGAAAGCAGTTAGGCAGGGAGAGATGTCCGCCCGTGTCTGATTTTCAGACACTAAAATCTGATATTCCAACACGGGGCCTTATTGGTGGGGTGGCTTGGTGAGCTGCGGGCCGATTGGGAATCGGCCAGCGCGGCGTTTGGCAACCGCCGCGCAGGATGGCATCCTGCCCACACGCAGCTTACGCCGGCCAGTCCGCGGGCTAATCCACCGCAGCGCCCCGGCTGCGGTGTTCGCGCAGCATCACGGCGCCCATCACCACTGCGAATGTCAGCATCGCCACGCGCACATAAACAGCGGCGGGGATTCCGACATCGCCCAGAATCTGCCGCGCCAGACCAAACCCGGCGCTGGCGGTGCAGAGCCCGAAATAGATCCGTTCGATGGGGTTGCCGCTGATGGCGGCCAGCACCAGCAGGGCGGTGGTGACGGCCACGTACACGCCCATTATGATCCAGCCCGATGCGGGCGAACCGGCGTGCAACGGCCGCACCAGCAGCATCCCCGTGTAGACGGCCAGCAGCAGAAAACCGACCGTGTGCACGAGAGCGATGATCACCCGCTTGCGGTTGCTGAGGATGACGTAGCAGCGGTTACTCGGTGGTTGTCGGGTCATCTTCGTCATCCAGTCGGACCTCCACGCCAAATGGTAGCTGTCCGGCATCCAAGAAACTAAGTGGATTGGGCCCCTCGCCGACAATCTTGAAAGATCCCAAGTCCTTGTACCAGGAGGTCTCTGGCACGTCTGGCTGAGATTCAACCCAGACGCCTGGTTTATTCAGGTCGCCGGACGTTATCTCACGGGACAGAACACGCTCACTGAGATGGCGCTGAACGGCTCTGGGGAAGTCGCACCAGCGATTTAGCTTCACCGGTTAAAGATCATAGCACCCAGCTCGTCGCTCAGGCGCTCCGCTTCCCGGGGATCGGCGCATTCGCGGTATTCGCGAAGCGTTTCTTCGAGACGCTGCTTCTTCTGACGTTCGGCTTCCAGTCCGGCACGCAGGAGCTGAAGCATTGCGCGATTCAGGCTCATGTCGTGCTGCTTAGCCCTGGCGCTTATCTCGCTGTAAATCTCCGGCGTGAGTGCAACACTCACGCGCACTTTGGCTCCAGGCTTGGCAGCGCTCATGACAGCGTTCTTCGCCATTTTGCTTCATTATGCATCAAAATGAATCATCGAGTCAAGCGGTTGGCCTGACCCTGATCCGTCAGTAGCGAGAACTGTTCATCTTGCAATTTGTCGGTTACCGATAGACGATGCCTGCCGGAAGAACCCACCCCTTGCCCATCCCCTCTGCCCTCCACCCCACCCCGTTCAGCCCTTAATTTCAGCAATTCAGGCCCGATGGATTGAAATAAGACGTTTCCCGAACCACACTGTATAGAATGGGTATCAACCTCGGGTTGGACATTGGTGCCATCAGCCTAAAGCTCGCTGCCCTGGGTAAAACCACCGACCGGGGAATCCTGGAGAGCCTGTGCACCGCCCGCCCCGAGTTCCGCCTGACGGAGTTCGACGGGCGCCCGCTGGTGCTGTCCGATTACCGCCGCATCTCGGGCAGCCCCATCCAATCCACCTACGACCTGCTGGACGAGTTTTACGAGACTGTTCCCGAAGTTCGTGTGGAAGGTATACGGGTCACCGGCTCGGGCAGCCGCACCATCGCCAAAGTGCTGGGGCTGTTCTTCGAAAACGAATTCAAAGCCATCGCGCGCATGATGACGGCTTTTTTCCCGCAGGTGCGCACGGTGTTTGAGATCGGCGGCGAAAGCTCGAAGTACATTCGCCTCGATGCGACCGGCATCCAGGATTACGACCGGTCGGGCGAGTGCGCGGCCGGCACCGGCTCTTTCCTCGACCAGCAGGCGCTGCGCATGCAGTACTCGGTGGAGGAAGTGGGCGGCCTGGTGTGCGGCGCGAGTTCGGCCGCCCGCATTGCCGGCCGCTGCTCGGTGTTCGCCAAGAGCGACATGATTCACGCCCAGCAGAAGGGGTACCAACCGGCCGAGATTTTGCGCGGACTGTGCGACGCGGTGGCGCGCAATTTCAAAAGTTCCATCGTCAAGGGCCGCAAGGTGGAAGCGCCGGTGGCGCTGATCGGCGCGGTTTCGCAAAACGCCGGCGTGACCCGAGCGATGGCCGAAGCGTTCAACCTGCGCCCGGAAGAACTGCTCATCCCCGAACAGTACGCCTGGTGCGGCGCGATTGGCACGGCGATTCTCGAAGCGGAAGAGATGCGGAAGCGATCGATTCTGGAGATTCATCGCCTGCGCCAGCACGATTCCGAAGTTCCGGTGCAGGATTCGCGGCCACTCTCGACCGAGAACGTCATCCAGTTGCGCGACCGCGTGGGCGTTTACACTCCGCCGGGCGAGGGCCGGCCCATCCCTGCGTATCTCGGCCTGGATATCGGCTCGGTTTCGACCAACGTGGTGGCGATCGACCAGTCGGGCACCGTGATCCACGACGTTTACCTGCGCACCGCCGGCCGGCCCATCGAGGCCGTGCAGCAGGGGCTGAGCGAAGTCGAACGGCTGTGGGGCGACAGGCTGGAGATTTGCGGCGTGGGCACCACTGGGAGCGGGCGCGAGCTGATCGCCGAAGTGGTCGGCGCCGATTCCGTCAACGACGAAATCACCGCGCATAAAACCGGCGCCATCCACATCTCCAACACTTTAGGCGGCGAGCCGGTGGACACTATTTTCGAAATCGGCGGCCAGGATTCCAAGTTCATCTCGATCGAACACGGAGTGGTAGTGGATTTCGCCATGAACGAGGCCTGCGCGGCGGGCACTGGCTCGTTCCTGGAAGAGCAGGCCGAGAAGCTGGGCATCAGCATAAAGGGCGAATTCGCGAAACTGGCGCTCAGCTCCCCCAGCCCCACCCGCCTGGGCGAACGCTGCACGGTCTTCATGGAGCGCGACGTCACCGGCTGGTTGCACAAGGGCGAAACCGTTCCCAACCTGGTGGCCGGCCTGTCGTTTTCGATTGCGCTCAATTATCTGAACCGCGTAGTGCGCGGGCGCAAGATCGGCAAAGTGATTTATTTCCAGGGCGGCACGGCGTACAACGATGCGGTCACGGCCGCTTTCGCCAGCGTGCTCGAAAAAAAGATCACCGTGCCGCCGTACAACGGCGTGATGGGCGCCATCGGCATGGCGCTGATTGCACGCCAATGGCACCAGGCCACCGGCGCACACACCCGTTTCCGCGGCTACGATTTGCAGAAGCTCGAGCTCTCCAGCCGCGACTTCATTTGCAAGGCTTGCTCGAACCTGTGCGATATGAAGGAATTCGCGATCGAAGGCCAGAAGAGCTATTGGGGCGACAAGTGCTCCGACAAGTTCCGCAAGCCTTCTCCGACCGGCCGCAAGCCGGTGATCGAGGACCTGTTCGCATACCGCGACCAATTGCTCGATGCGCTGCCCAATGCGGCCGAAGGCCCGTTCCGCGTGGGCCTGCCGCGAGCCATGGCAATGCTCGACCACCAGCCGTTCTGGCGCCGCTACTTTGCCGAATTGGGCATCCCCACCGTACTTTCGCCGGTCACCGACCCGCGCATCTCCGCCGCCGGCATCGACATGGCGGTGGCGCAACCGTGTTACCCGGTGCAGGTGGCGCACGGCCACGTGCAGGCGCTGATCAACCAGGGTGTCGATTACGTCCTGCTTCCCAACCTGGTGGATGCCGATTCGGGCGACAACCCCGACATCGCGCAGTACTGTCCCTGGAGCCAAACCCTGCCCTGGGTGCTGCGCGCCGTGCCCACGCTGGAGCCGCATCGGCACCGCTTCCTGATTCCGACGCTGCACTTCCAACTTGGACCCACGCAGATCAAAAGGGCGCTGGCCGAAACCATGCGCCGCATGGGCATCAAGCGCCGCGCGAGCGACCGCGCCGTGGACGCCGCGTTCGCCGAACAGCGCGGCTTCCAGGACAAGCTGAGCGAAGCCGGGCGCCGCGCCATCGCCGCGCTGGATGAAACCGGCGAGCCCGGCCTGGTGCTGGCCGGACGCGGCTATAACATTTATGACCGGAGCGTGAACTGCGACATCCCGCGCAAACTGCGCCACCGTTACGGCGCCAACGTGATTCCGCTCGACTTCCTGGTGACCGGCCGCGAATCCATGGCCGGTCTGGGCTCGAACATGTTCTGGATTTCCGGCCGCAAGATACTGGAAGCCGCACGTCAAGCCGCCGCGCGCCCCAATCTGCATTTGGTCTATATCACCAACTTCAAGTGCGGGCCCGACTCCTACATCAAGCATTTCGCCCGCCAGGCCGCCGGTGCGCCACTGCTGATCCTCCAGTTCGACGGGCATGGCAACGACGCGGGCTACATGACGCGCTGCGAAGCCTACCTCGATAGCAAAGGAATTCTGCGATGCTACCAGTCCTCGACGATGCCGACGCCGCCGGAAGCGCAAGCGGCCCGGCCGGCGATTCAGTAAGCGGCAAACGCATCTACATTCCGCCCATGGCCTACGGCAGCGCCCGCGCCTTTGCCGCCGCCTTCCGCGCTATTGGTCTGGACGCCGAGCCCACGCCACCTTCGGACCACCGCACGCGCGAGCTGGGCGCACGCTACACCTCCGGCGACGAATGCTATCCCGCCAAAGTGACGGTTGGGGATTTCATGAAGCTGCTGGAAGATTCGAAAGCGGACCCGGCCCGCATCGCCCTGTTCATGCCCACCGCCGAAGGCCCCTGCCGCTTTGGCCAGTATGCGCCCTACCTGCGCCATGTGTTGGACTCGAACGGCTACCAGGCGGTGCAGATTCTTTCTCCCAGCAGCCGGAATTCCTACGAAGGGCTGGGCGGCCTGGCCAAGCCGTTCGTGCGCAGCGGCTGGCGGGCACTGCTCTGCGCCGATCTGTTGGAGAAGCTGCTGCTGATGCGCCGGCCCTATGAGCAGGTGCGCGGCGACGCCGAAGCCGCTTACGAAGAGTGCCTCACGGACCTCTGCCACACCATCGAAACCACCACGGTTGAGCCGGCGGAGCAATTGACCGCGCTTGAACAAGCGATGCTCCGGGCGCGCGAGCGTTTCCGCAAGCTCGATGCCCGCCGCGACCGCGAACAGCCGCTGATTGGAATTGTCGGCGAGATCTTTTGCCGCCTCAATACATTTTCCAATGAGAACCTGATCGGCTCGCTCGAACAATACGGCGCCGAAGCGTGGCTCTCCGATATCGTCGAATGGGTCTGGTACACCAATTCCGAGGTGTTCCGAAAGCTCAAGCTGGAAAACCGGCTCTGGAGCCTGGAAGCGCTCGGCTCGTGGGTGCGGCAGCGCGTGCAGAAGCACGACGAGCACCGCCTGGTGGAGGTATTTCGCGAGGATTTTGCCGGCCGCGAAGAGCCCGATATCTACGAGATTCTGGAATGCGCCCGCCCTTACCTGCCGCGCGAAGGCGCCTTCGGCGAAATGGTACTCAACGTCGGCAAGGCCGTCTACCTGGCAAAAAAAGGCGTGGCCGGCATCATCGACATCAGTCCTTTCACCTGCATGAACGGGATCGTCTGCGAAGCCATTTATCCCCAGGTCAGCCGCGACTTGGGAGGCATACCCATCCGCAATTTCTATTTCGACGGCACCCAATCCGATCTGGACCGCGACCTGGGCGTCTACATGGAGCTGGCGCGGAGCTACAGGAAGAGAAGGGGATAGGCGGCGCGGCCGTCACTGGCCGGCGATAGGTAAGGCTAACGGAGCGGGATTCCGGCAGCATCGGCAAAGCGGCTTCTGAACATCTCCCAGTCTTCACCTTCCCGGCCGAGCACTTGGGCAACGTCGAACCAGTCGTTGGTAGTCGGAGACTCCGCCCTGAGCGTTTTAATGTTCAGGCCTGCCTTGGAGATTATCGTCCAGTAGTCTCGAAAACCGTCCTTCTTGGCCTTCTGGTGCGATTTTTCGGCCTCGCCGGCCCGATTGTGAGCGTTGCTGACGTCGGTGCCGCCCTTGATCTCAATCGCGACCTTATTGCGAAGTTCACCGCCAAACTCTTCTTGGATTCGAATGTCGGGATCGGTCGCCAATGCGACGATCACGTTTCGGCCCGCGGCGTTTCTAACGACGATTCGCCGTCCGTCACGAGAAACTATGTACTCTTTGGCTAGTTCCGATACAGCGAGAAAGACGTCAACAGTAGCCCGCTTGCCGATCGCGTTGTTGTTACCGCCCTGGAACTGCGAGCCGAGCGTCAACAACGGCAACTCGGAGACGTCCCGCAACGAAATTAGCGGAGTCATTTGGCGCAACAGCCCTGCTAAGCTTCCGGCCATGGCTGCACAGAAGCCTTCCAGGTCAGGGCGCTTTGCGGGGTTGAGCAGGCCGCGTGTTTCCATCGCGCTGAACTGGCCCATGCCGGTGTCTCCTCTGTAAAAGCTCTTCTGCGGGACACCCAGAAGAAGGCGGTAATAGCCGATCAACGTCGGCTTGACCTCCAGCACGGCGGGGACCGGGAACACATGCTCATCGCGAATGCCTGCAGTCGCGAGGGCCTTTTGAACATCCGCAGGCACGTAGGTGGAAAGCTGATTCTTGACGATATTTGGGTCCGCCGTGTTCAGCGCGTCCGTAAGCGCATCCATCAGCCAGGTCTTCCGGGCTGCTACAAGGAGTTGATGAAACTTGGCTTGGCGGGACGGGCTTGGCGGGCTGATCGCGGTACCACTCATTCGCACTTATCGGATTTTCGGAAAATGAGCCAGTAACAATGCTGCCTGCGAGTGTGGTGGGCCGTTTTCCATTTGGGATCGATGATCGGGCCCTTTCGAGTCTTGACTATGCAGTCGCAGGCGCGAAAGCCGGCTTTTCGTGCGGCGTCGATGAAATCCACGTGCGCCCAATTGTAATGATGGTGATGGACGTAGTCCGTGATCTTGCAGAACAGAATGCCCTCGAGCGCAAGCACGCGGAACGCCTCTGCGACAAATGGCGGATACGTGTGGGCGAAGGAATAGCCGTTCTCCTTTGGCGAGCGGACGATAAGCCCGAATCGCACGTTGAAGTCCTTTTCGTTGTCTTTACCCTGATTCGGAATGTGAGGTGGGTCGTACACCACGACGTCGAAGGTACCGTCCTGGAACGGCATCCGCGTATTGTCGGCTGCGATGTGAGGCCGATGCGAAATGTCGATATCAAGCCCGTAAACTGGCCGGCTGCTTCCGCGCCAGAAACGTCCACCGTTTACAGTGGCGTCGAGTATCCGCCTTGGGCGCTGCCGCGGATAGAAGCCAAGCAGGAGCTCGAGGAGTTCCGCGTCGTCCCCCTCCCACACTGACCCTAGGGGTCTGTATCCAACCGGCTGGCTGCGGGCGCTGGTGAATGGGGTTGCCATCGACGGGAATACGGCCTGCATAATTGTACCAGCCTTCTCCACGATTGATTATCGGCTTTCCGCAGGCCCTTCGATAGATCGAGTTCCCGGCGGAGCGCGTTCGTGCTGCGGTTTGCTGCGGCTCCCGCGCGTTCCCCACCGGGTGAAAACACGCAACCGCCTGGGGCCAGATGCTCTTTTCCATGCGGGATAAGTGGCGTGACCGCCAGGGCCGGCCGTTTCCTCTCAACGAGTTTACTTTTGTATCCCGGAAGATTACTAACGGCTGTAATGTTGCAATTCAATGAATAAAGGAGCTTAATATGGGTGTGCCGTTTCTGGTGGTGGCAATCGCCGCGGTGCTGTGCGGCTTCGCAGCCTGGCGCCTGCTCGGCGCGTGGTGGAAATATAGAGGCCGCCGGGTGGTGACATGTCCGGAGAATCAGCGTCCCGCTGGAGTGAGGGTGGATGCGCGTCATGCTGTAGCCACGGCGCTGGGGAAGCCGCCGGAATTGCGCCTCGAGTCCTGTTCGCGGTGGCCCGAACGGGCCGGCTGCGGCCAGCAGTGCTTGAGCCAGATTGAAGCGTCGCCGGAAGGCTGCCTGGTACGCAACATCCTGTTGACCTGGTACACAGGAAAGGTTTGCCATTCTTGCGGCAGGCCGATCGGCGAGGTTTCTCTGGCCGGCGCCAAACCGGCCGTGCTTCGCGCCGATGGAGTGTCCGTGGAATGGAGCGAGATCCCCGCCGAGCAGTTGCAGGAAACGCTGTCGGCGGCAAGCCCGATCTGCTTCGCTTGCCACACGGCCAGAAGAATGGCCCGTGAGCATCCGGGGTTGGTTTCCGGCCTGTCTGAATCCACCGGCCGGCCCATGCACTAGCGGAAGTCCCTGGGTAGGGAGGATTGAGCCTTGTTAGCCGATGGAGCTGGGAAGGTATTGCAGTGTGCCTGGTTCCTGTCCGCGTCTCTGGCAAGTGCGGCGGCGCTTAGTGCGCAGTCGCTGCCGGCGACGGCGGCGGCGACTCTTTACACGGAGTTTCAGCAGACGCCGCCGGCGGCGGTGATGGACTCGATTCGCGGCGAATCGGAAGCCATCATGGGCCGCATGGGAATCGGCCTGGAATGGCGCTCGCTGGCCACAGTGGGCGGCAACGAAGTCTCGCTCCAACTGGCGGTGATCCGGTTCCTGGGCAGATGCGATGTGAACGGCCTTAGCCCGCACCGGGTGCAGCCGGGCGCCCTGGGCTGGACCCACGAAAGCGACGGCGTCATTCTGCCATTCGGCGAGGTCGATTGCAACCGCATCCGCTCCTTCCTGCAGGCCGACTTGCTGGGCATGCCCGCCAACGACCGCGAGCCGGTCTTCGGCCGCGCCGTGGGCAGAGTGCTGGCGCACGAACTGTATCACATTCTGGCAAAGAGCCCGCACCACAGCTCGGGCGGCGTGGGTAAAGCGGAGTATGAGGTGCGCGATTTACTCGCCCGGAATTTGGTCTTCGACGCCAGCGAGTCCGAGGAGTTGCGCAAGGACCAGTTGCGTATCGCGGCAACGGCGCCCGCGCACTGAGAAGTATAAAAGAGCGGGCCGGCCAGCGGGCGTTGGCAGGTTGAAACCTGCCCCACCAATGCGTTGGCATGCGCCAGCCCCGCTCACCCGCCGCCGCTCGGTTGTCCCACTGCCGGGTCCGCGGCTGCCAGGCATTGCGCTGCGATCAAGCGGCGCGCCGGCTCGCGGATGCGCGCCATTTGGGTCCAGTAGACAATCGCCGCGGCCATGCAAATGAGGCCGCTGCCCGTCACCGTCCATGGGGCGCCGACGCGGGCGGCCGCCACGCCGGCCAGCAGCGCGCCGAATGGCGCCATGCCCATAAACACCATCGAATAGACCGCCATCACCCGCCCGCGCAGGTGGTCGGGCACCATGCTCTGCAGCAGCGTGTTGGACGAAGCCATCTCGATCATCATGCTGTATCCTACCGGCACCAGGATGCAGGCGGACAGCCAGAGCACGCGCGACCAGGCAAACCCGATCAAGGTGGCGCCGAAGGCAAATGACGCCACCGGCAGCCATCGCCCCAGCCCTTTCAAATGGGTGCGGCTGGCGAGCCGCAGCGCGCCTCCCAACGCCCCGATTCCGGCGCAGCCCATCAGCCAGCCCAGCGCGCGCGGACCGCCATGCAAAATAAGGTCCGCGAAGATTGGCATCAACACCGCGTACGGCATCCCGGTGAGGCTCACCACGCCCAGCAGCATCAGGATGGCGTGCACCGGCGTGTTGTGGGCCACGAAGCGGAAACCCTCCACTACGTCCGCCAGCGGGGATTCGCTGGGCGCACCGCGGGCGCGATCCTTGACCTTCATCAGCAGGAGGCCGGTGATGACCGCGATGTAGCTGACTGCGTTGGCAAAGAAGCACCAGCCTTCGCCGATGACTGCCACCAGGACTCCGGCGATGGCCGGGCCGATCACCCGCGAAGCGTTAAACATCGAGGAGTTGAGCGCGATGGCGTTCATCAGGTCGGCCTTGCCCACCAACTCCACTTGAAACGCCTGGCGGGCCGGGATATCGAAAGCGTTCACCACCCCCAGCAAGGATGCCAGCACGAAAATGTGCCAGACGTGCACGGTTCTGGTGAGCGTGAGGCCGGCGAGCGCGAAAGCCAGCAGCATGGAAGCAGTCTGGGTGCAAATTACTATGCGGCGGCGGCTTCGGCGGTCGGCTACGATGCCTCCCAAGGTTGCGAAAACAAAGATTGGAATCTGGCCGGCAAAACTCACGGCGCCCAGCAACACCGCGGAGCCCGTGATGCGGTACACCAGCCAGGCCTGCGCAATGTTCTGCATCCAGGTGCCGATGACGGAAATCAGTTGGCCGCCGAAAAAGAGCTGATAATTGCGGTACCCGAGGGCGCGCAATGTCGCCGGGAGTTTCACTCAGCTTTTATTGTAATGTGCCCACGCGGGGGTTCCGCCGGGCTGGACGCGCATCTCAGGCCGGCGCCGGCGAGCCGAAAGCCTGTTCGTAAGTGCGGCGGCAGAAGGCGTCGGTCATGCCGGCAATATAGTCGCAGACTACGCGGTGCGGCGGATCGGTTTCGGCCATGTGGGCGTAAGCGTCGGGCAGACGGCGCGGGTTGTCGACGAAGAAAGCGAACAAATCCGCGATCATGGAAACGGAGCGGCGCCGGTCCTCGGCCAGCTCAGGCGCGGCGTAAACCCGGGCGAAGAGGAATTGCTTGAGAGCGCGGCTCAAGTCCGCGGTTTCCGTGGTAAACGCCGCCAGGCGGCCGGGCAGCCGGCGAACGGCTTCTGAGTCGGCTACCGCGGCGAGCAGCGGGTTGGCCGCGGTCCCCTCCACCAGGCCGGAGACCAGGGCGTCGATCAACTGGCGCAACGCTTCGTGGAACCGCTCGCGCTCGCTGGCACCGGGGTACTGGGTCTCCATGGCTTCCAGAATCACGCCATACTGCGGCACGCATCCGGCGATCTCGCCGGTGGTGAACATGCCGGCCGAATAAGCGTCATCGAGATCGGCCGCGTTGTATGCGATTTCGTCGGCTGGATCGATCAACTGGGCTTCCAGCAAGGGCCGCAATCCAGGCAGGTAGGCGTCCAGCTCCGGCCGCTCGCCGGGACCGAAATCGCGCGAGTGCTTGACCATTCCCTCGCGCACTTCGAACGTAAGGTTGAGGCCTGGAAACCGGGCGTAGCGCTGCTCGAAGCTTTCCACGATGCGCAGCGCGTGCAGGTTGTGATCGAAGCCATCGCCATAGCGCTGCATCTGGCGGTTCAGCTCATCCTCGCCGGCGTGGGCGAATGGCGGATGACCTATGTCATGCGCCAGCGCCAGAGCTTCGGTGAGGTCTTCATCCAGCCCGAGAACCCGGGCCACAGTGCGCGCAATCTGGGATACCTCGATGGTATGCGTCAGCCGGTTGCGGAAATGATCGGATATGCCGGGCGCGAACACCTGCATCTTGGCTTCGAGGCGGCGAAAAGCGCGCGAGTGGACAATGCGGTCGCGGTCGCGCTGGAACGGATTGCGATAGGGGTGGGAGGGTTCGGGATATTGCCGGCCCCGGCTTTGAACAACCGGGAACCGCAGACGCTCGAGCATCGGGAGCCACTTACTGCGGCGGCAGTTGGCTGTAGAGGGACAGCGCCAATTGTCCCACCGGACCGCCGACCGTCTTCAGCGGATCGAGCAGCCGGCGTGCCTCGGCCGGCCGTTTAATGATCAGGTAGCGCGCCAGGGTGAAGGTCGCCTGGTCGGTGGATACCAGCGCGGTGGGGTGGGCCATGAGATCGCGCAGGATGGCTTCGCCCTGCGCATCGCGGCCATCGGCAAAGTAAATCTGAGCCAGCGAAAGCTTGGCCAGGGAGGAGAAATTGGCGTTGCCGTGCTGCGCCACCTCCTGAAAACTCTTTTCCGCCTCCGCCATCTTCGCCTCGTCCGCCTCGATGCAGCCTAAGTAATACTCAGCGACTTCGCCTTCCGTGGTTCCCGGGTACTTGGTCGCCAGACTGGAAAAGGCCTTCGTCGTTGCCTGGTCCTTGGCCGCTTGGGTGGGGAACGAAAGGCCGATGGAATTGGGCGTAGAGCCGATGGGCGCTTCCTGCAGCGTAATGCCGCTGGCCAGCGCTTCCTCGCGTCCGGCCCGCTGGTGTTTCTGATATACGAGCCAGCCGGCGACGAGCGCGGCCACCCCCAGTGCAACCGTGCCGTAACGGAGAATCTCTTGTTTGTGCTCTTCGAAGAAGCTTACCGTCTGTCCGACTTCGAGGGCGAACTTGTCACTTTTTAACTCTTTACGGGTGATTCTAGCCACGAAAACCTCAGTTTGGTGGAAAGTCATATGGTATCACGCGGGCCGCGGCAAAACTGTTTGGCAGCCTTATTCGCGATGCCGTTCGCGGCTCCCTTCGGGTCGCCCTTTTTTCTGCGCCGGCCCGCATGGCCGGCACTTCCAGGGCGTGTATCCGGTTTTCCAAACGGTCGCAGGTGCTTGCCGGATGCCATCCGGAAGCAACGCAGGCGTACGGCACGGCCGCTATACTGGATGTTTGTTCACACTTCCTGGGCGCGCTGAATTGCCCGGCTTGCGTGTTTCGACAACCGGGGCGGAGGCGAAGTCCTGGCACGCCTCCGGACCAGTCCGTTCGGTTTTGTCGAAGACCTCCGGCGAATCCCCGTTATGAAACTGAGCCGCGCCGTTGTGATCGCCTTCCTGGTCACCGGCGTCCTTCTGCGTGCCTGGATCCTCACCCATCTCGACCGCGATCTAGCCGTGTGCAGCGTGGATTTCGGCGCCTTTTACGCCGGTGGGAGGCTGGCCGGCAGCCTGGCAATGTATTCGCCCGAGGCAGTGTTCGCCGTCGAAGACCAGACCATGGGTTGTCACACGCAGAACCTCATTTTCATCAAGCCGCCCTTTTATGGCCTGATGATGATGCCCCTGGCGCAGGTGCCGTTCGAGACGGCCCTCTGGCTGTGGCGAATTCTCGGGCTCGCCGCGTTAGGCGTTTTCCTCTGGCTCTGGCCCTGCGACCGCCTGGTGGCTGCCGCCGCCTGCGCCTGGTTTCTGCCCGAAGCTGCCAACTTTACGATGGGGCAGGACGTTGCGATCATGCTGGCGTTGGCGGCGGGCGCCCGCTATTGCCTGAAAACCGGCCGACCCGTGGCTGCCGGCGTGCTTTTCGGCTTGGGCGCCATCAAGTTTCACCTTTTCCTGCTGCTGCCGCTCGTGGTGCTGCGGCGCAAGCTGTGGCGAACCACTGCCGCCGCCATCGGCACCGTCGCTCTGCTGCTGGGAGTCGCATTACTCAAGTACGGCCCGGCCTGGTTACAGGCCTATCGCAGCGCCTTGCGCGACTGGCGCCTGAATCCGGCTTTTTACCACATGGTTAACCTCAACGGCCTGTTTCATGGCCATCCCATCTGGATCGCCGCTGCCGTTGTGGTGGCGCTGCTGGCCGGCTTCATCAACCACAGAGCCTCGCTCGAACTGGCCATGGCTGCCGTGCTCGCGGGCGGAGTCCTCATCGTGCCGCACAACACCATCTCCGACGGCCTTCTTTTCCTTCCGCTGATCCTGGAAGCCCGGCGCTTCCCTGGAGCCCCGGCGCGCGCGCTAGCAATCCTGGCGCTCATGCCCTTCCTGCTGCCCGGCTGGTTGCAAGCTGTCATGATCCTGCTGCTGATGGCGGCCGTGCGCACCGTTTGGTTCATACCGCCGGCGCCGGGCGGCCAGCCGGCTCCGACTTCTGCCTGAAAACCTGTCAGAAAGGATGCCATGATAGTGCCATGAAAACGAAATCCCTGTCCGCCTTCGTTTGGCTGCTGCTGACTGCGTGCGTTTCCGCGCAGCCCGCCAAGAAACTGCTGGTCATCGGCGAAGTAAAAGGATTCGAGCACGATTCGGTATCGCACGCTATGGCGACCATCGAAAAACTCGGACGCCAGACCGGCTTGTGGGATACCTACATCCGCACCGACCCCGAACTCCTCACCAAGGCCAAGCTCGGCAACAATGCGAAAAATCTGAATTATTTCGACGCCGTCTGGTTTTATACAACCGGCGACCTGGGCCTCAGCCAACAGCAGAAGGCGGATCTTCTCTCCTTCGTGCGCGACGACGGCAAAGGTTTCCTGGGCGCGCACAGCGCCACCGACACTTACTACGACTGGCCCGAGTATGGCGATTTGATCGGCGCCTACTTCGACCAGCATCCGTGGGGCCAGGTGCACTGCACCATTCGCACCGAGGACAAGACCTTCCCTGCGACCGCGCATTTCCCGGATAAGTTCCCTTTCTACGACGAGATCTACCAGTTCAAGGCGCCTTACTCGCGCGAAAAGCTGCGCGTGCTGATGAGCGTGGACCCGGATTCGGTGGATCTCACCAACCCGCGTGTGCACCGCACCGACAAGGACTTCGCCGTCACCTGGGTGCACTACTATGGCAAGGGGCGTGTCTTCTATTCCTCGCTCGGCCACCGCGACGAAGTCTGGGATATGCCGGACATACAGAAAATGTGGATCGAAGCCGTGAAGTGGGCGCTGGGCCTGACAGCGGGCGATGCGACGCCGAGGCCAGCCGGGCGATGATGCTATAGTGGCGCAGGTCCCCGGCCTGTTTGTTTTCGATTTGCGGGGTTGGCAGGTCGGGGATCTGCCTCACTGCGCGGTGATATGCTGATTCCGTCATGCGCACTTCACTCTTGCTCGCTACGGTTGCTCTGTTCGCATTGGTAACGGCGCTGCCGGCTCAGACCGGTAATTCCACGCTGGGCATTTTCGAGGCCCAGCAGGATGTAGGTGTCAATCCGATGGCTGGCGCCGCGACATTCGATGCCGCGACCGGCGAGTACCGCATCACCGGGGGCGGCGCTAACATCTGGGCTGGTACGGACGCATTTCACTTCGTCTGGAAACACGTCAAGGGCGATTTCGATTTCACCGCCGACGTGCGCTTTCTTGGCGCCGGGGCCGTGGCGCACCGCAAGGCCGTGCTGATGGTGCGGCAGGACCTCACGGCCGATTCCGCCTACGCCGATGCCGCTTTGCACGGCGACGGCCTCACTTCATTGCAATTCCGTCCTACAACCGGCGCCGAGACGCAGGAGATCCGCTCCACCGTAAACGCTCCTACTCGTATCCGGATTGAACGCCGCGGCAAATCCTTCAGGGCGGTCGCGTTCGGTGCGGGCGGAGAAGCTGTGAGCACCGGCTGGCAGCAGGTGGACCTGCCCGACGCCGTCTACGTTGGGCTCGGCGTATGTTCGCACGACGCCAGCGTGCTCGAAACAGCCGTCTTCAGCAATGTCAGCCTCGACCAAGGGGGAAGCGCCATGAGTGGCATCCGGAACACAGCGCAGCAACCGCACGTGCCGCATTTCCGCAGCAAGATCACCATCTACGACCTTGCCACGCATTCCACCCGCGTGGCCTACCAGGCCGACCAGGTGATTGAGGCGCCCAACTGGTCGCTCGACGGCAAGTTTCTGTTGATCAATACCGAGGGCCACCTGTACCGGTTGCCCATACAGGTTTCGGGCGAGACCAAGCCCGACCAGCTTGAGCAGATCAATCTCGGGCCGGGCGTTTACGCATGCAACAACGATCATGACTTGTCACCGGACGGAAATTGGCTGGCGTTTTCCGCCTCCAGCCCGCCGTCGCACCAGTCGCAGGTTTTCTTGGCCAAGGCCGATGGCTCTGGCGCGCGCCTGATGACGCCGGCGGCGCCCAGTTACTTCCACGGCTGGAGCCCCGATGGCAAGTGGCTCGCGTTCGTGGGGCAGCGCAATGGCGCATTCCACCTTTATCGAGTATCCGCAGACGGCGGCGCCGAGCAGCAACTCACCTCCCAGGGCACGTATGACGACGGGCCCGAGTACACGCCCGACGGCAAGTGGATTTACTTCAACTCCGACCGCTCCGGCAGTTGGCGCGTCTGGCGGATGCCGGCCGATGGCGCCGGCCCCGACGATGCCAAGGCGCAACAAGTCACCAGCGACGAGTGGGAAGACTGGTTTCCGCACTTTTCGCCTGACGGGAAACAGATGCTGGTGTTCTCGTTTCCCAAAGGCACCAAGACCCATAACGACCGCATGGATGGCGTGGCGCTGCGCCTGATGCCGGCGCCGGGCAAGAAACTGAAGCCGGCAAAGCTCAAAATCCTGCTCCATTTCTACGGCGGTCAAGGTACCATCAACGTCAATTCCTGGTCGCCGGATTCGCGCCGTTTCGCCTTTGTGGTGTATGAGCCACTGCTCGCACCGGGAAACGCGGCCAAACCGTAATCGAAATTCGCGCGCCGGGGGTCTCTGGCCGGCAGTGTCTTTTCCGATCACCCCTTCGTCCCTGGCCTATAATGACGCCCATGGGCAGTTCTCCTTCACTTCACGGCGTGGATCTCCCGGCCCACGATCCGGGTTCGCAAACCCCCTACCTCGGCATTAATGCCGTCAACGTTTTTGTTCGAGACCAGGAGCGAAGCCTTCGTTTCTATCTCGATCAACTGGGGTTTCGTCTCGCCTTCGATGCCCGTTTGCAATCCGGGCGCTGGGTAGCCGTCTCCCCTCCGGATGGAACCGCGATACTGATGCTGATTGCGCCCGGCCCCGACTCGATAGAGCACAAGTTCATCGGGCGGCGAACCAATGTTGTTTTTGTCACCGAGGACGTTCTTGCCAAGTACAGCGAATGGAACAAGCGCGGAGTTCGGTTTCGTTTTGCGCCGCGGCTGAGACGCGTGAAGTATGACCGGCACGAACCGGATCCGAATGCGCCCGGGCTTTCGAAACCGGCGGACGAGCAAGCGCCGGTCTGGGGCGCAGTGTTCACGCGCTTCGAGGACGTCGATCACAATACCTTTGAGCTGGTCAGCTTCGATGAGTGGAGCCGGGCAATTGAAGCACAACGCCATGCGGCCGCTGCGAAGCTGGAAGCGGAGCGCCGGGCGGCCCAGGAGCTGGAAATTGCCAAGCAGGTGCAAGCCAGGCTTTTCCCACAAAAGCTGCCGATGGTGAAAACACTCGAATACGCGGGAATCTGCATCCAAGCCCGCGAGGTCGGTGGAGACTACTACGATTTCCTGGATCTGGGCAGAGAGCGCCTCGGCCTGGTGATCGGCGACATTGCCGGCAAAGGAATTGCCGCTGCACTTTTGATGGCTAACCTGCAGGCGAACCTGCGCAGCCAATGCGCCATCGCATTTGACAAGCCGCAGTGCTTCCTGCAAGCCGTGAATGAGCTTTTTTGCGAGAACACCACCGATAGCGCCTATGCCACCCTCTTCTTCGCCCAATATGACGACGGCACGCAACGCTTGCACTACGCCAATTGCGGCCATCTCTCGGCGCTTCTTCTGCGGTGCAATGACACCCTGGAAAGGCTCCATTCCACAGGTACAGTCCTGGGGCTCTTCCCGCAATGGGATTGCCTGATCGAGGAATCCCAGCTCTTCGCCGGAGATATGCTGGTGCTCTACACCGACGGCATTACCGAAGCGTGGAATGCCGGAGGCGAGGAATTCGGGGAACAGCGATTGGTGGAGGCGTTGCAGCGGCACCGCGACCTGTCTTCACAGGCCATGCTCAAATCGATTGTCGACGAGGTCCAGCAGTTCAGCCCTCACGAACAGCGCGACGACATCACTCTGATCGTCGCCAGGTGCAGAGGCTAACCAAGTGGCAGGGGCGTGAAAGCCGAGCCGGGTGTGATCCCGGTTTGTCTCTCCGCGCGCGGCCAAATCCGGCCGTTTTGGCGAGCGCACGACTCAAGCTCCGGCCGCGGGGCCCGACTCCCGCGGAGGCCGGAGCTTTCCGACGAGGAGAAGGAAACTTCTGAGCCCGTCAATAAGGTGAGACGCAGGCGGAAGGCTTCCGGTTATAGCCAGTATTGCCACTGGCCGGCCGCGACCACGTAAATTCCCAGCGCCAGATTGGTAATGGCGTGCGCTAGTATGCAGTCGCCGAGCGACTTAGTGCGCACCAGCCACCAGTTGTAAATCACGCCCGCCGCCAGGCCCACTTCCCAATATGGCCCATGTTCGGTGGCAAACAGCACCGCCACCAGCCAGAAAGAACCGGCACGGTAGGTTCCCAATGGTATTTTCTGCCAGTCGCGATCCATGGCCCAGCGCATCAGCCAGCCGCGCCAGAACAGTTCCTCGACCACCGGTACCACCAGCGCCGAGCCGGCGATCCTTATGGCAAGAAACCGGAAGCTGCCCTGCAGTTCTTTCGACAGGGCGCCTGCCGCAACCCGCATAAGTGGGTTGTCAAAGAGCCAGTGATGGCGGTAATGGAACAGGGTATCGGGCGCCACCCAGATCGCGAACACCAGCAGTCCGACCCCGATACTGGCCGCCGGCAGCGCGAGACGAAACTTGAGCAGCGGGCGCGAAAATGCGGCGAGCGTCGCTATAACCGCCGCCAGACGAAGCGGATAGGCCCATACGGGGTTGAGACCCAATGCCCGCTCCAGCGCCAAAAGGGCTACGAAAACCAGAAACGGCGCGGTGTAAGCCGCCGTGGCGCGGCTTTGTGCGCTTTGTGTGTCGAGCACCGGCTGCATCGGAAGGACTTCCCTATTCTAATCGGCTGCGAGCCGGAAAAACTTCGAGGGGCGCGAAGCATTCTGCCGGTGTGCCTTCGATCGGCTTACCGGCGGCGCGATGGCGACGCGGGCGGGCGGGCATTGACGACCGGAACCAGCGTGTTGCGCTCGTCGGCCTCGGAGGGGTGCACCGTGCGCGCTACCAATTCGCGGTTGAGGGTGGCGACGAATTCCTGAATCTGGGCGTGCATCTGCCCCATTTTTTCGCGCATGTTGAGAATGATGTCGACGCCCGCCAGGTTGACGCCCAGGTCGCGCGTGAGGTGAAGGATCACTTCCAGGCGCTCCAGATCGTCGCCGGTATAGAGTCGCGTGTTGCCTTCGCTGCGCGAAGGCTTAAGCAGGCCTTCCCGCTCATACAGCCGGAGGGTCTGCGGATGGATGGCATACTGTTCCGCCACCGCGGAGATCATGTAAGCCGCTTTGGATTTCTTGGCCATGCTTTAGACCTTGGTCCACAGCTCCGCGCGGGGATCCTCGTTGTGGTGCAGGTCCCGCAACTGGCCCAGCAGCTCGCGGGTCCGCTCGTCGCGCGGATCGGGCGCTTCCACGGTCACCTCCACAATCTGGTCGCCACGCTCGCCCGAGCGCGATCCCTGCACCCCTTTTTCGCGCAGCCGGAAGCGCTGTCCGTTCCTGGTGCCGTGGGGGATCTTCAACAGGGTGCGGCCATCGATGGTGGGCACCTCGATTTTGGCACCCAGCGCGGCCTCCCACACGGCCACCGGAACTTTGATTTCGATATTGTCGCCCTCGCGGTGAAAGAAGGGGTGCTCTTGCACTTTGGTGGTGATGTAGAGATCGCCCGGGGCCGCGCCCCTGGTCCCGGCGTTGCCCTTGCCCGGCACGCGCAGGCGGGAGCCATTGCGCGCGCCTGGCGGAATGCGCACGTCAACCAGTTCCGTGCGCGTGATACGCCCATCTCCGCCGCAGGTTGGGCAGGAGTTGCGGAGGCGTCCGCTGCCGTTGCAGCGCGGGCAAGTGAGATTGAATCGCATCGCGCCCGCCATCTGGGAGACGTGGCCGGTTCCCTTGCATTGCGGGCAGTTCACCTCGCCCGCGCCCGTCGCGCCGGTCCCGTGGCAGGTGCCGCAAATGTCATAGCGCGTGATGCTGAGCCGCGCCTGAGTCCCCTTGATGGCCTGCCAGAAATCGATATCCATCACGTATTCGAGATCGCCGCCCTTTTCCGCCTCCGGCTCGTGTGCCTGGCCGCGGCCGGAGAAGAATTGGGAGAAGATGTCGCGGAAGCCGCCGCCCGGCTCCTCGTGCCGCCCGCCGGCGGCGGCGCCAGCGCCGCCTGCAAAATCGGAGAAATCGAAGCCGGAGAAATCCATGTTGGGCGCCGCACCCGCGTCCGCCGCGCCGCCCGGGGCGCCGCCGGCGAATCCGCTCTCAGAATAGAAGCCATACTGGTCGTACATCTTGCGCTTCTTGGGGTCGCCCAATATGTCATAGGCTTCCTGCACATTCTTGAATCGCTCTTCGGCTGTTTTGTCACCGGGATTCAGGTCCGGATGGTGCTTGCGCGCCAGCTTGCGGTAGGCCTTGCGGATCTCGTCCACGGAAGCCGTCCGTGGAATGCCGAGTGTTTCGTAATATTCGTGTTTGGGAGGGGCCATAGACAAACCCATGGGCCGGGCCCGCCCTATTCGACCGGACAGCCCGGCCCGCCAGGCCGCTTACTTCTTTTTATCGTCGACGTCGACAAACTCGGCGTCCACTACATTGTCCTTGTCCTTGCCGCCGTCTTTAGCGCCCGGCCCACTGGCCGGACCTGCGCCGCCGCCATCGCCACCCGGCGCCGCTCCGCCACCCGGCTGCGATGAAGCCTTGTACATGGCCTCGGCCAGCTTGTGGCTGGCGGTGGTGAGCCGGTCCACCGCGGAGTTGATGCGATCCGGGTCATTGTCCACCATCGCCTTCTTGGTCTCTTCGAGGGCCGCCTCAATCTCCTTGGCTTCTGCGTCGCCGATTTTGGAGCGGTGGTCCTTCAGCGTTTTTTCGACGTTATAAACCATCGCATCGGCGCGATTGCGCGCTTCGATAGTGTCGCGCTGCTTGCGATCCTCGGCCGCGTGCGCTTCGGCGTCCCGCGCCATCTTCTCCACTTCGTCCTTGGCCAGCCCGGAGGAGGAAGTGATGGTGATTTTCTGCTCGTTGTTGGTGGCCCGGTCTTTGGCGGTGACGTTGAGGATGCCGTTGGCATCGATGTCGAAAGTGACCTCGATCTGCGGCACACCGCGCGGCGCCGGCGGAAGGTTGCCCAACTGGAACACCCCCAGCAAGCGATTGTCGTGCGCCATCGCGCGCTCGCCCTGGTAGACCTTGATCTCGACCGAAGACTGGTTGTCGCTGGCCGTGGAAAACACGTCGGTTTTTCGCGTCGGGATGGTAGTGTTGCGATCGATCAGCTTGGTGAACACGCCACCCATGGTTTCGATGCCGAGCGAAAGCGGCGTCACGTCCAGCAGCAGCACGTCTTTGACTTCGCCCGCCAGCACGCCGCCCTGCACCGCGGCGCCTACCGCGACCACTTCATCCGGATTGACGCCCTTGTGGGGCTCCCTGCCGAAGAGGTCGCGCACCAGTTGCTGAATGCGCGGCATGCGGGTCTGGCCGCCCACCATCACCACTTCATTGATCTGCGACGGGTTGACGCCGGCATCGGCCAGCGCCTGTTTGCACGGCCCCACCGAGCGCTGCACAATTTCTTCCACCATCTGCTCGAAGCGCGCCCGCGTGAGCTTCATCTGCAAATGCTTCGGGCCGGAGGCGTCGGCGGTGACGAAGGGCAGGTTGATTTCGGTCTCGAGCAGCGTCGACAGCTCCATCTTGGCCTTCTCGGCGGCCTCCTTGAGCCGCTGCAGCGCCATCTGATCGCGCGAAAGATCGATGCCGTTTTCCTTCTTGAACTCGCCCACAATCCAGTCGATGATGCGCTGGTCGATATTGTCGCCGCCCAGGTGCGTATCGCCGTTGGTGGATTTGACTTCCACCACGCCCTCGCCCACCTCCAGGATGGAGATATCGAAGGTGCCGCCGCCGAAATCGTAAACCGCGATGGTTTCGTTCTTCTTCTTGTCCAGCCCGTAGGCCAGAGCCGCCGCCGTCGGCTCATTGATGATGCGCATCACCTCGAGGCCGGCAATTTTGCCGGCGTCCTTGGTGGCTTGCCGCTGCGCGTCGTTGAAATACGCTGGAACCGTGATCACCGCCTGCGTGATTTTCTCGCCCAGGTACGATTCAGCCGCTTCCTTCAGCTTGGTCAGGATCATCGCCGAGATTTCCGGCGGCGAGTATTTCTTGCCGCTGATATCGATGCGCGCGTCGCCATTTTCGCCGCGCACCACCTTGTAAGGGACCATTTTCATTTCTTCGCTGACTTCGTCGGAGCGGCGTCCCATGAACCGCTTGATCGAAAAGACCGTGTTCTCCGGATTGGTGATCGCCTGGCGCTTCGCCACTTGGCCTACCAGCCGCTCGCCGCTCTTGGTGAATGCCACCACCGAAGGCGTGGTCCGCGCCCCTTCCTGATTCGCAATCACCGTGGGCAAACCCGCCTCAATCACAGCCACCACGGAGTTGGTCGTGCCCAAGTCAATGCCGATGATTTTACCCATACCTCTGCTAAGCCTCCCTCGCTTCAGTCAATTCTTGTCTTAAACCATGGCGTTTCGCCAGCGTTTTAGTCCAAAACCATTATCAAACCTTAGTGTGATATTGTCAAGTTTTTCTTGAGTGCTTGCCGCTCAAGTCGCAAGCCCGGCCTTGATCCGATCCAGAAGCACTTCCACCAGTGCAGGATGCCCATCCAGAGGTGCCGCCGCACGGATCCTAACCTGCCCGTACTTGTCGGCTATCTGATTGATAATATTTGGCAAATCCCGCTCGAGATGGATGCCAAGGGTGAGGAAATACGGAACCACCAGGATGTCGTGAACACCCCGCGCCACCAGGGTTTTCACGGCGCCTTCCAGGCTGGGCTCGCCCAGCTCCAGAAACGCCGTTTCGACCGCTTCGAACTGTCCGGCATCGGCCAAATGGCGGGCTACGGCGCGCACCGCTTCATTAGCCGGTTCGAGGCGCGAGCCGTGGGCGAAAACGATGATTCCGGTGGTCAAGTTCCGTGAATGTACGCCTTCATATGATGCAACTCTTCCGTCTTTTGCGCCAGCTCATGATGCATCACATCGCGCATGGAGAGAAACCCGGCGACCAGCGCGCCGCGCATCACCGGCAAATGGCGGCAGCCGTGCATTTCCATGGCTTCCATGGCCTGCTCCACGGTTGCGGATTCTGCAATGGTTGCCACGCTGGTGGTCATCACCTGATGCACCGTGGTTCGTTCCGGGTCCCGGCCTTCCAGCACCACGCGCCGCATGAGATCGCGCTCGCTGAAGACGCCGCGCAGCTCGCCGCTGCCCATCACCACAATGGCGCCAACGCCCAGTTCCTCCATGCGCCGCGCCACCGCGGCCACACTGTCATCCTCTTCCACATAGAAGAGATCGCGATCTTGCAGAATGTCGCGCACAAGGGACATGCCACACCCCTCCCGGAGTTGGGGATGAGCATATCACAAATGGGGGCCGATTAGAATGGAAAACTGCTGCGTGGAAAACTGCGGCGGAACAGCAACCGTGGGATCGCGTGTGAGGTTCAACCGGGCGCCAGGATGGCGCGGAGGTCCCGCAGCGTTACCACCAGAGTCATCCCATCGGAAGGGCAGGGATCGAAGCCGAGTGAGATGTAAAACTCGCGCGCTTTCACGGAAATCGCGTGAACGACGATACCCCGAATTCCAATGGTGTCCGCTGCGTGGGTCACGCGCACGGCTGCGTCGCGAAAGAGCGCACGTCCTAACCCGCGTCCTTGATAACGCCCATCTACCGCCAGCCGGGCCAGGACCGCCGCTGGAATCGGATCTGGCATGTTCCTTCGGAACTTGCCGGGAACCCCCGCTTGAACGATGGCGCCCGAGGCCAAAGCATAGTAAGCGACCACGCGCTTTCCCTCGCAGACAACGTAGGTCCGCGTGGCGCCGCTCGCCTGGTTCGCCATCACCCGGCGCTTCAGCCAGTCGTCCAGGGCGGGTTCGCCGGAATTGAAGCGATCTATGTGGTGACCGTCAGTCAGGGGCTCGGGAGGCCTAAGAGTCCCGCTCATTCCCAGGGTGCGGTTGTCTTCATGCTCTTGAGCAACCGCCGATTCGGCTTCGGCGGTGCATCCAGCCGCGCCAGGAACTCGCGATACGCCTTCGGGCTAACCGCAAACACGGTGCGATCCAGCAAGGTGTCCTCGGCGGCGCGGCGCGCTGCGTCCAGAACGAAATCCGTGCGGTTCTTCCCGGCCAGTCCCGCGGCGCGATCGATCAGCTCGCGAACATGGGGCTTAATGCGAATGTTCAGCGCTATGCGGCGGCCCGCTTCTCCTTGTGATGTGTGCATGGGGACCTTCTTCATCCAGCATATCAAAAATGTAATGACATTGTCTTTGCGGCGGCCGCGCAGCTCGTCCACTTCCGCCATCACTTCCGCTTCCGGCCCTCGCCCTTCGCCTTCGTCTTCAACACGATCGGCGTGCCCTTAAAGCCGAAACTGCGGCGCAGTTGATTGATCAGGTAGCGCTCGTGGGAGAAATGCAGCGAGCCGCCTTTGCCGCTGGTAAATATGACGAATTCCGGCGGGCGGATGGATGCCTGGGTGGCGTATAGAATCTTGCGCTCCTCGAAGCGCAGTCGTTCCACCCAGCGGTTCAATTCGCCGGTAGGGATGCGCCGCGATGCAGCCTGGTACACCTCGTGGATCAGCGGGAACAGAGCGGCCACGCCTGCGCCCGTCTTGGCGGAAATGAACTTGACCGGCGCGTACTCGAGAAACTTGAACATGTCGCGGATTTCGAGCTCGAATGCGTTCTTCGAGCTGTTCTTCCGCTCGTCCCACTTGTTGACGCAAACGATCAGGGCGCGGCCGCCTTCGTGGGCGTAGCCGGCGATGGTGGCATCGTTGGTGGATACGCCTTCCACCGCGTCCAGCACCAGCAGCACCACGTGGGCCATGCGGATGTTGCGGCGCGCCATCACCACGCTCAACTTCTCCGCCATCTCAGTGGTCTTGCCCTTGCGGCGTATGCCGGCGGTGTCGACGAAGACGTATTCCACGCCGTCGCGCTCCACGGTCTCATTCACCGAGTCCCGCGTAGTGCCGGCCACCGGGGAAACGATGGCGCGATCCTGCCCTGTGAGCGAGTTCAGCAGCGTCGACTTGCCCACGTTCGGCCGGCCGATGATCGCCACCTTGATCGATTCCCTCTCCGCCGTCCGGGTGGCCTCGCCGGCCGCGAACCCCGCTGTCACATGATCGAGCAGCGCATCGACGCCGGTAGCGTGCTCGGCGGAAACCGGGTAGACGTCGGCGATGCCGAGCTCGTAAAAGGCGTGGGCCAAGTTCTCATGCGAGGCGGTGTCGGCTTTGTTCACCGCCAGCGTGACCGGCCGTCCCAGCCGCAACAGCATGCGCGCCAGGTCGCGATCGGCGCCGGTGATCTCCGCCCGCCCGTCCACCAGCAGAATAATCTGCGCCGCGCTTTCGAGCACGAGCTGCGCCTGGCGCAGGATCTGGCTGGGAATATATTCCTGGTCGTCGACAACGATGCCGCCCGTGTCGATCACCTCGAACCGGCGGCCGCGGTGTTCCGCCTGCCCATGCATGCGGTCCCGCGTAATTCCAGGTTCGTCGCCCACTATGGCGCGGCGCTGGCCGGTGATGCGGTTGAACAGGGTCGATTTGCCTACGTTCGGACGGCCCACAATGACCACTGTGGGTGTGGCGTTCGGCATGGCACATCAATCATAGCAGGCGCGCGCAAATCGGCTCCCCATCACTCGGGCGGCCGTGGCCTGGGTACAGCGTTTATGCGAGAGAAAAACTTCAGCACCGATTCGAGCTCGGCCTCGGGAGTGTCTGCAAGAAACGCCCCAAGCCCTTCATTGATGCCGGCGTAGAGCGCGTTGACCTTGCGCAGTTTTCTAGGATTGACCTGGACCAGGACGCTGCGGCGGTCGTTCGGGTTTCTCTCACGTCTGACGAAGCCCGCCTTTTCCAGGCGGTCGAGCATCACAGTGACGCCGCCGGTTGTGAGCCCGGTACACTCGGCGAGTTTGCCGGGCGTAACGGGTCCAAGCAGATCCAGCAGATTCATGCACTGCATGTCCGTCAGATGGAACCCGACGCGCTCCGCCACTTGCTGGTTGAAGAGAATTGCGTTGGCGATAAAGCGCCGCATGTGGCCGATGAGCTCGGCGTGCAGAACCGTACGATTCCCGGTTGACAGGGTCATTGTAGTTAGCTTACTATATAAGCATCTTACCAGGCAAGTTTAATACTTACCAAGACATCGAGGAGTTTCCATTATGACAGCAACAGTGCAAAAAGCATACAAGGGAATGGGCATGGAGGGGCCGGTCGCCCGCTGGTACGAGAAGGTCACCCGCAAGGATTTGCAGGAATACCGCCGGTTAGCGCAGAGGCTGCGAGCCCTTCTGCCGAATGGCGGCGATGTGCTGGAGGTGGCGCCGGGGCCCGGTTTCCTGGCGATCGAGATGGCACGAGACGGCAAGTTTCGCGTCACGGGCCTGGATATCAGCAAGACGTTCGTGGGGATTGCGCAGAAGAACGCAGCCGAGGCCGGCGTGAACGCGGACTTCCGCCAGGGAAATGCGTCCCAGATGCCGTTCCCGGAGAACGCTTTCGATCTGCTGGTGTGCAGGGCCGCCTTCAAGAACTTCTCCGAGCCGCAGAAGGCGGTGCAGGAGATGCGGCGCGTTTTGCGTCCGGGCGGCACGGGTGTAATCATCGACCTCAGGCGCGACGTCTCCATGGCGGAGATCCGGCCCTACGTCAACAGCCTGGGGTTGAGCGCGTGGAGCCGGCTGTGCACCCTCTTCACCTTCCGCTTCATGCTGCTGAAGCGAGCCTACACAAAGCAAGAGATGGAAAAAATGGTAGGAGCTGCCGGGTTCAACAAGGCTGAAGTGCGGACGAATGAAATCGGCATGGAGGCGTGGTTCGGCAAGTAGCCGCTGGACCTGCTGCCGGGTTCGATTCCGGCTGCCGTGTTACAGTTTGG
>CAVXJY010000160.1:0-18151 GCA_963761855.1 Bryobacterales bacterium | reverse complement strand
GTTATTCTGGTTTCTCGTTCGTTACGTATTGCTGCCGAAGAATATTCTCTGCTCGATTATTACCTGCGGTACTCTGGCTGGTCGGCAGCCTCACCCGCCAGGCTCTACATCTGGACCTCGGTGGCACCCATGGCGGCGCTGGTGCTGTTCGGCATGCTCTTGCGCCAAGCCGCCGCGGAAGCTCAGACGCCAAACCAGCCACGCTGATGGGGCACGCCATCCTACCGGAGCCGCGGCCGCAGTTGCCCCGCGCCGCGCGCTCCGCCTACAGTAGGAAGGGCACTAATGACCGAATCCGGCTTCCTGAATGCCATCCTGTATACGGCGCTTGGCGTGGCGGCCTTCGTAGTGGCCTTCGCTATCGTCGTCAAGCTCGCGCCTTTCCATCTGTGGAAGGAGATTGTCCAGGAGCGCAACATCGCCGCCGCCATTCTGGCCGGCGCGGTGGCGCTAGGCCTGTGTTGGATCATCGCCGCGACCATGCACTGAACCGGTTGCCGAGGCGGCTAAAACAGTTATTTCTCTCCAGCCACGCGCTTCGCTCCCAACCGCGAAGCCCGCCGCGCTTTAGGCATCTTGCCGATTCGAGGATCCCTGGCGACGACCAGCTCGCAGGCGCGCAGCACCGCCTCCTCGAAATCGGGCGCATCCACTGGAAGTACCTGCCAGCCCGTCACCGGCTTGCGGAAAACCTGAACCGATCGCATGTTGGGGAATTCGCGGCGCAAGCTGTCATGGTGCTCTTCGGTGGTGCAGAGCCAAACGCCGTTGTCCGCATCCGGCCCCCGCTTATCGCGCAGGATGAGGACGATCTTGTTCCCGACGTAAACCGCCAGGCATCCGAACATAGGCCGGGTCCATGGCGATGCCGCAGCGATGGCGTCGAGCACGAACTCGTGCGGCAGGGCCTTGCGGGGCTTGATGGCGAACGTGTCGTCCGGCGGGATAGGAGTCGTCTTGCGGCGTGGCGTCGGCATCGGACCTAATCACGGACAAAGTACTGCTTCTCCGAGACAATCCAAAACGTATTGGGATGACACGGAGACGGTTATCATCATCTTTAATCCTATCGCCTGGAGGTGTGGGGCGGGACAGCATCCCAGCGCTGGATTGATAATCGCCGCTCGGGCGGATTGCCAATCGGCCCGCAGCTTGCCAAACTGCCCCACGAACGCGTTTGCGCGGCCACAATAGTGCGTCCAGCGGAACATCGTCTCGGTCGCTTCTTCAGAATCCCCTTTCCGCCTGTGATAATCTCTTAAAACATGCTCTTCGAAGCCGACAAGGTGATGTTTGAGATTTACCGTGAAACCGAATACACGGGGCGCTACCGCGTGGTCTATTTCACTGAGCTGCAGGATCATAACAAGGAGACTGAGATCAATCACGCCCTGGCGGGCGAGCACTTCTACGATGGCTTCATCAAGAACTACAAGAAGGACGAAGCCAAGCAGATTATCGAATCCCTCCTGGCGCGCTTGAACAACGGCGAGTGCCTGGAGCCGCAGGAAGTGGAGCGCGCGTTGGGAGACCACATTTCGGGCTGAGCGTGCACTTGCGCATCTTCCAAGCGCGAGCATTCGCCTTTCGTGCCCTAGAAAACAAAAATGCCGGAGTGGCAATCTGCCGCTCCGGCATTTTTCTTTTCGATTTATGCAAAGTCTCTTTCGCGTCTAGACCGGGCGGACCAGCCGGCGGCGCATCAGGAAGATTACACCCACAAGGGCCAGGAGCGAAACCGCTAAGGTGGCAGGTAGCGAAGCCTCTGGTGTGGTGACGACCAGGAATTCCTGGGAGACATTAGCCCCCACGCCCTTATTCGGCGATGGCGTGTATACGGTCACATCGCTTCCTACGTAGCCGTCGCTAACAACCTCGGTGAAAGCCTCGGTGATGAGGGCCGCCGCCCCGCCGTCCGGATCAGTTGTTTGGCCGTCCATGATATCCCAGATCGCGAACGAAATGTTGGTCTGAGCCGTTGCATTGGTAAGGTTCGAGGGCAAAACCAGTTGGTTGGCTAACCACGCGACCGCATCGTAATTCTGCTGGACCGTGTAACTCGTGTCCGACGTCGTGAACAACTCTGTTCCGTTCAAGGCGCCCGCATCCGTCGCCGTCGCGGTCCAGACGTCGCCGACATACGAGTCGTCGGTGAAGTCATCGCAAATCACGTACCCGGAGTAAATCTGGCTGCCACCAACGCTGACGGTGCCTACATACGGGCTGACGTAAACGCCATCGGCATTCGCCCCGTCGCCTACTCCCGTGAGGTCCATCGTGTACTGCGCAAATCCGACAGAGGCAAATGCCAGCAGCAGAACACTGGCCATGCTCAAGTATCGAACCTGTTTCATCGTGCGCCCCATAGTTAAGTATCCTTTCCTCCGCAGGAAACGCCCGCGCTTCATTGACCTCGTAGAGTGTCGCCGTTGCTCAGGCTTCATCAAGATTACAGCGTGTTTGAGGCCTCGTCAATCGTACTAAAGGGCAATGCAAACCTGTGGCAACAAAGGCATTAAACCGGCGCGTTGCTGCCAAAGCACTTGGCCCATCGAAAAGTTCTAGTACGCTTGGCAATGTATAAAACTTCGTGCATTGGTAACATTGTCACAATGGAAATCGGCCCAAACGCAGGTTCGCTCGGGCACTGGGTGAGGTTCATGCACTTAATACGCGGCGCCATACGCGGCGCCGCTTCACATCGAAGATTCTTGCTGGCCTTGCTGGCAATCGTTTTAGCCGGGTGTTCCTCGGATCCGAATCAGCGGAAACTCAGGTATCTCGCCAGCGGCGAGGCGTACTTCAACTCCGGCAAGTACCGGGAAGCGGTCATCCAGTTTAGGAACGCGGCGGCTCTCGATCCGCGCTTCGCCAAGGCTCATTCGCGACTGGCTGAGGGCTACTTAAAGCTGGGCAACCCCGAAGCCGCTTACCGGGAGTTTTTGGACGCTGTAACCCTGGATCCCAAGGACTCGAACGCACAACTGGAGCTGGCTGGCCTGCTGATTGCGCACCGGCAGTTCGACCAGGCTCAATCCGCCGCACAAACGGTTCTGAATTCCGATCCCACAAATGCCCGTGCCCACGCGATACTCGGCGAGAAGTATTTGTTGACCCGCGACATCCCGCATGCGATTCGCGAGTTCCAACAGGCCGTCGATCTCGCTCCCCATCACGTTGAGCACTCTGTTGCCCTGGCGGCTGCCTATCTGTCCGCCGGACAGGCGGCCGAGGCCGAGGCGGTTGACCGGAAGGCAATCGAGGCCAACCCGAAATCGGCTGAAGCGCGCATCAATCTGGGCCAGTTTTATTTCACCCAAAATCGGCTGGCTGAAGCCGAGGCCGAGATGCGCCAGGCGGTGGAACTGGACCCCCGCGCGTTCCTGCCGCGGGCTCTCTGGGCCCGAATCCTGGTCCGCGCCGGAAAACTCGCAGACGCAGAGAAACTCTATCAGGGGATCAAAACCATTGCCCCCAACGACCCGCAGGCGTACCAGGCCCTTGGACATTTCTATGTATCCACCGGCCAGAAGGAGAAGGCGGTCGCCGAATTCCGATCGCTGATGACCTCCAAACCGAAGGACGATTCCGTCAAGGTGAGCCTGGTGGAGGTCTTGATCGACCTGAACCGCCTCCAGGAAGCAGCCGCCCTGGAACAGGAAGTTCTAGCCGCCAGCCCGGACGATCCACGAGTGCTGCTCGCAGACGGCCGGATCTTGATCGCGCAGGGCAAGCAGCAGGCAGCGGTTTCGGCTCTCGAGAAGGCAGTTCGCACCGATCCACAGTCCGCGACTGGCTACTACTTTCTGGGCGTCGCCCAAAGGGCACTTCGGATGTCCGATTTGGCCAAGGCGTCGTTTGCCCGGGCTCTAGCGCTGGCTCCCGGAATGGCCGAGGCTCAAGCTGCGCTGGCATCGCTCAACGCCGCGGCAGGAGACAATGACGAAGCCCTGCGATTGGCGGCCGGCGCCTTACAGGAGCGTCCGGGATTGCCGCTGGCCCAGCTTGCCACCGCTAAGGCCCTGATGGCGAAGGGTGAGCCCCAGCAGGCCGAAGTTGTGCTCGATGACCTGCTCAAACAGGATCCAACGTCGCTTCCCGCCTTGGCGCAACTGCTCAACCTTTGCCTGGTCCAGGGCAAGACCGCTCAAGCCGTCGAGCGCATTGCCGGCTTGGTTCAACAGAATCCGCAGAATTCCGGGTTGCATTTCCTGCTGGCGCTGGGCTACTTCGACCTTAAGGACCTGGATAAGTCCGAGGCCAGCCTGAAGCAGGCGATAGCGCTCAATCCGAAGACGCCGCAGGTGTACAGTCTGCTCGCCAACATTCACCTCGCCAGGGGCGCTGTTGAACAGGCTAAACAGGACTTTCGCAAAGCGATTGACGCCAACCCTCATAACCTCTCAAACTACCTCGCACTGGAGGCTCAGTATCAGCGAGAGCGCAACTGGGATGAGGCGAAGAAGCTCTGCGAAAAGGCGCACGAGATCGATCCGGAATCTGCCATCGCCGCCGGCGAGTTGGCTGTGCTTTACCTCGACCACGGCGGTGACGTCAACGTGGCGTTCTCTCTGGCTCAAAATGTGAAGCAGAAGATGCCCCACTCCCCGCTGGCGGCCGATACGCTTGGCTGGGCCTATTACAAACTGGGATCTTTCGATTCCGCCGTGGCGCAGTTGCAGGAGTCGGTGAAAACGGCTCCGAACAACGCCATGTTCTCATTTCATCTGGGGATGGCCTACCTCTCCGCCCGCCAGTCAGACGCGGCCCGAAGAACCCTGCAAAAATCCCTGGAAGACGATCCTCACTCGCCTTTCGTGGCAGACATCAAAGGAACGTTGGCGAAAATCAATCAGGCCACGAAATAACGGAATCGATTACGAAGAGGATGCTGAAAAAGTCCGGAGGAAGTGTTTTCAGCCGCCGATTAACGCGGATAACCCAATTCCTTTCAATCCGCGTTTATCGGCATTCACTGGCGGCTGTGCTATAAGCGCGACAACGCATAGAGCCGGGTAGCGCCGTTACGGCTTCCCACCCTCTGTTTCGAAAACCATGCGTAGTCCACGGGCCAGGTTCAGGCTGCCTCCCGGGACTCGGAAAAGACCGCAGCCGGGCGCAGAGTCGATAGCTCCGAGAATATCCAGGCCGGTGGTCTCGTCAGGGGCGACGGCAACGGGACCGCCCGAGTCGTCTCCCCCTGGCAACGTGTCCAGCATGCGGCTGCGCACCACCTGAAGACGCGGTCCGACCAGCCGGGCGCGGAACCGCACCTGCTTGCCGTTAAAGCTCAGAGAGTCGAACTCCAGGCCGACGATGAAGTCCTTCTTCGGCTCGAAATACTGCTCCAGAGCCCGAATGCGGCCGGATACGATGGCGTCTTTCGGAATGGAAACGCCGGAAGTCTGGATACGGTGGTGGAGTTGCGCCGTTATCGCATCACCGACAGCCGACGCCGCGGACCTAATCGGATTTCCGAGCCGCAGGTCGAGAGAGATCCCGCCAGGAAGTTCGATCTCTCTTGTTGTCCCCTGTCGAATGGGTGCGGCTGCGCGCGGCTCGGGCGCCGACTGGTGCCCGGTGTCGAAAGAGATGGACGAGTGGCTGGTATATTGCTCGCAGCCTGTGAAGCTTGTACGGTTGCGGCTCCGGTTACCTTGCGAATCGGTGGCGGTCAGCTCGTCGTATTGCGGCAGCAGGAAATCGCCGGCGCCCACGCGGGTGCGCCCGTAGCGGACGCGTTCCGAGCAAGCCACCAGAGGCGTCGGGACCTGCTCATCGTCTACTTCCAGCGTCATCACGTCCAGTGCGTCCGGATCCACACAGATGGAGCCAGTATAGGCCGAAATTGCCTGGCGATCGCCTACGATGATCTTGTGCGTGCTGGATCTCAGGGGCACGCGGAAGCTGTACCGCCATCCACGCCGGCCCTCGACTACGCACGCTCCCGCAGGAGTGAAAACGGGAGCCGAAGGACCGAAGAGGCTACTTGTCCAACCACCGAAGCCGCCATTACCGATCGCGCCGGTTCCCAAAGGGAGTTCGTGTAACAGGCCAGCTTCGAAATGATCCGAGCCGGGCCAGGCAAACATCTCGGTTTGCCCGATGAATGCCACATCGAGGTGAATCCTGTCCTTGAACAGAGGCTCTTCTTTCTTCGGGCGCTTGACGGAGCGCTCAATGGTTTCCAGGCAGGTGTAATTGGGAAGGCGCGCGATGTTTTCCGCCATCCGCCGCCGAACCCGCTCCACCGGCGCCGATTCAGGGCTGTCCGGCGGCTCTGGCCAAGCAGACACAGAAACGCACAGAAGCAGGAGATATGCGCGCGGCATTCTTCCTCCGTGGCGATGCGACAATCAGGATATCACCGTGCTGAAAGTGTTATTACCTGTACGCCCGCGACACCCGTGCATCCTCGGGAGGCGGCCATCCCGACCGCGCTACACTCGAAGGAGCGGCGGTGTTCCGGTGGACTTTTCCCGGCGGCCGCGGTGCTCGATATGTACACAGAGTTTTTCGGCTTACAGAAACTGCCGTTCAACCTGACGCCCGACCCGGAGTTTCTTTTCCTCTCTCCTAAACACCGGGAAGCGCTCGCCGGGCTAACTTACGCGGTTCTGGGGCGCAAGGGTTTTGTTGTTCTGACGGGCGATGCTGGTACGGGAAAGACAACCCTCCTCAGCTCCGCTGTAAGCCAGTTGCCCACCGGTCAAGTCCTGTCCAGCATTTTGCTCAATCCGACGCTCACGGCGCCGGAGTTCGTTGAGCTTGTCATGCTGGATTTTGGAATCACCGACATTCCCGCCAGTAAGGCGCAGCGCCTCTGGGTCCTGCAGAACTTCCTCTTGCAGGCATACCGCAATAACCGGATCGCGATGCTGGTGATCGACGAAGCTCACAAATTGAGCGCCGAAGTCCTCGAAGAGATCCGCCTGCTGGGGAACTACGAATATGGTGCGGACAAATTCCTGCAGATCGTGTTGTTAGGCCAATGTGAGTTGGACGATCTTCTGGACCGGCACGAGTTGCGCCAGTTCAAACAGAGGATTGCGCTGCGTCTGTACATCGATCCGCTCACCGCCGCCGAGAGCGTGGAGTACATACGGTTCCGCTGGGCAAAGGCGGGCGGGGCGGGCGAGCCGCCATTTTCTGCGGAGGCGATTGACGGCGTGGTGCGCTGGTCGGGAGGAATCCCGCGGCTGATCAACTCCATTTGCGATTCGGCGCTGCTGATGGCGTACGGCGATACATGTTCGCCGGTCGGTTTACGCTACATCCGCGAAGCGGCCATGAACCTGGCTCTCATACCCTCCCTCGCCGCTCCTAGCTTACCGGCGCAATCCGTGGAAACTCCCCTTCCCGCCGAGGATGCCGCAAGCGTGAAATTAGGACCGATTGAGGTTCCGCTCCGCCAGAACACCGGTTCCGATATGTTCGACGTCGACAACGACATCCCTACCTTGGCGCGATATGGCCTCGCCCGGAAGAATCCCTCCATCTTGAAACGTCTGGCCGGAAAGTTCGGATTCTCACAGTGAGGCAATCGGTGGTTGGCAAGTTGCGCCGGCACCACGGCGAACTGCCCGCTTGGCGCCGCTCTTCTCCGTCCCGGCCCGTGCTATCCTGAGCGCGAATGTTTCGTCACCAGCGAAACGCCCGTGTTCTGTTCGGATTGTCGGACGCGATCCTGGCCACGCTCGCTTTTGAGATCGCCTATCACGCACGCGTCATCCAGCATTGGCATTTTCTGTTTTATCTCACTGCGGAAAAAATGGCCCTGGTGCTGGGCTTCTCGCTATTCGCCTGGGTGACCATCGGGGTGTGGCTCCGGGTGTATGACAAACTCGATTCCGCCAATCCGCGAACCATCCTCCGCGATTCCGCGCGGCAATGCGCCTATAGCGGACTCTGCCTGCTGGTGTTCGAGTACGCGCTGCGCATGGACCTCAGCCGTTTCTTCCTCGTTCTCTATTCCGCTCTGGCATGGGTGCTGCTGTTGGTATTCCGGCTCACTGCCGGCCGTGTGGTTGGCGTCATCCGCCGGGAATTTGCCACGCCTCACTATGTCATGGTAGTCGGCACCGGGGAGCGCGCCATCCGTTTGGCGAGCCTGGTGGAGGCGTCGGCGAAGTATGGCGTTCGCCTGCGCGGGTTCTTCAGCGAGTCGGGTGGCGGCCCGGTTGAGATCGCCCTGGGCACCGTCCACAAGGTGTATCCCCTCGCGGAGTTGCCATCCTTTTTGCGCCAGCATGTGGTCGACGAGATTATTTTCGCCGTAGGCAGCGAGAGTCTGGCGGAGTTGGAGGAAGTTTTCCTGCTCTGCGATCAGGAGGGCGTCCGCACCCGCGTCGCGGTCGATTTCTTTCCGCACGTCAACAGCACGGTTTCCCTTGACCGCCTGGAATCCACGCCGCTGCTGACCTTCACGGCCGCTCCCGACGATGAGATCCGCTTGCTCGTCAAACGCGCCACCGATGTCGCCATCGCTGCCGCCGGTCTGCTGGTGCTGGCGCCTTTTATGGCGGCGATTGCGGCCCTAATCCGGTTTACATCGCCAGGTCCGCCGATCTTTACACAAGTGCGTTGCGGCCTCAACGGCCGCCAGTTCCGCTTCTACAAGTTCCGCTCGATGTGCGAAGACGCCGAGCAGCTCAAACCCTCGCTGGCCCACCTCAGCACCCGCCAAACCGCATTCAAGATTCCCGACGATCCCCGTCTCACTACCATCGGCCGGTACTTGCGTAAATTCTCCGTCGACGAATGGCCCCAATTGTGGAACGTGTTGCGCGGCGACATGTCGCTGGTGGGTCCGCGTCCGGCCGTCCCCAGCGAGGTAGAACACTATCAGCGGTGGCAGCGGCGGCGCTTGCGCATGCGGCCCGGACTCACCTGCCTGTGGGCTGTTTCAGGCCGCGACAACGTCGATTTCGATCGCTGGATGAAATTGGACATGCAGTACATCGACAATTGGTCGCTGGCGCTCGATTGGAAAATCCTGCTGCGGACCATCCCCCGCGTGCTAATCGGCCACGGCGCCAACTGACTGCCCGCCCTGCAATAAGCAATCCCATCGTGGGCAACCCTCCCCTCACGGTCGCCCTTCGATGGCTGCGCAGCGTGGAAGCGACTTGTTTGCAAGCATTTGCATGAAAATGTGCGCTTTGGCGCTCGCACCGATAGTAATCCCAGTTATGTCCTCGAACCTGCCCGAGGTTAACAAAGCCGTGACAACCAAAGGTGGGATGGACCGCGACGGAGCGTGACCTTAGGATTACATCGTATGCGAAGCTCCACCGTATCGGAGACGCTCGCCGGCGTGGACGAGGGCTTTTATAGCACGCCAGTCACAATGGGAGACGAGGTAGCGCAGGAAGAAGTCTCCCTGCCCGGCCGTAACCGCGCGGCACGGGGTGTCCTGACCGGCATTCTGCTGGGCGCGGGCGCCTGGGGCGCGATTTTGGTTGTTGCATCGGCCCTTCTGCGCCATCACAGCTAACGCGCGCGAGTATCGTCGTCCCAATTCGACCCGCAGATCCTTATTCCATCACCAGAATGCGCAAATGTGAGCCGTCGGCTCCGCCGCGATACAAGCGCTCCATCGCCTTCTTGAAGTCCGCCGGACGGGCGTTTGGAATATCCAGAAATTGCTGCGGGTTCCGATCCACCAGCGGAAACCACGAACTCTGAATCTGCACCATGATGCGGTGCCCGGAGCGGAACGTGTGGAATACATCCGGCATCCAGAACTCGATCTTCTCCGACTGGCCCGGCGTGAACGGCTCGGGCTTGGACAGGCTGTTGCGGAACTTGCCGCGGAACGGCTCGCCGCGCACGAGCTGCTGATAGCCGCCCATGTAAACGCCTTTGACATTCGGATCCGCGTCGGGATAATCGTTCGGGTAAACATCGATCAACTTCACGATGAAATCCGAATCCGAGCCCGACGTGGATACGTGCAGCACAGGCGTGATGGGTCCGGCGACGGCGACGTCCCGGTCGAGCGGCTCGGTCTCGTAGGTGAGCACGTCGGGCCGCGTAGCGGCGAAGCGTTGGTCGAACGTCATGTAATCTACCGGCATCCCCATGCCGGGGGCGATTTCGCCCGTCGAGGGCACCGGCTTGTTGGGATCGCTCAGGTACTCGTCGAAGCCCGTGGCCGCCGGCGCGCTCCAGGAAAGTTTGCCGTCCGCATCGAAATAGAGCGAGCGCACGGCGCTGTTCTTCGGCGGCCAGGCGTCGAAACGATGCCACTCGTTGCGTCCCGTCTCAAATACGATCGCCTTCGGAACGCCGCTATCCGCAGTGGCTTTCAGCCCATTGCCCTTGCCCTTCAGGTTTTGAATGAAGAACGGGAGTTCGATATCCTCCTGGAAATACTCGGACGTCCTGGTCTTGAAGTTCAAATTGCCCAGGGTATCGCCGGGATCGCGAGCCCAGCCGCCGTGCCGCCACGGGCCCATCACCAGCGTATCCGGTGCGATGGCGCCATTTTTCTTCGAGCGAATCGAACAGCTTCAACGGTCCGCTGAGATCCTCGGCATCAAACCAGCCGCCTACCCACATCACTGCCGGCTTCACATTCTTCATGTACGGCGCCTGCGCGCGCGCCTGCCAGTATTCGTCATAGGTGTCGTGCTTAATGGTGTCGTCCCAATAGGCGCTCTCGTGCTTGAGGTATTTCTCATCGGCGTTCGACACCGGACCCATGCGCAGGAAGAAATCGTAGGCGTCCATCGTTCCAGGGTCGAAGCCGGCCCTCGGCTGCGGCCGCTGCGGATCCCCTTTCCGCGGCAGGAAACTCGAGTAAAAGCGAAAGTTAGCGGCCAGGTGGAACGCGCCGTTGTGGTACCCGTCGTCGCCATTCCCGACGTCGCCCATGGGGGCCTGGGGCGAAACGGCCTTCAGCGCCGGGTGGGAATCGATCAACCCGTGCGCCGCGAAGAAGCCCGGGTAGGAGATCCCCCACATGCCGACCTTCCCGTTGTTGTTCGGGACGTGTTTCACCAGCCAATCGATGGTGTCATACGTGTCGGTGCTCTCATCGGTATCCGTCGGGCCGTCGTAATGCGGCTTGTGCGGGCGCACGTCCACAAACGTGCCCTCCGACATGTAGCGGCCGCGCACATCCTCGTACACAAAAACAAAGCCCTCTTTCTCCGCGGCGAAAGACGGACCGACCTGCGGCTTGTAATTGTCGGCGCCATAAGGTGCGACGCTGTAGGGCGTCCGCATCATGATGATCGGATACGCCTCGGCCGTGTCCTTCGGCACATAGGCCGCGGCGAACAACCGCACGCCATCGCGCATCGGAATCCTGTATTCGTACTTGGTATAGTGCGCCAGCGTATAGGCCAACTGCGCCCGCGTGACCTCGGCGGAAGGCCCTGCGGGAGGTTGAGCGCGCAACGCCGCGCCTGCAATCAGAAGGCTGAGAGTGGTTAGTTTTCGAAACGCCATTGGAAGGTTATCGTATCAGAATCTGGGAGCTTCCCCGGGATTGGCCGACAGATCGGCCGACACAGCGGGGAGCGGAATCTCTGGGGCTGAGAGACGAAGGTGCGATTGGCGGAGTGTCCGCTATCGAGGATTTCGCACTATGGCTGCTTTACGGATGTTCTTCGGCAAGCGCTTCAGGAACGGCGCTTGCGAACGACCACGCTCAGGCCGATAAGCGCACCACCGAGCAACATCATGGTGGAAGGCTCCGGGGTCAAGGTATCGGCCTCGGTGAACCGGTTGCTCAAATCGAGGATGGACCCGGTGCCGCTGATGATGGTGAAGTCGTCCGTGACGCCGAGCTCAGTCGCCGCCAGGCCGGTAATCGCGCCCGAAGGGGCCGTGGTGCCATTAGTATCCGTGACTGTCTCGCTCCCACTGCCTGTTCCGACGGTGGCATCGACGATTTTGACCCACGTGGCGCTATCGCCGCCATTGTCCTGGAGCCCCGCAGTCGCGAGCACGATCGCATAGTTGGCTGGGTCGGTGTCCGCGGGTGCAGCGGTTGGGTCAAGCGTAACCGTATACGTCAGCTCGAAGTCGGACATAAAACCGCCGCCGTTGTTCAGGTTAAACGTAGCAATCTGCCCGGAGGCGCCCGAGATCTGGATCGTCCCGGTCACGCTCGAAGCCACGCTACCGGAGGTGACGGCAAAATCCGAGAAAATGTAGTCTCCCGCCTCGCAATCGAAGCCCGAGCCGGTCAGAGTGGCGAATGTTATGTTGCCGGTGCCACAGGGCGTAATCGTACCGGCGCTGCCAATGCTGGCCAACGCCGCGACACCCAACATGAGAACGAAGGCCTTTTTCACGCTGCGATTCCTCTTTCTAAGGAGTCCGAACCCTCTTGTTTCCTCAACCTTGTATCAGCCGAATTTCAATTTTAGACTCTTCCGCTCCTGTTTGGATACCCCAGCCAACGCTCTTTGGTCCTACGAGTACCATCCCCCGGGAGCCGTTTGCGCGCCTGCGAGGCCCGGCGGTTACCTGCCAGCAGAATCCGAGGCCGCCAAAGCCTATCCTTCCAGCTAATTCCGCAAGCAACAGGCCGGCCCGCGGACGCTCCGCGAGCGATCTCTTACCGGGCATAATAGACGTACTATCGGGATAGAGTATTTTGAGATAAGGAGGCCCACAATGCGTTATTCCGGCCTCTGCTCCGCGCTTCTGCTGCTCCCTTCGCCCAGCGCATATAGCAGGCGCAAGTCCCCGTGGCCACTATCACATCTATTTGATGGACGATGAGGGCGGCTGGAACGATGCCGATTACCTGGACAAGCACGCGAACGATTTCCCCCTGCTCCGGGTCGTCGACGGAATAAATCCGCCGGTAATGCTAAGGCTGCCGGCTCAGCAGGCAAAGTGAAGTAGGGCCCCCTACGCGATCAGCCGGGTCCAGTCCAAAGACGCGGCAAGTTGTTGGCCAACGGTCAGCAGAGTGGGAATCGCGGAGAGATCGGCTTCGTCGATATCGCTGGGAAGCGCCGGGTTGATGTTGCTTGCGATGCCGGGCCACTGGCGGTTCACGGCTGCATCGGCCCAGTCCTCCGAGGTGTCGATCAGCGTATTGGCGGTCCATTCGACGATCTGCAATAAACCCTCCGGAGGCGTGTCGGAGCCGGGGTAGTAACCCGTTCCGAGAGCGATTACACGCGTCTCGGCGGAAGCGAAGGTGTCGTACTCGAACGCCTCGACGCACGCTTGGTACACGGGATTGGCGGTGCCGCCCACGCCACCATCGAAGAAGCGGATGGTCTGGCCCTCGATGCCGTCGATTTTCCAGTGGTCGAAATAAGTGGGACAGCAGGCGGAGGCGACGGCGGCATCCACCAGCTTGACCGATCCGGTGGTTCGGGCGTTTTGGGGATTGTCCCTGACGAAGAACCAATCGCGCCCGTTCATCGCGGTGGCGGAGATCATCACGCCGATGGGGCAATCGTTAACCGCCCAGGAGGCGGCGGAGCCAAAGACACTGCACAGCACATCGCGCAGGTGAGTGGGATCGTACATAAAGCCTTGGGCGAGGCGTTTGGCATCTGCGATGACGCCGCTGGGGGTGAAAATCTCCTTTGATCGCTCGGTGTAAATCTTCAGGATGTCGACGGCGGGCACGCCGGCGGCGATGGCTGCGGTGAGCAGCGCGCCGGTGGAAGTTCCGGCGCAGTAAGCGATGTGGTCGCGCGCCGTCCCCCCGAGCTGCGCTTCGAGTCTCATCAGGCAGCAAGCGGGGATGATGCCGCGGATGCCGCCGCCGCGGATCGAAAGAATGTATCGCACCAGTATCGCTTGCCCCCGGTTATCTTATCACTCGCCCCGCCCGCATCTTCGTAAGATGCAGCGGCGCGGAATTGAATCCAAACTCACGACACTGAAGCCAATTAGCCTGCAGACCGCGTCCCTCTCAACCGAGGTCGGACTCCTTCCGTCCTACCTCTTGCTTTTCGAAGGGAATATATAAAGGATTCCGCACTGCCCACCGATCAGGTTTCTGTGTGCAAGCATGCCGCCGAAATCGTAGGCGGGAGAAAGTGGGCGGAAATGCGGCGGCAATGCCCAGCCGAATACCTGGCAACTGGATTTCCTTTGGTTCCGTGGAGGAAAAACGCATGCAAGATCAGGACGTGATTCGTGAATTCTTAGTCGAGAGTCATGAGAACCTCTCGCGCCTGGATCAGGAGCTGGTCGAACTCGAGAAACACCCGAAGGACGCGGAGTTGCTGGCCAGCATCTTCCGCACCATTCACACCATCAAGGGCACGTGCGGCTTCCTCGCGTTTTCGACTCTGGAAAGGATCACCCATCAGGCGGAGAGTCTCCTGAGCCAATTGCGAGATGGCCGGCGGGAGCTCAGCCCATCCCTGGTATCTCTCATCCTGGACACAGTCGATGCTACGCGAAAGGTGCTGACCTCCATCGAGGCGAGCGGGGAAGAAGGTCCGGACCAATTCCAAGAACTCACCGAACGCCTGCACGCCGCATCGCAATTGACGGCCGGCGATGAGGGTCGGCCCAAGCCCGCCTTGACGGCCGGCCCGCCGGCGGAGCAGTTGAATGACACCGGCTCCTCCGAGCGTCCCGAAGACAAGAAGCGCGATGACGATGCCACCAAATCCTCCGCTGTGGCGGATGCCAACATTCGGGTCGGGGTGGGTTTGCTGGACAAGCTCATGGATCTGGTGGGGGAACTGGTGCTGACCCGCAATCAGATCCTCCAGTTCAATACCGAGCGTGAGGATGCCGCTCTCAACGTGACCTCGCAGCGGCTCAACCTGATTACCACCGAGCTGCAAGAGGGCGTCATGAAGACGCGCATGCAACCCATCGGGATGGTCTGGAACAAGCTGCCGCGCGTAGTCCGCGACATGGCGGTGGCCCTGGGCAAACAGATCCGGTTGGAGATGGACGGCGCTGAGACGGAACTCGACAGGACCATCATCGAGGCCATCAAGGATCCGCTGGTTCACCTGGTCCGCAACTCCTGCGACCACGGCATCGAGCCGCCGGACGTCCGAGTGGGACTCGGCAAGCCGCCACAAGCCAGATTGACCCTTCGCGCGTATCACGAGGGCGGCCAGGTCAACATCGAAATCGGCGATGACGGGGCGGGGATTGACGTCCTACAGGTGAAACAGAAGGCCATCGAGAAGGGGTTTTTGCGTCCCGAACAGTCCGAGAAGCTCTCCGATCGGGAGGCGCTGAATCTGATCTTCCAACCCGGCTTCTCCACAGCGAAAACTGTCACCAACGTATCGGGACGCGGCGTCGGTTTGGACGTCGTGAAGTCCAATATTGAGAAAATCGGCGGCATCGTCGACGTTATCAGCCGGCCTGGCGAAGGCACCACGGTCAAGCTTAAAATCCCTCTCACCCTGGCCATTATTCCCGGCTTGGTGATCACAAGTGGCGGCGAACGATTTGTGATTCCCCAAGTCAGCCTGCTCGAATTGATCCGCCTGGAGGGCGACTCGGGAGAAAAACACATCGAGCGCGTGCATGGAACACCGGTGTACCGCCGTCGCGGGAGTCTTTTGCCCATCGCCTACCTCAACCAGGTGCTTGAGTTGAAATCGGCTGAACGGGCCGAGGTGGTCAGCATGGTGGTTCTTCAGGCCGAAGACCGGCAATTCGGGCTGGTGGTGGACGGCATCAACGATACGCAGGAAATTGTAGTCAAGCCGCTGGGCAAGCAACTCAAGGGACTAACCGTCTACGCCGGCGCGACCATCATGGGCGACGGCCGCGTGGCGCTCATCCTTGACGTGCTGGGCATTGGCCAGTGTTCCGGGGTGCTGGCCGAGTCGCGTGAGCAGGCCCGCGCCGCAACGGAACAGAAGGCGCAATCGGGGATCGAACAACAGAGGCTGCTGCTGTTTCGGGCCGGTTCCTTCGAGCGTCTGGCCGTTCCACTTTCTCTCGTCGCCCGGCTCGAGGAGTTTCCACAGTCGTCCATCGAGCATGCCGGCGGATCCCGGGTCGTGCAATACCGGAACCGCATTCTTCCCCTGGTTCCTCTCCGGGCCGTGCTCGAACCCGATGCGCCCGGCTGCGAGCAGACAGCCGATCCCGTGCAGGTGATCGTTTTCAACGACGGCGACCGCAGCGTGGGTTTGATGGTCGACCAGATCCTGGATGTCGCCGAAGAGACGGTGACGGTGCGCCAGAAGGCGGCCCGCAAAGGTCTCCTTGGGTCGGCGGTGGTAGGCAAGCATGTCGCGGATTTCCTCGATCTCAACCAGGTTATTCGAACAGCTACCGAAAGCTGGTTTCAAGGTGCGGGCGGGGACGTGAACGGGAAGAGAATCCTGGTCGCCGAAGCCTCTGCATTCTCGCGCGGCCTGATCCGGTCCGGACTGGACATGGTGGGCTACCGGGTCCTTGAGGCCGCCAATCTGGATGAGGCGATTCGCAGCCTGGAACAACACCCGGTGGACATCGTCGTGACAGCTCTGAACCTTCCGCCCAACGGCAGTTCGGCTTTGCTGGCTGCGATGCGCTGCCGGAAAGAGTGGCAAGGTATCCCCATCCTGGCGCTGGCTGACTCGGCGGAGCAGGTGGAGGCGCGAACCGGCCAAGAGGCGGATTTCCAGGATTGCCAGGTGAAGTTCGACGGGGAGGCCATGCTCGAATCGGTGGCGCGGCTGGCCGCAACGCTGGCTTCCTCCGAAGCGGCCCCAGCGTGCGTGGGAGAGGAGCGATAACCCATGGTGACCGAAACCGCAACCACGAAGTCCGAACTGGCGCAGACCAGCGGACAGTTCTCCACATTCTTCGTGGCCGACTTGTTCTTCGGCGTGGATGTTCTCCGCGTCCAGGAAGTTTTGCGCTTCCAGCAGATGACTCGCGTGCCTCAGGCTCCGGAGGTCATCGAGGGACTGATCAACCTGCGCGGCCAGATCGTTACCGCCATCGATATGCGCCGGCGGCTCCGGTTGCCGCCGCGCGCTGGGACGCAGACGCCCATGAACATGGTGGTGCGCACCGAGGACGGTGCCGTCAGTTTGCTGGTCGACGAGATTGGCGACGTTTTGGATGTGGATGCCGCTACCTACGAGCGTCCGCCGGAGAACTTGGATGCCGCAGCGAGAGAACTCATCCGCGGCGTTTACAAACTTAAGGACCGCCTGCTTTTGGTTCTCGATACTGAGCGAACGGTGGATCTTGCCGCCGGGAGGGCCGTTTAGTGCACCGTCCCGCCGAATGTTCGATTACGCGTGAAAGGTCTAGAGTTGGGCGGACGCCCTTTCCCGTGCGCGACGCCCTGGTCGCACTCTTGCTGACGCCGGGGAAGCGCTCGCCACTGCCGGAGAAAGCCTTTGAACAAGCGCTGCCAAGCCACCGTGGAGGGAGGTCTTAAGAAGTGGCCTTCACTTTCTTCTTCCGCGACCAACAAGTGCTGGAACGGGTCGTCGATCACCTCCTTCCAGTCCTGTCAGGCCGCAGCCATCCCCGCATTTGGGACGCCGGCGTGGCCATGGGACAGGAGCCTTACACGCTCTCGATTATGTTTGCCGAGCGCATGGGACACTTCGCCTTCGACAATCTCCGCATCGATGCGACCGATGTCGAAAGCACCGGCCAGTTCGCGCGGATGATCCAAGCGGGCTCGTATCCGAAAGACGAATTGGCGCGGTTGCCGGCTGGAATCCTGGAAAGGTTCTTCGAACCCGACGGCAAACCAGGGTACTTTCGCGTGGTCGACAGTATCCGGCGGCGGGTCGCTTATCAGCGGCACGATCTTCTGTCGTTCCAGGAAATCGGTCAAGGTTACTCGCTGGTCTTGTGCAAGAATGTGCTGCTCCACTTCCAGCCTTTGGAGCGGATCCAAACGCTCAGAATGTTTCACCGGGCGCTGGCGCCCGGCGGCCTCTTCGCTACCGAACAAACACAGGAAATGCCGCCGGAACTCGCCTTACTCTTCCGTCGGGTGGTTCCCGACGGACCATTGTTCCGCAAAGTGGAGGACCTCGAATGCGGGTCCTGATATTGGAAAGCAGTGGCCAGGTCTATACTTCCCAAGTTTACCTGGTGCTCGGCGATGCCAGCCGGATTGACGATGTCAACACCCTGGTGGATGTAGGGCAGGATGCGGCCGTCCTGGCGAGCATCGAACGGGCGCCCACCGGGATCGGCAAATGGCCGGTCGAACAAGTGGTGC
>CAVXJY010000159.1:0-9940 GCA_963761855.1 Bryobacterales bacterium | reverse complement strand
GGCGTACCCATCTGGCACGGAACGATGTTGTTCCCGGTGGTCACATCGTGAAAAATGCCGGCGTTACTTTCCGCCGCCATGCTATATAGCTTCGGGTTGATGTTGCCCACGCCGGATTTGGTTTGCACCCCGTTCTGCACCAGGTACTGATTGAGCACCGCGATCATTCCGGCGAAAGAAGGCGCGGCAGCCGACGTGCCGCCCACCGCGCCTACCGCACCCTCCCAGACGATGAGATACGGGTCGTGGCCATTCGCAGCCGCCAGGGCGACATCGGGCACATCGCGCGCGCCGTCGCTGGGAACACCGGTACCGGTTTGCCACGCGGGCTTGGCGTAGACCGCGCTCACGCCGCCGCCGCTGGCCGCAATCGGTCCCCCAACTGCCTCGCTTGCGTCGGTGTCGTTCCACGCCATCTCGGGAATATACGAAAGCGCCGAACCGCCGTAGAGCCCATTGCTGCTCCAATAGTTGCCGCCGCCTTCGCTGAATTCCGTGCCGCCCACCGCGGTAATCTCGGGAACGCTCGCCGGAATGCTAACTCCCAGACCCTGCGTTGCCGTCGCGACTTCATAATCGCAGCCGGCCGCTCCGGAATCGCCCGACGACGCCAGCCAGGTAATGCCCAGTGCGTTGCCCTTCTGTGCCTCCACCCGAAAGTAGTAAAGGCCCATGCGATTAATTCCTACCTGGTATTCGCACAGCCCAAAGCTCTCGCTGATCACTGGCGCCAGGTTGTTGTCGATCGCATAGTAAGCCGAGTAGGTGACGTCGTCGCTGTAAACGTAGATCAGCGTCGCCGCTCGCGCCACTGCGCCGGACCATTCCAGGTCCAGGTCCGCCTCTATTTCGTCGCCGGTGACCCCAGGGTACACTCCGGTGGGAACCATTTGTATGGTGGTTGCGGGCAGGCCCCAACTGCTGCGGAAGGTCGCGATGTCGTTGGGATCGATGTCGCTCTGCCCTACGATCACGATGCTCTGTCCCGCTCCCAGATATCCGTAGTTGTAAAGGGGTGCGAGATCGTAAATGGCCGCTATATCGTCCGGCAGCAGGTAGTGACTTCCGTCACTCGCGGTATAGTTCGGCAGGGCTTGCCTCCGCGCTGCCTTGGGACGAAAGTCGTCGAGACCCAGCACACCCGCCACCATGGGCTCGATGGCCGCCGGCAGGGACAGGTCCGTTGCGTTCGCGAAGTGAGTTTCGGCGCCCACCTGGTAGCGGTGGATTTCGGTGCGCAGCGCCGCCCGCACCTGGCTGGCTGCGCCGCTGAAACTGATAAAGTCACGGCCGCGCGCCGTATACTTCACGGCGAAGCCCTGCGAGCGCAACCATGCGGCGATCTTGTCCAGGTCCGCGGCACTCGCCCCGAACCTCTCAGCGTAGGCTTCCGGTGTCAACCAGTTGTGGTAATTCGCCGATGTGGGGTCCTGTTGCTGCGCGAGTAATTGTTCGAGCGCGGCTTGCTGAGCCGCTGACGGCCTCAGCATCAGCGTGATGTTGCCCAACTGGAAAGCGGGTTCCACCGCACCCTGATCGTACTTCGGCTGCGCCTGAGGAGAAACGCTGCCTCTGACGACTATCGACTGGCGACCATCGATCGCGGCAGTGATGCGATCCTGTTGAGCCGGCAACACGGAGGCGAACAAGCAGAGAACAGGTAAGGCGCGGACACCTCGGCACAGTGACATGACTTCTTGTACCGCCCGGAGCGAGGTGGTGTCCATTACCAAAAGGTTTACAGAAAAGATATAGCCGGAGGAGGTGCGAGGATTTGCGAATTAGTCCGACTCTCTTATTTTCAATAACTTAGCTGGAAGCAACGAGGTCATTCCCTCGGCCAAACGCTGGCGCGTGCCGGTGTATGATCGTGGCAGGAGGGTTGCCATGGCCTATCGCCGCGTTCGCCCCCGCATCCGCGATAGCTGGACCACTTTGAAGCGCTGGTTCCAGCGCGCCGAACCCGAGGCGCCGGATGACCCCTACGCCTATGTCGGCGCTCCTAAGAAGCCGCGCACGCCGCCCCGAAGCGCGGCCGCAAAGGCTGAGCCGTAACTCAAGAATCCCGCATGCCCGGGCCAAACGCCATGACCAACTCCCTCGCAGCCATTACCGGCGCTTCATCCGGCATAGGATCGGTGTTCGCGCGCAAGCTGGCCGCGCGAGGTTACGATTTGCTGCTGATGGCGCGCCGCCGCGACCGGCTCGATCAACTTGCCGCGGAGTTGGAACGCGCTCACCAGATTCATGTGGAAGCCTGTACGGCCGACCTGTCGGTGGCGGAGGAAATGGATCGCATCGCCGCACGGCTGGCTGGCGAGCCGCGGCTGGACCTGCTGGTCAACAACGCCGGTTTCGGCGTCAAGGGGCGTTTCTATGAAGCGCCGCTCGACCAACAGCTCAAAATGCACCGCCTGCACATCGGCGCCATCCTACGGCTGACGCATGCCGGGCTCGGGGCCATGGTGGCGCGCGGCCGCGGCGCGATTGTCAACGTAGCATCGGTGGCCGGTTTCACGAGCAGCCCCGGCAGCGTCAGTTACTGCGCCACCAAGGCCTGGCTGAACGCATTCACCGAAGGGCTTTACCTGGATTTGAAATCCGCTCGCTCGCCCGTGGTGGTACAGGCGCTATGCCCAGGCTTCACCTACACCGAATTTCAAGACGTGGTGGGGATCGACCCTTCCTCCATAGCCAAATCGCTCTGGATGAGTGCCGAAGATGTGGTGGATGCTTCGCTGGCCGGCTTGCGCCAGGGTAAGCTGTTCGTCGTGCCCGGCTGGAGATACAAGATGGTGGTGGCCCTGGCCAACCGCATTCCGGGGCGATTGCGCCTGGCGCTGGAATCCGGCGCCCCGCACGCTCGCCCCAGACGGCCGGAGCAAGGACATTCGGGCTAGGTCTCCGGCCGTGTGATGTCGCGCTTGTTGCGGGGAAGCGTTGACTGCGGAAAATACGCTGGCAGCGGCGTAGGCGGCAGGCGCGAGAATCCTGCAAGTCGGTTTTTCATTTGCGGCCTCCGCGCGACAAGTGTAACGATTCGGATTTGCGATGCCGGGCGCGCCGCGAATGCAAGGCTCCCGGCGATCAAAGGGGATTACAATTGCGTGGGGACGCCTCGATGGAGAAACTCGTTCTGAGCGACATTCGTAACAAAAGCATTCTGGTCACCGGAGCGGGGCGAGGCATCGGCAAGCGCCTGGCGCTGGGACTGGCGCATGCCGGTGTCCGCGTGGGGCTCCTGGCGCGTAGCCAGCGGGAACTCGACCTGGCCAAGCTGGAAATCGAACAAGCCGGCGGCAACGCCTTGCGGCTGCGCGCCGATGTGCGCGATCTGGAGCAAATGATGGCAGCGGTGGACCGCATGAAGGTGGTGCTGGGCGGCGTGGACGGCCTGGTGGCTGCCGCCGGCGTTCTCGGGCCCATCGGCCCCTTGCTTTCCAACCAGCCCAGAGCGTGGGCCGAAACCCTGGAAATCAACCTGCTCGGAGTCGTCAATTCGGTTCGCGCCGTGCTGCCGGCGATGGTGGAGAAGCGTTCCGGCAAGATCATGGTCATCGTGTGCGGCGGCGCCGGCCATCCCCGGCCCAATTTCGCGGTGTATGCCGCTACCAAGGCAGCGGTCACGCGGTTCGTCGAATGCGTAGCCGAGGAAGTGAGCGGCGATAACGTACAGATCAATTGCGTGGCGCCCGGGCGGTCGTACACGCACATGACGGACGAGATCCTGCGGGCCGGCGAGGAGAATGCCGGAGCGCATGAAATTGCCGCGGCCCATCAGGTGCGCATCGATGGCGGCACGCCGGCGGAAAAACAAATCGCCCTGGTCGCGTTTCTGGCGTCTCCGCGCTCCAACCACATCAGCGGCAAGCTGGTCGAATCCACTGACGATTGGAAACGCTTCGAGAAGGAGAACATGCGGCCGGAACTGTTCACGCTGCGGAGAGTGCAGAGGCTGTAAGCTGCGGTTCGCCCCAGCGAGTCTCTCAAGCTCCCAAAACGGGGTGAATTTGCCCCGTTTTTTGTGAACTAAGTTGTTGAAAACAAACAAAACGACTGGCCAAAAATGGGGTAGATTCGCCCCATTTTGGCGGGTGGCCGGCGGAATGCCCCGCCGCCGGTGCCGCGCGGGCCTCCTGTAATCACTGTGCCATAGGTGTTGGCGGGCGCGGCTGCGAGGCGGATGCGGCAGCGCTTGAAGGGCATTCAGTTCTGCGGGTTAGCGGCCGCGGGAAGAAATCGAAGACGCTGTGACTGGAGAGTGAGGATGCGCGAGAAAGAGCGGCGCAGGGCTGCGGGGTCGCCGATCTCTAATTCAAACTTCGGGGTTCTCGATCGCACCGATTTGGGCCCGTTGACCAGCTACCTTCGATCCAGTGCGATTTCTTACCTCCAAAAATGGAAGCACGCAGTTAGGTGATAAAGGATGCAGCCAGTACTGAATTACAGCACTTCTCTTCGAAGCCCAAATGCCGGTTAATCACTGACTTAAGAGCTGAGTTTATTGAAGTGACGGCTTCGCGTGGAACGACAAGTGCTCAACAAGATGATGTAAGGAGGTCACAGATGACATCCAACATGAGAGTTTTTAGTTTTTTGGTTTTTCCCGCGGTCGCTTTATGCTTAGCGGCCTGCGGAGAAAAGGTCGTGGTTCAGCCCACCGCCCCTGCGCCGAACTCAATGCTCGCAACGCAGGCTGCTCCGGCGCCGGTTGTTGTCACCACGGTTCCTGCCATGCCCGCTCCGCCTCCAGATGCTGTTGAAGGGACTGCACCGGGTGCGGGTTACACTTGGGTGGCTGGTTACTACAACTGGCAAGGCGACCATTATCAATGGGTCCCGGGAGCGTGGGTGATGGTTCCAAGACCCGCTGCGGTTTGGGTGCCCGGACGCTGGCGACCGACAGCAGGGGGATATATGTGGGTTTCGGGACACTGGCAATAAGTCAGAATCGGCGGCCTATGAAAAAAACTCCACACCAAAGGGCCGAGCCGAACGAATCGACGACGTAATGGACCACACGAGCCGCCCCTAAAAAGGGCGGCTTGCCGGGGTGAGAAGCCATGGTGGTCATGGCGACGTGCCTTGGCAAGGGCAGAGTCGCGCCACCAAAAACAGCAAGAAATGTCGAGACGAATCTCGACACAGCAGGCAGGACTGCCCGCGCCACGCCTGCGGGCTAATCGAGCGTCTTATGAAAGCGCACGGCGCTTAAGGTCAAGACGATGACGCCGTAGGCGGTGAGCACCAGCATTTGCGGCCAGAGCACGGTCACTCCGACGCCCTTGATGAACACACCGCGCACGATTGCCATGAAATAGCGCAGTGGGTTGAGGTAAGTCAGGTACTGCACGGCAACCGGCATGTTGCGGATGGGGAAGACGAAACCGCTCAACATGAACGATGGCGTGGTGAAGAAGAACGAGCCCATATTAGCTTGCTGCTGCGTGTGCGAGATGGTGGAAAGGAACAGGCCCGCGCCCAGCGCCGTCATCAGGAACAGCGTGGCGCAGAACATCAGCAGCAGGAAATTGCCGCGAAAAGGAATGCGAAAAATCACCAGCGCCGCCACGGTAACGATGACCATGTTCACCATTCCCACCAGGGCGAATGGAATGGTCTTGCCGAGCATCAGCTCAATAGGCCGCAGCGGCGTCACCATCAACTGCTCCATGGTGCCGATTTCCTTCTCGCGGATGATAGCCTGCGCTGTCAGCATAAGCGTGACCATGAGCAGGATGTTGGCCGCCACGCCGGGGACGAAATAGTTGCGGCTGCGCAGGTCGGGATTGAACCAGACGCGCGTGCCGGACGCCACCTGCCCGAGCGCACGGCGTGGCGGCATGCCGGGGCCGCGAATCATCAGGTTGATGGTCTGGTCGTTTTTGGGCTGCGCCGGCGAGACGTCGCGCGCGTAATCGTCAATCACCTGGGCGGCATAAGCCGAGACCAGGGAGGCGGTGTTGGAATTGGTGCCATCGAGCAGCACCTGCACCTGGGCGGTGCGCCGCTGGGCCAGGTCGCGCGCGAAATGCGGCAGGACCGCCACCACAGCGTGCACTTCGCTGCGGTCGAGCAGGCGCTGCACGTCCGCCTCGTTTTGCGCGATGGCGGTCACGGTGAAACGGCCGGACCCTTCGAACCGCGCCCGCAGCGCGCGGCTTTCCGGCGTGTGATCCATGTCCATCCAGGCGATGCGCGCCATGTCCACGTCCAGTGTGACGGCGTAGCCGAACACCACCAACTGGATGAGCGGAGGCAGGAAAAGCAACAGGCGCATGCGCGGCTCGCGCCACACCTGGTAGAACTCCTTGTGCAGCATGACTCCGATTCGTTCCCACATGCTTATGCCACTTTCTGCCGTTTCAATCTTTGCGATGCCCGCCAGAACACGAACCCGCCGAAGATAACCAGGAACAGCATCTGGTCCCAGATGGCAGCCGCACCGACGCCTTTCAGGAACAGCGCCTTGAGAACCGCGACGAAATAGCGTGCGGGCACGATCACGCTGATCACCTGGATCACCTTCGGCATAGTGTCGATGGCGAAAACAAAACCCGACATCAGGAAGCCGGGCAGAAACGTACTCAAGATGCCCATCTGGTAAGCTTCCACCTGGGTGCGGCACCCGGCCGAAATGAAAATGCCCCAGCACAACACGTCGAACAGGAAGAGGCAGGTGGAAACAGTCAGCAGCAGCATGCTGCCGCGGAACGGCACGGAGAACACCGTCACTCCCACGATCAATGCGATTGCCGAATCCACCAGGCCGACCACAAAGTAGGCGGCCATTTTGCCCAGCAGCATCTCGACCGGACGCAGCGGGGTGGAAAGAAGCTGCTCCATGGTGCCCAGCTCCCATTCGCGCGCGATGGTCAGCGAAGTCAACTGGCCGGCGAGGATCATCAGGATGACTGCGATCAGCCCCGGCACCACGTAGTTCTTGCTTTCGAGCGAACTGTTGTACCAGACGCGCATGCGGGAGTCCACGGCCGGCGGCGGAGGCGGCGCCACGTTACGCACGCGCACGCGGGCGGAGTACAACTGCACGATGCTCTCGGCGTAGCCGATGGCGATGGAGGAAGTGTTCGAATCGCTGCCATCCACCAGCAGTTGCACCTCGGCGCCGCCGCGCCCCGATTCCAGGTCGCGTCCGAAATCGCGCGGAATCACGACGCCGATCAGGATTCTGCTGAAATCGATTTCGCGCTCGATCTGCGGATAACCGTTAGCGAACCCGCGGATGTCAAAATAACGCGAGCCTTTGAACTGCCGCACCAGGTCGCGGCTGGCGGAGGTGCCGTCCTGGTCGTAAACCAGGGCCGGAATATGGTCCACGTCCAGGCTCAGCGCATAGCCATAAAGCAACAGCATCATCACCGGCATGGCGAGCGCGAGCAGCAGGCTGCGGCTGTCGCGGGTGATGTGATGCAGCTCCTTGACGAACATCGCCCTAGTGCGGCGGAGGCTCATGCTGCCCTCCGCTCTTCGCCTTCGATCATGGAGACGAACACGTCTTCGAGCGACGGCAGGATTTTCTCGAGGCGGCGGACCGCGATGCCGGCTGCGGCGAGTTTCTGTCGAATTCGTTCCATCGTGGCTGCGGCGTCATCCACCGTGACGTGCAGCCCTCCGCCGAAGACGGCGACATCCACCACGCCGGGGAGATCTTCGAGGGCGCGCAGGGTCTCGAGCGGCTCCGAGCTATCCAGCCGCAGCAGGCTGTGCGCGCTCGCCTGGTGGCGCAGTTCGGCGGGCGCGCCCAGCGCGATCACCTTGCCGCGGTGCATCAACGCCAGCCGGTGGCAATTCTCGGCCTCGTCCATGTAATGGGTGCTGACGAAAATGGTGTGGCCGGTGGCAGACAGGCCGCGAATCAGGTCCCAGAACACGCCGCGTACGATGGGATCCACGCCGGATGTCGGCTCATCCAGAAACAGGATCGGCGGATCGTGCAGAATGGCGCAGCCCAGCGCCAGCCGCTGCTTCCAGCCGCCGGAGAGCGATCCGGTCAACGCAGAACGCCGCTCGGCGAGGCGGGCCATCTCGAGCACGTAGTCCTTGCGCGCCTTGCGCCGCGCCCGGGGCACCCCGTACAGGCCGGCGAAAAAGTCGATGTTCTGCTCCACCGTCAAATCGTCATAGAGAGAGAACCTCTGCGACATGTACCCCAGGTTGCGCCGCACCTGTTCGGGATCTTTGGCCACGTCGATGCCGTTGACCAGCGCCAGTCCCGAGGTCGGCGTGAGCAGCCCGCAGAGCATTCTGATGGTGGTAGATTTGCCGGCTCCGTTGGGACCTAGGAAGCCGAAGATCTCGCCCCGTGCCACCTCCAGCGTCACGTGGTCCACAGCCACGAAATCGCCGAACGTCTTCACCAGATCGCGCGTTTCGACCGCCCAACCGTTCATGTGGTCTCCAATGCCTCGGCGGCATGCACGCCGTCAACGAACACGCCCTCCAGAGTTTCCGTGCCGGCCTGGCGCTTGAGGGCTTCCGGCGTGTCGCAGCGGATCAGCCTCCCTTTGTACATCAGGCCGACGCGGTTGCAGCGCTCGGCTTCATCCAGGTACGCCGTGGTCATCAGAATGGTGATGCCGTCTTTGAGCAACTGGTAGAGGATGGCCCAGAAATCGCGGCGCGAAAGCGGGTCCACGCCGTTGGTCGGCTCATCCAGAAAGAGGATTTGCGGGCGGTGCAGCAGGGTGCACATCAGCGCCAGCTTCTGTTTCATGCCACCGGAGAGCTTGCCGGCCTGTCGCTGGCGGAATGGCTCCATGCGCGTCATGCGCAGCAGTTCCGCGCTGAGCGCCGACCTTTCCGCTCCCAGGATGCCGAACAGGTCGGCGTAGAAATCCATGTTCTCCTGAACGCTGAGATCCTGGTACAGGCCGAACCGCTGCGCCATGTAACCGATGCGGTCTTTGACAGCCCGCGATTGGCGCGCCGAGTCAAAGCCGGCGACGCGCGCCTGGCCCCCGGTGGGATCGAGCAGCCCGCAGAGCAAGCGCAGCGTAGTGGTTTTGCCGGCGCCATCCGGTCCCACCAGGCCGAATATCTCGCCCTGGGCCACCGACAGATCGAGACGATCCACCGCCGTCAGCTCGCCGAAGCGGCGGGTGAGGCCGGTGGTTTCGATGATGGGCTGCATGGGCTTACAGAACTTCTCGCCTACTCGAGCACGATCTCGGCATCGGCCGGCATATTCGATTTCAACTCCTGCCGCGGATTGTCGACGTCGATTTTGATGCGGTACACCAGCTTCACCCGCTCTTCTTCGGTCTGAATCTGCTTGGGCGTGAACTCGGCCTCCGAGGAGATGAAGCTCACCCGCCCGTTGTAAACCTTGCCCGGATATGAGTCCGTGGTGATGCGGGCCTTGGAGCCCAGCTTGACTTTGCCCAGATCGGTTTCGTTGATGTACGCCCGCAGCCACGGATGCTCGATGTCGCCGATGGTGACCACAGTCGCGCCGGCGGCCAGCACTTCGCCGACGTCGGCGGATTTCACCAGCGCCACGCCATCCACGGGCGATACCGCCAGGGTGTCGGCAAGCTGAGCATCCACCTGCGCCAGGTTGGCTTTGGACCGTTCGATATCGGCGCGCCGGGTAGCCAACTCCTGCTCCCGGCGCTTCATCTCGAGCGTATTGGCCTGGGCCATTTTGAGCGCGCCACGGGCGTGTTCCACCTGGGCGGCGGCTCCATCCACCTGCTCCACCCTGGGCCCGGCGAACACCAGCGCCGCGCGTTGATTGGCTTGCTTCAAGGCGGCGTCGGCGCTTTCCCAGTGGTTGCGGAATTCGTCGTACTGCGAAGCGGAGATGTCGTCGTCTTTGAAGAGTGTCTGCGCCCGGTCCCAATCTTTCTTGGCGCGCTCAAACTCGGATTGCGCCGCATCCACGGCGGCCTTGGCTTCCTGAATTTCCTGCGGCCGCGGC
>CAVXJY010000158.1:0-20723 GCA_963761855.1 Bryobacterales bacterium | reverse complement strand
GTTGAGAGTCGAAAGGAAAGTCGAAGTACAGCGGCCGGATTTGAAGTTTGACAGTTTGACCCTTGACATTGACTCGTCGGCCGTCGAATGGATCGTTCCGTCATGAGAAGAATGTACACGCACAAGCAAGGACAGTATCTTGCCTTTATTCACTATTACGGCGTAGAATTCAGGCGGCTGTGCCGAGGCTGACATCCAAGAATACTTCCGCGTTTTGCCGCCCTCCGTTCACGACATGATTTTGAGATTGGAGGAGTGCGGTTTTATCAGTAGAGTCCCCAGCCAGCCGCGCTCGATCCGACTCTAATTTCCGCCTGATGAGTTGCCCGGCTTGGAGTAGACGAACGCGCCGCCGTGGCCTGCCGATTGACTGCCTCCCGTGGTCGAACAGGCTCCCACCGCATAGAGGAAAATGTTGGTATCAAGAAACACCTGCATGGTCCGCCTCAATATTCTTCTTGGCCTGCTTCCAGCCGATTTTGGGCAGCCGCATCTGAACATCTCTTCCAGGTCCACGGCTCGTCAATAGCCTCCAAGTGAAGAGCCAGACCTGCACAAAACGCAGGTCTGCGCTACCACCCGGCACCTTTGAGCTAGCGCGCCATCGGCAGATCGATATACGAAGCAAACTGCGGATGCCGTAAATGCGTTGCGTTGCTCTCTGGTAATCCGATTCTTTGGCCATGAAGATTTGGGCACGTATTTCTGCGGATTGCGGTCGATCAAGCGGGAACCAGGTGCTCTGCACCTGCACCATGATCCGGTGGCCCTTGAGGAAGCGTGATCGTTGGTGTGCAGGTCGATGGTGTATTCCGTCACCGCGTCCGGGACCGATCGGCTCGGGATGTCTCGAAGCTCTTGCGGAAGCGGCCGCGCAAGATTTCGTCGGCGATCATCAGCTCGTAGCCGGCCAGGCTCTGGTTCTCCGGGTAGTCCTCGGGATAGACGTCGATCAGCTTGACGACCCAGTCGCTGTCGCTGCCGGTGGTGGAGGCGAAGAGCTGCGCCACGATATCGCCGGCGATGGTGAGGTCGTGTGTGAGCGGCTCGGTCTCCCAGCTCAGACGTCGGGGCGGTCGTCGACGAAGCGCTGATCCTCCACCAGCCAAGTCGGCCAGTCGCCGCCCGGGATAAGTCGGGCTGATGGGGCGGTGGCGGTAGGGCACCGGCATGGGCGGGGTCGGAGATGTAGCTGTCGAACGCCTGCGCTATCATCGCCGGCGGGTGCGGCGAAGGAGAGCTTGCCCCCGGCGCGGAAGTAGAGACTTCGCGTCGATGCGGCGGTGCGGGCGGCCAGGAATCGTACTGCTCCCAGCGGTTGCTGCCGGTCTGGAAGACGATGGCTTCGGGCAAATCGGCCGGCGCCCTTGTCCTTGCAGCCAGTAGGCGAACCAGGGCGCCTCGATCTGCTGCCGGAAATACTTGCCGGTGTTGCTGTCGAAGCGGGATCGGGCCCAGATCGGCTGCCGTCCGCGCCGCCCAGCCGCCGTGGTTCCACGGGCCGACCACCAGATAGTTCAGGTGCTGCGGGTCGTGCTTCTCGAACAGCTCGTAGATCTTGAGCGGGCCGTAAAAGTCCTCCTGGTCCCACCAGCCGGCGACGTTGAGGGTGGGCACCTTGACGCGCGTTGAGGTAGCGCGGAATGGCCTGCTTCTGCCAGAACTCGTCGTAGTTGGGGTGGGCGACGAAGTCGTTCCAGGTGGGCATCTTGCCGTGGAAGTATTTGGCGTTGACGTTCGAGAGCGGGCCGAGGTCAGGTACCACTCGTACGTGTCGGAGCGGTCGAAGTCGAAATGGGTGTTGGCTCCTTCGCGGTCTCCATCATGGCCGACGTATTCGAAGCCGTAGCTGAGGCGGAAAGCGCCGTTGTGATGGAAGTCGTCGCCGAGGAACATGTCGGCCGGCGAGGCCTGCTCGGAGGCGGCCTTGAGCGCGGGGTGCGGGTCGAGCAGCGCCATGACCGTCAGCCAACCGCCGTAGGAGATGCCCAGCATGCCCACGCGGCCGTTGTTGCCGGGCACGTTCTTGATCAGCCAGTCGATGGTGTCGTAGGCGTCGGTGCCTTCGTCGATGGCCTTGCGGATCGCGCGCGATCGCGCGGCGGCCGCAGCATCACGAACTGGCCTTCGGATTTGAAGCGGCCGCGGATGTCCTGGAAGGCGAAGATGTAGCCGTCGTCGGCCAAATCGCTGTAAGAAGTATCCAGGCGGTCAAGCAGGCGGGATCTGTCAAGGCCGTAGGGCGACCGGACCAGTAGGAAAGGGAACGGACCCGTGCGGCCTGTAGGGACGAAAATCGCAGTGTGCAAGCGAACCCCGTCTCGCATGGGAATCATCTGATGTTGGATGTTGAATTGAGCGGCATCGCTTTGAGGGGGCGTAGGGCGAATACGAATGGAAAGCATGGCGAAGAGAATAAGAGTAGCAACTGCGGCTGCGAGCCTTTTAAAGGTCAAGCGGCACTCCTGCCAAAGTGTGTGTCAATAGGATGAAGGTGTGCCGGCGGCGCTTCTACGCCTTGGTTGCGGAACGAATCTGCAACGGTCCGGCGGTTGCCTTCAGCTCCGGCACACCATTGATGATATCCGTCAGTTTTCTTGTAACGCGGTTGTCGATCTCGGACGATTTCTGCATCTCGACAGGGTAACGCACGACGATCTCGAATCCATTGTTGACGGGGTGAACCTGCGTCCCTGGCGTCGGAACCGGAACCGAAGTATCGGTCAGGCGCTCGATTGAGCCGTGCTGGCGCTCCAGGCTCTGACGGTATTCGAATAGACCGAATTGACTCCCTCCAGGAGTTTGCTTTGCGCCACTGCATAATTGCTGTCCCGTGGTAACACCACCGCCACTTCATGCCATGCATAGGCTGCCCCCGGAATTTGCTTGAACAAGGGCACGTTCTGAAAGAGCACGGAATTCGAGAAAGCAACGAGGCGACCGGTGGGATAGAGGTCAAGACCTGTTCCTGCTAGCTCCATCATATGAAAGCGCACCAGACCTATATCGATAATGTCGCCCGTGACGCCCGAGACCGAAATTCGATCGCCTACGCGGACGCCATATCGCCCGATGAGGAAGAAATAAGCGGCCATGGACAGGATTACGGTCTGCAGGGCGACCGCAATGCCAGCGGTAAGGAATCCGGCGAAAGTGGCAAGCGAACTGAACTCGGTGAACGAATCCAAGAGCAAGGACAACCACCATGGTAGAGAGCCCGTCACGAAGCGCCGCACAAGCAGGAGCTGACGGCGCCTGCGACCCTCCCGGACGTACCGAACCGTTGTTCGGCGCCAAACCTCGGAAAAGACCACGATGATAGCCAGACCAATCAAGATGCCGAAAACCCGGGTTAGCAGCGACCGCAGAATTTGGCTGTCTTCGCTGCCGATCGAGTCACGCCACTGCGAGAGGTTGGCATGGCATTGATCGAGCAGGATCATTTCCTGGGTCAGCGTAGCTGGCGTTCCTACAGCCGCTGAAGTGACCGTCAGCCGATCAGGTTTTGCCTTGCTCGCTCCATTTGCGCAGGGTTTGATGCGGCGGGCTGGCTCGCCAAGTCCCTTCCTTGGCTAATAATTTGTCCGCAACATATTCAGAAGCGGGGCTCGAACCTGAGTGGCGAGTTGGCGAACCGCTGTCGTTTCGTCCATCAACTGGTCAAGGTCGCGCATATCGCGCATCTGAGCCAAGAGAATCGAGACCTGCCCGATCAGTCCTGACCCGCTGGCGCGAATTGACGGAGAATTGGCCTGTTTTGTGGCCGCGCTCACGCCCTGGGCCGGTGCAGCGGCCGACAGACCTGGAACCGACTGTTTGAGCTGGCTGATTTTCATCAGCAATCCCGGCTGAGGCCTGCTGCTGTTACTCGCGAAAATAATAGACCTCTGCATTGCATCCTGCAGCGCCTTCTCCAAATCCAATTCACCTTGTAACTCGTCCCTTCTCGAAATCAAGTCCTGGCGTCTTTTGCCGCCTGCCCTGTAGACTTGCTTGCTGAGAGCGCCGATTTCGGGATTGTAGCTGGTTAATACGATCCGCCGTGCCTGCTAAGGTCTTGGGAAAGGTTCTGCTCCTCCGAAGAAGCTTGAGGAGAGGAACCATCGTCCCCCGCGTTGCCCGCCGATTGCGCGGACAAGAGCGCGGAGCTTCTGACCGGCGGATCGAAAGGCGAGCTGCAAGGACCGCCGGGCGAGAGTCCGCGAGCATTTTCCAGGTACAGAGTGTCGCTGGGTTTACCGGCTCCCTCGTTGGTGCTTGCTAATTGCCGGTACCAGCTTATGGCGGCATTCAAATGATTCAGAACGGTGCTTGCCGCCGGTTGCGGCTTCGGAGCGCATGTAACCCTCCTGCCGGCGGCGAGTATTACAATAACCGTGATGAGTGGGCATAACCGGGAGCGCAATATAGAGTTGAGACGATGCATACTGATTCGTGTTTGTGAGAGGTTACTCCTCGTTGCTGACAAAGCTCCATTGTATCTGGCACGCAGCGTGCCCGTCGCGTGTCCGTTGCCAGGGCCGTCCGTCCGTAGTACAAGGAAAAGTATGGCGAACCAGTTGCCATCTCGCGTCGCGACATCCGCGCGGCATGAAAAGAACCCCTCACCCCCAGCCCGTCTTCCCACGCGAGAGGGTGGTGAGCCGATTCGCTCCTCTGCGAATCGCCCGCAGCCAGGCGAAGGGGCTCACTGTAAACTCCGCGAGCCGGGTGCGGGGTACTGGCCGAAATGTTCAGGGGAGGTTTCACCTCAGGCAAGGGAAGCAGGGAAACGATGGGGTTTCAGACTCGGACCCGCTGAAGTCCTCACCCAACTTCACGGTGTCCGCCTCGGCGGTGAATTCCAGCAGCACGTACGCGCCCTCGCGGTACTTGTCCACCCGGTAGGCCAGGCGGCGCTTGCCCCATTTTTCAACTTTGTCGACCGTGACGCCAGCGGCCGTCAACTGAGTTCGCAACTGTTCGACGAACTGGTCGACTTCCTCTTCCGGCGCATCCGGTTTAACGATGAAGAGCTCTTCGTAAATCCTCATGCTTCCTCTATGTTTAAGCCTGGGGCGCGACGATTGAATTTCGTCATGGCCTTAACGACGCCCTCGGCGATTATGGAACATACCGCATCGGCCGCGTAGCCGACAAAGTCGTCCAATTCCTTTTCCTGCCAGCGCCCGAACGGCGCCAGCACAAAATCCGCTCCGCTCCTTACCGGGCGGCCCGGATGAATCCCCATTCGCACCCGCACCAGGTCGCCGGTTCCCAGGCTCCCGATTACCGAGATCATGCCCTTGTGCCCTGCCGGCGAGCCTTTCGGCTTGATGCGCAGCGCGAGCCACGGCAGATCCAGTTCATCGTGAACCACCACCAGGCGATCCAGTGGAACGGAGTGCTTCTCCATCAGCGGCGCGAGCGAAGTGCCGCTGAGATTCATAAACGTTTGCGGCTTGGCCAGCATCACCTCATGCCCGTCGATTTCGCCCAACCCGACGAGCGCTCTGGAATCCTTGCGGGTGACGCGGATGCCGTGCCGTTCGGCCAGCCGGTCGATGGTGAGGAACCCGAGGTTATGCGGCGTGCGCACGTACTCCTCGCCCGGATTCCCCAGACCGGCCACCAGGAACATGGAAGCCTACTTCTTTTTGCCCTTTTCTTTGTCCTTTTCTTTTTCCTCGGGGGCGGCTTCCTCTTCTTTCTTGCCCTTCTTGATCACTTCGGGCTCGGCTGCTTCGGTGCCAGCTTCGGCAACGGGCGCGGCCTCCGCCACCGGCTCGGCTTCGGCGCGCAGCGCCACGGCGTGCGCAATCACAGTCTCCGCCGCGCTCACCAGTTTCATCGAGGGTGCCAGCGCCACATCGCTGGCGCGCTTGCTTTGCCCGATCATCAGCTCGCTCACATCCACCGAGAAGCTTTCGGGTATCTCGTCCGGCAGGCACTCGATCTCAATGGCGCGCGTGATGACTTCGAGCAGCCCGCCCTGCAACTTCACGCCGGCCGGTTCACCCACCGTAAGCACCGGGACGGTGATGCGGATCCGCTTGCTGAGGTCGATACGTTTCAAATCGGCGTGCAGCAGCGTGCCCTTGAGCGGGTCAACCTGGCTGTCCACCACCATTACCGGCGTGGTTTCGCCGCCCTGAATCGCCAGGTTGAAAATCGTGTTGTAGCCGGTGGAGCTGTGGACGATCTTGAGGATCTCGCGCGGGTTGACCGATACGCTGACCGCGTCCTTATATGCGCCGTAGAGTACGGCCGGAATCTGCCCCGCACTGCGTGTGCGGCGTGCTTCGTTCTTGCCGCGCGACGCGCGCACCTCTGCCGTTACAGTAATGTCTCTTTTCACTCAAACTCTCCTGTTCCGCCGCAAGTCCGGTTCGCCCCGCATGGGGTTAACGTGGGTTGCGGCTCCAGCCGGGCATGCCCGGCCCAAACTTCAAATAAACAGCACGCTCACCGAAGTCTCTTCGTGAATCGATCGGACGGCTTCCGCCAGCAAATGCCCGACCGACAACGATTTGATCCGGCTCGACCGATTCGCCTCATCGCTGAGCGGAATCGAATTCGTAAGCACCACTTCCTTCAGTTCGGATGCCTCGATCCGCTCCACGGCGGGACCGGACAGCACCGCGTGGGTAGCGCACGCCGAAACGCTGGCCGCGCCCTTTTCCATTAATGCCTCAGCGCCCTTCACCAGCGTGCCGGCGGTATCGATCAGATCGTCCACCAGCAGGCAATGGCGCCCTTCCACGTCGCCCACTACGTTCATCACTTCGGCGACATTGGCCTCTTCGCGCCGCTTGTCGAGAATCGCCAGGGGCGAATTCAGCCGCTTGGCGAATGCCCGCGCCCGCTCGACGCCGCCGGCGTCCGGCGAAACCACCGTCAAATTCGCCAGGTTCCGCGTCCGGAAATACTCGATCATCACCGGCGAGGCGTACAAGTGATCCACCGGGATATCGAAGAAACCCTGAATCTGCGCGGCGTGCAAATCAAGCGTCAGCACGCGGTCCGCGCCCGCCGATTCGAGCAACCCGGCCACCAGCTTGGCCGAAATCGGTACCCTTGGCTTGTCCTTCCGATCCTGCCGCGCGTACCCATAATAGGGTAACACTGCGGTGATGCGCTCCGCCGATGCCAGTTTCAACGCCTGCATCATCAGCAGCAACTCCATCAGGTTGCGTTCCACCGGCTTGCAGGTCGGCTGGATGACAAAGACGTCGGCGCCGCGCACGTTTTCGTGAATCTGCAGGTGGATTTCGCCATCGGCGAACTGCCTCACCGTGCATCCGCCCAGCGCGGTGTTGAGGTGCTGAGCGATTTCCTGCGACAGCGCCGGATTGGCGTTGCCCGTGAACAGTTGCAGCCGATCGTGACTCATTGCTCTCTTCGGTTTCGGGGAGGCCATACTTTTGCGGTAACGTGCTCTTCGAGTGTCCGCCACCACATCGCGCGATAACGCGCGCGGCTGACCAGTGAAAAGCGAAACGCCTTTTCTCTTCGGAAAATCCTGAAAACTTCGGATGCCGGAGCGGAGCTGGGGAAAATCCCGTACACCGCCGATCCACTGCCCGTCATCAGCGCCATCGAGGCTCCGGCGCGGAGCATCCGCTTCTTGATCGCACCGATGATGCCATACTGCTGGGTTGCCACCGTTTCAAAATCGTTGCACGCGGCCCCGGAGACACCCCCGTCCCACGCTCTCGACTGGAAAGTAACTATTTTATTTTGTTGCGATTCGCTTGTCAAACGCGAATTAAGCAGGCGGTAGGCGTCGGCCGTCGAAATGTGAATGCCGGGTGAAACCAGGATGCCGCTCAGCGGCTTGCCATCCGGCAGCGGAAACAATTCCGTGCCGCGGCCTATGCCAACCGCGGCGCCGCCCAGCAGAAAGAATGGCACGTCGCTGCCCAACTGCTCGCCCAGTTGGCGCAAGCGATCGATCGGCAGGCTGCGTCCAGCTAACACGGGGAGCGCCAGCAGCACGGCGGCTGCATCCGACGAACCTCCGCCCAGGCCGGCGCCCATGGGAATTCGCTTGGTGAGCCGCATCTCGACGTGCCCGGTAAGGCGCATGGTATCCATCACAGCGCTGGCGGCGCGTGCGACCAGGTTATCGGCAAGATGAAGATCGTCCGCCAGTTCGACGGTCGTCCGCCGCGCCGGCGTGAAGGCAATGTCGATCGAATCGGCGAGCGAAATGGTGTGGAAGATGGTGCGCAATTCGTGGTAGCCGTCGGGCCGTTCGGCCAGCACACGCAGCTCCAGGTTAATTTTAGCGAGTGCGCGCAGACGCGCCCGGCGGGTGAGACTCATTTGTCGTACTGGAGCAGCGAGAACACGTCGCGGCCCGCCAGCCTGGCTCGCCCGTGGAGGAAGGTGAGTTCGACCACGAACCCCACGCCCGCCACTTGGCCGCCGGCCGATTCCACCATGCGGGCGGCCGCCGCGGCGGTGCCACCGGTGGCCAGCAGGTCGTCCATGATAAGCACTCGTGTGCCCTTCGAGACCGCGTCCTTGTGCATCTCAAGCGTATCCGTTCCGTACTCCAGGTCGTAGGTCACGCTTACCGCCTCGGCCGGCAGTTTCTTGGGCTTGCGCACCGGCACGAAGCCCGCGCCCAGCGCATAAGCCAGCGCTGGAGCGAAAATGAAGCCGCGCGCTTCAATGCCCAATACCACGTCCACTTTGGCATCGCGGTAATGGTCTTTCAACCCGTCGATCACCGCGCGCAATCCTGCCGGGTCTTTCAGCAGCGTGGTGATGTCATAGAAGAGGATGCCGGGTTTGGGGAAGTCCGGCACCTCGCGGATCAGCGTTTTCAGATCTGCCATCAAGCCTCAATGCGGAACGAACCCAATTCTTGCACGGCGCATTCCTGTTCTTCAACTCCTCGCACGTCGGCCCAGCGCGGCCCGCGATACAGCATGCCGGCCAGTTGGTCGAGTTTCGCCTTAGGGCCGGCCGCGTAAACTTCCACCCGCCCGTCGTCCAGGTTGCGTGCATAACCGCTGAGGCCTAACCCGGCCGCGGCCTGCTGCGCGAACCAGCGGTAGCCCACGCCCTGCACGCGTCCGCGCACCAGCCAGCGTCGGGCGGTTATGCGCGCCGCCATCTCATTCCCAGCTCAGGATCACCTTGCCCGAGTTGCCGGAAACCATGGCTTCGAATCCCCGCTCGAACTCGGTGTAATTGTAACGGTGGGTGATCACGGGTGTGATGTCCAGACCGGATTCGAGCATCACCGTCATCTTGTACCACGTCTCGTACATTTCGCGGCCATAGACGCCCTTGACGGTGAGCATGCGGAAGATTATGGTGCGCCAGTCGATGGCCATCTCGGCGGTGGGGATGCCCAGCATAGCGATTTTGGCGCCGTGACTCATGTTTTCGAGCATGTCGCGAAAGGCCGCCGCGGTGCCGGACATCTCGAGGCCCACGTCGAAACCCTCGGTCATGCCGAGTTGCTTCTGCACCGCGCTCAGCTTGGTCCGGCTGGCATCCACCGCCAGCGTCACGCCCAGCTTGCGCGCCAGTTCGAGCCGGTAGGGATTGATATCGGTGATGACCGTATAACGCGCGCCGGCGTGCCGCGCCACAGCAGCCGCCATGATGCCGATCGGCCCGGCGCCGGTGATCAACACGTCCTCGCCCAGCACCGGGAATGAAAGCGCGGTATGGACCGCGTTACCGAAGGGATCGAAGATGGCCGCTACCTCGAGTGGAACGCTCTCATGATGGCGCCAGATATTGGACATCGGCAGGGCGATGTATTCCGCGAACGCGCCCGCGCGGTTCACACCCACGCCCAGCGTGTTGGCACACAGGTGCCGCCTTCCGGCCAGGCAGTTGCGGCAGCGCCCGCAAACCACGTGCCCTTCGCCGCTGACGATATCGCCGGGAAAGAAATCGGCGACGTTGGAACCCACCTCCACAATGCGCCCCACAAACTCGTGGCCGATCGCCATCGGCACCCGTATGGTGGCCTGCGCCCACTCGTCCCACTTGTAGATATGGACGTCGGTGCCGCAGATGCCCGTCCGCAGCACGCGGATCAATACATCGTTGATGCCGATTTTCGGAGTCTCGATCTCCTCCAGCCACAGGCCCGGCTCAGGACGGCTTTTCATCAGCGCTTTCACAATCACTACGATAGCTTAACCAGGCTTCGGCGCTCACATCACCATTAGCACCAGCCGCGAAGGATGCCGGCGGTCGTGGTAAATAGTCTGATTGGCCTTCACCAAGCGGGTTTCGCCCGCGATTGCTGCGCCGGTGTTGGGGTTGCGGTCGAAGCGAGGGAAGTTGCTGCTGGAAATCTCCACCCGGATGCGATGGCCCTTAAGAAACTCGTTGCTGGCGATGCCGGCGTCGAGGGTAACTTGATACACCTCGCCTGGCCGCACGGGTTCGGGCCGATCGAGCGAGTTGCGATAGCGCAGCCGCAGAATGCCGTCGGTCAGATTGCGTGCATAGCCGTCGGGGAACACGTCCACCAGCTTGGCGGTGAAGTCGGTGTCTCGCTGGCTGGTGGCAACATAGAGCACGGCCTTCACCGGTCCCACCACTTCCAAGTCCCGCTCGAGGGGCCGCGTGGAGAAGACCAGCACATCGCGGCGCTGCTCGACCGGGCGCTGGTCCATCGGGCCCCAAGCGAAAACGCGCGGGTTGCAGCACACGGCGCCGCCGCGTGTGGGCACCGGGTCGCGCGGATCGAAAACAAAACGATCGGCGGCGGCGGCGCGCAGCGGCGCATTCTGCAAAGCGCCATCGCCCGCGGCGGTGTTGGCGCGGCCCTGGCTGACCAGATAAAAGTTGCGTGGCCGGGCGTGTTCGGGCGGCCATTGGCAATCGTCCAGCCACTTATTTGCGCCCATTACGAAGATGCGCAGCGGAGCGTCCGAGGCAATGCCCATGTCCTTGCCGTTCAACCACTGGTCGAACCAGTCGATGGCCAGGCGGCGCACCGGAACGGCAGACTCGTAGCCGAAATCCACGCCGGCGAATTTGGCCGACATGTTGTGCGGCCACGGACCAATCAGAATGCGATTCAGCCCGGACCGCCGGTGCAACGCCGCGAAAGCCTCCAGATCGCTTTCCACGAAGTTATCGTACAGGCCGCCGACCGCGAATACCGGAACGCGAATCTGGTCCAGGTGCTCGCGCGTGCTTATGGAGCGCCAGAAGCCGTCGAAAGCCGGGTGTGCCACAGCCTGCTGGTACATGCTGGATACGCGGCCGGTAGCGGCGACGTCGGCGGTGCGCAGCGGCAGGTGCCACACGAAGCGGCTGAAATCGGGGTGGTAGCCCGGCGTTTTAAGATTCTCCGCCATCCACTCCAGGCGGTTGCCCAGCTTCATGGCGCCGCCGGTCGAGTAAAATCGGTCGCGGTAATCGTCGTCACCCGCCACCACGGCGAAGATCGCCTTCAGGTGCGGATTAGCGCGCAGCGCCGCTTTCCATTGCACAATGCCCAGATAAGAACCGCCCGTCATGCCAATCTTGCCGTCGCACCAGGGCTGGCGCGCCATCCAGTTCAGGGTGTCGTCGCCATCGGTGGGTTCCTGCGTGAGCGGATCGAACTCGCCGTCGGATTCGTAGCGTCCGCGCACGTCCTCCACCATCACGGCGAAGCCGTGATCCAGCAGTGCGCGCCAATTCGGCGCCAGTCCTTCGCCCTTGCCGTAAGGAGTGCGCACCAGGATGGCCGGCACGCGCGCGCGTTCCGACGGCAGAAAAACGTTGGCGTAGAGTCGAATCCCGTCGCGCATCGGCACGGGCACGTGCAGCTTTACGGTGTGCTGCCGAGGCTGCCCGCCGAAGGCAACGGCGCAAGCGGCGACGATGTACAACACTCGCACAACAAGTCCCAATAAAGGCTTCCGGCCAGATTCAGCCGGTGGCGCGTCTGAATGTGCGCGGCCCCCCGTAGGCCGATGGCACGCGCCACATCAGACATCGATGTTAGCAAAATGATACTGGCGCACAGCGATTGGCGCTCGCCGAGGCCAGGCGCGACGCGAACTACGGCGCCTTCGGGAAAGCGCCGGCACTCGGGAGAATCCGTCACCAGCACCGGTTTGCCGATGCCCATCAGCCGGATGGCGATGCCCGAAGTCTCGCCCGCCGCCGGATAGCGCAGATTGATGCACGCGTCTACGGCGCTTGCGGCCAGCCAGAAATCCGCGCCGGGCAGGTACGGAAGGCGGCGCACGCCGGGCGCCGAGAGCAGCGGTGCGGCAGCGCGTTCCAGATCGCTCGATACGAAATCGCCGGCCACCAGCAGCATGGCGTGCGGAAGCTGTCGCGCCACGGCGGCAAACGCGTCAAGCACCTGCAGCAGCCGCTTGGTTTCCCGCAGATAGCCGAAAACGCCGAACAGGAAGGCGCGCGGAGGCACGCCCAGCCGCTCGCGGAAACGCAGCGCCTGAGACGCGGACGGCAGCTCCGGCGGCGCAAAGAAGTGCGGGATTTCGACGATCCTGGCCCCGGGCGCGTGGCGCCGCACCATTTCCGCCGCCGCCGGATTGTGCACCACCACCACCAATGCGCGCTCCGCCGCACGCCGCAACATGGGGAAATCGAAATAGCGGCGGTCGGAGCCGGAGGCGGCGCGGTTCAGCCACAATTCGCGGCCCAGCCCGCGGTTCCATTCGCCGTAGTTGTACACGAACTCTTCCGTATACGCCGCTTCGTCAAGCTGGCCGAGGTAGAAATGATTCAGTGCCGCGTCATGCAGCACCACCACGCCGGGCCGCTCGATCGCGCGCCGGTAAATGGCCGCATGCAGCTTGTTATTCCCCAGGTGATAGAGCGCCACATCGCAGCGCGCGGGTGCGATCTCGACCCGCCCGCGGCCTCGCAGATCAGCCAGGAGCGCTGCCGCGTAGTCCGCCACTCCGGTGCGCGCCGGGGGAAGCGGCGCATGGAAGCCAACGGTCACGCTTTTCGCCGCGCGCCGAACAGCGCCGTGCCTACCCGCACGCAGGTGGCGCCTTCCTCGATGGCGGTCTCCAGGTCGTGCGACATTCCCATCGAAAGCCCGCTCAGCCCGTGCCGCTCCGCCAACTCGCGCAAGCGGCGAAAATGCGGGCGCGCCGCTTCCGGATCTTCCGACCATGGCGGCATGGTCATCAGGCCGGTGAGCGACAGGTGCGGGCACTCGCGAACGGCGGCGATCAGCTCCGGCAATGCGGCGGGATCGGCTCCGCTCTTGGCCGCCTCGCCAGATAGTTTGACTTCGAGCATTACTTCCAATGGGCGGCCGGCCGATTCCAGGCGCCGCGCCAGCTTCGGCGAATCCACCGTCTGGATGGCATGGAACAGCTCCGCCGCGAGGCCGGATTTGTTGGATTGCAGATGGCCGATGAGGTGAACGCGCGCCCCAGCAAGGTCGCGAACCTCCGGCGCCTTGGCGGCGAATTCCTGCACGTAGTTCTCGCCGAATTCGCGCAGGCCCAATGCGTAAGCCTGGCGAATGACCGCCGCCGGAAAGACCTTGGTGACAGCCAGCAGCATGATGCCCGCCGCATCGCGGCGCGCCCGCTCGGCCGCCACCTGGATGCGCGCGTGGACCGCCGTCAGCCTCTCCGCCAGAGTCTCCGCCGCCGCTTGCACGTCCCAGTATGCCACGGCCGGGGACCGGCTTCAGACGTTGCGGACAAGAGCCAGAACATGAATAGCCGCCGATGAACGCGGATTGAAATGAACCGGGTTATCGGCGATCATCGGCGGCTGAAAATATTCTCTCCGGACTTTTTCAGCATCCTCTTCAGCTTGCCCGGATCAAAGGGAGCTACGCGCCCGACACTGCCTGACCTGTCCGACGAGAAAGGCGGGCAAGCTAAAGCGTGCCCCACCTGTTCTACACTGAAGTTCGATGCTGTCTTCAGCCGCCGCGCAGCGGATCTCCGCGCTGGTCGGGCCGCGGGGGTATCTCGACCGGCCCGAAGACCTGGCTCTCTACGAGTACGATGCGGGCCAGGACAAGCATCCTCCCGATGTAGTGGTTTTCCCTCGCACCACGGAGGAAGTCGGCGCGCTGGTCCGCATCGCCAACCAATTCGGCATGCCCATCGTCGGCCGCGGTGCGGGCACTGGTCTGTCCGGCGGCGCGATTCCGCTCCAAGGCGGAATGATGATCGCCTTCGCCCGCATGAACCGGATCCTGAGTCTGGACACGGCCAATGAGCGCGCCGTGGTGGAACCGGGAGTGGTGAACCTGGATGTCACCGCGGCCGTGGAACGCGACGGATATTTCTTTGCGCCCGATCCCTCCAGCCAGCGCGCCTGCACGGTGGGCGGCAATGTGGCGGAAAACGCCGGCGGCCCGCACACTCTGGCATACGGCGTCACCACCAACCACGTGCTCGGCCTGGAACTGGTGCTGCCGGATGGAGGCGTGATCGAAACCGGCGGCCTGCCCGATCTTCCGGGCTACGACGTGACCGGCCTGCTCACCGGCTCAGAATGCACCATGGCTCTGGTGACCAAGGCCACTCTCCGCTTGATGCGCAAACCGGAGATGGTCAAGACGGTGCTGGCGATTTATTCGAGCAGCGAGGACGCAGGCCGCACCGTCGCCGAAATCACCGCGCGGGCCATCACTCCGGTCGCCCTGGAGATGCTGGATGGAGTGATGCTCCGCATGGTAGAGGAGGCCACGCACGCCGGCTACCCGGTGGATGCCGCGGCCGTCTTGCTGATCGAGCTCGAAGGGATTCGCGAGGCCGTCGAGACGCAGGTGGAGCAGGTGCGCGCCGCCTGCCTGTCATCGGGCGCCATCGAATTCCGCGTGGCGCGCACGGCCGAGGAGCGCGAGCGCCTGTGGAGTGGCCGCAAGAACGCTTTTGGCGCGGTGGGCCGCGTGAGTCCAAGCTATTATGTGCAAGACGGCGTGGTGCCGCGCACGCGCATTGCCGCCACGCTGCAGTTCATCGCCTGCGGTAGCCAGGGAGCACGGCCTCACCATCAGCAACATCTTTCATGCCGGCGACGGCAACCTGCACCCGATCATTCTGTTCAATCCGCGGGTGCCCGGCGAAAAGGAGACGGCGCGTCACGCGGGCGAAGAGATTCTGAAATGGTGCATCGGCTGTGGCGGCTCCATCACCGGCGAGCACGGCGTCGGCATGGAAAAGAATGAGCTGATGCCGCTGTTATTCCCCGCCGATACGCTGGAGACGATCGGCCAGATCAAACTTCTGTTCGACCCGGATAGCCGAATGAACCCAGGCAAAATGCTCCCTACCGGCCGAGGATGCGGCGAGATCCGCCAGCCTGCTCTGCAACCGGGAAGCCTGGTGTATTGAGCGCCATCGCCAATCTATTGCGGCGTCTTTATTTGTCGAGCGGACATTGAACCTACCTGAATCGTGTCCTTCCTTAAATCGCCGGTAACGGTGACCTCGAACAAGGAGTTCCTGGTGGCTTTCCGGACTACGTTCGCTGCTCTTGTATCTCCCGCCGAATCGAACTTGAGGCTAGTCCAATTCGGGAGCACGACCGCAAAGACCTTCGTTCTTGGGGTCGCGGAGCAGTACCGGACTTCCGTATTCATGTCGCGATCTACGGTGGTTTGGTCCTTGCCCACGTTGGTTTGTTCGTTGGCGTAACAGTTGGAATCGACTAAAACCCCGGTCCAACTTTTCGCAAGACCTAGCGAAGAGATCAGTAACAACAGGGTGGCGAGTCGCATCGTCGTCACACCTCCCTGCTTACTTCGATTCTTTGACGGTCCAAGGGGTTACCCGCGTAGTCTGCACGCGTGTTCCGTTGCGCACATAGCGGCGCTGACGCGTTGGCCGACAGGCGGGTCAACATCACTGCACTGCCTCTAAGGCGGATTTGAAGAAGCTTACCGCTTGCTCTTCAGCACGTCGACCAGTTCCTGCACGGCGGCGGCGCTCTTGGTTAGGCCGGCCTGCTCCTCGGCGGTGAGTTTCAGTTCGTAGATCTTCTCGATGCCGCGGGCGCCCAGCTTCACCGGCACACCGACAAACAGGCCATGGATGCCGTACTCGCCTTCCAGGTACGCGGCGCAGGGCAGTACCTTCTTCTTGTCCTTAAGGATGGATTCGGCCATTTCCACCGCGGCCGCCGATGGCGCATAGTAGGCACTGCCGGTTTTAAGGTATTTGACGATCTCGGCTCCACCATTGCGCGTGCGGTCCACAATGCGGTCGATGGCGGCCTGGTCCAGCAGCTCCGTCAGCGGAATGCCGGAGACGTTACTTAGCCGCACCACCGGCACCATGGTGTCGCCGTGGCCGCCCAATACCACCGCGGTCACGTTGTCGGCCGAAACGCCCAGTTCCTGCGCGATGAAAGTGCGGAAGCGCGCGCTATCCAGCACGCCGGCCATGCCGACCACGCGCTGCTTGTCGAACTTCGAGACCCAGAGGGCCGCTTGCGCCATCGCGTCCAGCGGATTGGTCACCAGGATGAGGATCGAGTTAGGCGAGTGCTTCGCGGCTTGCTCGGTGGCGCTGCGCACGATTTCGTAATTGGCCATCAGCAAGTCGTCGCGGCTCATGCCCGGTTTGCGCGGGAAGCCGGCGGTGATGATGACGACGTCGGAATTGGCGGTCGGCGCGTAGTCGTTGGCGCCCGTGATGGTGACGTCATAGCCCTGCACCGGCCCGGACTGCAACAGGTCCAGGCCCTTGCCTTGCGGCACGCCTTCTACCACGTCCACCAAGACGACATCGGCGAGGTCCTTATCCGCGATGCGCAACGCGCAATTAGCGCCCACGTTGCCGGCGCCCACAACCGTGATCTTGTTTCGCACAACAGCTCTCCTTGAATGATGAATCGAAGCTCGATTATAACAGCCGTGACTCAGTTGGGCGCCGCGTTGGTGCCATAGGATCGGGACGGACCACCGGGCGGCCAGGCAGCGGAGGGTCCTTTTGGTTCGGATCGGTACATTGCCCTTCGTGTGGCATAATGAACCCATGCCGGGCGAGGCGGACTCTTTACAGGTGGACCTGGCGGAGTACAACGCGCTCCGCGCCGAGATACAGACTCTCCTGACTCTTCAGAGCGCCTTTTTGGCTTTGGCGGTTGCGATCATAGCGGCCGTCATTCCGGTCGCAGCCAGCCAGGAGGCGTGTGTGCGTCCCTGGATTGTCGCCGCCATTCCACTCCCGTTTGCGATTCTGGCTATCTTATACGCCGATGTCGTCGGGCGCATCGGCCGGGCAGCCAGATACATTCAAGTTACGCTTCGGGCCCGGCTCCTCAAACAAACTGCTCCGCAGGATGCGCTCGGCTGGGAACAATATGTTCACGAGGATTATCCGGACAAGAAGCTGCTCTTGTGGACCGACAAAATCCGCTACGCAGTTTTTGCGGGACCTGCAATCGTCGCGTATTTTGCCTCCTTCCGATGGGCGGTACCGACTCGATGGGACCCCTATGTCAAAGCCGTGAACGCCGTCGCCATAGCCGCTGCGTCTATCCTGGTATGGCGGGTGGAGGTTGCAATACTGAGGGAGATCGTATCCGAGCCGAAGAACTGAGCATCCGCCAGGCCGCTGAGCTCGTCGCAGCCAAGAAGAAAGCATTCTTAGCTCCGAATGCCAACGGAATTTATCCGGCCGCCGGCGGTTTGGATTCCACCTCCGTGACGGGCTATCAGAATGCCTGGTTGCGCGACAACGTCATGGTGGCCTACTCGCGCCTAGAGGCTGGAGATGTCGACGCAGCAGTAGCTTGTGCCCGGGGGTTAATGCGTTTCGTTGAATCGCAAGCGCCGCGTTTCGCTGCGATTATTGCTCAGCCGGCCCTCAAGGAGACAGTAGGATCAAGACCTCATGTTCGCTTCGATGCTAACTCGCTAGGGGAGCTTCCCGGGAACTGGTCCCACGCGCAGAACGACGCTCTCGGTTACGTACTTTGGTTCCGGGCGCGCCTCCACAATCTCGGCTATAACCGCCTTGAGGCTTCGGAACGAGAGATCATTCGATTGTTTATTCGCTACTTCGAGGCCATACGCTACTGGGAGGACCCAGACAGCGGCGCATGGGAAGAGGGCCGGAAGGTTAATTCCTCGAGCGTGGGTGCTGTGGTTGCCGGTCTCGAAGAAGCCAAGTTGGCCGGAGCCGACGTCGCCGATTCGTCGATCGCCGCCGGACGAGAGCTGCTGATTCGCCACCTTCCGCTCGAATCGCCTAAGGTTCGCGGGGCCGACGCCGCGCTGCTTTTCCTTGTCTATCCTCTCGAAGTCGTGCGTGACTCGACGACACGGGACGCGATCGTTCACCTGATTCAAGCGCGCCTCGAAGGGGAGATAGGGATCCGCCGCTACACCGGCGACTCCTATTACTGCCAGGATTATGACCGCTGGTTCCCGCCCGGCGTGCGCAGCATCGATTGGAGCGAGCGCATCGAAGTGCGCGACGAGTATCTCCAGCCGGGCTGCGAAGCGCAGTGGTGCCTTTTCGATAGCCTGCTTTCGGTTATCTTTGGCAGACTGTATGCGGACCGCGGGCAGCAGGGCCGTTACTTGCGGCGGGCAATCGCTCAACTCACTCCCGCCAACGATTGCCCTGAGCTGTATTTCCTCAAACAAGGCCGCTGGACCGCCGGTCCGCACACTCCTTTACTTTGGGGCGAAGCGAATCTCTCGCTGGCGCTGAACGAAGCGCGCCGCCAATGAACACCGCCGCACGGGCAGGCGCGACCGGCGCGCCCCTGAAGCGTGCGACACCGGGTACACTGGACTCAATGTTCAGAGCCCGCCTTGTTCGAAACACCCTTACCGCGCTGGCCACCGCGTTCGCTTTGTGCGTGGCTCTGGCCGAAAGCGCATCGACCCTGGTTTACCCGCATGCTCCGCGCACCAACCAGGTCGACGATTACCACGGCCACAAAATCGCCGACCCGTACCGCACGCTGGAAGACCCGGACAATCCCGCCACACGCGCCTGGATCGAAGCTGAAGTAAAGTTGACGAGCCAATGGCTGGCCGCCATCCCGCAACGGGATGCCATCAAGCGGCGCCTCACGCAGTTGTTCAACTACCAGCGTTATCCCGCCGCCGCGCTCACCAACTTTTCGCACGGTTTCATCTGGAGCTATGCCGGCGCATTCTCCGCCGGCAACCATTATTTCCTGCTGCGCAACAGCGGCCTGCAGAATCAAGCCGTGCTGTATACGATCGACGCCCAGGGCAGCCATCCGAAGGTGCTGCTCGATCCGAACACGTTCCGCAGCGATGGCACCGCCGCGCTTTGCGGGCTTGCCCCCAGCCGCGATGGCAGCCTGCTGGCATTCGGCACGGCGCAGGCCGGCTCGGACTGGTGCGAATGGCGCATCCGTAACGTCGGGTCCGGCCAGGATCTGCCCGAGGTGCTGCAGTGGACCAAGGATGCGGCGCCCGCCTGGACCCCGGACAACCGCGAATTCTACTATGTCCGCTACCCCAAGCCGCCGGAGGGCCAGATCCTCACCGCGGTCAACCGCAATCCCCAGGTGATGCTGCACCGCGTGGGTGAAGCGGCTGCCCAGGACCGGTTCATATACGAGGACCCGTCCCACGCCGAAAGCGGGCTCGGCCCCGTACTCACCTCGGATGGGCGCTGGCTGGTGGTCCACATGGATTTGCCCCAGGACAGCTCCCGCAACATGCTGTACTTCGAGGACCTTTCGGCTGCCAGCCCGCAGATGGCGCTGCTCACGCCCGATCCCAAGGGCATCTACGATTACGCCGGCAGCGAGGGAAGCCGCATATACGTGCGCACCACAGATGGGGCACCGAAGGGCCGCATCATCGCCATCGATCTTAGCCGGCCCGGCCGCGAGCACTGGGCCGAAGTGGTGGCTGAGCAACCCGACAGCCTCGAACACGCGGCCCTCGCAGGCGGACGCCTGCTGCTTTCGTATTTGCACAACGCCCACGCCCGCGCCGTCCTCTATTCGCTGGCGAGCAAGACCACCAGCGTGGTCGCCTTGGATGGCATCGGCACCGCCAACTGGTCGCCCGCCCAGCCCGACGCTCACGAGTTGTTCTACAGCTTGGTCACCTTCACTTCGCCGGCGGCTCTCTACCGCCTGGACCTGCGCACCGGCCGCAGTACTCTGCTGCGCCGCAGTCATCTCAGCTTCGACGTTGGCCAGTATCAGACCGATCAGGTTTTCTATCCGTCGAAAGATGGCACCAAGGTTTCGATGTTCCTGGTCCACCGCAAGGGTATGCGGCTCGACGGCCGGAATCCCACCATCCTTTATGGATACGGGGGATTCAACATCGCTCTCAGCCCGGCGTTCAACCCCGCGCTGATCGAATGGCTGGAAATGGGCGGCCTCTATGCCGAGGCCAATTTGCGCGGCGGATCCGAATACGGTGAAGCCTGGCACCTGGCCGGCGCCCGTCACAACAAACAAAACGTGTTCGACGATTTCATCGCGGCCGCCGAATGGCTGATCCACAATCGCTACACGTCGACTCCCAAACTGGCGATCTTCGGTGGCAGCAACGGCGGCCTGCTGGTAGGCGCCTGCCTGAACCAGCGTCCCGACTTATTCGGCGCCGCCATGCCGGCAGTCGGCGTGATGGACATGCTCCGGTTTGATAAGTTCACCGCCGGCGCCGGATGGGTGGGAGAATATGGGTCGCCGGACGATCCGGAAGATTTTAAAGTGCTCTTGGCCTACTCGCCGCTGCAGAACATCCGCAGGACCGTGTATCCGGCCACGCTGATCACCACTTCCGATCACGACGACCGGGT
>CAVXJY010000157.1:0-56814 GCA_963761855.1 Bryobacterales bacterium | reverse complement strand
TTATGTGTCGCGCTTGATACGTTACGTAGTGCTGAAAGACGAAGCCCACCTGGCGCTGGCTCGCCGTGGCGTTGGTGGCGTCCTCCTCATTGAGGCGAATCGTACCGCTGTCCGGCACTTCCAGCCCGGCGATGATTCTGAGCAGCGTGGTCTTTCCCGAACCCGACGGCCCCAGCAGCGCCACCAGTTCGCCGCTCTCGATGCGCAGGCTGACACCCTGCAAGGCTTCGAACTGCCCGTAGCTTTTGCGGATGTCGACCGACTTCGATGCTCATTTTGCGCTCTTGCCCTGGTCTTCCATTCCAGAAACTTCTTGAGCGCCAGGGTAACGACGGCAACCACGCTGAGCAAAGACGCCACGGCGAACGCGCCGGAATAGTTGTACTCGTTGTACAGAATCTCGACGTGCAGCGGCAGGGTATTGGTCTGGCCGCGGATGTGCCCGGACACCACCGATACCGCGCCGAATTCGCCCAGCGCGCGGGCCGTCGACAGCACCACGCCATACAGCAGCCCCCACTTGATATTGGGGAGCGTGATCTTGAAGAACATCTGCCAGCCGCTGGCGCCGAGGGTAAGCGCGGCTTCTTCCTCGTCGCTGCCCTGAGACTGCATCAGCGGGATTAACTCGCGCACCACGAAGGGAAAGGTGACAAAGGTGGTGGCCAGGATAATGCCCGGCACGGCAAAAATGATGCGGATATCGTGATCGCCCAGCCACGATCCGAACCATCCCTGGGCGCCGAAAACCAGCACGAAAACCAATCCGGCAACCACCGGCGAGACTGCGAACGGAATGTCGATCAGCGTCACCAGCACGCTCTTGCCCTTGAACTGAAATCTCGCGATGGCCCATGCCGCAGCCACGCCAAACACCAGGTTGAGCGGCACCGAAATGCCGGCGGCTAGCAGCGAAAGGCGGATGGCAGAAAGGGTATCCGGCTGGCGAATGGCCGCCAGGTAGGCGGGAACTCCTTTTTCGAAGGCTTCGACGAAGACGGCCGCCAACGGCAGCACGATGAACGCCCCCAACGCCAGCAGAGCCAGCAGGGTGAGCCCCCAGCGCACCAGCGGCGGATCGCGCCGGATGTGCCGCGGGATGGCGGGAGTTCGTTTCTGCGGAAGCTCTAATGCGACAGCCGCCATGGTTAATCCATCGCCATGAATCTGCGCGTTCGGCGCTCCAGCGCGTTGATCGCCAGCAGCAGCAGGAATGAAGCCGTGAGCATCACCGCCGCAATCGCCGTGGCCCCGGCATAATCGTATTGCTCGAGTTTGGTGACGATCAGCAGCGGCGTGATTTCGGTCTTCATCGGCATGTTGCCGGCTATAAAGATGACCGACCCATACTCGCCCAGGGCGCGGGCGAGCGCCAGCGCGAAACCCGTAAGCAGCGCCGGCCTTACTACGGGGAAGATTACCAGCCGGAATACCTGCCAGCGGCTGGCGCCCAGGCTGGCGGCGGCCTCTTCCATCTCCGCGTCCAGATCCGCCAGCACCGGCTGCACGCTGCGCACCACAAACGGCAGCCCGATGAAGGTGAGCGCCACCACCACGCCCAACGGAGTGAAGGCCACCTTGATGCCGAGCGGCGCCAGGTAGCGGCCCAGCCAGCCGTTCTGGGTATAAAGACCTGTGAGCGCGATGCCCGCTACCGCCGTGGGCAGCGCGAAAGGAAGGTCCACCAGTGCGTCGGCCACAGCTTTGCCGGGGAACCGGTAGCGCACGAGCACCCAGGCCACCAGAAAACCGATCACCGCGCTGATCATGCCGGCCACGATGGACGCCCCGAAGCTAAGCCGGTAAGATGCCACCACTTCGGGCTCCGTGACCACGTGCCAAAGATGCGACCAGCTCGATGTGACCGACTTGAGAAACACCGCGCTCAAGGGAATGAGCACGATCAGGCTCAGGTACAGAATGGTGTAGCTGAACGCGGGCCAGAAGCCCGGCAGGATGCTCGGCCGTTTAAACGATAGCGACATTTCAGTACGCCGAAAACAACGCGCCCGCAAGCGGGCGTTGGCAGGTTGGGACCTGCCCATCTGGCTTATCTGCCCTGCAAGTAAATCTGGTCGAACACGCCTCCATCGTCGAAGTGGCGCTTCTGGGCTTTCTGCCAGCCGCCGAAGACTTGGTCGATGGTGAAAAGCCGCACTTTGGCAAAACGGCCGGCATACCTGGCGGCAATCTCCGGCGAGCGTGGCCGGTAGAAATGGCGCGCGCCGATCTCCTGGCCTTCGGGCGTGTATAAGAACTCCAGATATGCCCGGGCGACCTGCGTGGTGCCGTGCCGTGCGGCGACCCGGTCCACCACCGCAACCGGCGTCTCAGCCAGGATGCTGATCGAAGGCGTGACCACTTCCACCTTGTCCTTGCCAATCTCGTTCAAGGCCAGGAAGGCCTCATTCTCCCAGTCCAGCAGCACGTCGCCGATGCCCCGCTGCACGAAGGTGGTAACGGAACCGCGGGCGCCGGAATCGAGCACCGGCACGTTCCGGTAAAGGCGCGTTACGAACTCCTGCGCTTTCCGGTCATCGCCGTTGTTCTTCTGGAGCGCATAGCCCCAGGCCGCCAGGTAGCTCCAGCGCGCGCCGCCGCTGGTCTTCGGGTTGGGAGTGATCACCGACACGCCGGGCCGCACCAGGTCGTCCCAGTCTTTGATGCGCTTGGGGTTGTCGTGGCGAACCAGGAAGACAATGGTGGACGTGTAGGGGCTGCTGTTGTCGGGCAGGCGTTTCTGCCAATCGGCCGGCAGCAGGTGCGCGTGTTCGGCAATCGAATCGATATCGTAGGCCAGCGCCAGGGTGACAACGTCGGCCTGCAAGCCGTCAATGACCGACCGCGCCTGCTTGCCGGAGCCGCCGTGGGATTGGCTGATCTCGACATCTACGCCGGTCTTCGCTTTCCACTGCCTGGCAAAGGCGGCGTTGATGTCCTGATAAAGCTCACGCGTCGGATCGTAGGAAACGTTCAGCAGTTTCACAGGGCCGGCGAGGAGCGCGGAGCCGGCCAGCACGGCCAACGCGGCGCAATTGAAGAGGCTCGTCGGCTTCATGGCGAATCGCTTGTTTCTTCAGATGAAATTGATCTGGAAGCGCACAATAATCACTCGTTCCGGCCGCTTGTTCCCGTTGACGGCGCCGCCGCCGAAGTTGGTCTTCCCATAGTCGGCGGCGACTTTAAACAAGCGGTTCAAATAGCAGTTCACACCGCCCGTCCACTCATGCAGGTGCCGCGGCGTGCTGGCATCGCTCGCCAAACCGTAATTGTAGATGCCCTTCTCGGCTTCCCAGTCGCCCACGCGGGCGGCCACTTCCCACGCTCCCCAGCCGCCATGCATCGGATCGAAGGATTTCCTGGGCGTTGGACTGGCGAAGCTCTTCTTCTCTCCCGTGAGAATGTAAGAAACCTGCGCCTGGTAGGCGCGGAAGGCGATCTCGCGGCGCACGCCGCTCTTTTGAAAGCCTTCCTCGTTGAGCGCGTATTCCATGAGCAGGCCGAATGGCCCCAGATAGTAGTAGCCTTGCGGATCGAGGCGGGTGCGGTGGCCGGCCGTGGTGACGCCGGATGTGAAGCTGAAAAAGGGTTCTTGACCGAATGTCTTGAAGGACGGCAATGGCTCGCCATCTGTGCCGCCGCCGGATGCGGCGAATCCGAGGCCCAACCCGCTCAACGCGTTTTCATCGGGCAGGAACGGCGTGACGAACAGGCGGACATCGTAGTCCCGATGGTCGCTGGCGGCGAGGTCGGTGCCGATCGAATTGTCCGGCACACCATTGAAGACGGCCAGGCCGTAAGTCACGCGCCGTTTGAAGAGGCTGGCCGAAAGCTGGTAGCCGACGTCGCGCTGCGGGATCAGGTTGGACGGCAGGCCGCGCTCGATGAAGCTGGTGTCGTCGTCGTTTTGCAGACGCTCCAATCCGATCGGCGGCTTGAATTTGCCTACGCGCAGATTGGCCCATGGGAGATAGTTGAGCTGGGCGTAAGCGTCGTATATCGCCGTCGTGCCTTGGCCGAAATCGGGGCGAAACATGAAGTCGATGTACTGGTAAATGGTGCCGGAAAAGGTGGGCCGCACGCGGCGTGGTACCAGCGTATCGACGTCCGATCCAGCGCCGGTGCCGAGATAGGTGCGGTTGTCCAACTGCAGGTCGGCGCCGCTCTTCAGCAGATAGTTGCCACGCGGAGACCGGATGGTGAAACCGCTGGTATCGGCGGTGACTGTGGCCTGGGACTTTGCCTTCTCAGCCGCAGCTTCTTCGGCCAGTTGCTGCTTCCGCTCGGCGGCTTTTACCGCCTGGTCGAGTTGCTTAACCTTTTGCTCGAGCTCTTCCAACCTCTGGTCGGTGGACCGCGCCACCGGCGGAGTTGCTGGTGGGGCAGGTTGCGTGTCCTGCGCCCACGTCGGAGCGGACCAGATTGCCACCGCCAAAGTCAGGCCGGACAATAGCGCGCCGCGCGCCGCGGGGGAAGTGAAGCACGCTTGCGCCGCGCGGCGTTTCGCGCCAGCCTCAGAGTACCGGCGAAACATTTTGAATAATCGCTCCTCGAAAAGTGAACTGGATGAACGGCTGAAACGGGCGCTATAAGACTATACTATTTAAATGGACATTATGCCGGATGATGGTGTGTAATGTCAATAAAATACTTTAAATCATAGAAATAACATATAGATGTATGCCTATAGCTAAAGTGGTATATATTGGGCAAACAACAGCTTCCGCCGTGTCCAGCCAAGCCGTGGCCCCCGCCCCACCCGCGGCGCGAACCGCACTATCATAGACCCATGAAAACCCACCGATGCCTGGCGCTGCTTGCTCTCGTCTCTTGCACCCTGGTTGCGCAGTTGCCGGCGAACCTGGAAAAGAAGCTGGATGAAAAGGTCACGTCCTCGCTGCACAAGGCCGGCGCTCCCAGCGTTTCGGTGGCCGTGGTCGAGGACGGCAAGCTGGTTTACGCCAAGGCGTTCGGGATGGCGGACCTGGCGGCCGGGCGAGCGTCCAGACGCGCTACGCGGTGGGATCGATCTCTAAGCAGTTCACCGCGGCTGCGTTGCTGATGCTCGAGGAGGAGGGCAAGCTCTCGATGGACGACCGCGTCTCGAAATATTTCCCCGATCTCACGCGCGCGAACGAAGTCACTATCCGCGAGTTGCTTTCGCACACCTCCGGCTACGAAGACTATGCCCCGCAGGACTACATGATTCCGGAATGGACACGGCCCACCACGCCGGAGGCGGTGGTGGAGCATTGGGCCAAGAAGCCGCTTGATTTCGATCCCGGAACGAAATGGCAGTACAGCAACACGAATTTTGTGCTGGCCGGCCAGATTTTCGAAAAGGTCTCCGGGCCGAGCCTGGTGGAATTCCTGAGGGAGAAGATTTTTGCGCCGCTCGATATGCAATCGGCGTCCGCCTGGCCGCCTGGCCAGCCCGCCGATGCCACCGCCTACACGCGCTACGCCCTGGGGCCGCCGCGTACCACCCAGCGCGAAGCCGCCGGCTGGTATTACGGCGCCGGCGAACTGGCGATGACGCCGACGGACCTGGCGAAGTGGGACATTGCGTTCCTCGGCCGGAAGATTCTATCGGCACGCTCGTGGGACGAACTGACGCGCGAGGTAAAGCTGGCCGACGGCGATTCGACGCACTATGCGCTGGGCCTCGGCGTGAGCGAGATCGACGATATGCCGGTGTTCGAGCACAGCGGAGAAGTCTCCGGGTTCCTTTCTTCCAACGCCGTTTTCCCCACCCGCAGGGGCGCCGTCGTCGTGCTCTCCAACCAGGACGTGGTGAACATGGTCGGACCGCTATCGCGGCAGATCGCCCTGTTGCTGTTCCAGCCCGAGCGGAAGGAGCCTTCTCCACAGGACACCGCCCAAGTGCGGGCCGTTCTGGCGGCACTGCAAAAAGGCAGGATCGACCGCGCGCTATTTACAGCCAACGCCAATGGCTACTTCAGCCAGGCCGCGCTGCGCGATTGCAAAACGTCGCTCGGTGCGTTAGGCAAGCTGCAATCGGTCACGGCGGTCTCCGAGAGTCTGCGCGGCGGCATGACCCATCGCAGCTATCGCGCCCAGTTCGCAAAGAAAACGCTGTCGCTGAACATCTACCTGCTGCCCGACGGCAAGTACGAGCAGTTTCTGGTGGAAGACTCGTTATAGAATTCATTTCGATCGCGGGTGGAGACAGCGCAGCATGAGAAAGGCGCGGGCCGGGCATGCACGGCGCCTACGGATCGCGCCGGGCAGAGCCAGCAGCTTCGTGACTCTCGGCCATTTCGAGCAGCTTGGTGACGGTATTCCAGTTTCGGGCGGTTCCGGGGATGGCAAGCGTCCGCTCAACCAGCGGCCCGGATAGCTTCGGGCGCGCCATGCCATTCGGATAATAAATGTAGAGCTCGCGGCCGTCGATGCGGAGTTCCTCGGGATCGGCCTCAATGGCGAGAACCTTGGCGCGCACTTCGTCGCTGGGACGGCTGGCGAGGAAGGTCACTGCGAGCTTGCTGGGCTCGATGTCGCCGCGCCCGGCGAAGGGGTTTCTCGCAATCGCGTCCCGCATTTCGGAAACCGTGCGCAGAATGACGGGAACGCGAAAGCCGAACTTGCGCTCGATCGCCTGTTCGATGCGCCGCGCCAGCAGTACCAGGTCCCGTTCCTCGGTTCGGAAAACCAAGTTGCCGCTCTGCACATACGTCTGCGGATGGCTCAGTTTGAGGGATTGATAGAGCGCGCGTAAGGCGTCCATCTTGATTTTGTGGTGGCCGCCGACGTTGACGCCACGGAGCATGGAGATGACAACAGGCATGGCAGACATCAGGATACCCGCAAATCATGGCGGCCGCGGAACCGAGCTTAGAAATGCAGGCGCAAGCCCAGTTGCAACATGCGCGGGCCGCCGCTTCCTAATAGCGGCGATAGACCGCTGCCGGGACTGCCGGTTCCCAGCATCATGTTCAGCATGGAAGACGATTGGCCAAACAGAGGATTGTCCAGATAGCGCACCGGGTCGGCGAAATTCGGGTGGTTGAGCGCATTGAATGCGTCAACGCGGAATTGGAGCGCAACCCTTTCGCGGATGCGGAAATCGCGGCTGACGGCCCCATCCAGTTGCATCATGCCGAACCCGTCGATCGAGTTGCGGCCCAGGTCGCCCTGCTGGCCGCTTGGCATCACCAGGAACGCAGCCGGGTTTAGGCTGCGTCCTCCAGGCACGTTCGGGTCGCTCAGCCACAACGGCTGGCCCAGAAGAAGCAATGGGCGAAAAGCGTTGGTCAGGCTGATGCCGGTATATTCTTCGCTTTCGAGCACCGTGACAGGAAAGCCGCTGCGCGCGCGCAAAATCGCACTGACCGACCATCCGCCCGCCATCCACCGCCAGCCCCTTTGGTGTTCGCGTTGCGGCACGGTGTAACTCAGCGTGGCGGTGAAAGAGTGGCGCAGATCGAAATCGGAGGCGCCGCGATCGCTCGGCGCCGCGAAACCCTCCCAAAGCAGGAACGCGTCGCTCGAATCGTTATCGATGGCATGCGACCAGGTGTACGATGCCAGACCGTTGAGGCCGCCCGTGAAACGCCGCCGGTACTGAGCTTCCAAGGCGTGGTAAGCGGAGTGGCCGTTGTTGGTGGTCAGCGCAATCCAGGATGTCGCCGAGCTGCCTGCGCCGCCCACTTCCCGGCGAATCAGATCGTAGCCGGCGGACCCGACGTATCCCACCGAGGCGGTGTCGTGCGTTCCCAACGCCCGCTCCAGCGACACGTTCCACTGGGCGGCGGCAGGCAGGCGCAGGTCGGGCAGAAACGCGTAAGTAAGTTCCGAGGGAAACAGCCCGGTAGCGCCGGTGTAGCTGGCCAGACTCAGCGGCCCCCCGTTGATGGAATCGGCGGCGATGCTCATGCTTGAGTCGTAATACAGGCCGCCGCCGGCGCGCAGCACGGTTTTGCCGTCGCCGGTGAGGCGCCAGGCGAAACCCAGGCGGGGTGCGAAGTCCCGGTAGGAAGTCGGCCAAAGCGAGGTGACCGCGGGACAGCACAGAGAGGAGATCTGCGAAAACGGCATGACGGCACCGGTCGAGTAGTCCAGGAAATTGGCGGCCGCATCTGGAACCGGCGCGGGGCTAAATTCCCAACGCAGGCCTGCGGTCAGCGTAAACCGCGGGGAGGCGCGCCAGGTGTCCTGAATCCACAGCGACAATTCCGTCACGCCGGCCGATTCTTCCACTGCCGCACTCTGCGCGACCCACAAGTTCTGTTGGCTGGCCAGGTCAGCGACGTCGTCGGCGATGACGCCCAGCGCCGGGGCTGCGTCGCGGCGGACGGCGAGGAGGCTCCGGTAATCCGCGCCCACCTGCAGGTCATGCCTGGCCAGATGGACAGCCAGCGAGCCGGTGGTTTGAAACTGCCGCTCGCGGCGGGCGCCTTCCTCTCCCGACACCAATTGGCCGATTCCGCCGATAGTGAATCGCACCAGGTAATCGCAGTCTTCGGTGACGTGCAGGAAGGTGGTGGTGAGCGGCTGCAACTGGCATCCCGGCCCCGTGGCGCCGCCGCCGCCGTTCCATAACGAATATGCGCTGGACTGGCTCTCGTTGGCTCGCACCGTGACGACGGTGCGCGCGCCGGGATGGGCCGTCAGTCCCAGTGTGAGACTCTGGAACCCCAGGTCGATGCGGTTCACCTGGAACGCTCCGAACTGGTTCTCCGATGGCGCGTTGCTGTAACGGCCAAAGAATGAAACGCGGGAACCGATGGCCTGGTCGGCTCGGGCGCTGCCGGCGGTCAGGGCTGCCGGTTGCTCGGAGCGGCCCGCCCAATCCCCGATGCCCGCGGTGAGCGCGCCTTCGTTCGGCGCGGGGTAAATGCCCAGCACCGGTTGCGCCCACGAGCCAGCCGTCTGCCGCGCGGCCAGCGACGGCACGGGTTGGTTCCACACGTAGGGCTGCGTCAGTTCCAGGTGCTGGAAGGAGACGAACACGAATGTGCGGTTGGCGCGCACCGGCCCTCCCAACGTCTGACTGATCTCGTTGAGCCGCGCCGCGCCCCGGCTCAGGCTGGCCTGGTTCGCGAACCAGTCGTTGGCGGCCAGAACTTCATTCCGCCATTCGTAGGCTAGCGAGCCATGCCATTGGTTGGCGCCGGATTGACTGGTGATGGCGATCTGCGCTCCCGGCAATCGCCCCATTTCCGCGCCGGTCGAGGAGGTGCGGATCGAGAACTCGTCCACCACCTCGGGAGAGATGAGCGAATCCAGGCTGCCGAAGGCGCTCACCGGCGGCAGCGTTCCTCCGGTGGATTGCGCCGGAATGCCGCCCGCGGTAACACCGTTGTTGGCGCTGACTCCATCCAGGGTGAAGTAGTTCGTGTTGGGCCGCTGGCCTGCGGCGGTGAATTGCCCGGCCTCCCCGCGCGTGGCCGGCGTGATGTTGGTGCCCGGCGCCGCGTCCAGAAGCTGCAACAGACCGCCGCCGTTCAGCGGCAAGCGGGTGATTTCATCGTGCTCGAAGCCGGTTTCGCGGGCGGCGTCCTCACGGTCGAGCGGCGACGGCGTTCCCTCCACGGTGATGGTCTCGAGCATGCTGCCCACCGGCAGCACGAAATCGGCGGCGGCCTCTTGCGCTTCCGCCAAGGACATGCCGAAGCGCACCAGAGTGCGGAATCCTTCCTTGCGCACGGTGATTTTGTACACACCCGATTCGAGCGGACTTACCGCATAAGCTCCGCCGAAGTCCGATTCCGCGCTGCGGCGAAACCCAGTGTCCTGGTTGGTGACGGTGACCACCGCATCGGAGATGCCGCCACCGGACGTGTCGAGCACGTGCCCGGCCAGGCTGGCAAAACGCTGTGCCGCGACGGGCTGTCCAGCCAAGAAAATGGCACCCAAAACCGCCATGAGACCGCCGGCACGCATCACTCTTACTCTATCAGCCAGCCCCAAAGGCTCCAATCACGGAGAGTTCGCGGGAGTTGCAGGAGCAACCCTGCGCGAATGGACCGAGCAGCGCTACTCGGCGGTAGCCGCGTCTGCGCCGGTTTCGAGCAGCCGGTCAAACAGGCCGCGCGCCGCCCGCTGCGCGGCGATCTTCTTGGTGCGGCCCTCGGCCTGGCCGGACCAATCCTTGCCCACGCGGACTTCTACGGTAAACATCTTCGAGTGCTCCGGCCCGCGTTCGCGCACGATGGTATAGCGCGGCTGCGGCAGCTTGCGCGACTGTGCCAGCTCCTGCAGGGCGCTCTTGAAGTTGGCGATGGCGGGCTGGACATCCGTGCCCGCCTCTTCGTCACCGCCGGCGGGCGCGTCCAGCACGTGCGCGGATACAAATTGACGCACCGGCTCGATGCCGCCGTCCAGATAGAGCGCGGCGATCACGGCTTCCAGCGCATCCACCAACAGCGTCTTCTTGCTGCGTCCGCCGCTCATTTCCTCGCTGCGGCCCAGCTCGAGATAACGGCCCAGGTCCAGCCGCCGCGCCACACCGTGCAGATGGGCCGCACTCACCAGGTGCGCTTTCAGCCGCGACAGCTCCCCCTCTTGCGAATCCGGCTGCCGCAGCACCAGCGCCTCCGAAACCAAGAAACCCAGTATAGAGTCACCCAGAAACTCGAGTTGCTCATTGTCGCTGAGGGCTGGGCCGGCGCCGGAGCGCGATTCATTCGCCGCTGAACTGTGGGTCAGCGCGCGCTCAATCAGGGCCGGATTGGAGAACCGGTGGTTGATGCTCAATTCGAGCGAGGCCCACTCCGTGCGCATCGCTGCCGGCTATTTTCCACCGCTCGTCGTGCCGTGCGCCGCCTTCGTTTTTACGGTCTCCGCCAACCGCCTGATGGTGGGGTGAAGCTGTGGATCGGCGAGCAGCTTGTCGCAAATGGCAATAGCTTCGGCATTTTTGCCGCTCTCCTGGTAGGCTACGGCCAACCGCACCTGGTAAGCCGGCTGCGGATCGCTTTCCTGCGCCAGTTTGAAGTCCGCAATCGCCACGTCGTACTGTTTCCGCCTCAGCGCCACCAGGCCCAGGTCGTTCTGCAGCTCGCCCCGCATGAACTTCTTGCTGTCCTCCCATTGCGCGTCCGTCATGCCGTTGTTCGGCCTGTTGTCGATATTCGCCAGCGCCTGGTTGAAATCGTTTTCCGCCTTGGCAAGTTGAGCATCCTTGTCGAGGTCGTTTTCACCTATGTGATCGAGGATCAGCTCGCCCAACTGCATCGAGGCCTGCTGATTCTTGGGATTTCCTTTCAGCACCCGTTCGTCGGTAATCTCCGCGTCGACGTAGTCGCCTTTCTGCTGGTACGCGGTAGCTTCCAACAGCAGCGCGACATCTTTGTATTCCGAGTCGGCGAAATTAGTAACCAGGTCTTCAGCCGCCTTGATAACGGCGTCCGGGCCTGCCGTTTGCGCCGCGCCCAGCGCCCGCACGGCATCGGCTTCGGCTTTCGATTTCGGCTTCATCTGACCCATCAGTCCGGAGACAACGGCGGCCATTGCCAGGACGCCGGTCAAAAACGTTCGTGTCATCCACTCGCTCCTTCTATTTATCGCTTGCTATTTATCGCGTGGTATTTGCCTATTATCGCTTGGTACTTGCCTGCAAGCCCGTCTCGGCTTCCCTGCGCGCCATGTCCGAGATGCCATCCACCTTCAGCGCGCCAAGGAAATATAGTTGCGCCTGGTTGGTCTCTTCGGCGGCGAGAGCCAGCTTGCCCAAATACACCAGTACCCAAACCCTGGTCGCCGGCCGGGGGCCGAGATCCAGCGAGTTCTGAAACAACCGCACGGCCGTCTCGGGATCCTTGCTCAGGGCCGCAATGCGTGCCAGCCCGTAGTAGGCATCCGCCTGGAGCAGTTTCTCATCGGTCTGCTCCAGAACTTCCAAATACTTCCTCTTCGCTGCGTTCAGATCGCGCGCCAGGTAAAGCTGCTCGGCATCGTCCAATGTCTTGGCCGCCCCGGTCAGCGGCTTGGCAGGCGCAGCCGGTGCCGCGGGCGCGGTCTTCACGACGGGCGCCGGCGGCCCGGCATTGAAATCCACCCTCGCCAGCCGCACATCCTCGGTTCTCAGATCGATCGCGCCCACCATTTCGGGATAGTAGACCAACATCGACTGTTCCTGCTTCTCATACAGCGGCAGTTCCTCGGAAAAGAACGGCGTCAGGATGAATCCCTGGTACAACGCGCGCACTATTCCGGCCGGGTCGTGATCCAGGCGCGACTCCACCGCCTTTACCAGCGACTCCGTAGTCAGCGCCAGAAAGTCGTCCCGGAAATGATCCTCCAGCCGGCTGGCGCGCTGCGCGAACTTTGCCAGAAACTGCTTGCGGCCCAGGATCTCCTGGTTCTGCGTTGCCATCGGGTCGAGCAGGTAACGCAGGTAGGCGTGACGGATCTCGAAAATGCGCGGCTCAGCCGAGGGAGTCACCACCACGGTGTCTTCAAAACCGTAACTGCGCAACTGCACCTGGCCCGGCGGGGCCACCAACTCGATGAAGATCTGAAAGTGCCGTCCCCGGAACCCGGAAGTCGGCTGCCGCAAATATGCGTTCACTTGCAATACGGCCTGCAATACCGGGCCATGATATCGCGCAATATATTCGTCGATGTCCGGCTGCGCACGCTGCCACAGGTCGGCGATGCCCGCCTCTTTGTAAAATGCCGGAAGCAGCTTGGAAAAGTCCCTCACGCGCAGCGCATCCGGTGGAATCTCCACATCGCGCTTGCGTATCACGAAATCCGGAGGGCCGTCCACGGTCAGCGCAAAGGAGATGTACTGGCTCAACTCGGCCGTCGAGTCCTGCTGGTGGTGCTCGGCGACGAATCGCTTGATCGCTTGCAAGGAAGGGACGTCGCGCCGCGCGATCTCCTCCCGCACCCGGTTGCGCAGCGGGGAGCTATTCGGCGAGTTCAGCCCCGCATCGAAGCCTGCCGCGTTTAGCGCCGCCATGACGGTAAACAGCGTCGGGCTGGCGTCCAGTTGCCCGCGTTCGGGCTGGTCCGCGCGTGCCGCCAGAGTGATGGCCAGCAAGGCTGGCAAAACAAGTCGCTTCAACAAGGTCCGCCTAGAATAATCCCAGTGTACCTTAGGGCTCCTGATCCGGAAGGCTGGTTGGGCCTGGTGCCGTTCGATAACGCTCATCGGGGCAAGCCGCTTGTGCGGTCCGGCTTGCGCGCGGCATACCCGAATGGGTTACCCTGAACTCTTTAAGGAACAAAACAGGTTAAGGAATAGAACATTGCCAAGGGCCAAAATTACAGCGCTGGGGTGTTATACGCCGCCCCGCGTCCTTACCAATCAAGACTTGGAAAAAATGGTCGATACCAACGACCAATGGATCATGGAGCGCGTTGGCATCCGCGAGCGCCATATCGCGGATGCGGGCGTGGCCACTTCCGATATGGCGGTCGCTGCCGCCCGCTGTGCTCTGGAGCAGCGCGGTGTCGATCCTTCGGAAGTGGAGGCAATCATCGTCTGCACCGTCACGCCGGATCACATGTTTCCCTCCACTGCCTGCCTGGTGCAGCATGGTCTCGGCGCCAGGCGCGCCTGGGGGTTCGATTTAATCGCGGCTTGCTCGAGTTTCGTCTACGGCACCACCACGGGCGCTCACCTGGTCATGGCAGGCACGCACAAGAAGGTGTTGGTGATCGGCGCCGACACCATGAGCCGCATCATCGATTACACCGACCGCGCCACCTGCGTCCTGTTCGGCGACGGCGCCGGAGCTGTGCTCATCGAGCCGGCTGAGGATGGCGACGGCCATCTGGGCTTCATCGATTTTCTGGGCGAGATCGACGGCTCCGGCGGCGACGCGCTGATCATGCCGGCGGGAGGCAGTCGCTTGCCGGCCTCCCATGAAACCGTCGACAAGCACCAGCATTACGTGCACCAGGCCGGCCAGCAGGTTTTCAAGTACGCCGTCCGCAAGATGCATGAAGCCTGCCGCGATATCCTGGCGCGCAACGGGTTTACCGTGGCGGACCTGGCCGTGCTGATTCCCCACCAGGCAAACCTGCGCATCATACAGGGCGCCGGCGAGCGCCTCGGCATCCCGGCGGAGAAGATCGTAATCAATATCGAGCGTTACGGCAACACCACCGCCGCCACCATTCCTCTGGCCACGCGCGACGCCATCTGCCAGGGACGCCTCAAGAAGGGCGGCCTGGTCCTGTTCGCCGCCGTGGGCGCCGGTTACACCGTAGGCGCCAGCCTCTGGAGATGGTCGTATTAGGTTGAGTGTTTCGCTCCGGCGGCGGCGTATGGCTTATAGCCGCCCCGCCGCATCACCTCGAATGCGGCGGCCTCGGCGCCCGGCAGCACGTAGAAGAACGCCCCGGTGCGCGTGCTGCCAAAGATGATCCCGCCGCGATACTCGTCGGCCTCTACACCGTAGTCCAGTCCGGCTGCGGTCAGCAGCCCTTCCAGCTTCAACGCGTCGCGAAGCCGCTTGGCGATGTAGATCAGGACCGGCTCGTGGCCGTCAAAAAACCCAGCTTCCTGTTTCATGGAGTGTTCGCTACCAGTGTAAACGGGATACGGCCAGGGCCGGCATGCGCCGCTTATTTGCGGCCCGGCCGGATGTCAGGCGGCCCACCCTGGCCGTAGCCACCGGTTCCAGCAGGCGTGCTGGTCTGCCCGCCCGGTCCGCTTTGCCCTGGCGACCCGGTCTGTCCGCTCTGCCCCGGTTGGTTGAACGTCCCCGACTGGCCGGTTGAAGCGGTAGCACCCTGCGAGGAAAAAGAGGACGACGAGGAAAAAGAGGAAGAGGAGGGGGAAGAGGAAGAGGTGGAAGTCGAAGGCGTACCCATTTGGTTGCCTACCAACATGCTCCGCGGGTCCTGGCGCGGCCGGTCTTTGGTTGGGTCGTAAACGAACTCCCACTCCTTGTAATTGGTGCGGTCGTTGTAGACCATGATGCCCTCGGCGTCCATCTTGCTGGCCACGCCGGCCATGCCGCCGCCGACCACCGTGCCCTGCGTCTGCCCAAGCCCCACCAGGCCGCTAGGCCTCGGCTGTGTCAGCAGGTTTCCGAGCATGCCAGCAGCCCCACTGTTCCCCCCCATGCCGGCACCCGGTACCGGCACGTTGGCCGCACCCGCTGGATTCGCCGGATTCTGGCCGCCCGCAATCCCCAGCGCGTTCCCCTGCGTCGCGGTCAATGCGCCCCCCACCGTCGACCCATAGTCGCCAACCGATGAGCCACCGCCCGTGTTACCGCCGTTCTGGCCATTCGCCCCGCCGGCGTTCGCGCCCGCGTTGCTTCCCGGTATCCCGGGTTGCCCGGGCATGCCTGGCTGCCCCGGGAACCGGCCCGGCATCCCTGGAGGGCCGCCCGAACCCGGCGCCGCGCCAAAAGGCATCACCGGCCCGCCTGGCATACCGGGAGCCCCCGGCGGCTGCGTTCCGCCCGGTTGGAAGATTCCCGCCGTTGGCCCGGTGCCTGGCTGTGTCCCGTTCGCTTGCTCACCCGGCTGGATCGGCTGTCCGTCCGGGCCCACGCCTCCGCCCGTGCCACCTTCGCTGGCCCGCCGCCGGTTCACTGCGTTCGGCTGCGCCTGGCCGGCGTTGGCCAATTCTCCCAGCCCCGGCTGCGCGCTGATGTTCTGCCCCAGCGTCGATTCTTCCGGTTTCCCGCTATCCTTCGGCTTGGTCAGCAGCGAATCGGTCAGCACGCCGCCCTGCACGTGGATGATGCGCCACTCGTCCTTGCCCGTCATCGGGTCCTTGTATCGATGGCGCAGGAAGCGCAGATTGTTGTACCCGTGGTCGAGATCGTCCAGATCGGCCGGGTATCGCGTCCCTTTGTTGGCCCGCAGGAAAAGCTGGATAGCACGCTTGAATTGCTCGCCGCGCTCGATCAGCAACTGCTCCTTGGCGCGCTGCGATTGCATCGCCACCCGCGGGAGCTGCGCGTAAAGCATGATGCCGATCACCGCCGCCATCAGGAATACCAACAGCAGAGCGAAGCCGCACTCGCCGCCGCGCGCAGCCTGCCTTGGTGGAGCAGGCTTCAGCCTGCCAATGCCCGCTTGCGGGCGCGAATTCCCTCTGGCCCGCATCGTCATACCTGCTTGTCTTTTTCCTCGGCCAGCGGCACCGTCTGTTGCCGCTTCGATTGCGTGTCCTCGACCACCGCCGAGGTCAGGCCGATGCTCACCAGCCGGTAGCTGCCGGCCACCATGTCGCCCACCGCGCGGATCAAAATCTCGTCGCCTTTCATGAAGAATGCGGTGCGCTTGCCGTTGGGGCGTACCGTCGTCAGCCCGTAGTATTGGAACGTGATCGGCGGCAGCGGCGGTGGACCTTGTGCCACCACCGGTGCCTCGTGAAAAACGTCCGGAGGTCCCGGCAGCTTCTTCGCCACTACGATTATCGGCTCCGGCCCAGTCGGCTTCGGTGGCGGCGGAGGGCCGGTCTGGAACAGGTTGCGCCCGTTGCCCGCGGGCGGCACGTCCTGCAACTTGGCCAGCAGGTCGAGCCGGATCTTCGGGTCCACCGTGTTGGGATCGATCTGGTCCTCCGGGTTTTTGGAATGCAGCACCGGATGAAACTCCTCGCTGCGAATGCGCTCCGCCCGCCGCGCAGGCCGCGCCGCCCCCGCCGCCGCGCGCGGCCCGGGCTCGCTTCCAGCCGCGCCAACCGGAGCCGGCTCTGGCGGCACGCTCGCAACCGCCGCCCGCCCGCCCGCCAGCCCCGCCGTCTGCGGCGCCAGAACATTGGTGTAAACGAAATAGGCCGCCACCAGCGCCAGCACTCCCAGCGCGGCTATCTCTTTCTTGTTTTCCAGGCCGGTCTTCACGGCGCATCCTCCGGCGCGCCCCGCACAAACGTGTGGATCTTGAACTGAACCCCCATCACCGCCGTTTTCCCCTGCGGCGCAGCCGCCTGTATGCTTTCGATCATCAGAAACCGCGGCGATTTGTCGATCAGGTTCACCAACCGTGTAAGACCCTGGTAGGTGCCTTCAAAGGCCGCCTGGATGTTCACCATCTGCAGGGTATCGCTGCCTTCGATTGCCTCATATTCGTATGCAATCTGCCCCGCCGTCACGCCGGCCTCTTGCGACATGCGGAACAGCTCTTCGTTCAACGCCGATGACGCCTTGCGCCGGTCCACCACGTACTGTGCCAGGAACCGGTCGCCGTCGCGCCGCGCCCCTTCCACCTTGTCCACCAGCCGCCGTGTGATGGCCAGCCGCGCCTGCGCCGCCGCCACTTGGTCCTGCAAGTCGCCTGCCCGCCGCCGCAGATCGTCCGCCGAGCCGCCGAAGGGCTTGAACGCCAATACCGCCGCCGCCAGGTTCGCCACCACCAGCGCACCGATCAGCGCGCGCATGGCTACCCGCGGCTCCTTGATTTTGGCCCACTCAAAGTTTCTGATCATACGGCACCGTTATGCGGCTGCGGTATTGTGGCTCGGCCTGCGTGGGCGGCAGCGTGCTGTGCTGGTACACGTAGCCGAAAATCGGCGACGCCTCCAGCGCTTTCAGCAGATCCTCGATCCCTTCCGGCTGGTCAGACGCCGCCGTCATGTCCAGCATTACCTGGTTGCGCGAGTTGATGGTCGGGTGCAGCGCCGTAATGCGCACGTTATACGGCGCCGTCTTTTCCAGGTCCGCGAACATGCGGCTCCAACTGATCGCCTTGTGATAGATCAAATCGTTGAGGAAAACGCTGCGTTCCAGCACGCTCGCGTTTTCCGGCTGGCGCAGCACCGCATCCAGGCGCGTTTGTTCCGCCTGTGCCACCCGCAGGCGGCTTTCCAGGCCGTTCACCTCGCCGCGCAGGCTCTGGAGCTGCGCCCGGTCGAGCAGCGCCAGGTAAGCCAGCAGCGCCAGCGTCATCATCAGCGCCGCCGACACCACCGCCGATGCCAGCAGCATCGGCCGGTCGCGCCGGAAAGGCTGGCTTGCCAGATTGATCGGAATCCTCATCTCAATTGTTTCTCGCGATGGATCGCAAATAGCCCAGCAGACCGGCGTTGCTTTCCCCGGGCACGCCAAAGGGCGAACTCACCCCTTCCACCGCCGTTTCCAACTCTGCCGCCAGGCGCCGCCCGGCCTCATCCGTCTGCGCGCCGAAGCCGCACAAGTATAGCTTCTCCGGCTTGGCTCCCAGGTTGTCTTCCAGATAGACGAAGGTGGGCGCCAGCACCGCCGCTACCTCGTCCAGATTGGGAGCCGGCAGCTCCAGGCAGCGCACCAGCTTCGGCACCCCGCCCTGCCGCGCCACCACGGTGAGCACCCGTCCCGTCAGCTTCGCCAGCACGCTCAATCCACTGTCCGGCGCCAGCTCCATCGCCGCCAGCGACGAGGGAACCACCATGCCCGGGTTCATGCCCACCGCGCGGAACGGCGCTTCGTAGCGCGCTATGATTTCCAGCGGCGCCATGGCCACCAGCACGTCCATCTTTTTCCCCGCAGCCGGCTCCGGCCAATAACTCAGTGCCGCCGATTCGGCGTCGAACGGTACGCTCCGCTTCAGCCGGAACCGGATCAGCGAGGCCTGCTCTTTGGCATCGCCCGGAAACGAATCGAAATCCAGCACCGCGATACGGGTGCAGTAATCCGGCAGGATCACGGCCACGTCGCGCCGTTTGCGAACCGTCTCCCCTGCAGTCAGCGATCGCACCGCGCGCGAGAATTCGTCCGGATCGATCAAGTTCTCCTGCACCGGAGACACCGCCAGGGCGCCCGGCTTGAGCGGCACGAAACCGAGCTCGGTCTTCGCCCCCAGCCGCGCCGCCGCCAGGCCGGCTTCGGAAATCTCCACCGCCAGGTTCGGCGGCGGGTCCTGGATGTAAGCCTTGATGCGGTCTAGAAACACCACACTCCTCCGCGCTGTGGGGCAGGTTGGCAACCTGCGCACCGATTGCCAATCGGCGCAGCCGGGCAACGCCAGGCCTGGCCCGCGCCGCGCGCTGGCGCGAAGAAATGTCGAGACGACTCTCGACACAGCAGGCTGGACAGCCTGCGCCACGGCGTTGTCTTACGTCTCAATGAACGTCACCTTGTTGATTTCCCGCAGTGTCGTCACCCCGGCCCGCATCTTCATCACCGCCGACTCGCGCAGGAAAGTCATCCCTTCTTCGCGGGCCATCCGCTTGATCTCCGAAGTCGGCCGTTTGTCCAGAATCATCTCGCGAATCCGGTCGCTCAAATCCAGCAGCTCATGGATCGCCGACCGCCCCCGGAATCCCGTGCCGCCGCACTCAAAACAGCCCGCCCCTTCGACAAACGGAAAATCGCGCCATTCCTCAGGGTTCAAACCGCTCTCCACCAGCACCGACTCCGGGTACTTCACCGGCTTCCGGCAGTGCTCGCAGATCACCCGCACCAGCCGCTGCGCCAGGATGCAGTTCAGCGCGGAGACGAAGTTGTACGGCTCCACGCCCATGTTCAGAAAGCGGCCCAGCACGTCCAGCACGTTATTGGCGTGGACGGTGGTGAACACCAGGTGGCCGGTGAGCGCGGAGTTGATGGCGATCTGCGCCGTCTCCTGATCGCGAATTTCGCCCACCATGATCTTGTCCGGATCGTGACGCAGAATCGACCGCAGCCCGCGCGCGAAGGTCAGACCCTTCTTCTCGTTCACCGGAATCTGCGTGATCCCCTTGATCTGGTATTCCACCGGATCCTCGATGGTGATGATCTTGTCTTCGTCGTTCTTGATCTCGCTCAGCGCGGCATAGAGCGTCGTCGTCTTGCCCGATCCCGTGGGCCCGGTCACCAGCACCATGCCGTACGGCTCCAGAATGTAGCGGCGGAACTTGGTGAGATCGGATTCGGAAAAGCCCACCACATCGAGCGAGAGCTTGGAAAACTTCTCGCTCATCGATTCCTTATCCAGCACGCGCAGCACCGCGTCCTCGCCGTGGATATTGGGCATGATGGACACGCGGAAATCGATCAGCCGGTTCTTGTAGCGCACCCGGAAGCGCCCGTCCTGCGGCACGCGCTTTTCGGCGATGTCCAGCTCGCTCATCACCTTGATGCGCGAAATAATGGTCGACTGCCAGTCCTTCGAGATCGGCGGCATGGCGTAGTGCAGCACTCCGTCGATGCGGTACTTGATGGCCACTTCCTGGTCGCGCGATTCGATGTGGATGTCGCTGGCGCGCCGCTCGAGCGCGTTGAAAATGGTCGTATCCACCAGCTTGATCACCGGCGCGATGTCGCTGTCCACCGCGGCCAGCTTGTCGATCGAAAGCGTCTCGTCCTGGTCGCCATCCTCCGCTACCACATCCAGCGTGAAGCCTTCGGTCACTTCCTCCAGCACGCGCTGCGATTGTTCGGTCTTCTTCAGCAGCTCGGCGATCTGCGAAAGCGTGGCCACCTTCACCCGCAACCGCTTGTGCAGCAACCCGGTCAGCTCGTCGATCAGCGTCAGGTTGCGCGGATCGGCCAGCGCGATCTCAAGCGTTCCGTCGCGCGCCTGGATGGGCACGAAGTTGTAGCGGAACATCAGGTCCACCGGAATCGACCGGAACAGGTCGTGATCGATGGCCGTCTCGTGCAGATCCACGTACTCGGAACGGTAGCGCGCTGCCATGGCTCGCGCCTGTTCCGCTTCCGTGAGGGGATCGACCAGCCGGATTCTGTCTGTCGCCATTCGTCACCTCACCGGATCGTATCCGCCAGAGAAAAGATGGGCAGGTAGAGCGCAATCAGCACGAACGCCACCACTGCGCCCATCACGATCATGATCGCCGGCTCGATCAGCGAGAGCGTGGCCTGCATGCGCGTATTCACGTCTTCCTCGAAGAACTCCGCCACGCTGTTCAGCATCGCCGGCAGCGCGCCGGTCGATTCGCCTACTTCGATCATATCCAGCGCCAGGGGCGGGAACATTTTCGAGGCGCGCAGCGAGCCCGAAAGCGGCTGGCCCTCGCGCACCATCCTGCCCGCCGAGTCGATCGCATGTTTCATCACCGGCGTCGACAGCGAATCGGCCGCCGTCTCCAGCGATTGCACCAGCGGAATGCCGCCCGTCAGCAGCGTGCTCAGGATGCGTGAAAGCTGCGCCACCTGGTACTTCAGCCAGATCTCGCCCGCCACCGGCAGTTTCATCTTGATGCGGTCTATCCGGTTGCGCGCCGCGTCCTTCCGCGACCACCAGCGGAACCCGCCGATCCCCGCCAGCAGCGCCCCTGCGAACACCAGTATGTAGCTGCGCGCCGCCTGGCCCACCGCGATCAGGAACACCGTCATGGCGGGCAGTTGCGCTTGCATGCTGGTGTAGAGCGTGGCGAACGTCGGCACTACGTACGTCACCAGAAACACCATCAGGATCACCACCAGCACGATCAGCACGCTCGGGTACAGCAGCGATACCATCACCTTCTTCTTCACCGCCAGTGAAATCTTCTGGTAGGCGATGAACCGGTCCAGCACTTCCGTCAGGCTGCCGCTCTTCTCTCCCGCCATTACCGAAGTGACATAGATTTTGGGAAACACCCCCTGCTGGCGGAAGGCTTCCGAGAGCAGCGTGCCCGAGTGTACTTCATCCCGCACCGCCTTGATGTACGGACCCAGTTTGGGATCGGTCAGGCGCTCGGCCAGCAGATCGAGCCCCTTCAGAATCGGCAGGCCGGCGCGGATCAGCGTCACGAACTGCTGGTTGAAGATGAGGAACTTCTCCAGGTTGATTTTCTTCTTCCGCCCGAAACTGGTCCCCGCCGCGCGCGTCTTCACCGAGTACACCAGGAAGCCCTGTTGCGTGTACCGGTCGCGCAGCTCGCGTTCCGAACCCGCGGTGGCCACCTGCTGGTGGATTGCCCCGCGGCCGTCCGCATACTTGAGGACGAATTCGGCCATCGCTTACTGATCCCCCTCGGTCAACTGCGCTCCCGGGGGCAGGTGGAATTGGAATAGCGCGGCGCTCAGCGCCGGATCCATCTTCTCCTGCTGGAAGTGGAAATCCAGCACCGCCTGGTCGTAGTTGGTCACCTTGACCTCTTCGATCCGCCCATCCGGCGCCACCACGAACTCCACCGCCCGGTATGGCAAGTCGTCGGTCTTCGGTTCGGCCGTGATGCGCCAGTTCGCGCCATCCCGATTCGCCTGCAGATTGCGAAACTCCCGCTCGAAATGCAGTTTGCCCAGCAGGAAAGCAAGCGGCGCCCGCATATCGTCGGTCTCTTTGAGCTTCATCCGTTCTGCGCGATTATCGGCCGGCGTATACAGATAAAGGTACTTGCCGTCGCAGACAAACAGCTTGCCCTGGGGTTGGGTGTAATCCCAGCGCATTTTGCCCGGCTTGCGCAACTGGAGCCGCCCCCCTTCCGCGCGATGCGGCTCACCTTGCCGCGTATATTGTTCTTGAAAAAGAACTTGCAGCGTCTTGGCGTGGTTGTACCGCGCCTCCACCGTGGCCAGCAAGCTGTTCAACTGTGGGTCGGCGGCAAATGCCGACACCGCCAGCAGTCCCGTACATAGGCGAGCAGCGCTCACAAACAACTTGACGTCGCCAATCCTCGAACCGTTTAGACCAATCCCCGTGCCCCCCTGTTAGGGCTGGGCATACGCAGGCACACCCGGTCCGCGTTCTCCGCCATGGGAAAGGCCAAGCCGCACCCCATGGAGTCCCAGTTTGCGGAAGGCGAAGGAGCGTTCGGCGGTGCCGGACTTTGGCGCGCCTTGGTCGGCCTCTGCTCCGTCAGCCGCGGGCTTACTGCACCCAGACCGTCACACCGGGTTGGCTGATGTTTTTGCCCACTTGCACCGTGATCGGGTTCGCGCCGGAACTCGCCGTCGCCGGAATATACGCGTTCACCTGCAGTACGCCGGCCACGATGCCCGGCGCTTCACCGGCGAATTCCAACTGGGCGGGCTGGTTACCGATCATAACCGAAACCGCAAGCTGTGGCGCCGGCGTAACCGGACCAACGCCCGACGTGTTCACCGGAGTAATCGTGCCGGTGGCTTGGGCGGGAGTCGTCAACCCTTCTCCCGTCATAAAAATCTGAACCACGCTTCCAATGGCTGCTGGTTTGGCCTGCGTGTTCACAGAGTAGTCCTGGTTGAGAATGGCTCCCGTACCATTGCCTTGGCCGTTCTGTGTGAAGATCCCCGGCGCCGTGGTCGTAAGTTGCACGCTGGGCTCATTCGATGTCTGCCCAGCGAAAATCACCTCCACGAAGGGCGCCTTGTTCCCCGAAAGCTCATAGGGTACGACGGCGTTGATCTGGGTTGCGCTGACGTAAGTCAGGGGCGCCAGATGGCCGCTGAAGCTGACCTCGACGCCGCCCAGCGACGTCGACACCTGGCCTGCCGAATTCAGGGTCAGAGTAGATGGGTTCGTGGGGCCGATCGAGGTGCCGAAAATGGACACAATTTCACCCGGTGAAACCGGCCCGTTCAGGAAACTGGCCGCGTTCAGCACCGCCGTGATGCTGGGCAGCGGGGCGGTCACGCTCAGCGACACATCCACCGTGAATGAGCCTTCGGTTCCGCTCTCCCCGGTGATCATGATGGTGCCGGTATAAGGCGTCTCACTGGCCGCCAGGCCGGCTGGGTTCACCTGCACGGTCAGGATGGCGGTAGTGGACGTGGACCCGGACAGCGGCGTCACGGAAAGCCAGTTGCCTTCGCTGCTGGCGCTGGCCTGGAAACTGGCAGTGCCTCCGAGCGCAGTCACCGTTAATTGCCCCGGCGATACAATGCCCCCGCTGCCGGCCTGGAAAGCGAAACTGAGCAATCCGGGGCTGACCGAGATCGACGGCTCGGCAACCACGGTAAGCGTGACTGTCACAACTACCGCGGTCCCTCCCGTCGGTGTAATGGTGATGCTGCCGCTATGGCTCCCGACGGCCAGACTCGCCTGGTTCACCGCCACGGTCAGCGTAGCCTGCGTGGATCCCGAGGTGGGGCTGACCGAGAGCCAATTGCCGGTGCTCGAGGCCACTGCCGTAAAGGCCACTCCGGCGGATCCGGCCGCGCTGCTTACCGTCAGCGTTTGCGAGGTTGGCGCAGCGCCCCCGGCGAGCGCCGAGAAAGTCAACTTGGAAGCGCTCACGGTGACGTTGCCGCCAGTCGTGCCGGTAGTATTGACCACCAGGGTCACCGGCACATTCAGCGTCGCGCCGTTGGCGCTGAGCGCGATGTTGCCCGTGTACGTGCCTGTCGCCAGCCCGGACTGATTCACCGAAACCGTCAGCGCTTGGTTCGTGGTCAGGTTGGTCGCGGGCGAAACCGAAAGCCACGTGCCCCCGGTCGGCGTAGTTACCGAGGCCGTCGCCGAAAACGCCGTGCCGGCGGGACTGGAACTGACGGTCAGCGTTTGACTGGAGGGTGCACTGCCCCCAACCTGCGCCGCAAAGGTCAGCGATGGGGAACTCAAGGTCAACCCGCTTGGGTTGATCGCCGCGCTCACGACCAGGATCACCGGCACGTAGAGCGGCGGTGTGCTGGCGCTCGAGACCACCACGTTGCCCGAATACAAACCACCGGCCAACCCCGACGTGTTCGCCGTCACCGAGATGGTGGCGGGCGTGGTGCCGGTCTGAGGCGTTGCACTGAGCCATGCCTGGTCGGTTGTCACGCCTAAAGACAGGGGCGTGCTGCTGGTGGTGGACACGGAGACCGTGGTGTTCGGTGCCGTCCCGCCATTATTGAAAATCACCGTGCCCGGGCTGGCCGCCAGCACGCTCCCCGAGCTGACGACGAAATTCACGCTCAGAGTTGGAGATGGGTTCAGCGCTTCCCCGTTCACGACGAGCCCAAGCGGCACGGTCGCGGTGTAGGTTCCGCCCGCAAGCTGTTTGGGATTGGCATACAGCGTCACCGCGGTGCCCTGCGCACTCATATTTCCGGCGAATTCGGATGATTCAAACCACCCCACGCTGTTGCTGTTGGTGCTGTATGTCGGCGAACTCGAAATCTGGAAGCCTCCGTTGCCTACAAACAGGATCTGCTGCGTTAGATCGGCGCCTCCGGACTGCCCCACAAAGTTCAGCGTGAGCGGCGCCACGTATGGCGAAGTACTCCCGGAGGCGCCGCCGCCGGCCGTCAGGTTCACAGTCACCTGCTGGCTCACCGTGCCCACCGTGACTGTTATGGTGCCGGTGAACGTTCCCGAGCCGCTCACGTTGGTGTTGGCGGTCACGGTCAAATAGCCCGATCCGTTGACAGCGATGCTGCCCGAGCTCGTCGATACGCCCAGCCAATTGCCCGAACTGGAGGCCGAGGCCGCAAAAGTGCCTCCAGCCGCGCTGCTCACCGTTACCGACTGCCCGTAGTTGTTTGCGGAATTCAAGGTGATCGGACTGGGCGTGATCGTCAAGTTACCCGAGCTCGCGCCCGCCACCGTCAAGGTGACGTTAAGTGAGGCGGTATTGGCGGCATTGCCGGTATCCGTCACGGTTATCGTGCCGGTGTAAGTGCCGGCGGCCAGGCTCGAGTAGCTGACGAGCGAGACCACCAGCGTGCTGCCGTTGCCGAGACCGGGCACGGTGGTCACGTTGTCCACCAACAGCCAATTGGTAGCCGTGGCGCCGTGCGGGTAGGAAACCACAGCGGTATAGCTGTCGCTGTTCGACGTCGTCAAGGTGACGTTTTGGAGCGGGCTGGAGGGGGATAGCGCGCCGCTCGTGTCCGTCCAGGCGAGCGAGACGGGGTTGAGAGCGACCGGGCTCTGGCCCACGTTGAAGGTTACCGAAATGATGAGCTGTTGGCCGCCATAGCTGACCGTCGCGGTCGTAGTATAGGGGCTTCCCGCTACCGTCAGGGCGGCCGCGCTGGCGGTGATGGTGAGCGTGGCCGGTGCCGAGCTGGTCACTTGAGTGACGTTCGGGGTTACTGTCAGCCATGAGGCCCCTGATGTCGTGGTGAAGCTGACCGCGGTAGTGCTGGTAGTTTCGAGCGACACCGTTGTGGTGGTCTGGGCGCCCACCCCCGCTGACAACGCGTTGCTGCCGGTCAGGTTGGCCGGGGTCGCCACCAAGGTCGCACCGCCGGTGCCAGCGGTGTTGTAGTTGACCGTGAACGTCACCGCGGTGACTCCCGCGGGCGAAACCGGGTTCAGGGTCACCGTCGCCGTGTGGGTGCCCGGCGAAAGGTCGCCGCCCAGGCAGGCGACTCCCATTGGCAAGGGCAGGCCCGACGCTGTAGTTGTATACGGGGAACTCCCGCCAGTACAGCCGGTAGGACCGCTGCTGTCGCCTCCCACCTCAAGCCAGGGCTGATCGCCGCTTGTGTACGCCACCGACACAGTAAAGGTGATCGTCTGCGGGGGGGTGGCCGTATCCTGGGATCCCGATACATTGACCACGCCAACTTTGTTCACCAGCGTAACCACGGTACTGCTGGTTGGGCTTGTGAAAGCCGGGGTGGTGGCTTGCGCCAGCCGCGGCATGGCGGCCAGCAGGGCGAGGGAAAGAACCAATGCGGTTTTCTTGAATGCGGCGATAGCGGCGTCCATGATGTCTCCTGCGAATCCTATCGAGAACATACAACACCCCGTCGGGCAAGATCCAGACGGCTGGCAACTCTCATTATCCAGAAACTGCGGGGGAGAGAGACGGACGCGGCACTCATTATTGTACGTCTATTTCAAGATCTGGAAAAGGTTGCTGTAATCGTCGGTCCACAAGCGCACCCGGTGTTCGCGGGAAACGGGGTTCGAGTCGGCGCGAATCTCGTTGTCGAAGTCGTTGGGCAGCGCGGTGATAAGCACCCAGGTGGACGCAAACACTCCCGCGCCCTCGTCATCCTCATTCTCCACCCGGCGCGCCCGCCGTCCGCTCGAGCGCGCTTCGCCCGCCAGCACCGGCTCCAGGTCCAGGTGGCGATTGGAAATGTGCATGGCCAGGATGCCATCCGGGCGCAGATGCCGGAAGTACAGATCCATCGCCTCGCGCGTAAGCAGGTGCACGGGAATGGCATCGCTTGAAAATGCGTCCACCGCCAGCACGTCGAAATTCTCCGGCTGCTCGCGCTCCAGGGACAGGCGCGCATCGCCCATCGCCACTTCCACTTTGCCGCGGCAGTCCGCCAGAAATGTAAATTCGCTGCGCGCCACCCGCTCCACCAGCGGATTGATCTCGTAATAGCGGTAGTAATCGCCCGGCCGCGCGTAAGCCGCCAGCGTTGCGGTGCCGAGGCCGATCACGCCCACCCGCAGCGCCCGCTGCTTCCCCCGGTCCCGAATGGCGAGTCCCACGCCGCTGGCGGGGCCGTAATAGGTGGTGGGCAGGTCGCGCCTGGTCGGGTTCAGAAACTGGTTGCCGTGGGTGATGGTGCCGTGCGTCAAAGTGCGCGTAGCATCGGGCGCGGCAGACGGATCGCTATCCTTCACCGTCAATTCGCCGTAGAAATTGCGCACGCACAAGCGGACGCCGCTCGTCGACTGCTCGAAGTCGATGGCGACATACACCGCCAGCGCCAGCGTCAGCCCCAAAGCGGCCATGGGCGCCGGCTGCGTCCAGCGCCGGAACCGGTCCGCCGCCGGGTCCGTCTTCAACACCACCAGGATCAGCACCGCGCAACCCACAAGCGACAGCGGCATCTCATAGTAGCCGCTGAACAGCCTCGGTGCCGCCAGCCCGACCGCCAGCCCGCCCAGCGCGCCGCCGGCCGCGATCATCAGGTAGAAATGCGTCAGGTAGCGAGGCGGCGGCTTCAACCGCGCCAGCTCGCCGTGGCACACCATGCAGCACGTAAATAGCCCCAGCGAAAACAGAACCAGCACGAGTTGGATGGGTAGGTTGGCTGCGCCGGCCATGGCATACGCCATCGACCCCAGCGCCACCGCCAGCAACTGCAGATAAGGATTGCGCCGGTACCAGCCTTCGCCGGCGAAGCAAAGGATGAAACTCAACAGGTACAGGCTGAGCGGCAGTATCCACAAAAACGGCACCGCAGCCACATTCTGCGACATGTGGTTGGTGATCGCCAGCAGCAACACCGATGCGCAGGCCGGCAGAGCCAGCCACAGCGCATATTGCCGCGCGCCGGGCCTGGCCGGCTCGGCCTCCTCCGGCATGGCCTCCCGACCCGCCAGAGAGCTTAGCACCGCCGCTGCGCACACCACCGCGAACGCCAGGTATTCCCACGACCAGATGCGCGCCTGTTGGTGAGTGGTGAACACGGGCTCGATCAGGAACGGATAGCTGATGAGCGCCAACATGGAACCGGCGTTGGAGAGCGCATACAGCCAATACGGCATCGTCCCCGCGAAGCGCCGCGCATACCACGCCTGCACCAGCGGACCGGTAGCCGAGAGCAGGAAGAAGGGCAGCCCGACGGTGCGTCCGAGCAGCAGCAGGATGCTCCACGTCGGGTCACCCGCCCCGTAAGGTTTCAGACTGGCGCTCGGGTACGCCGCCAGCGTCAACGCGCTCAAGCCGAGCAGTCCCAGGTGCAGCGCCGCCTGCGCGCGAGGCTTCAAGTAGCGTATCAGGGCGTGCGCATACAGGTACCCCGCCAGCAGCGCCACTTGAAAGAACAGCAGGCAAGCCGTCCACACCGCCGCCGAGCCGCCGAACCAGGGCAGAATGATTTTGGCGATCACCGGTTCCACCTGGAACAGCAGAAATGCGCTCACCAGGATCGTAAACGCGTAAATCGGCATCTGCACTCTTATCTTTTTCATCGCTCGGCAGACCGGTGCCGCAGGAGCCGCAAGTTGGGAGCCAATCTCGCAAGCCGGCTCCAATAACCTGCGGATCAAAGAGCGGCGGTCGAAGATGGAGTTGGACGGCCCTGCGGCGCGATTGTTACGATAACACGGTTACAGCAGCGCGCTGCTTAGAAAAGCCGCTGAACGGGCCGCTGCGTTCCCGTACTGCGAGCCAGGCTGGCGGGCTCGGCGGGCTATTCGATTTTCCGTAATACACTAGAGGGTCGGCCTTCCGCGCGGCCAGCTTGCGTTGGCTGCGCTTGCAGTTGCCATCGACAGGGAATCAGGTTGGGCAAAGTCGCTCCGCTCATGTTTGCCGCTCTCGCCACGGTGTGTTGCCGCGCGCAGGAACAGCCGGCCGCATCGGTTGGGGCTCCGGGCGCTCCGCCGGCATCGGCGGCGCCGGCTGCCGCGCCGGCCCAGCCGGCCTACCCCCCGCAGGTGCATAATTTCCGCACTTTTGTGAAGCGGCTGTACAGCGTGCGCGCGCTCACCTCGACACTGCCGGCGGCCGTGGTGGAGCAGGTGCACGACTGGCCCGATCAATGGGGCAAAGATCGACTCGGCTTCGAAAAGCGCGTCGCATCCCTCTACGGTCAGTTCGTAATTGGAGTGGGTCTGGAAGAAACCGTAAAGGCGATTCACTACGAAGACACGCGATACCGCCGGCTGGGACATGGAAACTTCTTCCGCCGCACCGCACACGTGATCACGGACACCGTGACGGCGCGCCGCCGGGATGGTTCACGCACTCCGGCGTGGTCGCTCGCCGTCAGCGCTTACGGCAGTTGGGGCCTCGCCACGCTGTGGAGCCCACGCCAGTACCGCACGGCTGCCTCGGTTGCGGAATGGGGCAGCGCCGGCATGGGCACATTCGCGGTGACCAATCTCGCCCGCGAATACTGGCCCGACTTCAAGCGAATTCTTCATCGCAAGAAGTCGCCCTAGAGCGGCCTCGCTGAAAGACTAATCTCTAGCCACAGATAAACACAGATGAACACAGATCGAGAATCCTAAGATCATTTTTCTTTCTCCTCGTTTATCTGCGTTTATCCGTGGCCATAATCTTGGCTTCTCACTGCGTCTCGCTCGTTGCCCCATGCGCCACGCGCGAGATGGCGTTGACCAGTTTGCGATAGGGAATCGCGGAGAAGTCCTCGAAGCTCAGCCATTCGCCGTCGCGCCAGGTGGAGTAGTACCAGCGCGCGATCAGCGCCAGCCATTCCTGCCGTTCCCGCACACTCCACTGCTGCGGCGTAAGCGCGGCCAACACGTCGCGCAGCTTCTGATCGAGCGAGACCGGTTTGCCTTCCTCGACTTCGAACCCCAAGCGCATCGCGGGTTGCATATGGCCGCCGGCCACGAACCACAACTCGACGGCGGCGGGCGCGGCTGAAGGCAGGATGGCCACGCCGTGCAGGCGATCGATATCGCGCGCCAGTTCGTCGCGCAGTTTCAGGACTTCCTGAACTTTCTCCAGGCGTTTATGCTGGCGGGCGGCCTCTTCGAACTGCATCTGCTCGCTCATCCGGTCGCGCGAACTGGCGATGGCGCCCACCAGCGATTGGCCGTCGCTGCGCAGGAATTCGAGCACGCGCTCCACTTCGTGCGCGTACTCGGCCGGCCCCACCACCTGCTGGCAGGGCCGCAGGCACAGGTTCATTTCGCCATAGATGCAGCCGGGGTGCTGCGGAGAAGGCACCAGGTCTTCCTGGCAGCGTCGCATCTGGAACAGGTCCAGAAACTGCGACTCGAATCGCTCCGCCGAAGCGCGCGAGCGGAACGGCCCGAAATACAATCCCGGCGCACGCGAAAGGTGCATCGCAATCAGGCTGCGCGGGTACTCGTTCTGGAGCACGATTTTTACGTACGGCGGCATGCGCAGCTTGAGCAGCTTCAGGTAACGATCCGGGAAAAGCCGCCGTGCCTGCCGGTACAGCACCATGGAAGATTCGAAGGCCGAGCCGGTGATCTGGTACTCGATGCGGCGCACGGCCTGCCGCAGGTTGAGCATGCGGGACGGGCGTTCGCGTGCAGCCAGCAACCGCAACAGGCGGCGGCGCAACATGCCGGTCTTCGACAGGTACGGCTCGCCCTCCGCCGGCCAGAGTGCGAACACCGCCGACAGATTAGGCAGCGTGGCCAGCAGCGCATCGAGCGCCGCCAGGTCTCCTCCGGTTTCGACGGCCTGCATGAGGCTTTCCATCCGGTGCTCTGTGGGGCAGGTTGATAACCTGCGCGCGACCCAAAGGGTCCCCGGTCAATCGGCGCAACCGGGCGCGAGCCCGGTCACGCCTGCCGGCAAGCACGAGGCAGCCGCTTCCAGGCCGGCAACCGCTCCCTAACGGTCGCGGCTCCGATATCAGCACCGCGACCGTCAGGGAGCGGTCGGTAGCGTTGCTGCGGAACCCAGCCCTCAATGCCCGTGCGCCGGCGGCACGAAATCCGCAGGCAGCGCAGCGCCTTCGCCGAAGAAGTACTTGTCCATTTGCTCGATCAGAAACTGCTGCGCCTGCTGCGTGCCCAGGTTGAGCCGGTACTCGTTCATGAGCATCTTCATGTGCTCGACCCACATTTTCCAGGCTTCCTTGGACACGTGCTCGTAAATCTTCTGCCCCAGCGGATGGCCGTCGAACGGCACTTCGTCGAGGCCCTCCATCTCGCGCTGAAACTTCACGCAGAAGACCATACGCTTCGCCGGATTGGTGCCCGGACTCTGGTTCGCCCCGCCTGCTCCTCCCGCACTTCCCATACTGGTGATCGCCGCTCCTCAGGTTTAGGATACAACGGGCGGGAGGGCTTCATCCTGTGCAATGGCCCCGTGGCGCACGCACTCGTGCGTGCAGCGTCGAGACTCTTCTCGACGCATCTTCGCGTTGACGCCGGGCGTCGGCAGAAGTGCCGACGCGGCGCGCACGAGTGCGTGCGCCACGTTGTCGCCCTACTTCCCCGTCACAAATCCCAGCCCTTGGACTACGGCGCCTAGGGCGCGCTGGTCTGTAGCGCTGGGCGGAAGATACGGGTTCACGCTTATGCTTACGCGGGTGGTGGGCCAAGTTAGTAACTCCGGGGGGACTGCCCTGCTGATGGTGTGAGCGCCGGGTTCATAGTAGAAGGCTTTTGTGAACGGCTTGCCGTTCAGCTTTACGGAGACGGTCACCGGGCTGCCGGCGCGGCGCATGAAATCGGGCGGAAAGAAAAGTTGTAGCTCGAATTGCACGGCCTGACCGGAGAGCGGACGCAGGGTGGCCTCGGCTTCCGGCGCCATCCAGCGCCAGGCGCCATCTTCGATCGCGTACCAGCCGGAAACCAGTTGCGCACGGCTGCGAATGTCTCCCAGGTTCAAATAGGAAAGCATCCCTAGGGGCTTCGCGCCGGGGAGTTGCGCCGCGGGCTGATTGGAATCGATGACCAGTTCCCCCCAGCCGACGCGCAGGCCGGGCGGAGCCTCCACGGAAAAGACGCCTTCGCCAATTCCTGCCAGCGGCAGCGTGTGCGGCTCCCACAACTCACCGTCCACCTGCACGGTTTCGGCGAACAGCACCTCGCCCGCTACACGCTGTATGCGGAACGTCGCCGGGCCCTTACCGTCGCCGTAAAGCGCAAAGTGGAGCGTGCCTTGCGAGCCGAGCGGCAGTTGGAGCGCGGCGCGGGTAGCATTAAGGGCGGGCAGGTAAACCAGGTGGCCGGAGAATTCGGTGGGCGTCCAGCCAGGCGAATCAAGATAAGACGACGTTCGCGAGTAAGTGATGCGGTCGAGCGGCCTGTTCGAAAACGAAAACGGCAGCAGCCCCATCGATACCGATGAGAAGCCGGAATGTGCATGGCGATCCACCAGGCGCAGCGGCGTGCGCACGCGCAAATCCACTGAGCGCAGCGGCGTGGCGATCTCTTCGGCGAGGCTGTCATAGTTGCCGGCGAGCGATAGCTTCGAAGCCACGATCCACTCACCCGGTTTGGGCACGCTCACGTCTTCCAGCGGCCGGCCGCCCTTCGCCACCATGTAATAGCGAAAGCCCCACTCGCCGTTGACCAGAAACGGGCGCCCGGGCGGTGGCGCGACATGGGCGTAGACGCGCGCGAATTCGTACGCTGCGAAGGAAATGTTCAAACCTAGCACCAGGTTCACGGCCAGCGCCAGCCACAAGGCGCGCGGCCGGTCGCGGAATTCGATCACGAACAACAGCACCATGGGCGCGGCCAGCGGCAGCAGGTAACGCGCCGCACCGGCGAAGAACGCCAGGCAGGCAAAGCCGAAATAGAGCAGACACCACCCGGCCAGCACCGGCTGCCGGCGCGCTTCCCACAGCCAGACCAGCGCGTTGATGCCGAGAGCCACGAAGACGGCCAGCAGCGCGCGCTCCCACCACGGATAACCGGTCACCAGATAGCCGGCCAGAAGACCGGGCGCCAATCCCCACAGCCGTCGCGAGGCTAACGGCACCAAGGTAACGAGCACGCCGAGGTGTTCGAGCAGCACCAGCGCGCTCGCGCCCTTCAAGCCGATCCGCGACAGGTTGGGATTGCTGGCGTAGCCGGCCAGCACGGCGAGCGGCAGGCGTCCGGTGAGCGCCCACTGAAGAGCTTGCCATCCGCCGAGCGCGAGAAACGGGCCGACAAGCACGAGCCACGCGGCGCGCGGCGGGCGCTCGCGCTTCAGGGCGTATGTGAACAACAGAATCGGTGGCAGGGCCAGCGCCTGAAGTTCCGTAAGGCCTGCAAGCGCCAGCGCGATGCCGGCGATCCAGAACCAGCTTCCGAAGAACGCTGCGGCGCCGATCAGCAGCAACGCCAGAGCGGGCGCTTCCGGCGAAGCCAGCGTATTGGTGTTGACCTGCACGATGGGAGACGCCGCAATCAAGAGCGCGCCCCAAAGCGGACGCGAAGTGAAGCGCGCCGCAAGGGCGTAGGCGGCGAAGCTGATCGCCAGCGCAAACAAAAGGTAGAAGCAATGGAAAAACAACACCGAGAACCGGCCGCGCAGCAGCCAGGCACCGGCCAGAATGTAAGCATTCAACGGCGGATGCGGATGGCCCGCCGCGTCCACCATCTTGCCCTGGAAAACGAACTGGAAGTTGAGCGGCTCGAGCGGCTGTTGCAGAACATGGGCCGCGAAATCCAGGTAATTGACTTCATCGCCCTGCACCGGCTGCCGCAGAAAAGGAGCGTGCAGCGCCAGCGTGAAAGCGGCCAGCAGGACCAGATCGCGCGCGAAGCTTTTTCTGGAGAGGTTGTTGAAGTCTTCGAGCCACTGATGAACACGGATGAACACAGATGAGCGAGCTCTCTTCAATCTGTGTTCATCTGTGTCCATCTGCGGCTATCGTTCTTGGCTTTCACTCCGGCTGCCATCGGAGCACCGGCTTGCGGGCGGCGGCGACCTCATCCACCCGGCTGGTGCGCGTCGAATGAGGCGCCTGTTTCACCAGCTTGGGATCGGTCTCGACTTCCTTGGCGATGGAGATCATGGCGTCGATGAATTGATCCAGTTCCAGCTTGCCTTCCGTTTCGGTGGGCTCGATCATGAGCGCGCCGTGCACAATTAGCGGAAAGCTCACCGTATAAGGATGGAATCCGTAATCGATCAGGCGCTTGGCTAAATCGCCGGTGCGGACGCCGAGCTTGGCCTGGCGTTCGTCGCTGAAAACCACTTCGTGCATATTGGGTGCGGGATACGGCAAGTCGAAGTAAGGTTCGAGTTGCTTGCGGATGTACACCGCGTTCAGCACCGCATCCACCGTGGCGTTGCGCAGTCCAGGGCCGCCATGCGCCAGGATGTAGGCCAGGGCGCGCACCAGCACGCCGAAGTTGCCGTAGAAAGCGCGCACCCGGCCGATGGAGTGCTTGCGCTTGAAATCCCAGGCCCACTTGCCGCGCATCCGCTTCAAACGCGGCGTAGGCAGGAACGGCTCGAACGCTTTCTTCACGGCCACAGGACCGGCGCCGGGGCCTCCGCCGCCGTGCGGCGTGGAGAACGTCTTGTGCAGGTTCAGGTGCATCACATCGACGCCGAAATCGCCTGGGCGCGCGATCCCGACCAGGGCATTCATATTGGCGCCATCCATGTAGAGCATGGCGCCTTTGGCGTGCAGGATTTCCGCGGCCTGGACGATGTTCTCCTCAAAGACGCCAAGCGTGTTGGGGTTGGTCACCATCAGCGCCGCCACGTCACGGTCCACCGAGCGCTCTAGCGCCTCCAGGTCCAGCACACCCGCGGCGGTCGATTTCACATTCTCAACGGCGTAGCCGGCTATCGCCGCAGTGGCAGGATTGGTGCCGTGCGCGGAATCGGGAATGAGGATCTTGCGGCGCGGGTTGCCGCGTTTTTCGAGCGCCGCGCGAATCAGCAGGATACCGGTCAGCTCGCCCTGCGCACCGGCTGAAGGTTGCAGCGTCACCGCATCCATCCCGGTGATCTCGGCAAGCGCCGCTTCCAGGCGGGCCATCACTTCCATGGCGCCCTGGGCCAGCGCCTCGGGTTGATAAGGATGCGCCCAAGCCAAGCCTTCGATACGCGCCACCAGCTCATTGATGCGCGGGTTGTATTTCATGGTGCAGGAGCCGAGCGGATACATGCCGTGATCGATGGCATAGTTCCAAGTGGAAAGGCGCGTGAAGTGGCGAATGGCCTCCACTTCGCTCACTTCGGGGAAACCGGGGATCTCAGCACGCACGTTGCCGGCGCCCAGCGCTTCGGCCGCATCTACGGCGGGCACATCCAATTCGGGAAGCTGCCAGGCGCGCTTGCCGGGCGAACTGCGTTCGAACAGCAGAGCTTCGTTTTGCGACAGGTGGCTGCGGACTTTCTGAATCACGCCAGCACCTCCTCGGCGGCGGCCGGCGCGCGCAAGGCCTCGTCAAACGCGTCCATTTCAGTGCGGCGCGCCATTTCAGTGGCGCAGACCAGCATTGAATCTGCCAACTCCGGATAGAAGCGGCCCAGCGGAAGACCGCCGATGATTTTCTTCTTAAGCAGGGCCCTGTTGACCGCCTCCGGATTTCCGCACTTAACCACGAATTCATTGAAGAATTTGCCGCTGAATGCGGGCTTCCGTTTTCCGGCCAGATAGTGCGCCTTGGCGCTGTTTTGCAGTGCCAGCTCGCGCAGGCCCACTTTCCCGTAAACAGTCATGAAGACAGTGGCCATCAGGGCAATCAGCGCCTGGTTGGTGCAGATGTTGGAAGTGGCTTTCTCGCGGCGGATATGCTGCTCGCGGGTGGAGAGAGTCAGGCAGAAAGCGCGGTTGCCACGCGTGTCCACGGTCTGTCCCGCCAGCCGGCCCGGCATCTGGCGAACGAACTTTTCCCGAGTGGCGATGATGCCGGCGTAGGGGCCGCCGTAGCTCGGCGAAATGGCGAAAGATTGGAGCTCGCCGGCCACGATATCGGCACCGGCGGGCGGTTCCAGAATCCCCAGCGACACCGCTTCGGTGAACACCATGACCAGAAGCGCGCCGCTCCGGTGGGCGATCTCCGCCGCCGCTTTCACTTGATCGATCACGCCGAAGAAATTGGGGGATTGGACAATAACCGCGGCCGTCTGATCGTCGATCTTGCGCTCCAGATCCTCCAGATCGATCGCTCCGGATTCCTTCACATAGCCGAACTCTTCTACCGGCATCCCCTGATGCCGCGCATAGGTGCGGAGCACCTCGCGATATTCCGGATGCACGCTGCGTGCGGCCAGCACGCGGTGCCTGCCAGTGATGCGCGCCGCCATCATGGCCGCTTCCGGCACGGCGGTCGAGCCATCGTACATGGAAGCGTTGGCCACGTCCATGCCTGTGAGCTGGCAGATCATAGTCTGAAATTCGAAGATGGTGGTGAGCGTACCCTGGGAGATTTCCGCCTGGTAGGGCGTGTACGAAGTGAGAAACTCGCCGCGCGCGACCACCGTGTCCACCAGCACCGGGCGGTAATGGCAGTACACACCCGCGCCGAGGAACGATGCGTAGCCGTTCGCGTTTTCCGCGGCCCGCTGGCGGAAATAATCGACGATCTCGTATTCGGAGATGCCCGGCGCCAGGTTCAGTGGACGGCGTAGCCGCACCGCCTCCGGCAGGTGGGCAAACAGATCTTCGGCGGATACCACCCCGCAAGCGTCCAGCATCTGGCGGCGTTCGGAATCGGATTTAGGCAGGTAGCGCAACTATTTTTCGGCTCCTATATAACTTTGATAGTCGGCGGCCGACATCAGCTCCGGTAATTCGCCGGGCGCGCTCAACTTTATTTTCACCAGCCAGGCCGCACCGTGCGGATCTTCGTTAAGCTTCTCGGGCGCGTCGGCCAGCGCCGGGTTGATCTCGGTCACCTCGCCCGAGACCGGCGAGTAAATGTCGGAAACCGCCTTGACGGACTCCACCGAGCCCAGCGACCTGCCCTGCTCCACGCGTGTGCCGGGCTTGGGCAGATCCACATAAACGATGTCGCCGAGCTCCTGCTGGGCGTGATCGGTGATCCCGATGGTGCCGATGCCGCCTTCCACCAGGACCCACTCGTGTTCCTTCGTGTAACGGAAGTTTTCTGGATACATGGTCATCTCGCTCGTTTGTAAAAAGGGGTTTCGACGGTCATCGCATCGGCGGGTTGGCCGCGCACGATGACTTGAATCGCAATGCCCGGCCGCGCGAATTCCAAGGGCAGATAGCACAAGCCGATGTTCTTATTCAGCGCCGGTGCGGGCGAGCCGCTGGTGACCCACCCCGCGGCCGCGCCGTTCACCTGCACTTCGTAGCCATCGCGGGCAATCTGCCGGCAGCGCATTTCGAAGCCGACGAGTTTGCGCCGCAAGCCGGCTTCCTTCTGGTGCAGCAAGGCTTCGCGGCCCACGAACCCGCCTTTATCGAACTTGACGATCCAGGCCAGGTCGGCTTCGAGCGGCGAAATGGACGCGTCGATCTCGTGCCCGTAGAGCGCCATCTTGGCTTCCAGGCGCAGTGTGTTGCGCGCGCCTAATCCGCAGGGCTTGATGCCGAACTCCGCGCCCGCTTCCGACACCAACGCCCAGATGCGCTCGGATTCGGAGGGCGGAATGTAGATCTCGAAGCCGTCTTCGCCGGTGTATCCCGTGTGGGCGATGCGCGCGGGCACGCCCGCCACGTCGCCATCGGTGAACCAGTAATACTTGATGCCGCTCAAATCGACCGGCGTCAGCTTTTGCAGCGTGGCGCGGGCTTGCGGGCCCTGGATGGCGAGCTGGGTGTAGCGGTCGCTCGAGAGCTCGACAGCGGCGTCGAACCTGTCGTGCGCGCGGATGTGCGCGAAATCCTTCTCCTGGTTGGAGGCGTTGACGCAAAGGAAGAAATGATCGTCGGCAACTTTGTGTACCAGGATGTCGTCCACAAACCCGCCGTGCTCGTAAAGCAGCCCGGAATAATGCGCCTGTCCGGTCTGGAGCTTGTGGACGGCGTTGGTGGTGATGAAGTCGGTCATTTGTGCCGCTTGCGGCCCGCAGACCTCGATTTCGCCCATGTGGCTGACGTCGAACACGCCCACCGATTTGCGCACCGCCATGTGCTCCTCGATGATGCCGGAGTACTGGACGGGCATATCCCACCCGCCGAAATCAACCATTTTGGCGCATAGCGCCCGATGGACGGAATTCAGCGCTGTACGGCGCAGCGGCAACGCCTGTGACATGAAAATTCAGCCTAACAGCGGGAGGTAGGGGTGTCAATCAAGGGGCAGGTAGTACTATAATTCCCAGCCAGGCATTTAAGAGTTAAGCAGCTTGTGGTACGATTGCTCGGAACTTGACCCAATTCGGCAGAGTACCTCATCCAGGCGCCGATTCAAGCGAACAAACGGGGTAACCAAATTGAAACCTGCACGGTTGTATTCGTTCTTCGCGGCGGCGCTCGCCATTTGCGTATGCTGCCCGCCGGCGATGAGAGGCGGCACACTGTTCAGCGACCTGGGGCCCGCAGGCGCCTATGGAGGCGAGGGCTGGACGATATCCGGATCGACATCACAGGTTACCATCAGCTACACCGTTGCGAGCCTGTTCACGGTCGAAGGCACGGGCGCCCTTCCGGTGGCCGGGATCGATCTTGCAGTGAGCCAAGACATACCCTTGGGTGGCCAACCAGCACAATCTCATACGTTCTACGCCAGCATCTGGACCGATGACTCTGGCGTCCCTGGGACCGAGGTTGCGGGCGCTTACTGGAGCCTCTCCACCAGCGTCCAAGGCCTTGGCTGCTCCGGTCTGTATTCCAACTGCCCTTTGGTTTCCATCACTGATATCACGGGGGTGAGCCTCACTGGCGGTCAACAGTACTCATGATTCTGGGCCCGCTGAGCGCTGCCGACAACAGCGCCGACCTTTGGGAATGGAACAGCCAGGGTGTGACCGGAACCGTCCTCGACTCCGAGAACGGAGGTTTCAACTGGAGCAGTAATGGCGCCAGTGCCACACTCGGCGCCTTTGACATTACGTCGACGCCCGAGCCAGCCACGTGGCCGGCACTCATCGGCCTCGCGAGCGTCTGTCTGTGGCAGCGGTTACGCAAGCGTTCGGCCGCCTGAATCAAGGTCGTGATCGGCAACCGGCCGAGCTCACGCCCGGCGTGCCGAATGTCATTCGGCGCGCAGCTTGGCAAGCTGCCCCACAGGGCCTACTGCGACAGTTCCTTCAGCAACTTCTTCCACCGCACCCAAGCTTCCGCGCGGGCTTTCTGGTTGCCTGCGTTGCCGGCGGGGTCTTCGCCTGCGCGCATGAAGCCGTGGCCGGCGCCATCATACACCACCGCATCGTATTGCTTATTGGCAGCGGCCATTTGCTCCTTGGTAGCGGGGAGAGTGGCATCGACGCGGGCGTCGTTGCCGCCGTAGAAACCGTAGACGGGGGCTTGAATTCGCGCCATGGCATCAGCCGCGGGCGGTGAACCGTAGAACACGAAGGCGCCCTTCAGGTCCGCTCGGTTGGTCGCGAAGCGGAAGCTTTGGCGGCCGCCCCAGCAAAAGCCCGCCACGAATAGCTTGCCGTTGGCGGCCGGCAGCTTGAGGCCGTAATCGGCAACGGCATTCAAATCGGCGGTGATCTGGTCCGGGTTGAGGTGGCTGATGGCTTCCATCACCGCGCTGGGCGCAAAGTCCTTGGTCCGGCCGCCATTGGGAGCCATGCCGGAAAGCAGGTCCGGCGCCACCGCGATGTAGCCGGCCGCGGCCACCTGGTCGGCCAGATCCTCGACCCAATCGGTCATCCCAAAGACCTCGTGGATGACGAGCACCACCGGCGTCTTGGCGGCGGATTCGGGATACACCACGAAGGTTTCGACGGACCGGCCATCGTGTTTCACCGTGACCCATTCCCGATGGCGGGGCGACTTCTCGAGCTTGTCGATCGCCCATTGCTGCGCCGCAAGGCTGGAAACGGCCAAGGAGGTCAACAAGGCAATGCGCTTCACCATCGGCTTGGAATCCTCCGGCGGCGTCCCTCAGCGTCAGCCGGCCGCCTCATGCGACGCCGGCCACCGGGCCGTCCTCGGTTTGCTGATGAGGACGGACGATGCGGAAGGGTTGGAAGCGGTAACCAATGCCGAAGATGGTCTCAATATACTGGTCGGCGTACCCGCCCAGTTTCTTGCGCACGCGGCGCACATGGACGTCCAACGTTCGTGTGCGGATGCCGGAGCCGTAGCCCCAGATTTCCCATAACAACGCGTGGCGTGGAACGATTTCGCTGGCATTGCTCACCAGCAGTGCCAGCAGCGCATATTCCTTCCGCGTCAGGCAGACGGGATGGCAATCCAGCGCGACGGTCCGGTGTTCAAAATCAACCGCCAGGTGTTCATCCTGGTACGGCGCAAGGGCGACTCTTGACAGCGGTCCCATGGCCCCTCCCTATGCCCACTATAGTACTGCTATGAACACCACTTGTGGAAGGGCTAATTATTCGGACGGCCCAGGCAGGCTCCGGAGGCGCGGTTCAATTGATGATAAACGGCCCGTCGTTGCCCACGCGCAGTTGCCGGCCGCTGCCGTCAAACGCGCGGATCTTGAACCGAACGGAGCCGGGCGGATTATCGGTCTCGACGTGAAAAGGCGAGTCATCGCCTCGTTGGATGACATCGTCGTCCACGGCGGCCTTCTCGCTGCTCAGCAGGTCCCCGTCGGAAGTAAGGAAATCAAAAGTGAGCGATAGCCCCTTCACGGACTTTCCGGCGGTGACGCGAACCCGGCCGTCGAGCGAAATGCGTCCTTCTTCGACCCGCCGCGCCCTGGCTTCCACGACCTCTACGTCATGTCTTTTTTCCGCGAGCGCCAGCGAGCCGGCGAGCAGCAATAATGACGCGGCCGCGAGATACCTCATGGCTGTCAGTTTAGCAGGACAGGGATGCTGTTTTGGCCGCCGGCCGAACCGGGAATCCGAAAAGCTGACAATCCGGGTTTGCCGCGGTATACTAATGAATGTATTGACGAGCCGGGAAAGTGGGCGAAAGCCCACTTTTTTGTTGGTCGAAGATTTTAAGGAAATGCAGGACGACGTGGCATCCAAGATCGAAGCAATCGCGACGCGTGTGGCGGCCTCCGAGGGTATGGAAGTCGTCGAGGTCGCGGTGAAGGGCGGCGGCTCGAGCCGTCTGGTCCGCATTTCCATCGACAAACCGCAGGGCGTTACCCACGGCGATTGCGAGCTGGTTTCGCAGCAGGTGGGTACGATTCTGGATGTCGAGGATGTGGTGCCGGGCGGCCGCTACACGCTGGAGGTCAGCTCTCCAGGAGTCGAGCGCAAACTCACCCGGCCTGGCGATTTTGCGCGCTTCCAGGGCAAGAAGATCAAACTGGTGCTGCGCCAACCGGTGGAGGGACGCCGCAACTGGGAAGGCACGCTGGCCGGTTTCGAGAATGGCCGCGTGACCCTGGAAACCGGCCAGACGCCCCTGTGCGTGACCCTGGATGAGATCCAGAAGGCCAACCTGAAGTTCGAGTGGTAAGCCCGCCGGGAGACCAAGAACCAACAGAGACTTTTATCGCAAGGATGAGGGCACTTTGGAAACCATTTTTCAATCCATCGAAATCCTGAGCAAGGAAAAAGGTATCGATCCGCAAATCGTCTTCGACGCTGTGAAGGACGCTATGCTGATCGCCGCCCGCAAACACTACCGCACCAACGAAGACTACCTGGCGGAGATGGATCCGAAAACCGGCGCCATACAACTCTTCGCCATAAAGAAAGCGGCGGAGGTGGTGGAAGACCCCGTCCACGAAATGACATTGGCCGAGGCGCGGCGCATTCAGCCCGACGCCGAAATCGGCTCCGAAATCCGCATTCCGAAGAACACCGATTCGCTGGGCCGGATTTCTGCGCAAACCGCCAAGCAGGTGATTTTCCAGAAGGTGCGCGAGGCCGAGCGCGAAACCGTTTACAACGAGTACTCCGGGCGCGCCGGCGAGCTGGTCAACTGCACCGTTAAGCGGGTGGAAGGCCCCGAATACGTGCTGGATCTCGGCAAGACGGAGGCCAAGCTGGCCAAGAAGGAGCAGTCGCGCCTGGAGAGCTACTCGGTGGGCGATCGGGTGCGCTGTGTCATCCGGCTGGTGGACAAGGCCAGCAAAGGCCCGGGCGTGCTGGTTTCCCGCGCCGCGCCCGAACTGGTGATGCGCCTGTTCGAGCAGGAAGTCCCGGAAATCTACGATGGCACGGTGTCCATCAAGGGTTGTGCGCGCGAGGCCGGCGAACGCACTAAAATCGCGGTGCAGAGCCGCGACCGCGACGTGGATAGTGTAGGCGCGTGCGTCGGCATGAAGGGTATGCGCGTGCAGTCCATCATCCGCGAGTTGCGCGGCGAGAAGATCGACATTATCGAATACTCGGATGACCCGGTGGTGTTCGCCACGCATGCGCTCAGTCCCGCCAAGGTGAGCAAAATCAGCATCGTCGATCCGGTCGAAAAACAGATGGAAGTGATCGTCGACGATTCCCAGCTTTCGCTCGCCATCGGCAAGAAGGGGCAAAATGTGCGCCTCGCCGCCAAGTTGCTGGGCTGGAAGATCGACATCAAGAGCGAAGAGGAAAAGCGGCAGGAAGTAGAGTCGCAGATGGCCGCCATGGTGGCACCGGGTGCGCCGGTCTCGGTACTGATCGATTACGGCCTGGTGGAAAAGACCGTCGAGAAGCTGCTCGAGGCGGGCATCGGCACCATCGAGAAGTTGGGCGGCATGACGCCGGAACAGCTTGAAGAAATTCAAGGAATAGGTCCGCGCGGCGTGGAAAAGATTTTCGAATGCGTCAACGCCTACTACGCCCAGTTCGAACAGCCGGCGGATGCGGCCGGAGGCCCGTTGGCAGGGGAGGAAGCCGCTTCCGAGCCAACAGCATTGGAGCCCGGAGGCGAAGCGGAAGCGGCTCTGCCGGAGGGTGCGGAGCCCGGCATCGCAGCAGAAACGAGCGCTGCGCCGGAAGCGATGGAAGGCGCCGAGCCTGAAGCGGCGGCGCCAGCCGAGGCGGAGCCGGCTGCAGCGCTGCCGGAATCCGCGGCGCCGGAAGCGGCGCAATCCGACCAGTTTGATACCATAGAAGACGCGGGTTCCTCCACTCAAAATCAACCAGGAGCGGGCCCTGAAGTTGGCCCCGGCAAGGCCGGGGAGGGCACCTCGGAGAATCATGGCGGTTGAGGTGTGTTCGGAGCGGTAAGAGCCGGTTGCATTATCTATGAAGAAGATTCGAATCAACGAGCTGGCACGGGAGCTGGAAGTCAAGGCCCACGAGATCCTGGACCGGCTGCCTGAACTGGGCGTCACCGAAAAGAAGACGCACTCCAGCTCCATCGACGAAGACGTGGCGATCAAGCTGCGCCGCCTGTTGGGCCACGAGGTTCCGGACCTGGAACCCGCGGTCGAGGAAGTGGCGGCGCCGGCTGAGCAAGCCGCGCCTGAGGTGGCGAAGGCACGGCCGGATGCGGCTGCGCCGGAGGCCGCCGAAGAACTGGAACAAGCGCCGGCCGATGAGCGAGTGCCGGCCGGGGAGGCGCACCCTGCCTCCGGCGGCGCACCGATTCGTCCCCCGCTGGCTACCGGAAGGCCGATCCACCCGCCGATTGCGATGCCGGGCGCGCCGCCGCCCGCAGCTCCCAGACCGGCCCCTCCAGCGCCGCCCACAGCGGTGATTGCCCCTGGGCGGGCGCCATCCCTGCCGGCGAAACCGATTCCGGGCGCCGCGAGTGCGCCCCGGCCCGGCCAGATTCTGTCCGGCCCGCGCGCGCCGATGCCTGTTTCCCTGCCGGAGATGGCGCATCCCACGCCCGCCGGCCCGCGCGCACCCGCGCCGCGTCCCACAGTTGCCCCACGCTCAGCGGCTCCGGCTGAAGCTCGTAGCGCAGTTCCCGGCGCGCCCGCGAGGCCCTTGGCGGGTCAGCCGGCCGTTCGCCCCGTGGTGCCGCCGCGTCCCGACCTGGCCGCGAGATTGAGCTCGCCTCGTCCGGCCATGCCGATGCTCCCATCGGCGCCGCGTCCCGGAGTGCCTCGTGCCGCCGTCGCGCCCACGCCCGGTCAACCCATTTACCGCGGGCCTATCCGCCCCGGCCAGCCTATGGTGGCCCGGCAGGGACCGCGCACCGGCGCGCCCATAGGCCGTCCCGGCCCGCGTCCCCAGCATCCGACCACACCGCGCGGCCCGCTTGGTCCCGGTATGGCCCCGCCGCCGGTGGACCAGCCGCGCGGCCGGTTCGACAAACGGCCCGCCCGCCAGCAGCGCGAACGCATCGAGGAAGAGAAGACACTGCGGCCCGCCACGCGCCGCCAGGTGGCTTCCGGTCCGCCGCCGATCAGCCGCGAAATCACCATCTCCGAGGGCATCACCCTCAAGGAACTCTCCGAGAAACTCGATATCAAGGCTGCCACCATCATCGGCAAGCTGGTGGATCGCGGCATTTTCGCGACTATCAACCAGACACTGGACGTCAAGCTGGCCACCGAAATAGCGCGCGATTTCGGCGCCTCCACCGCCACCGTGAGCTATGAAGAAGAGGCCATGCAGGCGGTGCAAGAGGCGGAAGAAACCAAGGACCTGGTGAGGCGCGCGCCGGTGGTGACCATCATGGGCCACGTGGATCACGGCAAAACGTCGCTGCTCGATGCCATCCGTGAAGCCAACGTGGCTGCGCGCGAGGCCGGCGGCATCACCCAGCATATCGGCGCTTATCAAGTCGAAATGAACGGGCGTAAGATCGTCTTCATCGATACGCCGGGCCATGAGGCCTTCACCCGCATGCGCGCTCGCGGCGCCAAGGTCACCGACATCGTCGTCCTGGTGGTGGCGGCCGATGACGGCGTCATGCCGCAGACGCTCGAAGCCATCGACCACGCCAGGGCGGCCAGCGTGCCGATTATCGTGGCCATCAACAAGATCGATAAGCCCGACGCCCAGCCCGAGCGCATCAAACAGCAGCTCGCCGACCGCGGCCTTCTGGCCGAGGATTGGGGCGGCGATACGGTGATGGTGCAGGTGTCCGCCAAGACCCAGCAGAACCTCGACCTGATGCTCGAAATGATTCTACTGGTGGCCGACATGCTGGATCTCAAGGCCAATCCGCAGCGCCCCGCCATGGGGACGGTGCTCGAAGCCCAGCTCGACCGCGGCCGCGGGCCGGTGGCCACTGTGCTGGTGCGCAATGGCACGCTCAGCGTAGGCGATTTCTTCATCTGCGGCGCCGTGTTCGGCAAGGTCCGCGCCATGATTAGCGATCGCGGCGCTCAAATCCGCAAAGCGGAGCCTGCCACGCCGGTGGAAGTGCTGGGGCTCGGCTCGCTGCCCGAAGTGGGCGACGACTTTCAGGTGGTGACCGACACCGCCAAGGCGCAGCAAATCGTCAAATTCCGCGACCTGAAGGACCGCGAGGCGGCGATGGCCAAATCTGCCCGCCTGACCCTCGATCAACTGCACAAGCAGATGGAGGCCGGCGAAATCAAGGAACTGCCGATCATTCTCAAGGCCGACGTGGGCGGGTCCGCCGAAGTGCTGTCGGAGGCGCTGCAGAAGCTATCCAATGAGAAGGTGAAGGTGCGCGTGATCCGCTCCGGCGTGGGCGCCGTCAACGAGAGCGATGTGCTGCTGGCATCGGCGTCGAACGCCGTCATCATCGGCTTCAACGTGCGGCCGGAGCGCGCCGCCTCCGCTCTTGCCGAGCAGGAGAAGGTTGACATCCGCCTGCACACCATCATTTACAACCTCACCGACGAGATCAAGGCCGCTATGAGCGGCCTGCTGGAGCCGGTCTTCCGCGAAGTCTACAAGGGCAAGGCCGAGGTGCGCGAAACCTTCCACATCTCCAAGGTCGGCAATGTGGCCGGATGCCTGGTGCAGGACGGCGTTATTCCGAGCCGCTGCGAGGTGCGCCTTTTGCGCGACAACATGGTGGTCTACACCGGCAAAATCGCTTCCCTGCGCCGTTTCAAGGACGACGTGAGCGAGGTCAAGAACGGCCAGGAATGCGGCATTACGCTCGAAAACTACGCCGACGTCAAGCAGGGCGACGTGATCGAGGCCTTCGTCACCGAGCGCGTCGCCACCGAGGTCTTTGCCTGATGCCATGGCTGCCGTCGGCGTTCTGACTCTGGAATTGAGGCTGGAGCACTCGCATTCCCTCAAGGACAAGCGTCACGTGGTGGAAGGCCTGAAAGCCCGCCTGCGAGGCAAGTTCAACGTCGCGGTGGCGGAGATCGATCATCAGGACCTGTGGCAACGCGCGGCCCTGGCCGCGGTCACCGTTTCGAGCGATCACGCCCATGCCGAAAAAGTGCTGCGTTCGGTGGAAGAGGAAGCCGCGACGCTGCTCGGCGGGGAATTGGCCGACTCCAGCGTGGAGTGGCTGGCATGAGAAAACGTGCCTGTGGCGCAGGTTGCCAGCCTGCCCCGCAAAACGCGAGCCGCCATGGATGAACGCCGCACACTTCGCGTTTCCGAAGCGCTCCGCGAGGAGCTGACCGAGATCATCGGCTTCGAGACCGCCGACCCCCGGCTGCTGGCGGTGGACGTGGCCGAAGTCCATCTCAGCCTGGACGGGCGCCACGCCACCGTCCGCGTGGGGCTGCGCGGCGGAGAGGCGGAGCAGGATGCATCGCTGGCCGCCCTGGAACACGCCAGCGGGTACCTGCGCCATGAGCTCGCCAGCCGTCTCAGCCTGCGCCACGTTCCGGAACTGCATTTTACGCGTGACAAAAACCAGGATGTTGAAAGTCGCATCGATTTTCTTCTCAAACGAGCGAAAAAATCTCGTGCACGGACCGAAAATTAGCCCTAAAGTCAAACAAATTGTGGTAGTTTTGTTTCTGTTGGCGGGACTCGCGCCCGGCGCCGGGGCGGACCAGCCGGAATTGTTGCGGCTGGAGAAAAGCGCCGACGCGATGGGTTCGGTGTATACGGTCGCGCTGTACGGCTACGACCGGGTGAAGATGGAAGCGGCTGCCGATGCTGCCCTGGACGAAGCGCGCCGGCTGGACGAGTTGCTTTCCAACTACCAGCCCGAGAGCGAGTGGAGCCAGGTCAACCGGCACGCAGCCGAAAAGCCGATGAAGATTTCGCCGGAGTTGTTTCAGTTGTTTTCCGCCTGCCTCGACTACAGCCGGCAAAGTGAAGGAGCGTTCGATATTACGGTGGGCCCGCTGATGAAAGTCTGGGGCTTTTACAAAGGCACCGGGCATCTGCCGCACCGTCCGGAGGTAGAGGCGGCGATGGCCCGCGTCGGCTATCGGCACGTGCACCTGGACGCCCGCACAGGCACCGTCTGGTTCGACCGGCCGGGGGTGGAACTGGATCCCGGCGGCATCGGTAAAGGCTACGCGGTAGACCGGATGGTGGACGTATTGAAGCGCTACGGAGTAACTACCGCGCTGGTGGCTGCTTCCGCCAGCAGCATCTATGGGATGGGAGCGCCGCCTGGGCACCCGCAAGGCTGGGCGGTGGATATCCGCGACCCGTGGCAGCATTCAAAAACGGTGGCGGAAGTGTTTCTCAAGAATATGTCGCTGTCCACCTCGGGCAGCTACGAAAAGTTCTTCCGGGCCGAGGGCCGCATCTATGCCCATATCATGGACCCGCGCACGGGTTACCCGGCGCAGGGCACGGTCTCGGTGTCGGTAATGTCGCCGCGCACCATCGATAGCGAGGCGTGGGCCAAGCCCTACTTTGTGAATGGCCGCCAGTGGACGGTCGAGCACAAACCCAAAGATTTTCGCGTTTACTTTTGCCAAGACAGGACGGATCAACCATGCGCGTGGCTCCAATGACCAGCCGTTTTTTGGACGCCTGCCGGCGCCGGCCGACCGATGTGCGGCCGGTCTGGTTTATGCGGCAGGCGGGCCGGTACATGAAACAATACCGGCAGATCCGCGAAAGACACGGCATTCTGGACATCTGCAAACGGCCGGACCTGGCTGCGACTGTTACGCTGCAGCCGGTCGAGATTCTGGATGTGGACGCCGCCATCATCTTTGCCGACCTGCTGCTGCCGATCGAACCGATGGGCTTGAAGCTGCGCTATGAAAAGGGCGAAGGGCCGGTCATCGACAACCCGGTGCGCACTTCCGATGACGTGGATTCGCTTTCCACCGCCTATACCGACGATCTCGGCTACGTGGGCGAGGCTATCCAGAACGTGGTGCGGGCGCTGGCCGGGCGGGTCCCGGTGATCGGCTTCGTGGGCGCTCCCTTCACCATGGCCAGCTACATGATCGAAGGCGGCGCTTCGCGCAATTTCATCCGCACCAAGAAACTGATGTACAGCGATGAGACGCTGTGGCGAAGGCTGATGGGCAAGATCGTCGACGTGCTGGCGCCCTTCGCCCATCTGCAGGTTGCGGCGGGCGCTCGCGTCATCCAGGTGTTCGATAGCTGGGTAGGAGCGCTCGGCTCGGACGATTACGTGCGATTCGCGGCGCCATACTCGCGCGCCCTGATCGAGCGTATCCGCTCCACCGGCGCTCCGGTGATCCACTTCGGCACCGGCGCTTCGGGTTACTTCAAGGAACTGCACGCCGCCGGCGGAGACGTGATGGGCGTCGACTGGCGTATGAACATCGACCAGGCGTGGACGGATATCAGTTACCGCTCGGCCATTCAGGGCAACCTGGATCCGGTGGCGTTGTTTGCGCCGCTCCACGAACTGCGCACGAAGGTCCACGAGCTATTGAAGCGCACCGGCGCCCGGCCCGGCCACATTTTCAACCTCGGCCACGGCATCCTGCCGGAAACCCCGGTCGAAAACGTCAAGGCGGTGGTGCAGATGGTCCGCGAATTCCATCCATGAAGCAGGGGGTCCTGCTGGTGGCGCACGGGGCGCCGGAACGCGTCGAGGATGTGGAAGAGTACCTCGGCTACGTGCGCGGCGGCAGGCCCGGTTCGCCCCAGGTGCTGGAGGAGGTGCGGAGCAGGTACGTCGCCATCGGCGGCGGCTCTCCCCTGCTCCGCTGGACGCGCGCCCAGGCGGAGGCGCTGGAGCGGTTGCTCGGCTTGCCGGTCTTCTTCGGCATGCGCAACTGGCACCCCTTCCTGCGCGAAACCATGGAGCGGGTTCGCCAAGCCGGCATCGAACGTCTGGCCGCCATCTGCCTGGCTCCGCAGTTTTCCGAACTGAGCGTCGGCCTCTATATACGGCGCACGCGCGAAGCGGCGGCCGAGCGGGGCGTGACGGCGGAAATCGTCTGGGCCAAAAGCTACCACACCGAGCCGCTGCTGATTGAGGCCTACGCCGAACGCCTGCGTCCGCTGCTGCCGGCGAACAAAATGCTTTTCACCGCTCACTCCCTGCCGGAACAGGCGCTGGCCGCGGGCGACCCGTACGAGGCCGAATGCCGCGCCACCGCCGCCGCGGTTGCCGCCAGCGCCGGCATCGCGCAATGGGACTTTGCTTTCCAGAGCCAGGGGTTGACCGGCGGCCAGTGGCTCGGCCCCACTGTGGAAACCTGCCTGGACGGTTACGCCGCCGATGGTATTCACGAAGTGGTGCTCGACCCGGTTGGCTTTGTCGCCGACCATGTCGAGGTGTTGTTCGATATCGACATTCTGTTCCGCGAGTACGCAGCCGCGCGCAATATTACGCTGCGGCGCCCCGAATCGCTCAACGATTCCTCCACCTACACCGCCGCTCTGGCCGAGGTTGCTAAGCGATGTTTGTGAAGGGCAAGCACGATATTGGTGGGGCATGCTCTAGCTTGCCCTTTTTTGGTCACGAGCTCTGCTAATGCCTGAGACCGTCATCATCGGCGGCGGCATTTCCGGCCTGGCTACCGCCTACTACCTGGCCAAAGGCGGTGCCACAGCCATCATCGTCGAATCCCGCCCGCGCCTGGGCGGCGTGATCGAAACGGTCCACGTGGAGGGCTGCACCATAGAGGCCGGCCCGGACAGTTTCCTGTCCGCCAAGCCGGCCGCGCTCGAGCTCATCGGCGAGCTCGGTCTGGCAGACCAGGTGATTGGCTCGAACGACCACCTGCGCGTCACCTTCGTGCGCCGCGACGGCCGGCTGACACCGCTGCCGGACGGCCTCATGATGATGGTGCCCACCAAGATCCTGCCGCTGCTGGCCACCAGCCTGGTCGGCTGGCGCACCAAGCTGCGCATGGCAATGGAACTGCTGCGCGCCCCCAAGCCCAGGGCCGGCGATCAATCGGTGGCCGAGTTCATCGAAGAGCATTACGGCGCCGAAGCCGTCGATTACCTGGCCGAGCCGCTGCTCAGCGGCGTCTTCGGCGGTAATCCCGCCGCCCTCAGCGTGAGCAGCGTCTTGCCGCGTTTCGTCGAGCTGGCCAACCGCTATGGCAGCCTGACGCGCGGCGTGCTGGCGGAACGCGCCCGTGCCGCCAAGCCGGGGTCGCACCGCGAGCCCGCGGCTCCGCTGTTCCGCACCCTCAAGGGCGGCTTGGGGCAAATGGTCGATGCGGTGACGACGGCCATTAACGGCAAGATCGAAGTTCGCCGCAGCCGCGCCCAATCGATCGAACATTCGGGCACGGGCTTCCGCGTGCGCGTGGACGGCGATTGGCTCGAAGCCCGGCACGTGGTGGTAGCTTGCGAAGCGCACAACGCCGCGCCGCTGATGGCCGCGGTGGATGCACGCACGGCCGAACTTCTGGGCACCATCCCTTACAGCTCATCGATGACGGTGGCGCTGGGGTTCGACGCGGCCGGCTTATCCCGGCCGCCCATCGGTTTCGGCTTCCTGGTGCCCAAGAAAGAGCGCCGCCGCCTGGTGGCCTGCACCTGGGTGGGAACCAAGTTTTCGCACCGCGTGCCGGCCGGCACCATCGTGGCCCGCTGCTTCCTGGGCGGCATGGAAGACGCAGGCGTGCTCGACGAATCCGACCAGCAGGTGCTGGCCGCGGTTACCGCCGAACTAACCGAAATCGCCGGCATACGCGCTGTGCCGCGCTTCAGCCGCATATTCCGTTGGCCGCGCTCAATGGCGCAATATACCGTCGGCCATCCGCAGCGCCTGGCCGAGATTGAAGCGCGCGCCGCCCGCGTGCCCGGCTTCTATCTGGCCGGCAACGCCTACCAGGGCATCGGCATTCCCGATTGCATCCGGATGGGGAAAGCGGCTGCGGAGAAGATACTTACAAGCTGAGCTCCCAGGTCCGACCCAGCACCGGCGTTCCGAAGTGCTCGTGGGTGGACTCACCTGTGATTTGAAATCCGGCTTGCGCATAGATGTGCTGCGCGGCTGCGAGATCGGCTTGCGTCCACAGCATGAGTTTCCGGTAGCCGCTGGAACGCGCGAACTGGATGCACTCCTCCACCAGGCGCTTGGCGATGCCAAGGCCGCGGGCTTCCGGTTCTACTAGAAGCAGCCGGAGCTGGGCGGTCTCGGAGGATGCCTTCACCAGCATCACGGAGCCCACCCGCGCGCCGTCTTTTTCGGCGATCCAGCAACGCTCGCGGGCGGCATCGAACTCGCGCAGAAACTTCACGCAGACCTCGGCCACCAGCGCCTCAAACAGCGCCCCCCACCCATATTCCTGCGCGTAAAGGACGCCATGCCGGTGAATCATCCAGCCAATGTCGCCTGGCTGGTGCGTGCGCAGAGTGTAAGCAGCCGGCGGCATTGCCTCCGTCGCCAGCAGCGTCTCGATGGTGCGCATGGCCTCGATCAGCCGCGGCCGGTCCTCCCGCCGCAACGGATCCAGCATGGCGGCCGATTGTCCGGCGGAGCGCCCGTCCAGCGGAGCGAACGCCTTGCGCCCCTTGGCGGTGAGGGACAGGTCGGCCTGGCGCCGGTCGTACAGAGAAGGCGTCCGGCTCAGCAGTCCGCGTTTTTCAAAGCGCGCCAGGATGCGGCTCAGATAGCCCGCATCGAAATCCAGATCGCGCGCCAGTTCGACCGCGGTCACGTCCTTGCGCTGCGCCAGCTCATACAATACGCGCGCTTCGGTCAGCGAATACGGGCTTCCCAGATAACTCTTGCGCAGCAGACCGATTTGCCGCGTGTAAAAGCGGTTGAAGCGGCGCACGGCGGCGACCTGCGCAGGGTCTGCCGATGGCATCGAAACACCTCGATGCCATTCTGCACTGATTACTTGACTTTGTCAAGTAATTCTACTTTGGTGGCGGAACCGTCATCTTCGCCTGGCCGTTTTCGCCGAGCCACGACAACTGGTAGCCGTCTTTGCGTGCGTTGCCTTTGGGCTTGGGGAAGTAGAGATACCCCGCCACTGGTCTCGTGATGCGGCCGGTGGGCAATTGATTGTCGGTGAGCGCCTGCTCAAGCCGGTCGCGCGCGCGATCCTTGACCGCCGTGTTGGGCGGCGGGGTTGGAGCTTCCGGGTAGTTACTGACGGCGACTCCCTGGCCGGCGTAAACACCGGGCCGGCCGTATCCACCGGCTTCATACCCGACGTTGGTTTCGGTGGTGACGTGCACGTTGCTGGGCGTTTTGGGTTCGTTGAACGCCGGATCGGGGATGGCGGCATTCGCGACCACGTCTGCCTCGGCCGCGCGCATGACGCTGCCGGCCGCGCCCAGGCGGAGCGCAAAGTCGCTTATCGATACGGTGACTTCGCTGCCCGCTTCCGGGTACAGCGCCACTTCGAGCACCACATACCCGGCCTGATCGATCCTGGCGCCGAGAATCTTTTTCGCTTGATCGGCGGGAACCGCGGCTGCCGCAACCGCCAGTTGTCCCACGTACGCGTGCGCAGGATAATCCGACGGTCCGCCGCGCGGCGTCAGCCCACCGCCAGCCGTCGCCACCGCCGCCAACAGAGGCATAGAGAGAATGCGCTTCAAGGTTTGACCTCCGCTCCCTCGAGTCTCCCCGATTGAGCGCCCAATTGCAATTGCCGGCCGCGCTTGCAAGGAAGGTGTGACAAAGATGTTGCTTTTCCCTTTTTCTTCGCCCATAATAGACACGAGATTCTTTCTATGGCGCTGACCAAACGGCAACGGCAATTGCTCGATCTGATTGCCGACTTCAGGGATGAGCAGGGGTATTGCCCGAGTTACGAAGAGATCGCACACGGGTTGCATCTGGCTTCGCTGGCAACCGTTCACAAGCACATCACTGCGCTCGAACATAAGGGTTACCTGAAACGCGGCTTCAACCAGAGCCGCTCACTGGAACTGGCGCCCAAGTTCCTGCAGGAGCGGCAGCGCCCGCGGTTGAGCGTGCCCCTGCTGGGCCGCATCGCGGCGGGCACGCCGGTAGAAGCCGTCGAACAAAAGGAAGAGTTGCATTTCGCCGACTTCGCCGGCAACGGCAGCACCTTTGCCCTGGAGGTTCGCGGCGATTCCATGATCGAGGATCATATCTGCGATGGGGATCTGATCCTGCTGGAGCGAATCCCGGAAGCGCGAGACGGCGATATCGTAGTGGCGCTGGTGGGCGGAAATGAAACCACGCTCAAGCGGTTCTATCGCGAACCGGGCGGTATCATCCGCTTGCAGCCGGCGAATTCGTCGCTGAAACCGATTCTGGCGCCGGCGCGGGACGTGCAAATCCAAGGCCGCCTGCTGGCAGTGTTGCGAAAGTACAGGTAAGGGCGAGCCCAGACCGCGGCAGCGACACGAATCCTCTCATCGGCTGCCGGCAGTTGACCGTTTTTGCCCCAACTCGAATTAAAAGGCCAGTGAAGCTAAGCGGAGACTTTGGCTCGAAGTTCCTGCTCGGCGCGCAACCAGTCTTCTTCGGGCGAACCACCCTGGTAGCCGCGCTCTGCCCAGTAAGTGTAAGCCAGCGCCGCGATTTCGTTCTCGGCCGGCCCGTCGGTTGTTTCAAAGGCAACCACTTCCACGGCGGTTTCGGTTTCCGGCGCGGCAGTGGCAGTGGACCTCTGCAGGTCATGTTTAGCATGAGGCGTGGCAGTGGATTTGCGTCGCACGTTAGGGGATGCAGCGGGGATGGCGATATCGTTTTCTTTGGTACGCTTTGTAGGCATTATGTTTTTCCAGGAGTTAAAACTACTATTTTCTATTTTACTCGAACCTTCAAGAGACCGCTATCGGAAGTTTCTATCAATTCAATTACCAAGGTGCGCTCCGACACCTGGAAGCGCTGTAAGTCGTTGATTCACCAGTTGGACCGGGCTGACCCGCGGGAGTGAGAATCGGCCATCCGCCGCAACCATTTCCCACACAGCCGCTGTTGCCTGCCTCGGCGGGCGCGGGGAGGCAGGAAGGAAGCACCGGAGGTATAGTGGAAGCAGATTGCGCGCAGGCATCATTCTCGCGGTTTCGGCCCTACTCGCCGCGCAGGCGTGGGCGGCGGCACCGAAGGTGGTGATGGCGGACGTGGACGGGGTGGTGCATCCCATCACGGCGGAGATTGTAGCCAGCGCCATCGCGCAAGCGCGGCAGGAAAACGCTGCGCTGGTCATCATCCGTCTGAACACGCCGGGCGGGTTGATGGATGCCATGCGCGAGACCATCGAAGACATCGTCTCCTCGCCGGTTCCGGTAGTAACCTACGTCGCGCCCAGCGGCGGCCGGGCGGCGTCAGCGGGCTTCTTCATTCTTGAATCGGGCGATGTGGCGGCCATGGCGCCGGGCACCAACACCGGCGCGGCGCATCCGGTGCTGATGGTCGGCGAAATGGACGCGGTGATGAAAGAGAAAGTGGAAAACGACGCTGCCGCGTATATGCGCAGCATCACCACCAGACGGGGGCGCAACAGCGCGCTGGCGGAGACCGCGGTGCGCGAGAGCAAGTCGTTCACGGAGAAAGAGGCACTGGATAATCACCTGATCGACGTCGTCGCCGCGGATACGCCGGCCCTGCTGGCGGCGCTCAATGGGCGCACGGTGACGCGGTTCGACGGGCACACGCAGACGCTCGATTTGCGCGGCGCCGTAGTCGAGGTCTACCAGGAGACCTGGCGGCAACGCATCATTTCCGCCATCGCCGATCCCAACATTGCGCTGGTCCTGTTGGTAATCGGAGCGCTGGCGATCTACATCGAGTTCACTTCGCCTGGGCTGATCGCGCCCGGCGTGGTGGGAGCCATCCTGGTATTGCTTGGGCTTTCGGCGCTCTCGGTGCTGCCCATCAACTGGCTGGGCGCGGCCTTGCTGCTGTTGTCTTTCACGCTGTTCGCGCTGGAAGCCAAGTTCGCCGCGCACGGCGTGCTGGCGGTGGGCGGCACTGTCTCGATGGTGCTGGGCGCGGTGATGCTGATCGATAGCCCGCTGCCCGAAATGCGCATCCACTGGAGCACCGCCATCGGGTTGGCGCTCCCGTTTTCCGCTCATCACGGCGGCGCTGGTGTCGCTGGCCGTGCGCGCGCGGCGCAACAAGGTGGTGACCGGAGAGCAAGGAATGATCGGTGAAACCGGTTCCGCCGTGACCGACCTGTCGCCGGGCGGCAAAGTGTTCGTCCATGGAGAATACTGGGACGCGGTCGCGCGCGAGAACCTGCCTGCCGGAGCGCGGGTGCGGGTCACCGCGATCCGGCAGTTGACGCTTACCGTAGAGCCGCTTACCGATGGGACTGGAGACTGAACATGATTCGATGTGTCGACGATTGCGATTATCCTGATTGTGCTTTACCTGCTGAGCTCCATTAAGATCCTGCGCGAGTACGAGCGCGGCGTTATCTTCCGGCTGGGGCGGCTGCTGGCGCAGCCCAAAGGGCCCGGACTGGTGCTGGTGTTTGCGCCGCTCGACCGCATCGTACGCGTTTCGCTGCGCATCGACACGCTGGAGGTGCCGGCGCAGGACGTGGTGACGCGCGACAACGTCACCGTGAAGGTGAACGCGGTGATGTACTTCCGCGTGCTCGATCCGAGCCTGGCGGTAGTGGAGGTTTCCAATTTCCTCTACGCCACCTCGCAGCTGGCGCAGACCACGCTGCGCAGCGTGCTGGGCGAAGTGGAGCTGGACGAACTGCTCAGCCAGCGCGAAAAACTCAACGTGCGGCTGCAATCGATCCTCGATCAGCACACCTCCACCTGGGGCGTGAAGGTCACCATGGTGGAAGTCAAGCAGGTGGACCTGGCCGAGCAGATGATCCGCGCCATCGCGCGGCAGGCCGAGGCGGAGCGCGAGCGCCGCGCCAAAATCATCCACGCCGAAGGCGAATATACGGCGTCGGAGAAGCTGGCGATGATGCATGGTCAGTTCGTCAGGAGCCCAGGAGCCATCGCGGAGGAGGTTTGCCACCAGCGCAGGATGGGCGCGCAAGCGGCCGCCATCGGGTTCGGCGGCAAGCAGATTTTCGACGGCGCGTGCGATCTTAAAGAGCGCATCGGTGCGGTTCTTGTCGAGACGACTGTCCAGCAGCAGGATGGCTTCCTCTGCCCCGGACGGACAAAGTCGGCAAAGGAAAAGGACCGTGCGGAGGGTCGAGAAGACATGGACGACCTGCTCGCGATCGGTGAGAACCACGGTGCCGCGGATGAGGACCTCCCAGAGGGCCGCGTCGAGGCCCGGGGGCGGAACAAACTTGAGCCCGACGCCGAACTCGTCCTGACGGACGACCGTGGCTTGAAGGGTAATCCGCAACTCCGAGATCAACTCAGGGGCGCCTTCCATCTGGAGTTGGAGGGTGAGGAGTTGGTCAATTGGGAGGGGCTCTTGAATGCCCAGGAAGATGCCGCCGGAACTGATGTTTTTGATGGAGGCAGGCGTGGAGGGAACATCAACCCCATAGAGGGCCGTGAGCCCGGTTACGGGCCATCGGTCAGGCCGCTGTACCTGCGGTTCGCCTAACTTATGGATTGCACGCTTCAATTCGCTCAGCCAAGGCATCGCGTGGAGACTCCTGGCTCCTTGCCGCCGGCGTGAT
>CAVXJY010000156.1:0-57591 GCA_963761855.1 Bryobacterales bacterium | reverse complement strand
GGTAGGCGACTTTTATCGGCGGCTGGGAGACACCGATGCGGCGATTAAAGAGTATCGCCAGGGCCAGGCGCAGGATCCCAAGCGGAAAACGGTGTACCTGAAGCGCGTCGTGGAAGCTCTGATGGCGCGCGGGAGAGGGTCCGAAGCCGAAGAAATCAACCGCCAGCTTTTGAAGGACAACCCCCAAGACAGTTTCGCCAAGGAAATCGAAGGCAGCCTGCTGCTGGATCGCGGCGATCTCGCCACCGCCATGGTGGATTTGCAGGCAGCCGTCACGGCCGACCCGCACAACCCGGTGAACCATTACCGGCTGGGCCTGGCGCACAAGGCGCGCGCGGTGGCTGACCGCGCCGTCGCCGCCGGTGAGGTGGAACAGGCCCGGCAGGAATTCGAAAGCGCGCTGGCAATTCGTCCCGATTTCATCCAAGCCCGTTTGGAATTGGCGCGGCTGGAAATCGCCAAGGGCGATTACGAGGCCGCGCTGAAAACGGCGCAGCAGGCGCTGGCGGTTGACCGTTCGAACCTGCCTGCGCAGATCATCGAATCGGCCGCTCTGCTGGCGCAAAAAAAGACCGATGAGGCGCGGCAACTGCTGGAAAACCTGCGCTCCAAGACCCCCGATTCCCCGGACGTGGTCTTTCAATTGGGACGGCTGAACCTGGTCGAACAGAAGTACAAGGAAGCCGATCAAGACTTCCGGCGCACCTACGACCTGAATCCAGCCAACATCCGCGGGATGACCGGGCTGGTGGAAAGCGACCTGCTCCAGAACAAGCCGGACGCCGCCATCCAAACGCTCAAGGCGGAACTCGCCAAGAATCCCGAGCGCAGCGAAATCAAGCTGTTGTTGGCTGACGTGGAAGTAGAGATCGGCAATTTGGATGACGCCATCGCCGACTACGAGTCAATCGTGGACAAGCTGGGTAAGAACTCCAAGGCCCGGGCCCGAATCTATGTTCGGCTCGGCGAAGCGTACCGCCGCAAGGGAGATCCTGCCGACGCCATCCAGGCCTTCCAGAAGGCGCGCGAGAGCTTCTTCCCGACGACGTGAAGGTGCTGAGTTAGCTGGCGCTGGTGCTCGATTCCGCGCAGCGCTGGAGCGAGGCGATAAAAGTATACGACGCCGCCATCAAGCTGGCGCCCAATGACGGCGTCAGTCTCAATAACGACGCGTTTCTCATCGCTGAACATGGCGGCGACCTGGATCAGGCTCTTGCCAGGGCGGCGCGCGCAACACAATTGCTGCCCGACTACGCAGAAGTGGCCGATAAGCTGGGCTGGATCTACCTGAAGAAAAACTTGAGCGATCAGGCAATTGAGGTCTTAAGAGGAACGTGGCGCAGCAGCCGAACTCTTCCACTTATCGCTATCACCTGGGCATGGCGTGGTACCAAAAAGGCGACAAGGCCCAGGCCCACCAGGCGCTGGTCGAGGCCATGAAGTATAATCCTTCGCCGGTCGAGAAACAAAAAATACAGGAACTAATGGCGAAGCTCTGAAGACAGCCGCTACGCGGCCAGTTTCGCCAGTTCGTCCAGGCTCAAGCGGCCGGTGTAAATCGCCATGCCCAGGGCCGCGTGCATGTTCATGGCGAGCAGCGCGCGGACTTCGTCCAGGGTGGTGATGCCGCCGGCGGCGGTCAGTTCCAGCGTGGTGGCCGCGCGCAGGCGGCGGAACCAGTCGAGGTCGGTGCCCTGCATCATGCCTTCCTTATCCACGTAGGTGCACAGGAAGCCGGAGCAGTAGGGTTCGAGCGGGCGCAGCACTTCTTCGGCGGTGAAGCCGGTGGCTTCCTGCCAGCCCTTCACCACGATGCGGCCGCCTTTGGAATCGAGCGCGATCAGCAGCCGCTCGCGGCCGATGGCGCGGCCGAGCGCGTCAGAAACGCCTCGTCGATTCCTTGCGGGGTGAAGGCCGCGGTGCCCACGATCACCTTGCGCGCGCCCTGCTCCACCAGCGCCCGCGCGCGCTCCACGGTGCGCACGCCGCCGCCCACGCGCGTCACGGCTTTCGAGGCCAGCATGCGCACCAGTTCGTCGTTCGAGCCGCGGCCCATGGCGGCATCCAGATCGATCACCTGGATTTCCGGAAAGGCGGCGAACCTGCGCAGCATCTCTTCGGGCGAATCGGCCTCCAGCGCCTTCTCGCGGCCCTGCACCAACTGCACCACCTTGCCGTCCATCAGGTCGATGCACGGGAAGATCATCCGCTCATCCTGCACCGGAATGCCGCGCCGGTCCAGCTCTTCCTTCAACTGGTTCACGGTGTAGGTGCCGTAGTGGAAGATGGAGGCCGCCAGCGCGGCATCGGCGCAGCCTTCGGTCAGCACGCGCACGAAATGCTCCGGCTTGCCGGCGCCGCCGCTGGCGATCACGGGAATGTGCGTGGCGCGCGAACGGCGCGGGTGAGCGCGCAATCGAAGCCGTCCTGCACGCCATCGGTATCCATGGAGGTGAGCAGGATTTCGCCCGCGCCCAGCGCCTCGCCGCGCGCCGCCCATTCCACGGCGTCGATGCCTTCGTCGTCGCGGCCGCCGCGCGTGTAGACGTGCCATCCGCCGGGCGCCGTGGCGCCGCGCGTCGATGGCCAGCACCACGGCCTGCGCGCCGAACTCGCGGCTCAGCTCGGTGATCAGCTCGGGCCGGCGCACGGCGGCCGTGTTGACCGAGACCTTGTCCGCGCCCGACATGCAGGATGCGGCGCGCATCCGCCACCGAGCGGATGCCGCCGCCCACGGCCAGCGGGATGAAGACCTTGCGCGCGGTGCGCGCCACCACGTCCGCCATGATCTCGCGGGCGTCGCTGGAGGCGGTGATATCGAGGAAGACCAGCTCGTCGGCGCCGTCGCGGTTGTAGCGGTCGGCCAGTTCCACCGGGTCGCCCGCATCGCGCAGGTTGACGAAGTGGACGCCCTTGACCACGCGCCCGCCGGTGACGTCGAGACAGGGAATGATGCGTTTGGCCAGCATTCACATCTCCAGGAAATTCCGCACGATCCGCAGCCCCACCGGCCCGGATTTCTCGGGGTGGAACTGCACGCCGAAGACGTTGCCGCTTCCAGCGCCGCCGTGTAGGGCAGCCTCGTAGGTGCAGGTGGCCGCGGCGCGCGCGTTCTCCGGCACGTAGTAGCTGTGCGCGAAATAGACGAACGGGCGCGCCGGGCAGGTCGCGCAGCAGCTGCGAATCGCGGCGCGACTTCCAGCTCGTTCCAGCCCATGTGCGGCACGCGCGCGCCGGCGGGAAAGCGCCGCACCGCGCCCGGAAAAGCCCAGCCCGCGCGCTTCCGGCGCCTCTTCGCTGGCTTCGAACAGCGCCTGCAAGCCCAGGCAGATGCCCAGAAACGGCACGCCGGCGCGGATGCGTTCGACCAACGCCTGCGCGCACGTCCAGCTCATCGAGCGCGCGCATCATCTGCCCGAAATGGCCCACGCCCGGCAGCATGATCTTGGCCGCCTGCCGCAGGCCCGCGGCATCGCGCACCAGGCGTACTCGCAGCCGAGCTCCGCCAGCGTGTTCTCCACCGACCGCAGGTTGCCGGCGCCGTAATCGAAGATCGCGATCATAGCAGCCCCTTGGTGGACGGCAGCTGGTCCTTCGAGCCGCGCGTCCTTCGAGCAGGCGTACTTCATGGCGCGCGCGAAGCACTTGAAAATCGCCTCGATCTTGTGGTGGCTCGAGCGGCCGTAGAGCACCTTGGCGTGCAGGTTGGCGCCGGCGTGGTTGACGAAGCCGCCGAAGAAATCCTCCACCAGCTCGGTTTGCAGGTCGCCCACCAGCCGCACCTTCACCAGGTCCTTGTAGACCAGCGCCGGCCGGCCGCCCAGATCGAGCGCCACCACGGCCAGCGTCTCATCCATGGGCAGCACGAAGTAGCCGGCGCGGTTGATGCCCTTGCGGTCGCCCAGCGCCTGCGCGAACAACTGGCCCAGCACGATGCCCACGTCTTCCACGGTGTGGTGCTGGTCCACGTCCAGATCGCCCTCGGCGCGCAGCTTCAGGTCGAAGCCGCCGTGCTTGGCGAACAGCTCCAGCATGTGGTCGAGGAAGCGGATGCCGGTGGAGATCTCGTACCGGCCGCGGCCTTCGATCTTCAGACGGCCGGCGATGCGCGTTTCCTTGGTATCGCGGCGGATGGCGGCGTGTCTCATGCTGCGAACACCTCTTCCAGATAATTGATGTCGTCGACGATGGCGTACGCGCCCTCCTCCTGGAACAGGAAGACCAGGTCGAGATAGAGCGGGATTCGAGGGCGCCGCGATGCCGATGAACGGCACGCCGGCGGCGCGCGCGCACGCGCGCGTCGTCCACCGTGTCGCCGATGTAGAACAGGCTTGTGGCGCCGGGTTCCGCTCGAGATGCAGCAGGCCATCGGGCGCCGGCTTGTGGCTCGCACGTCGTCCATGCCGACGATGGGGTCGAAGACCAGCTGCGGCGCGAAGCGGCGCAGGGTGAGCTCGGCTTCCCGCTGCGGCCGGCCGGTGAAGATGGCGAAGCGGAAGCTCCGGCTGAGCTTTTCCAGCACGCCGGGCGCGCCACCCAGCGCTCGCGCAGGATCAGGCCGTCGGCGCCGTTGCCAGGAAAAATGCTCTGGAAATGCGCCTTCACTTCTTCGAAGGGCGCATCCACGCCGGCGCGGCGATGATGTGGTGGGAGAGCTTCCAATCGTCGTTCCAGCCGCCCTGGTTCTTGTAATCCTGGATCTCGGCGTGGGCGATGCCGGCGGCCGGTGAAATGCGCCACGGTGCGCGCGATGGTTTCGCGGTAGGATTCGGTGACGTCCACCAGCACGCCATCCATGTCGAAGACCAGAATCGGCCGGCTCATCGTTTCCAGATCTCCTCCAGCGCCGCCAGCAGGCGGCGCGTCTGCTCGCGCGTGCCCACGGTGATGCGCACGCAGCCGGGCGCTTCGTAGCTGCGGTCGCGCACCAGGATGGCCTGCCCGCGCAGCGCGTCGCGCACCTCGATGGCGCGCTCGCCGAACCTGCCCAGCACGAAATTGGCGGAGCTGGGCACGTAGCGGATGCCCAGCTTTTCCAGGCCCACGCACAGCAGCTCGCGCGCCGCCAGCACCTCGGCCACGTAGTCTCGATATAGGCCGTGTCCTCCACCGCGGCCTGCGCCGCCAGCACCGCCAGCGAGTTCACGCTGTAAGGCGATTGCGCCTTGTGCAGGAACGCGATGTTGGCCTGGTGCGAGAACAGGCAGCCCAGCCGCATGGCCGCCATGCCGAACACCTTCGAAAACGTGCGGCAGACGAACAGGTTGGGGACGCGCTCGATTTCGGCCAGCGCGGTGACGCCGGAGAACTCGTAGTAGGCCTCGTCCACCAGCACCGCGGCCTTGCGCGCGCGGTGCAGGATGCGCTCGATGCCCAGCAGCGAAACGCCCGTGCCGGTGGGGTTGTTGGGATTGGCCAGCAGCACGGCGCGCGTCTCGGGCGTGATGGCGTCGAGCACCTGCTCCAGCGGAAATTCCATGCCCGGCGGCGGGTATGCGACCTCGCGGATCTGCGCGCCCGCCACCTCGGCGTAGAAGCGGTACATGGCGTAGGAGGGCTTCAGCAGCAGCACTTCCTGCCCGTCGTCCACATAGGTGTTGACGAAGACCTGGATGGCTTCGTCGGTGCCGTTGGTGAAGACGAACTGCTCGGGCGCACGCGGAAGTAGCCCGCGATGGCCTGCTTGGCCTCGCCGTATTCGGGATAGACCGCCAGGCCGCCGCATCCAGGCGCCGCCCAGCGCGGCGATGACGCGCGGCGAGCAGCCCACGGTGTTCTCGTTGAAATCGAGGCGCAGCTTGCCGGCGCGCCCGGCGGTGGGCGGCGAATAGGGCGCCATGGCGACCACCGCCGGGCGGGGCTGGATGGCGCCTTTGGGAGCTTGGGCGGCCTACGGGCACTGGTCCGCACCTCCACCGAGCGCGCGTGCGCTTCCAGGCCCTCGGCGCGCGCCAGCGTGGCGATGGCCGGCGTCAGCCGCGATAGGCCGCGGCGATCGTCACCTTGGCGCGCGCCGAGGGGCTGGAAGCCCACGCCCGATCGGTGGAGGTGCGGACCAGTGCCCGGTAGGCCGCCCAAGCTGCCCAGAGGCGCCATCCAGCCGCGGCCGGCGGTGGTTGCCATGGCGCCCTATTCGCCACCCACCGCGGGGCGCGCCGGCAAGCTGCGCCTGGACTTCAACGAAAACACCGTGGGTTGCTCGCCGCGCGTGATTGCAGCGCTGGGTGGCGCGCTGGATGCGGCGGCGCTGGCCGTGTATCCCGAGTACGGCGAGGCCAAACAGACTATTTCGAGCTACTTCGGCGTGCGTCCGGAGCAGTTCGTTTTTACCAACGGCACCGATGAGGCGATCCAGGTCTTCATCAATACCTATGTGGACGACAGCCAGGAAGTGCTGCTGCTGAAGCCGGCGTACGCCATGTACCGCTTCTACGCGGAAGTGGCGGGTGCGCGGATTCGCGAAGTCGAGTATCCACCGCCGGGGATGGAGTTTCCGCTTGACGCGCTGCTCGATGCAATCACGACCCAGACGCGGGCCATCGTACTGGCCAATCCCAACAACCCGACGGGAACCGGCGTTTCACTGCTGGGAATCGAGCGTATCTTGCACCGCGCACGCAAGGCCGCGGTTCTGGTCGATGAAGCATACTACGAGTTCAGCGGAGTGACGGCGATCGGCGAAATCGAGCGCGTCCCCAACCTGTTCGTCAGCCGCACCTTTTCCAAGGTGTTCGGTATGGCGGGCATGCGGCTGGGATGCCTGTTTTCGCATCAGGCCAACATCGGCTTCCTGCACAAAGCCCAGTCGCCTTACAGCGTGAATTCACTGGCAGTAACCGCGGCGCGGGCGGCGGTGGCGGACGCGGACTATATCCGCACTTACGTGGCCGAAGTTCTGGCCGCGCGCGAGTTGCTGTGCTACGGCTTCGAAAAGCTGGGAATCCGCTACGTTCCCAGCTCGGCAAATTTCGTGTTGGGGAATTTTGGCGCGCGAGCGCTGGAGGTGCGCGACGCGCTGGGCGCGCAGGCTATCCTGGTGCGCGACCGCAGCTATGAGGCGCCCGGCTGCGTCCGCATCACCGTGGGCACGCGCGAACAGACGCGGCGTTTGCTCGAGGCGCTCGAAAAGATCTGGCAACGATGAGTCGACCGATCCTGATTTTCGACATGGACGGCGTGCTGGTGGACGTGACGGAATCCTACCGCGAAACCATCGCGCGCACGGTGGAGCATTTCACCGGCCGCCGGCTCGCGCCCGCCGAAATTCAGCAGTACAAGAACCAGGGGGGCTGGAACGACGATTGGAAACTATCCCATCACATCGTCGCCGCAGCCGGCATCGATGCGGCATTTGAAGAAGTGAAGACGCATTTCCAGTCCATTTTTCATGGCAACGGAACCGATGGCCTGATGTTGCGCGAGCAGTGGGTGGCGCGGCCCGCAACGCTTGAAAAACTCAACCGGAGCTTCAGCTTCGCGCTTTTCACCGGACGGCCGAAGTGGGAAGCCGAACTCACGCTACAACGGTTCGCGCCCCAGCTTGAGTTTTCCCCCATCGTCGGCATGGATGAAGTCGAGCGCCATAAGCCGGATCCGGCGGGCCTGCTGCAAATCATCGAGCGGAATCCTGGCGCCAAAGCCTACTACGTAGGCGATACGCTGGATGACGCGCGGTGCGCGCGCGCGGCTGGCGCGGACTTCATCGGGATTGCGTCGCCCGCTAATCCCCTCTACGTCGACCTCGTGTTTCTGTTTCAGGAGCAGGGCGCGTACGCCATTATCGACGACATCAACTATCTGGAAGAGGTATTCGCAGCATGAGACAGGCCGCCATTCGCCGCGACACGAAGGAAACGCGCATCGCGGGCCGGTTGAAGATCGAAGGCGGCGGCCGCTATGAAATATCGACCGGCATCCGCTTTCTCGATCACATGTTGGAGCTGTTCTCGAAGCACGGTGGCTTTGACCTGAAGGTCCACGCCGAGGGCGATCTGGATGTCGACCAGCACCACACGGTGGAAGACGTGGGGATCGTGCTCGGCCAGCTTTTCGCGCGCGCGCTGGGCGACCGCAGAGGCATCAATCGCGCCGGCTACTTTGTGCTGCCGATGGATGAAACCCTGGCGGTGGTAGCGGTGGATCTGGGTGGGCGGCCGGCTCTGGTCTACAAAGACCTGGTGCGGGTGCGGCTGGTGGGAGACTTGCAGGCCGAATTGCTGGAGGATTTCTTCGGTGGCTTCGTCAATCACGCCGGAGCGAATCTGCACGCCAAGGTGATGTATGGCCGGTCGAGCCACCACAAAGTCGAGGCGATTTTCAAATGCTGGGCCCGGGCCATGCAGTATGCTTGCTCCAAAGATGCGCGTTTGAAAGGGCAGTTGCCATCCACCAAGGGGTTGCTATGAAGCCGCGGCCGTGGCGCGCGCAGTCCTGCGTGCAGCGTCGAGAGTCGTCTCGGCGTTTCTTCGCTCAGCGAACTTCAAGAAATGCCGGCACGACTGCCGACACAGCAGGCATGGTTGCCCGCGCCACGACGGATATCTCATGATCACGATCTTCGATTACGGAGCCGGCAACTTGCGGTCGGTCGAGAACACGCTGGCCGAGTTGGGCTGTGCTTACGTGCTGGTGAGGGACAGCCAGGGCCTGCGGCAGGCGAATAAAATACTGCTGCCCGGCGTGGGCCACTTTGGCCAGATGATGAGGGCGCTGGACGAGTTGGACGTGCGCGCGGCACTGGTGGAGCGCATTCGAGCCGGCGTGCCGTTTTTGGGAATCTGTCTCGGCTTGCAGGCGCTGTTTGAAGCCAGCGAAGAAGCGCCGGAAGTGCGCGGCCTGGGATTGTTTGCGGGCGTGGTGCGCCGCTTCCCGAACGATGCGCGCGTGCCGCACATGGGCTGGAATGAGCTGGAAGTGAAGCCGGATTCGAAGCTGGTGCGGGATCTGCCCGGCCGGCCGTTCGTGTATTTCGCGCACAGCTATTACGTGCCGGTTGACCGGCGCGCAGCGGCGATCTGCACCTACGCCGCGCCATACACCGCGGTGCTGGAGGCGGACAGCGTATTTGGCGTGCAATTTCATCCGGAGAAGTCCGGGCCGGTGGGATTGAAGATTGTGCGGAATTTTGTGGAGATGTAAAGAGGAGATGTGAGGAAGGGCCGTTGCCATGCCGACGTGGCCGGCGCGCGTGCGGTCTGTGGGGCAGGATGCCATCCTGCGCGGTGGTTGTTAACCATCGCGCGCGTCGATTGCCAATGGACGCGCAGCGTACCAGGCTGCCCCATTTAGAACCCGCGAGCCGCCACACCAAGGCGGACGGAGTAGATTATTCATGCTGGCGAAACGAATCATTCCCTGTCTTGACGTCACCGGCGGCCGCGTGGTGAAGGGCGTCAATTTCGTCAACCTGCGCGATGCCGGCGACCCGGTGGAACTTGCCGGAAGGTATAACCGCGATGGCGCCGATGAACTGGTGTTTCTCGATATCACGGCCTCCAGCGATGCGCGCGAAATCATGACGGGCGTGGTCGAGCGCACCGCGCGCAAGGTGTTTATCCCGCTGGCGGTAGGCGGCGGCATCCGCTCCGTGGCGGATGCGCGCGGCATCCTCATGGCCGGCGCCGATAAAGTCTCCGTCAACACGGCTGCAGTGCGGCGGCCAGGGCTGATTACCGAATTGAGCCGCGAATTCGGCGCGCAGGCCGTGGTGCTGGCGATCGACGCCCGCCGCCATGCGCCCGGAGAATGGCACGTATTCACTCGCGGCGGCCGCGACGATGAAGGCCTCGGCGCCATCGAATGGGCGGCGCGCGGCGAAGCCCTGGGCGCGGGAGAAATCCTGCTCACCTCCATGGATACCGATGGTGTACAGGGTGGCTTCGATTGCGAGCTGACTCGCACCGTTTCCTCCGCCACGCGCATTCCCATCATCGCTTCCGGCGGCGCCGGCAAGCCGGAACATTTTGTGCGCGTGCTGACGGAGGGCTGCGCCGACGCGGCACTGGCTGCCTCTATCTTCCACTACGGGACTTATACCGTAAACCAGTTGAAGGAAGAGCTCGACCGGCACGGCATTCCAGTCAGGATGAGCGGATGATTTTTCCTTGCATCGATCTGATGGGCGGCAAGGTGGTGCAACTGGTGCAGGGCCGCGAGAAGGCGCTTGAGGCCGATTCGCCGGAAGAGATGCTGCGCCGTTTCGCCGCCTTTCCGGAAATCCAGGTGATCGATCTGGACGCCGCCATGGGCCGCGGCTCCAATCAGGAACTGGTGCGCATGCTGGCCGCGCAGGCGGTGACGCGTGTGGGCGGTGGTGTGCGCACCGTGGAACGCGCGCGGGCGCTGGTCGAACAGGGTGCGCACAAGGTGATCGTGGGCACCGCGGCATTCACCCCGCAAGGAATCGACGAGGCCTTTCTGACCGAACTCGGCCGCGCCATCGGCCGCGACCGGCTGCTGATCGCGGCCGATTCGAGAGGTGGCCAGATCGTGGTCAAAGGCTGGCAGCAGGCTACCGGCTTCACCGCCGAGCGCATGCTGAGCCTGCTCGAACCCTACTGCGGCGGGTTCCTGGCCACTTGGGTCGACCGGGAAGGCATGATGCAGGGCACCGATCTCGCGTGGTTTCGCCGTCTGCGCGAAAGCACGACGCTCGAACTCACCGCCGCCGGCGGCATCACCACGTTGGAAGAAGTGCGCGCCCTGCTCGCCATGAACGTAAATGCGGCCGTAGGCATGGCCGTCTATACCGGCCGCTTGAGCCTGGACGAGTTGGCGAAACTGGCGGTGTAGAGCCAGCCGTCAGAGCTTGGACAGCAGTTCCTGTATCTTTTGTTTCTCGACCGCCGAGGGATTGTACTTCATGGCTTCGTCAAGCGACTGGCGTGCCTGGGTCTTGTCGCCCTTTTGGTACCACGCCATGCCGAGGTGATAGCGGTAGGTGGAAGAGTTCGGCTGCCGGGCTACGTTTCGCTTAAAGATTTCAATTGCCTGATCGCTCAAGTTTTTCTTCAGGTAGATCCAGCCCAGCGTGTCGGCCACTTCGGCGTAGTCGGGCAGCAACTGCGTGGCGTGCTGCGCCATGGTGAGAGCCTGATCCAGGTCGCCGCCATGTTCCGCAATGAGAAACGCATCGTTGTTCAGACTGACAGCGTCGTTGGGCGCCAGCTTGATGGCCGCGTTGTAGACCTGCATGGCCTCGCTCCAGCGCTGCGCGGCATCGAGAACCAGCGCCAGCGAACTCAGTACCAGCTCGTCGTCGGGAAGAATCTCACGCGCTTTTTGGAAGGCCTGGACGGCGTCGCCGGCATCTCCCTTGCGGCGGTACGCTTCGCCGAGCCGAATATAGACTCGAGCGCGCGCCTTAGAGTTCTTGCCCAGCGTGCCCAGAATCGACTGGTAGTCGGCGATGGCGTCATCCAACCTGCCGATTTTCACTTCCACGTCGGCCAGCAACAGCTTCATGTCGCTGCGTTCGGGGTTCTTGGCGAGTTCCGCTTTGAGCGTCTGGATGGCCGCGTCTGGCTTATTCTGCTCCAGGTCGCTTTCCACCAACCCGGTCATCCCGCGGATATCGGCCGGCTTCAGGTCGTAAGTATGCCGGAAGTCTTCATCGGCTTCTTTGTATTTCTTTTCAACCAGGCTCACTTTTCCCAATTGAAACATCACGTCCGGCGAATCGGGGGTCTTGGCGCGCAGGTTCTCCAGCAGTTGCCGCGCATCATTGGTCTTATTCTGCGCCAGCAGCGCGGCCGATTCGATAATCTGGGCGGGCAGGTTTGACCGGTCGACCGCCAGCGCCTGCTGGGCCGTTTTCAGCGCGGCCTCGTAATCTCCCTTGGCGATTTCCAGCCGGGCCAGTTCCAGCCGGGCCTGAATGAAGTCCGGACGGATTGTCAGTGCTGTTTCGAATTCCTGGCGGGCCTGTTCCAACTCGCCCGCGGCCACGGCGCGATCGGCCACCGCGCGCGCCTTGTGCGCCAGGCCCAGCCGGTAATGATTCACCGGGTTATGGGGATCGGCCGTGACCGCTCCCTGCAGATCCACCATGGCGGTGGCGAGATCGCCGCGTTCCAGCAGCAGGCTGCCCTCGATTTCCTTGGCGAAACTGTCCTGCGGGTTGTCCTTCAAAATCTGGCGGTTGATTTGCTCGGCCTCAGCCCCCCTGCCGCGAGCCATCAGTGTTTCCACCACACGCTTCAGGTACAGCAGCTTCCGCTTGGGATCCTGCGACTGTCCCTCGCGATACTCTTTGATCGCCGCATCGGCGTCTCCCAGGCGCCGGTAAAAGTCGCCTACCACCAGGTATCCGTCCGGGAAATCCTTCAGGGACTTGATCTGCTGCAGCACCTTGAGCATGTCGTCCCGGCGGCCCTGATAGCTGTATTGCACCGCCAGCGAGGTCAGGAAACTATATGCCTTGGGATTATTCTGGAACCCGAGCTTCAGAGTCTGCTCGCCGGCATCCAGATTCTTTTCCGCCAGCACTTGCAAACGGTAGAGCTCGGTGTACGCGGGCCGATAAGCTTTGTCCTTGCCGATCACCTGCCTGTAGATCCTTTCAGCCTCGTCAAACTTGCCCTTCTCGGCCGCTACCCGCGCCATCTGCATGGAAACGCCGGTGTCGCCAGGTTTGATGGAATTGGCCTTCTCGTACTCAGCCTGAGCGCCGTCCAGCAGGCTGGCGCCCTCGTCCTTGCGGCCCGTGGTGATGGCCTGTTGCGCGCGCACGAAATCGTAATCGCCATTGAGCCGGTGCCCATCGAAAGAATTTGGGTTGCGCGCCAGCAGGTCCTTGATGTATCCCTCGGTTTCCGCCATCATGGCCGCATTGTCGCGGGTCCGTTCCGCCGCCAGATAGATTTCACATATCTTGACGGTCGCATCCAGGCGGTCCGGGGAATCCTTGGGCAGGCGCTCGATGGCGCGGTGGAGCTCGTTCAGGGCGCCGCCCAGGTTGCCGGTCTTGATCCAGGTGAGCCCCAGCTTGTAGTGTGCCGGTCCCCACAAGCGATCCTTCTGCAACGCATCGGCATACATGATGGCGGCTTCCTTGTACTTGCCCCTGTCGAAGTACCGGTTGCCACTCTCCAGGTACCGGCGCTTCACGACATTGGGATCCCGGCTGCAAGAGACCAGCGTGAGCAGCGCGGCAGCGGCAACCAGCAGATGGATCGTGCGCATGATAGGCCTACCGTTTCTCTCTTTAATTCATGCGGATCAGCGAACTGCGCGCGAATCCGGCGTGCGGTACGATAATCCGACCCCATTGTAACAGCTATCGGCAGCACTCCCTCGCCGCAAAAGGAGGCGATATAATCACGGACCAGAAAGAAGACTGCGCATTCTCGCGCGTTGGTGGGAGGTGAACGCCGGTATGCCGAACAACCCGATGGAATACATCTGGCCCGGTATCATCGCCTCGCAGGCAATCTATGTCGCTGCGAAGCTGCGCATCCCGGACCTGCTGGCTTCCGGCCCCAAGACCGTCGCCGAACTTGCCCCGGCCTGCGGCGCGCACCCAGCCTCACTCGAACGTCTATTGCGCGCACTGAGCACTCTGGGAGCTTTCACGCCAACGCCGGATGGCGGTTTCGGCAACACCCCACTCACAGAAGTCCTGCGCACCGATCATCCCGGCTCGCAGCGCGATGCCGCTTTGTTTTTGCCGGCGTCTTTTCTTTGGCGCCCACTTGGAGAGCTTTACGAATCGGTTCGCACGGGCGAGCCTGCCTTCCAACGAATCTTCGGGCAGCGCTTCTTCGATTACCTCGCAAACAATCCGGGGGACGCCGCAGTCTTCAACGCCACCATGACCCAGGGCATCTCATGGACCACCCCTGCGCTGCTCGCAGCTTACGATTTCTCGCGCTTCGCGCGACTGGTGGACGTGGGGGGCGGCGAGGGTGCACTGCTGCGCGACATTCTTGCGGCCACGCCGAAGCTCCACGGTGTCCTATTCGATCTGCCACAGGTCGTGGCGCGCGCTTCCGAGGTTTTAACGGGCGATGTCGCAGCACGTTGTGAAATCGCTGGTGGCAGTTTCTTCGATTCCGTCCCCGAAGGCGCCGACGCTTACTTGCTCAAGGGAGTGATTCACGATTGGCCGGATGACGACGCTGCCAGAATCCTTCTCAACACTCGCCGGGCCATGCGTGCGGATGGCACGCTGCTTCTCATTGAAGGTATGGTGGATTCCTCGGTCCGTCCCGCCGGTATGATGGAACTTTTGATGCTCGTGATCGGCGGGCGCGAACGCAGCGAAGCCGATTTCCGCGCTCTGCTTACAGCCACCGGGTTCGCGCTGACCCGCATCATCCCAACCGAGGCCTCTTCGCTGATCGAGTGCCACCCGGCTTAACTCTTTTCAGACCGGAAGTTTCCTGCAATCGACCGGAGTTTTCCTGCAGGCGGGCGCCGTCCGGCGCATGCTACAAAATATGTATAGGTTCGGATGCCGCCTGAAAACGCGCAGGTTCCACACGTCAATCCCTGGATTGTAGCCGTCGCGGTCATGTTCGCCACCTTCATGGAGGTGCTGGATACGACCGTGGTCAACGTGTCGCTGCCGCACATCGCGGGCAGCCTTTCGGTGAGCGTGGACGAAGCGGCGTGGGCGTTGACCTCCTATCTGGTGGCCAACGCGGTGGTCTTGCCCATGACCGGGTGGCTGGCGAGCCGCTTCGGGCGCAAGCGCGTCCTGATGGCGGCCGTCTTCGGCTTTACAACGGCTTCGGTCCTTTGCGGCATGGCGCCGTCGCTGAATGTGTTGATCGTGTTTCGCGTGGTGCAGGGGGCCACGGGTGGAGCTTTGCAGCCGCTTTCGCAGGCCGTGATGCTGGAGGCTTTTCCGCCGCGCGATCGCGGCAAGGCGATGGCGTTCTGGGGACTCGGCATCGTGGTTGCACCCATGCTGGGACCCATGATCGGCGGCTGGCTGACCGATAATTGGAGCTGGCGGTGGGTGTTCTACATTAATCTGCCGGTGGGTCTTACGTCCATCATCATGACCCGGCTGTTCATCTTCGACCCGCCTTACATTCGCCGCCGCGGCCTGGGAATCGACTACTGGGGCATCGGTTTGCTGGCGGTGTGGGTGGGCGCGCTGCAGGTGGTGCTCGATAAGGGGCAGGAGGCAGACTGGTTCGCTTCCCACTGGATTACCGCGCTGGTCGCGGTCGTGATCGCGGCGCTGGCCATTTTCGTGGCCCACGAGTTTTCGACGCGCGACCCGGTGGTGCGTCTGCGCGTATTCAAAGAACGGACTTATGCCGCCGGCGTATTTCTGATGACCGTGCTCGGTTTCGTGCTATACGGCAGCCTGCTGTTGCTGCCGATTTTTCTGCAGACGTTGCTCGGGTACTCGGCGCTCGATGCCGGGGTGGCCATGGCGCCCCGCGGGCTGGGGTCGTTCCTGATGATGCCCGTGGTCGGCACTGTGATGGCCCGCCTGGACCCGCGCAAGGTGCTGGCCGTCGGCATCGTCATTGCCTCCTGGAGCCTCTACGCACTGGGCCGGCTGAATCTGAACGCCGGTTACTGGGAAATCTTCTGGCCGCAGTTCATCCAGGGCGCTTCCCTGGCGATGCTGTTTGTGCCGTTGACTACCGCCACCATGGATCGCATCTCGCGCGAAGAGATGGGCAACGCCACCAGCGTGTTCAACCTGATGCGCAACCTGGGCGGCAGCTTCGGCATCGCCAGTGCCACCACCTACCTGTTCCGGCGCCAGCAGTTCCACACTCAAATGCTGGGTGCCCACGTCACCGCGCTCAACCCGCAGGTGCGCGCTATGGCGCGTGGCATCCAAACGAATATGGTCGCGCACGGAAGCGACCCTGCCGACGCCCTGCGGCGTGCTTACGGTGTCATCTGGGGCATGGTCCAACGGCAGGCCGCCATGGTCTCATTCGTGGATACGTTCCTGGCGATGGCGGTAGTTTTTCTGCTCATGCTGCCCCTGCTGCTGGCGATGAAAAAGCCTCGCTATCAGGCGCGCGGCGGCGCCATGCACTAAAACGGGTGAGCGATGGAATGGTACCAGCCGGATTGCGCGGCTGCGCCTGCATGTGCCATGCTTCGAGTGACCGGTCCCTGCGCGGGACCGGACGGAGGACCGATGAAACAAGGGATTGTGATAGGAGCAATACTACTGTTGCCGCTGATTGCGGCGGCGGGCGACTTCACGCCGCTGGCGGTGAAGCCCGGTTTGTGGGAAGCCACGGTGACCACGAAGATGCAGTTGCCCGACGCGATGCTGTCGCAGGTGCCGCCCGACCGGCGGGCGCAAGTGGAATCCATGATGGTGGGCCGCGGCGGACAGCCCATGACCGTCAAGTCTTGCCTGACCAAGGAGGCGCTGAGCCACGCGCTCGATTTCGGCGCCCAGCAGCGGAAGAACTGCCAGTACAAGCTGGTCAGTTCCTCGGCCACCAAGCAGGAAGCTGACGTCGAATGCACCTCGGATCGGGGCAAGATCACCGGCAGGATGACGTTCGAAGCGCTCAGCCCGGAGTCCGGCAAGGTGACCATGCAGATGACTCAGCAGGGCGGCATGAAGATGAACATCACCGTCAATACCAAGTATCTCGGCCCCGATTGCGGAGACGTGAAGCCGCGCTAGTTAGAGTGAATTCAACCGCAGCGCCGGGCGTGCCCCTAACGCCGATTCAGCGGCCCTCAGACAGGCGGTCGGCGAGAATGGGCGGCAGGCCCGCCTCGCGAATGCGCCGTTGCGCGGTTTCGACGTCGTAAGCGGCGCGATAGTATTCCACTTGAGCCGCTTCAGAATCGTAGATCAGGTACGCGGCGCGCGGGTCGCCATCGCGCGGTTGGCCCACTGAGCCGGGGTTCACCAGGTAGCCGCAGTCCCCATCAACCCCCAGCACGTCCGGGCGGGCTCCCCGGCAAAAAGGCGCGATCGTCTCCACGCGGCCGTGGTTCCACACGAAGCCGCCCTGGATATGGGTGTGGCCGAAGAAGGCGAGGCGCGTTTCCAGGTACTCGAACGCCAGCGTGGCGTCCTCCGCGGACACCATGTATTCGTCCTCGTCGTAGGGTGTGCCGTGCGATACTTGAAAACCATCCACCAGCAGCGGCCCCCGGGCGAGCGCCGTCACGTAGGCGGCGTTCTCGGGTGTCAAGGCCTGCCCTGTCCACAGAGCGGCGTGGCGTGCCACCGGGTTGAACCATCCCAGATTCTCGTCCGTCTTCCACACCCGGTCGTGATTGCCGCGAATGACCGCCGTGCAGTGGGCGCGCACCCAATACACTACGGCGTTGGGGTCCGCGCCGTAGCCGACCAGGTCGCCGCAGCAAAGAGCGCGGTCATAATGGCCTGCGGCGGCAATCACCGCCTCCAGGGCCTGCCAGTTGGAATGAAGATCGCTCAGAACCAGATAACGCACTTAGGCTCCGGGTTAGGCCTTTCTCAAGCGCAGCACGGCTATTTCGGGAGGGGCTCCGATGCGGGCCGGAATCGCGATGGTGCCGATTCCCCGCGTCACATAAGCTGCGGCGCGTGGGCCGCCGTACAACCCGTAGACGTAAGGCGTGAAAAAGTTGGCGGCGCTGATCGACTGATCCAGGATTTCGACCGTGACCTGGCCGCCGTGCGTGTGTCCTGCCATCACCAGATGATAACCCTGGTGCGCAGCCACCGGAAAGACGTCCGGGTTGTGCGATAGCAGGATGTTCGCCGCACCCGGCATCACCAGCCGCTCGGCGCCTTTCAGGTACAGCTTACGGTCGCTCGCCTTCTGGTAGTCCACGCCGGCCAGGTTGAGGACGGCACCGCCAAAATGCAACTGGCGCGACCGCTGGCGCAGGAATTCGATACCTACCCGCGCCGCCGCGGATGCGGTGTAGTCCTCCACGCCCGCGTACCGTTCATGGTTGCCCATGCAGCCGAACACGCCCGAATCCGCTTTGAGCCGGGCCAGTTGGCGTATGCAGGCGTCCAGCGGGTCGCCGCGGGAGGAAATCAAATCGCCGGTGACCACCGTCAGGTGGGGCCGCAACTCGCGCGCTGCATCTATCACCCGAGCCAGATCGGTTTCGCTGAGGAAGGGGCTTAAATGAATGTCGCTCAACTGCAATATCCGCAGCCCATGCAGATCGCCGGCCAGCCGGTCGAGCGGCACATCCACTTCGCGCACACGGAAGTCGAGCCGTTCGATGAACGCACCATAACCGATCGCCGCCAGGGGCATGGCCATCAGCGCCGACCCGCCGGCCTGGATGATGCGCCGCCGCGCGGGGTCCGCATCCGCGCCAAGCTTGCGCCTGATGGGGCGGATTAGCTCATAAATAGCCAGCACGCCGGTTGCGCTCAGCATATAGGCCATCGCCACGGCGCCCAGAGGAGTCGCCAACCAGCCGGGTATTCCCAGCCGGCTGACCTTTTCGTAGAAGGTGCAGGCGTAACCGAAGGCAATGAAGGCATCGAAAGCCAGCACACCTGCGCGTAGCAGCGCCAGCCGGCGCTGGCTCAGCCGGCGACGCCCGGCGCGCAGACACAAGGCCGAGATGCGCCACTGGACACAAAAGAAGACCAGGATCACGCAGTAATCGAACTTCACTTCGGGTTTGCCTCGGGAATAGATGAAACGGGCGGGTCTCCGGTCGCTAGCCTGGCAAAGGCCGTTTGGAAAGGTCCCCTTCCCTGGTTTCATTGTACCGACTGGAAGCGGCGAACGCCGAGGCCACCACCGCCACGGCCGCGATGGCCGCCGTCTCCGCGCGCAGCACCCGGGGGCCAAGCGATACCGGCAACCAGCCGGCGCGCGCCGCCGCGTCGCGCTCTTCGCCGGTCCAACCCCCTTCGGGCCCTGCCAGCAGCCGCACCTCGCCTCCCGCTTCGGCCGGCATGGCGAGCAGGCGCACCAGCGCGGGCGCTGCGCCCTCTTCCAGCCGGTACCGTGCGTCCCCGCCGGCGGCCAGACAGGCTTCCAGCCGCAGCGCAGGCAGGATTTCGGGCGCGCGCAAGCGGCGCGACTGCTCGGCGGCTTCGCGCGCAATGCGCCTCCAGCGGTCAGCGCGTTTAGCCGAAGCTTCGAGCAGGCCTTTTTCACTGCGGGCGGCTTCCACTGGCTGGAAGCGCTCCACGCCCAACTCGGTGGCCTTCTCGATCATCCATTCCAGGCGGTCGAACTTGATCAGCGCCGCGCAGAGCGTGATGCGAACCGCGAGTTCGCGGGTCTCCACGGGCTCGATCGCGCGAAACACCACACGCGGTCCGCGGGCCTCGACGATCTCAGCCAGCCACGCTGAGCGGCCGTCGGAAATCTCATAGCGCTGGCCCGGCTCGACGCGCAGCACACGCGTCAGGTGGCGGGCGCCATCGCCGCCCAGTTCGGCCACGCCGCCGCGCACCGCATCCACGAAAAATCTTCTGCGAGCCAAGCAACCATTGTAGGGCGGGATCTGTAAAGCGGAAGCCCGCGCGCAGAAGTGCTGTGGCCCGTGATAGTGTATCGGCATGCGAAATATCGCCGTTCTTGCCGCCTTGCTTGTGCCCGCCGCTCTGACGGCGGCAGATTGGGGGCCGGTCGAGTTTCTGATGGGCCGGTGGACGGGCGAGGGCGGCGGCCAACCAGGCGTTGGGTCCGGGGCCTTCACCCTGACGCCCGACCTTCAGGGCAAGATCCTGCTGCGCAAAAACTTCGCGACGTATCCCGCCACCGCGGGCCAGCCTGCCTTCCGCCACGATGACCTCATGATTGTCTACCGCGAAGCACAATCGGCCGAGCTGCGGGCCATGTACTGGGATAACGAGGGCCACGTGATCTCCTACGTCGTGCAGCCGGCCGCCGAAAGAGGCGTGACCTTTCTCAGCGATGCGCCGCCGGCCCGGATGCGCTATCGCCTGACTTATCTGCCAGTGGGCAAGGATAAGATCAAGATCCGCTTCGAGATTGCCCCGCCGGGCAAGGATTTCACCACCTACCTGGAAGCCGCCGCCCATCGGGATTGAGGCCGCATGCCGGAACTGCCGGACGTCGAGGTGTACGTCGAAGCCCTGCGGGACCGCGTGGTGGGCCAGCGGCTGGAGCGCGTGCTGGTGCGCAACCCGTTTCTGCTGCGGTCGACCGCGCCGCCGCTCGATCTGGCCGAGGGCAGGGAAGTGCGCGAGGTGCGGCGCCTCGGCAAACGCATCGCGATCGGTCTCGAGGGCGAATTGTGGCTGGTGCTGCATCTGATGATCGCCGGCCGCCTGCACTGGCGCAACACCGCGCCCAAGTCGGTCCCTAGAAATGTGCTGGCGCTGTTTCGGTTTTCGAACGGCGTTCTCTCGTTGACCGAGGCCGGCTCGGAGCGGCGCGCAGCTTTGCATGTGGCGGCTGGCGAAATAGGACTGGCGGCGCTCGATGCGGGCGGCATCGACCCACTCAGCGCCGGCGAAACTGCGTTCTCCGCGACCCTGCGGTCGGCTAATCACACGCTCAAGCGCGCGCTCACCGATCCGCACCTGTTCAGTGGCATCGGCAACGCGTATTCGGACGAGATTCTCCACCGCGCACGGCTTTCGCCCGTGGCGCTGACACTCAAACTCACGGACGCCGAAGTTCGACGTTTGCATCAGGCGGCGGCCAACGTTCTCACCGGGTGGACTGACCGGCTGCGCACCCTGGCGGGCGGCGGATTTCCAGAGAAGGTGACCGCCTTCCGCGAAGGCATGGCGGTGCATGGCCGCTATGGCAAGCCCTGTCCCGACTGCGGCTCCAAAATCCAGCGCATCCGTTACCGCGCCAACGAAACCAACTATTGCCCCCAGTGTCAGACTCGCGGGCGACTGCTGGCCGACCGGGCATTGTCACGGCTGCTGCGGGAGGATTGGCCGCGAACCATTGAGGAATTGGAAGCCCTCAAACGGCGGTGAAGAGTCGTCCGGATTGCTGTCAAACATCAGTTAAGCAGTTTAAAATAAGCCAAATAGCCGCATAGGTATAAACCGCACAAGTATTTGCTAATGAAAACTTGACAATATAACACGCATATTTTATCATGATGACTGGATGAGGTTTAAGCAGCCCATCCAATACATCACTTCTATAGGAGGAGTTTAAGAATCATGTCTCTCACCCACTTCGACCCATTGGCCAATATCCGCCTTTTCGAAGACGCCTTCACCCGCTTGTTCAACGAGCCCCAGACCAACCGGCCCTGGACGCCCGCCGTGGACATTTATGAAACCGAAAACGATCTCGTGGTGAAAGCCGATCTGCCGGATGTCGATCTCAAGGATATCGATGTCCGGGTGGAGAACCAGACGCTCACCATCGCCGGCGAGCGCAAGTTCGAGAAGGAGGAGAACGGCAAGGGGTACCACCGGATTGAGCGCAGCTACGGCAACTTTACCCGCAGCTTCGCGGTTCCCAACAGCTTCGACACCGACAAGATTTCTGCGTCGTTCAAGAACGGCGTACTGAGCGTCTCGCTTCCCAAGAAAGAAGCGGCCAAGCCGCGCCAGATCAAAGTCGAAGTCAACGCGTAATCACGAGCCCGCCCGCTAGCGGCGTTGAAGATTGGGGGCATTCCGCGGCCGAACCAAGGCAAAGAAAAAGCACCGCCGGCGCTCCCAAAAGGCGCAGCGCGGTAACGCTGCCGGTCTTGCCGCCGGTGCCTGGCAGATTGAAACCTGCCCCACCCGGAAAACTGGTAACTTTAGGGCAGGCGGTTCCTTCGCGGCAACCGTCTGCCCGTTTTGTATTTGAGGGACAAACTCGGGAGATAGGATGATGTTTCGGTTAGATAAACTGACGCAGAAAGCGCAGGAAGCTTTACAGCAGGCGCAGACGATTGCCGAATCCGGCGAAAGCCAGGTGATGTTTCCGCTGCACCTGCTGATTTCGCTCGCCGATGAAAAGGAGGGCATCGTCAAGCCTTTGCTGGAAAAATGCGGCGTGCAGCCGGATGCCATTGTGACCGAGGCGCGCCGCCTGCTGGGCAAAATGCCCAAGACTTCCGGCGGGCAGCCCGGCATCTACCTTTCGCAACCGCTCAACCAGGTGCTCGAGCGCGCCTTCGACGAAGCCGTCCATTTCAAGGACGAGTTCGTTTCCACCGAGCACCTGTTGCTCTCGCTTACCGAGCAGCGCAGCGATCCGGCGGGCCAGCTTCTGGATCGCGCCGGCGCCACGCACGACGCCCTGCTGCGCGCCCTGGTATCGGTCCGCGGCACGCAGCGCGTCACCGATCAGAATCCGGAATCGAAATACCAGGCCCTGGAACGTTATGCTCATGACCTCACCGATTCCGCGCGCAAGGGCAAGCTGGACCCCGTGATCGGCCGCGAGGAGGAAATCCGCCGCGTGATGCAGGTGCTGAGCCGCCGCACCAAGAACAACCCGGTGCTGATCGGCGAGCCCGGCGTGGGCAAAACCGCCATCGTGGAAGGTCTGGCGCAGCGCATCGTGCGCGGCGACGTGCCCGATCAGTTGAAGAACAAGCGCCTCGCCGCGATCGACCTGGGATCCATGATCGCCGGCACCAAGTTTCGCGGTGAGTTCGAAGACCGGCTTAAGGCGGTGGTGAAGGAGATCATCGATTCCAACGGTGAGATCATCTGTTTCATCGACGAATTGCACACGCTGGTCGGCGCCGGTTCTGCCGAAGGCGCGATTGACGCCGCCAATCTGCTGAAGCCGGCGCTGGCGCGCGGCGAGCTGCGCTGCATCGGCGCTACCACGCTTAATGAATATAAGAAGCACGTCGAAAAAGACGCGGCCCTGGCGCGGCGCTTCCAGACTGTGCTGGTGACCGAGCCATCGGTGGACGACACGGTGGCGATTCTGCGCGGCCTCAAGGAGAAATTCGAGATCCACCACGGGGTGCGTATCAAGGATTCCGCCATCATCGCAGCCGCCGTGCTGTCGCACCGCTACATCGCCGACCGCTTCCTGCCCGATAAGGCGATCGACCTGATCGATGAAGCCGGCGCCGCTCTGCGTCTGCAGATAGGCTCCATGCCGATTGAAATCGACGATCTCGACCGCCGCATCTCGCACCTGGAAATCGAACGGCAGGCGCTCGGGAAGGAGGATGACCCAGCTTCGCACGACCGCTTGCGCGTGGTCGAAAGCGAACTCGAACGGTTGCGCGGCCAGGCCGCGGTTCTAAAGGAACGCTGGAACCGCGAGAAATCCGCCATTGGCCGCGTTCGCCAGCTCAAAGAAGAGAAGGACTCGCTGCGCCAGCAGGAAGAAAAGGCTTCAGCCGCCGGCGATTGGGAAAAGGCCGCTCAACTGCGTTACGGCCGCCTGTCGCAAATTGAAAAGGACATACAGGCCGCCGAGCAGGAGCTGGAATCCGTCAAAGAGAACGCGCTGCTCAAGGAAGAAATCGGCGAAGACGATATCGCCCGCATCGTGGCCAAGTGGACAGGCATTCCGGTGGCCAAGATGATGGAGGGCGAAGTGGAGAAACTGGTGCAGATGCCGGAGCGCCTCAAGGATCGGGTGGTGGGCCAGGACGAAGCCGTACGCCTGGTCTCGAACGCCATCCTGCGCAACCGCGCAGGCCTGAGCGATCCCAACCGCCCCATCGGCAGCTTTATTTTCCTCGGCCCCACTGGCGTGGGCAAGACCGAGTTGGTGCGCGCGCTCGCCGGCTACCTGTTCGACGACGACAAGGCCATGATCCGCGTCGATATGAGCGAATATCAGGAGCGGCACTCGGTGGCGCGCATGCTCGGCTCGCCGCCCGGATATGTCGGATTTGAAGAAGGCGGCCAGTTGACCGAGCAGGTGCGGCGGCGGCCCTATTCGGTGGTCCTGTTCGACGAGATCGAAAAGGCGCACGCCGATGTCTTCAACACGCTGCTCCAAATTCTGGATGATGGCCGGCTCACCGACGGCCAGGGCCGCACGGTCAGCTTCCGCAACACGGTGATTGTGATGACCTCGAACCTGGGCACGGGGATGGTGGAGAAGAATACCATCGGCTTTTCCGTGCACGGCCGGGACGGCGCCAACGACGATACTCGCAAACGGCTGCTGGAGGCTTTGAAGCACCAGTTCCGTCCCGAGTTTCTAAATCGCATCGACGATATCATCGTGTTCAACACTTTGAGCCGCGAGCACCTGGGCAAGATCGTGGACATTCAGTTGAAGGGCGTCGCCCGGCTTCTGGAGGCGCGCAAGATGGCACTCGAAGTCACGCCGGCGGCCAGGGACCTTATCATCAACGAGGGCTTCGATCCGCAATTCGGCGCCCGGCCCATGCGCCGCGCCATTCAGCGGCTGGTGCAGGACCCGCTGGCGCTCGAACTGCTCAACGGCGCGTTCGGCCCCGGCGACACTGTAGTGGTGGATGCTCCGGGCGACGCCTCCCGCCTGTCCTTCGCCAAGGCCACGCCGGTGGCGGCGCCTGCCGAGGCGCAGCCGTGAGAAGAGGCGATAACGGGCCGGCTTGTGGGTTGACAGGCGGAAGCGCCTGTCCCACTTTGCCGCCGAAGGATCCGCGGGTGTGGGGCAGGCGCTTCCGCCCGCCAACCGGAGATTTGATAAATGACTAACAGCATTAAGACCGTGTTGTTACTGGGCCTGTTGACCGGCATCCTCATCTATGGAGGCGAGGCGCTGGGCGGTCTGAACGGGCTGTATATGGGCATGGCATTCGCCGTGGTCATGAATTTCTCGAGTTACTTCTTCTCCGATAAGATCGCGCTGGCGACTTATGGCGCGCAGCCGGTGACGCCGGAACAAAACCCGGATGTCTACCGCCGCGTAGCGCCCATCGTCGAGAACCTGGCCCACCGCATGGGCTTGCCGATGCCCAAGCTATACCTGATCGCCGAGCAATCGCCGAATGCTTTCGCCACCGGCCGCAATCCGTCGCACGCTTCGGTCGCCTTCACCGCCGGCATTTTGGAATTGATGACGGATCAGGAACTGGAAGGGGTGGTGGCGCATGAGCTGGGCCACGTGCTGCACCGCGACATTCTCACCAGCTCCGTGGCAGCCACGCTGGCCGGCGCCATCATGTTCGCGTCGCGCCTCGGTTTCTTCTTCGGCGGCGGTAGCAATGACCGCGACCGCGAAGGCGGCGGCATCGGCGCGTTGTTGATGCTGATTCTGGCGCCTATCGCCGCGTTCCTGATCCAGATGGCGATTTCGCGCTCGCGCGAGTATGACGCCGACGCTGCTTCCGCTAAGTATACCGGCACGCCCTACGAGCTGATCTCCGGCTTGCAGAAACTCGAGAGCTGGAGCAAGCGCCTCCCGATGCCGGCCACTCCTTCCACCGCGCACCTGTTTATCATCAAGCCTCGCACCGGCGCATTCCTGCAAAGCCTGTGGTCGACCCACCCTGCCACCGAGGACCGCATCCGCCGCTTGCAGGAAATGCGATGAACGAAGTCCGCGTGAACCGGAAAGCGGCCGGCCGGGTCGCTTCCGGGCACCCGTGGATTTTCTCGAGCGACATCGTGGAGCCCAATGGTGCCCAGCCGGGCGAGGCCGTCCGTGTGACCGATCCGCGCGGGCGGACGCTGGGCACGGCGCATTACAGCTCCACTTCGCAGATCGCTTTGCGTATGTTGTCGGCCGAAGCTGGGGAGATCGGCCGCGATTTCTACCTGCGGCGATTGCAGGCCGCCGAGGCACATCGCCGGCGCGTGGTTCATCGCAGCAACGCCTACCGCGTGGCGCATGGCGAAGCCGATCTGCTGCCCGCACTGATAGTGGACCGCTACGGCGACTACCTGGTGGTGCAGACGCTCGATCAGGGGATGGATGCAGCCAAGCCGCTAATCGTCTCCAGCCTGGAGGAGATCTACGCACCGCAGGGCATTGTCGCCCGCAATGACGTTGCGGTACGCGCCAAGGAAGCGCTGCCACTCGAGACCGCGGTGGTGGCCGGAGCGATTTCCGAGCCGGTCACGGTGGAAATGAACGGCTTCAAATTAGGCGCCGACCTGTTGCACGGGCAGAAGACCGGCATCTATCTCGATCAACGCGAGAATTACCTGGCCGCGGCCCGCTACGCCGCCGGAGGCAAGGCGCTCGATTGCTTCACGTCGACAGGTGGTTTCGCGCTGCATTTGGCGGCGCATTGCGAAGGCGTGGAAGCCGTCGATAGCTCGGAGACAGCGCTTAAGACGGCGCGCGCCAACGCCCAGGCTAACGGTATCGCCAATATCGCATTCCGCCAGGCGGATATGTTCGATCTGCTGGCCGGTTACGCTTCGGCGCGGCGCGAGTTTTCGCTGGTGGTGCTCGATCCGCCGGCCTTCGCCAAATCTCGCCGCAGTCTGGACGGCGCGGCCACAGGCTACAAGGAAATCAACCTGCGCGCGCTGCGGCTGCTGGCTCCCGGCGGGATTCTGGTGACCTGTTCCTGCTCGCACCATGTCAGCGAAGCGATGCTGTTGGAGCTGGTGGCCGCGGCGTCGCTCGATGCCGGCCGCACCCTACGCGTACTGGAACGCCGCACCCAGAGCCAGGATCACCCGATACTACTAACCGTCCCGGAGACACATTATCTGAAGTGTTTGATTCTGGAAGTGGTGTGAGAAAGCCAGGAGGCAGGAGTCAGAGGGCAAGAGCCACAGACAGAGGACTCGGGCATGGCTCTGTGTGGCCAGATGGTGCCTCTCGCTCCAAATGCGCCGCGCGGCGGTTTCGGTGCCAGCTAACATAGCCGAGGGCTTTCGGCGGCGCGGCAGGCCGGACAAGGCCCGTTTCATGAACGTGGCGGAGGGCTCTCTCGAAGAGTGCCGCTACTACCTGATTCTTGCTCAGGATCTTGGATATGGCGACACGTCCAGCATGGCTTGCGTCGCCGAAGAAGTGAGCCGGCTGCTCTGCGCCTATGCCGCCCACATTCTGACTCCTGGCTCCTGACTCCTGTCTTCTGACTTCTGCCTTCACTCGAACAGGCTGCCGCGCTCCAGGCTGAGCAGCCGGCGTTTTAGCGGCAACCCGCCGCCGTACCCGGTCAGTTTGCCGCTGGCGCCGATCACGCGATGGCACGGCACCACGATGGCGACCGGGTTGGCGCCATTAGCCGCGCCCACCGCGCGAACCGCTTTGGGAGCTCCAATGGCGCGGGCCAGATCCTGGTAGCTACGGGTTTCGCCGTAGGGGATGCGCGTCAACTCCAGCCACACGCGCCGCTGAAATTCGGTGCCGGCCAGGTCCAGCGGAAGATCGAAGCGCCGCAACTGGCCCTCGAAGTAGGCGCGCAACTGGCACACAGCCTCGGCCAGCAGCGGGTTATCGGCGCTCGGCATCGCGTCAGCCGCGCCGAAAGGCGGGAACTCAATCGCCCGAATTCCAGCCGCGCTGGCGGTCAACCGCAACCGCAGATCCGCTGCGAACATCTCTTCTGTTGAGTGCCACATTGCGGAATCAGCCTATCCACGTCCAGTGTGATCGCCAGTACATAAGTGCTTCGGGCTCAATGTATTTCTGCGAGGGCCGGGACTCGCTTGTTATAATTGTACCTATTCGTCCTTATGCCGTTAAAGCCTTTCGCACCTAATCTCGACGCAGAGAAGAAGATCTTTCTGCTCAAGCCTCGCGGCTTTTGCGCCGGTGTCGTCAGGGCCATCGATGTAGTCAAGATCGCGCTGGACTTCTACGGCCCGCCCGTCTACGTTCGCAAGGAAATCGTGCACAACAAGCACGTGGTCGATGAACTGCGCCGGGCGGGAGCGATTTTCGTCGAAGAACTGGACGAAGTGCCCGCCGGCGGGCGCGCCATTTTCAGTGCGCACGGCGTGGCCCCTTCGGTGCGCCGGGAAGGCAAGGAGCGAGGCTTGGATGTGATCGACGCCACCTGCCCGCTGGTCACCAAAGTTCACCTGGAAGCGGCGCGGTTCGCGCGCGACGGTTACAGCATCGTCCTCATCGGCCACAAGGATCACGACGAGGTAATCGGCACGCTGGGTGAGGTCCCGCTCGCCAGCCACCTGGTGGAGACCGTCGAGGATGTCGACCGCCTCGAACTGCCCAACCCCGCGCGCGTCCGCTACTTGACGCAGACCACGCTCAGCCTGGATGAAACGCGCCACATCATCGAACGGCTCAAGCAGCGCTTCCCGCTGATCCAGGGTCCGCCCGCGCAGGACATCTGCTACGCCACGGAAAACCGCCAGATGGCGGTGAAGGCGATCGCCGAAGTGGTGGACCTGCTGCTGGTGGTTGGTTCCGAGAACAGCTCGAATTCCAAACGCCTGGTCGAGGTGGGCACGAATTTCGGCGTCCGCTCCTACCTGGTGAACGATCGCGGCGATGTGGATCGCGCGTGGCTCGAGGCGGTCACCAACGTCGGAGTCACTGCCGGGGCTTCGGCGCCCGAGCATTTGGTGGAGGAACTGATCGCTTTTCTCCGCAATGACGGGTTCCACCAGGTGGAAGAAATCGAGATGGTAGATGAGGACGTGCGTTTCTCGCTGCCCTCCGAGCTGATGGTCAGCATCCGATGAACACGCAGCTTGAGACGGCCAAATCGATCGAGGCCGCGGCAGAGCTCGCCCGCGGGCGCGCCCTCGCCAACCTGGTGGACTTGCAGGCGCGCGACGGCCACTGGTGCGCCGAGCTGACCGCCGATACCACGCTCGAATCGGATTACATTCTATTTCAACTCTGGCTCTATCCGCCGACCCAGGGCCGCTGGAACCCGCCGACGCGGGCGCTGATCGAGAAGGCGGTTCAATCCATCTTCGACCGTCAGCTTGGCGATGGCGGCTTCAATATCTATGCCGAAGGACCGAGCGAGGTCAGTGCGTCGGTGAAAGCCTATGTGGCGCTGAAGCTGGCGGGCGTGGCCACCGACGATCCGCGCATGGCGCGCCTGCGCCGCGCGATCCTGGGCCGGGGTGGAATTCAGGCGGCCAACAGTTACGTCAAGATCAACCTCAGCCTGTTCAACCTTTATCCGCGTCGATACTGCCCCAGCATTCCGCCCGAGATCGTGCTGCTGCCGTTCCATCTGCTCTACCAGATGTCGGCATGGACGCGCGCCATCGCGGTCTCGCTTTCGATCGTTCACGCCGCCAATCCGCGCCGCCCGGTGCCCGCCGGCTTTCACCTGGACGAGCTCTGGTTACCCGGTGTCAGCCCCGGTTTCCGCCGCGATCAATCGCTGGTCTCCTGGCACAACACGTTTCTCGCGGCTGACGGTTTCCTGAAGTGGTGGGAACGGAGGGGATCGAAAGCCATTCGCCGTAAAGCCGTGGCGCGGGCCGCGGCATGGATGATCGAACGCCTGGATCACTCCGACGGCTTGGGCGCCATTTATCCACCCATGATGTATTCGGTGATGGCTCTCGATGTGCTCGGGTACGCCCCGGACCATCCGTTGCGCGCGGGGATCTTGCGCCAGTTCAACAGCCTGATGGTGGACGATGGCGAGCGTTTCTTTTTCCAGCCGTGCTTTTCGCCGATGTGGGATACCGCCATCAGCGCCTATGCGGTGGCGCGGAGTGAACCGGGCCATCGTGCGGCGGTGCGCGCCGCGGATTGGCTGCTGGAGCGCGAGGTGCGGCGCCGGGGCGACTGGAGCTTGAAGCGGCCCCGCACCGAACCTTCCGGCTGGGCCTTCGAATACGCGAACGAGTTCTACCCGGATATCGACGACACCGCCATGGTGATGCTGGCCCTCAGCCAGGCACGCGGTTCGGACGCGGCCGCGCAGCAGGGCGCTGAGCGGCGCGCTCTCGACTGGCTTCTGGCCATGCAATCGCACGATGGAGGCTGGGCGGCTTTTGATGCCGACAACAACTGGGAGTTCCTTAGGCAGGTGCCGTTCGCCGATCACAATGCCATGCTCGATCCCACCTGCGCCGATATCACCGGGCGGGCGTTGGAAGCGCTGGCCGCTCACGGTATCGGACGCGATCACCCCGCAGTGCGCCGCGGCGTGGAATGGCTGGTCCGCCACCAGGAAGCCGATGGAAGCTGGTACGGCCGCTGGGGAGTGGCGTACATTTATGGCACGTGTTTCGCGCTGCGCGGGTTGGCCGCCGGCGGGGAAAGCGACCGCGAAGCCCACGTCCTCCGCGCCGGCGAATGGCTGCGCTCGATCCAGAACGCCGATGGCGGCTGGGGCGAGAGCTGCGCCAGTTACGACAATTGCGCCTTTACGGCCGCGCGCAGCACGCCTTCGCAAACCGCCTGGGCCATCCTGGGCTTGTTCGCGGGCGGCGACGATTCCAGCCTCAGCGTTCGCCACGGCATCGAGTACCTGGTCGAAACCCAGCGCGCCGATGGAAGCTGGGACGAAGAACTGGCCACCGGTACCGGCTTCCCCAAGGTGTTCTATTTGAATTACCACCTATACAAGGATTACTTTCCGCTGCTGGCGCTGTCTTCGTTCGTGAAGACCCGAGCCAACTCGAAAGACAGGTTATGAAATTTCCGTTCTCGATGACCGCCGGCCTGGCCGGATACATTTTCAAGAACAAGCTGCGGCCGCGCCCGGAGTGGCAGAAGAACGCCGTCCGCGAAGCCGACTCGGCCAACCCGTTTCGCGTCCTGCCACCGAAAGCCGGCGAGAAGAGGCAGCCGCATCCCATGATCGGCAAGCGCTTTCCCATCGTCCTGATGCTGGAACCGCTGCATGCCTGCAACCTCACCTGCACCGGCTGCGGCCGCATACGCGAGTACGAATCCACCATCACCGAGCGCGTGCCGCTCGAAGAGTGCCTGGCCGCTGTGGATGAGTGCGGCGCGCCGGTGGTTTCCATCTGCGGCGGTGAACCGATGATGTATCCGCAGATCGGCGAGCTGACAACCGGCATCCTGCAGCGCAACCGTCACATTTACCTTTGCACCAATGGCATGTTTATTAAGAAGCGGATCCGCGAATTCACGCCGGACAAGCGCTTCTACTTCAATGTCCACCTGGATGGCATGCGTAAGAACCACGACATCGCGGTGGAGCGCGAAGGGGTTTTCGATGCCGCCATCGAGGGCATACAGATTGCCAAGGCGGCCGGCTTTCAGGTCTGCACCAACACCACGGTCTACAAAGAGACCGACATGCGGGAAATCGAGGAGTTGTTCGAATACCTCCGGCAGTTCAACGTGGACGGGCACCAGATCGCGCCCGCTTATGGGTACTCCGCCGTCGACGACCGCGAAATCTTCCTGACACGCGACGACATTCGTGAAAAGTTCCGCGACTTCGACCGCATCGCCGCCAAGTACCCGGTGCGCCAGACGCCGCTGTACCTCGAATTTCTGCAAGGCCGCCGCGAGCTGCCGTGCACCGCCTGGGGCAATCCGACATACAACATCAAGGGCTGGAAAGGTCCGTGCTACCTGATCACCGACGGGCAGTACAAAACGTTCGAGGATCTGATGACGCGCACGCCGTGGGAGAGCTACGGCCCCGGTAATGACCCGCGCTGCGAGCACTGCATGATGCACTGCGGCTTCGAGCCTTCAGTCGCTTACGGCATCAGCGCCGGCGTTGCCGACAATCTCAAGATGCTGGCATGGATGCTGCGTTAGAGGCGCTGCCGGGCCGGCGCGCAGCCGCAGCGGCCGGCGCGGCTTCGCTCCATAACGACGGTGCCGGCCGCTCACTGACGGTTGCGGCTCCGAACGCGCATGGGAGCCGCGGCCGTGAGGGAGCGGTTGCCTGCGAAAAGCGCCCAATATACCCATGAAGCCCGTCCTCGTCACCGGAGCTTCCGGGTTCCTGGGCTGGCACGTGGCGCGCGTGGCGATTGAGCGCGGCTGCGCGGTCCGCGCGCTGGTGCGGCCAGGCAGCCGCGTCGTAGAGTTGCCGGTCGAAAGCGTCACCGGCGATTTGCGCGATCCGGCTTCGCTCGAGCGCGCGGCCTCCGGTTGCGGCATCGTCTTTCACGTGGCCGGCGACTACCGGCTGTGGAGCCGGAATCCGCGCGAACTCTACGATTCCAACGTCGAAGGCACGCGCAACCTGCTTCAGACGGCGCGCGCGGCCGGCGTCGAGCGCATAGTTTACACCAGCACCGTCGGCACCATCGGCATCCCGCGCGGCGGCCTGGGAGACGAAACCACGCCCGCATCGCTCGACGACATGTCGGGCGATTACAAGCGCTCCAAATTCCTCGCCGAGCAAGTGGCGCTGGAGTTTGCCCGTGCCGGCATGGACATCGTCATCGTCAACCCCACCGCGCCCATGGGCGATCACGACTTCAAGCCCACCCCCACCGGCCAGATCGTCCTCGATTTTCTGAACGGCGCCATGCCGGCTTACATCGATACGGGCCTCAATGTGGTGGATGTGCGCGATGCCGCGGAGGGTCACTGGCTGGCCTGCCAGCGGGGCCGGTCCGGAGAGCGCTATATTCTTGGCTCGGAAAACCTCACGCTCGCCGAAATCCTGCGCCAATTGGCGGCCATCGCACACCGCGCTCCCCCGCGCGTGCGCCTTCCGTATTTCGTGGCATGGTGCGCCGGCGCGTGCGGTACAGCCTGGGCGAAACTGTCCGGGTCGCCGCCGCGTGTCTCGCTCGAAGCGGTCCGCCTGGCCCGAACGAAAATGTGGGTCACACACGCCAAGGCCGCGCGCGAACTGGGCTACCGGCCAGGGCCGGCTGTACAGGCGCTTGGCCGCGCGGTCGAGTGGTTCACCCGCGGCCGGGGTCAAGCATGAAACTGCTGGTGGTAGCGGCCGAAGCCAGAGAGCTGCGTGGAATTCTGGCACATGCCCGTCGGCCGCCGGAAGGAAATCGGTCGGCAGGCGATATCCGTTTCGGACCCGAAAACCGGGGCGTCCTCCCCACTAACCTGGGTGCCGATTGGGCCCGCTCGGTGAAGTTGGGGGAACACGATCTGCTGCTGGTGGCCAATGGCGCCGGTGCCGCCTGGGCAGCGGCCGCGGTGGACTGGGCGGCTGCGGCTTTTCTCCCCGATGCGGTTGTCTCGACCGGTTTTTGCGGCGCGCTGGAAGAGAAAATGGGCGTGGCCTCGGTGGTCGTCGCCACCGAAGTAGTGGGCGCAAACGGCCGCTTTGACGCTTTGGAACCGGCTACCTCCCTGCCACATCACCTGGGCGTGGTGTTGAGTATCGATCACGTAGCCCAATCCGCCGCCGAGAAACGCAGCCTGCGCCAAACTGGCGCCAGCGCCGTGGATATGGAAGCCGCTGCTGTGGCGGGGCGTGCAGCCGCGCTGGGGCTGCCCTTTTACTGCATAAAAACCGTCACTGACCTGGCAGGCGAAGATTTGGCGAATGACCTGAATGCGGCGCTGCGTTCGGACGGCCACTTCGATACAATAAAGATCTTAGGTTCCATTTTAGGGCGTCCACTCGTCCGGCTGCCGGAGGTCCTTAGGCTGCGGCGGCGTTCCGCCCAGGCTGCGCGAGTATCGGGGGATTTTTTTGCAGATTGCCGATTCTGAATTGAGCGCTATACCCGCAACCATGCGTGCCGCCGTGTATCGCGGCCAGAGCCTGGTGGAGATCGAGGAAGTCCCCACGCCCGAAATCGGGCCTGGCGAGATCCTCATCCGGGTCGAAGCGTGCGGCATCTGCCATACGGACCTCAAGAAGATCGAGCACAACCTGCTGGCGCCGCCGCGCATATTCGGCCACGAGACTGCCGGCGTAGTAGCCGCCGTAGGGTCCGCCGTCCGGAAATTCAGCCCAGGCGACCGCGTGGTGGTCTTCCACCACATTCCCTGCATGAATTGTTTTTACTGCCGGCGCAAAGTTTACGCCCAGTGTCCCGTCTATAAGAGAGTAGGCATCACGGCCGGGTTCGAGCCCGCCGGCGGCGGCTTTGCGCAATACGTCCGCGTGATGGACTGGATTGTGGAACGAGGAGTGGAGAAGATACCCGACGGTATTTCTTTTGAACGCGCCACGCTGGTCGAGCCGCTGAACACCTGCCTCAAGGCGGTGGTGCAGGCCGACCCGCAGCCGGACGAGTTCGTGGTGGTGCTGGGCCAGGGCCCCATCGGCCTCCTGTTCACCATGCTGGTGCGGCGCACCGGCGCGCGCGTTGCCGCTACCGATACCATTGCCGAGCGGCTCGCCATCGCCGCCCGCTGTGGCGCGGACCCGGCCTGGAATCCGCGTAACGTGGACGTGGCCTCCGAAGTCAAACATCTTACCGAAGGACGCGGCGCGGATTTCGTGGTGGTCGCTGTTTCGGCTCCCGGTATTGTTGAGCAGGCCATGGCGTGCTCGCGGCCGGGCGCCCGTATTCTTCTTTTCGCGCAAACTTCTTCGGCCGAGCGCATCGAAGCCTCCGGCGCGGACATCTGTGTAGGAGAGCGGACTATTTTCGGGTGTTATAGCGCGTCGGTGGATTTGCAGAAAGAATCCGCCCGGCTGGTTTTTGGAGGTGAATTGCCGGTGGAGGAATTGATTTCCCACTGTCTACCCCTGGTTAAAATTCGTTCAGGATTCGATTTGGCATTGCATCCGGGATCTAAATCGTTGAAAATAATCGTTCAGCCACAGAGGTGGTCATAGTGAATAACCACATGATGGCTGCTGTGCTTTACGGCAAGGAACACTTGCAAGTGGAGCCGGTAGCCGTTCCCAGCATTCAAAGCAGAGACATCCTCGTTCGAGTAAAAGTGGCCCTGACTTGCGGCACTGATGTAAAGGTATTCCGCCGGGGTTATCACGCTCGGATGATCGTTCCCCCTGCGGTGTTTGGGCACGAACTGGCCGGCGACGTAGTCGCAATTGGCGAGGATGTAACGAAATTCAAAATCGGGCAGCGTGTGGTGGCAGCCAATTCCGCCCCGTGTAACCGCTGTTTTTTTTGTCAGCGCGGGCTTGAAAATCTTTGCGAGGATTTACTGTTCAACAACGGGGCGTACGCCGAATATATCCGCATTCCGGCGCGCATCGTGGAAGGCAACACCTACCTGGTTCCGCAACACGTCGGCTACCAGGATGCTGCGCTGATTGAGCCGCTGGCCTGCGTGGTTCGCGGCTGGGAAGAAACCGGTCCGCATCACGCGGATACGGTGGCCGTCATCGGGCTCGGGCCGATCGGTTTGATGTTCGTCAAGTTGGCGAAGCTGCATGGCTGCCGCGTGATGGCAGTCGGACGGCGTAAGAAGCAACTCGACCGCGCTGCCGCGTTGGGCGCCGACGATCTGGTGGTGGCCGAGGACGGCGCCGATCCGGTGAAAACCGTCCGCGGTCTGACCGCCGGGCGCGGTGCGGATATCGCCATCGAAGCGGTGGGCAAGCCGCAGACCTGGCAGTGGGCGGTTAGCATGGTGCGCCGCGGCGGCGTCGTAAACTTCTTCGGCGGCTGTCCCAACGACACTACGGTCAATCTGGATACGGCCTTGCTGCATTACTCCGAGATCACGTGCAAGGCCAGTTTCCATCACACACCGGCTCACGTCCGCAAGGCGCTGGATCTGGTTTCGGCGGGCCACATCCGGGCCTCGTTCTTCGTTAACCGCGAGGAGCCTCTGGCCAACCTGCTGGAAGTGATGCGCCACCTGATGAGCCATAACGGCCACTTGAAGACGGCGATCCTGCCCTAAAATGCCGCGCGCAGGGACTCCCGCGTTTCTGCCGCCGGCCCAGTTCGTACGCACCCCCGAAGCGCTCGCGCGCGCCTGGTCGAAGGAAGAAGCGTGCGCTTACACGCGCTGGCTGGCCACAAGCCATTACGAGAATTTCCACGTGGTGAGTTTTCTTCTGCCCAAACGTCTCCACCAGGACTTCTATAACGTGTACGCCTATTGCCGTTGGGCGGACGATCTCGGCGACGAAATCGGCGACCGCGCGGAGAGCCTCCGGTTGCTTGCCTGGTGGCGCGGCGAACTGGATGGTATGTATCAGGGCCGCGCCACTCACCCGGTCTTCGCGGCGCTCGATGAGACGGTGCGCCGCCACCAGATTCCGCGTCAGCCGTTCGCCGACCTGATCGAAGCGTTCGTCGAGGACCAGACGGTGACGCGCTATCCGAGCTGGGATGAGTTGTTCGGTTATTGCCGGTGCTCGGCGAATCCGGTTGGCCGGCTGGTGCTGTACCTGTGCGGTTACTCCGACCAAGAGCGCCAGCGCCTGGCCGACTCGACCTGCACAGCCCTGCAACTGGCCAACTTCTGGCAGGACGTAACCGTAGATCTGCTCAAAGACCGCGTCTACATACCGCTCGATGTTTTGGAGCGGCACGGCTGCCGGCTCGAAGATCTGTTCGCGCGGCGTTTCACACCCGCTTTTCGCGAGACGATGCGCGAAATTGTAGCCAAGGCACGCGAGTTGTTCATCGACGGCCTTCCGCTGATAGGGCTGGTGGACCGTAGGCTGGCGCTCGATCTCGACCTGTTCAGTCGCGGCGGCCTCCGCGTGCTCGACAAAATCGAGCGGCAGGGTTACGATGTGCTGCGGGCGCGGCCGGCCATCTCGAAGTTCGAGCGCGCGCGCCTGCTGCTGGGTTCGCTGGCGCGGCTGGCCTTGCAGCGGGCTGCCTGATGAGCGCCATTGAGCAGTCCTACGACTATTGCCGCCACGTGGCACGCTCGCGCGCCAAGAATTTCTACTACTCGTTTCTCCTGCTTTCCGCGCAGCAGCGCAAAGCTATGTGCGCCATCTACGCTTTCATGCGCACCTGCGACGATTTGAGCGACGAGCCCGGCGCCAGCCGCGCCGCGCTGGATCACTGGCGCGCCGCCATGGAAGATGCGCTCGACGGCCGCTTCAGCGGCCATCCGCTCTGGCCTGCGTTTCACCACACCGTGCGCCGCTTCGGCATCCCGCACGAGTATCTGCGCGAAATGATCGATGGCGTGGTCTCCGACCTGGAACCGCGCCGTTTCCAGACCTTCGACGAACTCTACCGTTATTGTTACCAGGTGGCTTCGGTGGTGGGCCTGACAGTAATCTACATTTTCGGTTTCGACACGCCTAGCGCGCCGCCGCTGGCGGAGAAATGCGGGATCGCCTTTCAGCTCACCAATATTCTGCGCGATATCCGCGAGGATTGCGCCCGTGGCCGCGTCTACCTTCCGCAAGAGGACCTGGCCCGCTTCGGCGTTTCCGAAACCGATCTGGCCAGCGGCAATCGCACTCCCGCGCTCCTGCGGTTGATGCAATTCGAGACCGACCGCGCCCACGGCTACTACCGGGAATCGCAGCCGCTGCTCGATTTGATCCACCCGCGCAGCCGGCCTTCGCTGTGGGCGCTGATCACCATTTATTCACGCCTGCTCGACCGCATCGAAGCCGGCAACTACGATGTTTTCCGCAAGCGGGTGAGGCTGTCGACATTGGAGAAATCCTGGATCCTCGTTAAGGCGCTGCTCGGATAGCTGCGGGCGCGGCTTAACGTGCCGCTGGTTTTCCACCGGTGCGGCACGCTTTACAATAGGTGAAGATGCTGCGAATCTCTTTGCTTACCCTTGCCGTGGCTGCGCTCTGGGCGCAAACCGCCGCCCAGAAAGGTCCCGAGCCGCCGCCGGACGTCGACAAGGCGCTGCGCGCGCGCATCAACCAATTCTGCGAACTGCACAAAGAGGGCAAGTTCCGCCAGGCCGAGCAGATGGTGGCGGAAGACACTAAAGATTATTTTTACAACTCCGGCAAACCCCGCTATGTGAGCTATGAGATTCAATCGATCAAGTACAACCAGGATTTCACCAAAGCCACGGCGATGGTGATTTGCGAGCAATATCTGCCCGCTCCAGGATTCCAGACCCACACCGTCAAACTGCTCACTCCCTTCAACTGGAAGATCGAGAACGGGCAGTGGATGTGGTATATGGACAAAGATGCGCTGCTGATGACGCCATTCGGCAAGATGTCGCTGACTCCGCGGGCGGACGTGCCTCAAGTCTTGCCGGCAGCTTCCGGTGCACCGCTGCCGCCGCCGGTGATTCCCATGAGCGTCGAGCAGTTCTTCAGCCTGATCAAAGCGGACAAGACCGCCCTCAGCCTTAAGCCTGGAGCCACCGGTCAGGTGGCCATTACCAACGGAATGACCGGCATGGTGAGTTTGGTAATTGTACAGCAGGTTCGGGGAGTGGACGCCAAGCTGGAGAACCCCATCGTTCCGGCGGGCGGCAAAGCCGTGCTTACAGTGCATGCGGGTGCGGAAGCGGTTTCCGGCGTCCTTCGGTTGCAAGTCAAACCCATCGGGCCGCAGATCTCCATCCAGATTTCGATCGAGTAATTCGCTTGGCCGGCGAAAACGTCCTGGCGCCTGTGCCTGCGCCAACTCGCCCCGCGCGCGTTCGAGACTCGGCGGCTGCAAGGCGGGACGAACCCTTTCGCCAGGCACGACGGTCCGCGCGGTTTTCGCATGGCTCGATAGGTCCGCGGCCGGGACGTTTCGGGAGCGCGCGCGACATGTCCGATACGTTACAAATCACTATATTCCAGTGAGTTGCAGCCACTAGTGGGTCGCGGCCCGCGCCTTCCGCTCACCCCTTCAATTCTCCCGTTCCGATTCGATACTCGCCGTTCGATGGATGCCTGTTCCTTTTCAATCGTTTATCAGGCAAGATGACCTCAATCTGGGAATTTGGGATGGCTTATGAGCACTCAGACTATCGAACCAAAGGCATCGCCGTCTGCCCACCTTGTGCAGATCGGTTCCATTGAGGAAGTAATTCAGCAACGGCTGGCCGAGGAGCGCGCGCGCCTGGAGCGCGAAGCCGGCGTGCCCAAGCAGGAGGTTCACCACTTCAAGCGGCCAGTGGAGCGTCCTTTCACCAAGCAGGAGCGTGCCTCTACCACGCTGCTGTTTGGAGGCCTTACCTGGAAGCATGAGAAGCTGGTGCATGGCGCGCTGGAGGGGTTGGGTTACAAGGCTCGGCCCGTGCCCACGCCCAACGTGCGCGCCTTCCAGCTCGGCAAAGAGTACGGCAACAACGGCCAGTGTAATCCCACCTACTTCACGGTCGGTAACCTGGTGCAGTACTTACAAAGCCTGGAAGAGCAGGGCCTCAGTAAGCAGGAGATCATCGACAACCATGTGTTCTTTACCGCCGGTGCTTGCGGCCCCTGCCGCTTCGGCATGTATGAAGCCGAGTATCGCCTGGCGCTGCGTAACGCCGGATTCGATGGCTTCCGCGTCCTCCTGTTCCAGCAGTCCGGCGGTCTGAGCCAGTCGGACGCCGAAGCCGGTCTGGAGATGAACCTCGATTTCTTCCTGGGGATACTCAACGCGCTGAATTGCGGCGACGTGATGAACGAAGTTGCCTACGCGATCCGCCCGTATGAGATGGAGGCGGGCGCAACCGACAAGGTGCTCGACGAAGGTATGGAGTACCTGCACGAGGTCTTCAAGACCAAGCGTCCGTGGCGGCTGAACGGGAACCTGTCCCGCTATCTGGGCGGCTTTTCCGATACTGCGCAGTATCTCGGCAAGTTCATGAACCAGGTCAAGGGCGACGATTATATGCCGGCCCTCAAGCATTGCCGCGACCGCTTCGACAGCGTCGAAGTCGATCGCCTGCGCGTGAAGCCGATCGTAAAAATCACCGGCGAATTCTGGGCGCAGACTACGGAAGGCGACGGCAACTTCAACATGTTCAACTTCCTGCAGCGCGAGGGCGCGCAGGTGCTGGTGGAGCCGATCGGTACCTGGATCATGTACATGATCCACCAGGTGATTCAGAAATACAAAGACCTGAAGGGGCTGGACGAAGGCGCCGTGCTGCCGCCGCTGTGGCGGCTCCCCACCCGCGCGAAAATCGAAATCGGCTTCCGCCAGAAAGTGGCCAAGCTGAAACTGGCGGAGGCCATTTTCAAGAACGAATATCACAAGATCGTCGAGGCGCTGGGCGGCATCGCGCACCACCTGGCCGATCAATATGAGCTGCAGCGCATCGGCCATCCGTTCTACAACTCGCGCGCCGGCGGCGGCGAAGGCCACCTGGAAGTCGCCAAGAACATTTATTACTCCAACAAGGATCTGGCCCACATGGTGCTTTCCTTGAAGCCGTTCGGATGCATGCCGTCGACGCAATCCGATGGCGCGCAATCGGCCGTGGTCTCCAATTACAAAGACATGATCTACCTGCCCGTCGAAACCTCGGGTGAAGGCGAGATCAACGCCCACAGCCGCGTGCAGATGGCGCTGGGAGAGGCCAAGAGCAAAGCCAAGAAGGAGTTTGCGGAGGCGCTGGAGCGCACCGGGCTGACGCTGGATGCCTGCCGCGCCTGGGTCGACCAGCATCCGGAAACCAGGCGGCCGACTTATCTGGTGCCGCATACCAAGGGCGTGGTCGGCCAGGCCGCCAACTTCGTCTATCACATCGCGGAAAGACAGCGCGCGTAGGGCTGCGGCTCTGAATGTGCGGCGGACGCCATCCATCGGAGCCGCGACCGTAAGGGAGCGGTAGCTCGCAGTTGGCACAGTTGTTAGGGAATGAGTTCAAAAATGGACAAACACTTCCTCATCGGCATGGACGTTGGTTCGACCACGGTGAAAGCGGTGGTCATTGATGCCGCCACCGACCAGATTCTGTGGCAGGATTACCAGCGGCACGACACCAAGCAGCCCGAAAAGGTGCTCGAATTCTGCCGGCGATTTGATGCCGAGATCGAAGGCTTCCAAACCGCTAACGCGCGCATCTTCGTCACCGGATCGGGCGGCAACGGACTGCGCGATTATCTGGGCGCCAAGTTCGTGCAGGAAGTCAACGCGGTTTCGCTCGCCGTCGAGCGCCTCTATCCCGAGTGCGGCTCGGTGATCGAATTAGGCGGGCAGGACGCCAAGATCATCATCTTCAAAAAGGACCCGGAGACCGGCCGCAAAAAGAAAATCCCTTCGATGAACGATAAATGCGCCGGCGGCACCGGCGCCGTCATCGACAAAATCAACGCCAAGCTGCGCATCCCCGCCGAGCAACTCTGCCAGATGGGGTACGTGGGCATGAAGCTGCATCCGGTGGCCGGCAAGTGCGGCGTGTTCGCCGAGACCGATATCAACGGTTTGCAGAAGATGGGCGTGCCGCCCAATGAGCTGATGGCTTCGCTGTTCGAGGCCATCGTGATGCAAAACCTTTCCGTGCTGACTCGCGGCAACACGCTGCAGCCGGTGGTGCTGCTGCTGGGCGGCCCCAACTGCTATATCCAGGGCATGCGCGACTGCTGGAAGCACAACATCCCGAAAATCTGGGAAGAGCGCGGCACCCCGCTGCCGGAAGGCGTGCCACCGGAAGACCTGGTTAAGACTCCGGATAACGCGCAGTATTTCGCCGCCATCGGTTCAGTGGAGTTCGGCAAGACGGAAGACGATGGCGTCGGCCAGTATCTCGGCTGGGAGAAGCTGGCGTGGTATGTCGAGATTGGCCGCGACGAGGAGAAATCCAAGCGCGGCGGCACCGGCGGGCTCGCTAAAGACGACGCCGATCTGGAGGCATTCAAGCGCAAGTACCGGCACAAGAAATTCGTGCCCGCCTCGTTCCAGCCAGGCGAAGTGGTGGAAGGCTTCGTCGGCATCGATGGCGGCTCTACGTCCACCAAGGCGGTGCTGATTTCCAAGGAGCACAAACGCCGCATTCTGGCCAAGACTTACCAGCTCTCCAAGGGCAACCCGATTGAAGACACCATCGAGGTGCTCGAAAAACTCAATCGGCAGATCCTCGATCAGGGCGCGGAGCTGAAGATATTAGGTGTCGGCACCACCGGCTACGCCAAGGACATCCTCAAAGACGTAGTGGGTGCGGATGCAGCGCTGGTCGAAACCGTGGCCCACACCGAGGCCGGCCTGCATTTCTATGACAACGTGGACGTGATCTGCGACGTGGGCGGCCAGGATATCAAAATCATCATCCTCAAGCACGGTCGCGTGAAGGATTTCAAACTCAATACGCAGTGTTCGGCCGGCAACGGCTACTTCCTGCAATCCACCGCGCAGGGCTTTAACGTGCCGGTGGAGGAATACGCGGACACGGCTTTCGGAGCCAAGGGATTTCCGTCGTTCGGCTATGGCTGTGCCGTGTTCATGCAGTCCGACATCGTAGATTTCCAGCGCCAGGGATGGAAGCCGGAAGAGATCATGGCCGGCCTGTGCAACGTGCTGCCCAAAAACATCTGGCTCTACGTTTCGCAGATTCCGAATCTGTCCGCCATCGGCCGCCGCTTCCTGTTGCAGGGCGGCACTCAGTACAACCTGGCGGCGGTGAAGGCGCAGGTGGATTTCATCGAGTCGCGCTTCAAGGGCAAGGACGTGCAGGCCGACGTTATCGTCCACGAGCATTGCGGCGAAGCCGGCGCCATCGGGGCCGCGCTCGAAGCCGGACGGCAGTTCGACAATGGCCGCAAAACCACGTTCATTGGCCTGGAAGCGGCCCGCGGCATCCAGTACAAGACCACGCGCAACGAAAGTACCCGCTGCTACTTCTGCAAGAACAAGTGCCTGCGCACGTTCATCGACGTCAAGACTTCGCTGGTGAACCTCGACTACAAGCCGCCCGTGAAGACCAAGGTGCCGCTCGAAGTCGGGGCGCAGCGATTGATCATCGCCACTTGCGAAAAAGGCACGGTCGAGAACATCGAGGAAATGCGCCAGATCAAAGGCGACCTCGATAAAGTGAAGAAGGCCAATCCGAACTTCGTGGAAATGGCTGCGAAGGCTGTCTTCCGCGTGCCCAATCCGCCGCTGGTGGCCGACGCGCCGCCCAAGCTGCAAATCACGGCGGCGCAAAAGAAGCGGGCTATGCTGATGAAGAAGCGCGCCGAATTGCGCATCGGCATGCCGCGCGTGTTGAACATGTACTCGCAGGCGCCCGTATTCACCGGCTATTTCGCGTCGCTAGGCATCCAGGCTGAGAACATTGTCTACTCCGATTTCACCAACGAGGAGCTGTATAAAGAGGGCGCCAAGCGCGGCGCTATCGACCCGTGCTTCCCCTCCAAGCTGGGGATTCCGCACGTCCACAACCTGCTCTACCGCGTCCACGCCAAAAAGCCGCTCGACATCATTTTCTTCCCTATGATCGATTGCCTCACCAGCGATCTGCATTCGGTGCAGGCCAGCCGGTCCTGCCCCACAGTGGCGGCAACGCCGGAAGCGGTGAAAGCGGCGTTTACCAAGGAAGGCGACCTGTTCGCCGAAAAGGGCGTGACGTACCTCGACACGTTCGTCAACATCTCCAAGCCGGATATCTTCGAGCGGCAGATGTACGAACAGTTCCGCGACATTCTCGGCCTTTCGCCGGAAGAGAATCACCGCGCCATCGAAGAAGGCTACCGCGCGCTCGACGTGTTCAACAATGTCACTATGCGCGGCGCCGCGCGCGAAGCGCTGGAAGAACTGGAGCGAGAAGACAAGCTGGGCGTGGTGCTGTTGGGCCGGCCGTATCACAACGATCCCGGCATCAATCACGAAATCCTCGAGGAGTTCCAAAAGCTCGGCTATCCGGTCTTCACCGAGGACTGCCTGCCGATCGACGACGACATCGTCTGGCGCTTGTTCGGCGATGATGTGCTGGCCGGCGAGATCCCGCACCCGATGGCGATTACCGACGTCTGGAAGAATTCCTACAGCGAGAACACCAGCCGCAAAGTGTGGGCGGCAAAATACGTAGCTCGCCACCCCAACCTGGTGGCGCTGGAGCTATCCAGCTTCAAGTGCGGCCACGACGCGCCCATTTACACCGTGGTCGAGGAGATCGTCGAGCATTCCGGAACGCCCTATTTCTGCTTCAAGGACATCGACGAGAATAAACCCACCGGCTCCATCAAGATCCGCGTGGAGACTATCGGCTATTTCTTGAAACGCTATCGGGAGGACATGATCCGCAACAAGAACAAAGTCGGCCGCATTGAAGAGCAACTACGTGAGTTCGAAGCCAGGCTGCGGCGGCAGATGTTGCGCGAGAAACTGGAGGGCATGGCGGAAGCCTTCGAGACCGGCGCCATGCCGCAGATCCATGTCAGCGTCGGCGCGCTGGCCGCCTCCAACCCCGCCGCGCGCGAACTGGAGCGCGTGTCCGGAGACTAAGTGGCGCGGTTCTGCCGCCGGTGTTTACTCGCGAATGCGGTTGCGCATGGCCAGGCGATACTCGCGCCGCTCTCCGGCCTCGCGGAAGCGGCGACGTTCCGCCTCGGTTTCGGGAATCACCGGCGGCACCGCGACTGGCACACCATTCTCGTCCATGGCAACGAATGTGAGGTAAGCGGAACACGTATGCCGTTGGGAACCGGTGAGCAGGTTTTCGGTGACCACCCGCACCCCCACTTCGAGCGAAGTCTTGAAGACGCGGTTCACCGCCGAGCGAAGCATGATCAGTTCCCCAATGTGCACCGGGTGCAGGAAATGGAGGCTGTCCACCGCCGCGGTGACCACGCCGCGGCGTGCGTGCCGCATCGCCGCCATGGCGGCGGCCAGGTCCACCAGGTGCATCACTTTGCCGCCCAGCACGTGCCCCCAGCCGTTGGCGTCAATCGGCAGCGCCAATTCGGAATACTCGGAAGCGGACTCGCGTACGGGTTTACCTTGCATGCCACTCATTGAGATTCTCTTTAGAGCCGGTCCGATTCGTTCCTCCGGCGCAGATAGCTGGCCGCATAGGCTCGCGCTTGCCGGCTGGTCAGCTCTCCTTCAGCAGGCGTGGTGAGTTCGTTCTGCGCCACTGAGAATTCTAGCGGTCCGTGTGCGAAGGGCCGGTGATCGCGCTCCAGAACGTAGTACAGTCGAAGAGCGGTGCCGTCATCGGCTACGATGGTGAAACGCACAGCGTCCGAGCCGCAATCCGCAGGGAACCGCGGACAGCGGCCGCGCGCGTAACCGAGGTTGCAGAATGGGTCGAGCAGCGAATCGTCGGGGTGCGTAGGCTGGTCCGGCACCGCGTGGCAGATGCCTATCCACGCGTCGCCAAGTGGCAGCATGGCGCGCCGCGAGGTCGCCCCGCAAGGGCGCGGCTCAGTGGGCTCGAAGCAGGGGCACGACATCCGGGAGGTATGGTAGCACAACCATGGCGAGCAACCGATTGGAGATTCTGAGAAGCATGGCGGCCGCGAACCCGAACGGCATCTTCGCGCGCTACGGCCTGGCGATGGAGTATCGAAACGTGGGCGACCTGGAAGGCGCGGTGCGGGAATTCCGCGCGCTGATGGCCGCCCATCCGGATTACGCCGCCACCTATCTTCACGCCGGCCAGACCCTGGAACGGCTCGGCCGCCTGGAGGAGGCGCGCGCGGTCTACCGCCAGGGCATCGAAGTTACCACCCGCATCGGCGACCGCCACGCCTGCGCCGAGCTCGAAGCGGCGTTAGGCTGAGTCTCCCGTCCCGCCCCGCCGCCGAGAGGCCTGAAGGCAGTGGGGCAGGCGCTTTCGCCTGCCAACCGATTTCTAGCAGCCCCGCCAGCAGTTCAGCCCGGAAGGGCGAAAGAAAGTAGCCCAAGGCGAAAGCCTTGGGAAAACAGTCAACCCAAAACCCCGGAACGGGGCGGAAGAAAGCCCTCTCCATATTCATCTCGCACAACTCTGCACTCAAGGCCCGCTTCACCCGCGCGTTATTATGAGTAAATGACAACCGCCCTTCCTCCTGTCGGCGCATCGCGCGCCCAGGAACTCATGGACCTGGAAAAAGAATACCTGCTGCAGAACTATGCCCGCTACCCGCTGGCGTTGGCGCGCGGCAAAGGTTGCTGGGTTTACGATCTGGAAGGCCGCCGTTACCTGGATCTGATGGCCGGCATTGGCGTCAACGCTCTCGGCCACGCCCATCCGCGCATTACCAAGGTAATCCGCCAGCAGGCCGGGCTCATGATCCATTCCTCGAACCTTTACTATCACCAGTATCAGGGCCCGCTGGCGAAGCGACTGGCTCAGATCAGCGGCTTGCAGCGCACCTTCTTCGCAAACACCGGCACCGAGGCCGTGGAGGGTGCGCTCAAGATGGCGCATGCGCTCGGTCGCGCCATCCATGCGGACAAGTTTGAAATCATTTCGCTGGATAACTCATTCCACGGCCGGACACTCGGGGCGCTTTCGGTCACCGGACAAGCCAAATACCGCACCGATTTCGAGCCGCTGATTCCAGGTGTGAAATTCGTTCCCAAGAATGATGTCGCGGCGCTCGAGGCAGCCTGCAACGATCGCACTGCGGGCATCATTTTGGAGATGATCCAGGGTGAGGGCGGCATCAACCCGCTCACCGCCGAATTCGCTGCCAAGGCGCGCGAGCTTGCCAGCCGTTATGACGCGTTGCTGGTGGCCGATGAAACGCAATGCGGCGTAGGCCGGCCGGGCGTGTATTTTGCCTACCAGCTCTTCCAGCCGGTGATTCTGCCCGACGTGGTAGTAGCCGCCAAGCCGCTCGCCTGCGGCCTGCCGCTGGGTTTCATCCTGGCCAATGAGAAAGCCGCGGCGGCCATCAAACCCGGCATGCACGGAACCACCTTCGGCGGAGGACCGCTCGCTTGCCGCGTGGCGCTGGAGTTTCTGGAGATTCTGGATGAGCTGCTGCCCGCCATTCAGAGGGTTGGCGGATATTTCAAAGATTCGCTCCAGGCGCTGGCCAACAAGCATTCCTTCGTTCGGGAGGTCCGCGGTTGCGGCCTGATGCTGGGCGTCGACCTGGCCATCCCCGGCAAACCGTTCGTGCTGGACGCCATGGCCGAAGGCATGCTCATCAACTGCACCCATGACACGGTGCTGCGATTCCTGCCGCCCTACATCATCACCGAAAAGGAAGTCGACCGTGCCGTGCGCATCTTGCGCAAGCTCTTTCGCAAAGTGAGGTAGCTTCGCTCCTCTTTCTGCGGCAGAATCATCGTGTTCGCTCGCCTTAGTCGCGTTAAGGAATTGGACGAGCACGAATGCGCAATAATGTTGTTGGAAGCTGCTAGGCCACTGCGTTGGCGAACAAATGCCAAATCCGCGACCATATCCGCCCCTGAAACCGCTCCACCCAAGCACCTCTCTCAGCGCCGCCAAACTTGCCTAAATGGCGCGGCTTTCGATGGAGGTATTGAGGCTGTCGCTTGTTCCGGGGCAGAAGGATTGCCTGAAGACAAGACCGGATGGAACGATTCTCGATGGGCACCATCGAATCCACATTCTCCGCCAGCGCGGCGTGGATGTCGATGCACTACCACGCGAGATTAATGTCAAGAGGGGTTTTTAATCATGCGGACTGAACTCTACTGGGTTGACGGCCCGTGGCTCGGAAAGCTCGCGCTCGCTGCGCGGCCCCGAGGTGGTGACTGGCTTGAGGACGAGATGTCAGGTTGGCGTCGGGCTGGAATCGGCCTGGTGCTCTCTTTGCTTACGCCCGAAGAGGAGAATGATCTCGATTTGAAGGCCGAAAAGCGGGAGGCACTAGCCCACAGAATGGAGTTCATTTCGTTCCCAATTCCGGATCGCAAGGTACCTGACTCGGAAGCCGAGATGGCTGTGGCGGCAGCGAGACTCGACGCGGCTCTATCATCAGGCAAGAATGTCGTTGTCCATTGCAGACAGGGCGTTGGCCGAACGGGTTTGGTGGCAGCTTGTTTGCTCGTCACGAAGGGCCTGCCCCCGAAAAGCGCAGTCCAAATGTTGAGCAGGGTGCGTGGCGCGAGTGTTCCTGAGACGCCAGAGCAGCGTGCCTGGATCGATCACTACGCTGCGATCTCCGCAGCCGCAATGTGAGGACTCCAATCGCGCCCAACTTCCGTGCCTTTTGACCCAAGGCGCCTGCTATGTGATCGCCGACACATCCGCTATTGGAGTTAAGGATGACTTGAATTTTGTTTGTCATCTGATTGAAGAAATTGGAGTAACGGCAGTGCCTGGTTCCCGTGCGCCCGCCCCATCCCCTCCCAGCAAATTCGCTTTTGTTTCGGCAAGAAATATGAGACCCTGAAAGCAGTTTGAGCCGAATCGCTCAAGCACCAGCGGCCGTTACGCGAAAGGAGGGCCAGCCCATGTTGCAAGAGTTTCTGCTGCCGGAAACCACCGTACGCGAAGCCGGCGCCGGGTCTCAGATTGACCTCGGCGGCCACGTGGGCGGAACGTTGCTTCTCACTCTTGGCATCACGCGAATCATCGAACAGCAAAGCATTGATATCGCGATCTGGGGCTCCGCCGACGGCGCAGACTGGGGCGCCAAGCCGGTAGCTTCATTTCCGCAGAAGTTCTACTGCGGCACTTACCAGATCATGGTCGATCTCTCGGATCGCCTTCAGGTGCGCTATCTCCGCGCCAAATGGGAAGTCAATCGATGGGGCAAAGGCGACCCCAAGCCGCTTTTCACGGTCTACCTCTTCGCGCAGAGCTTGCAGCCCGAAATGGCTGCTGCCTCGGCGTAGCCTGGAAGGCCGTAACCCGCCCCCGCGCCGGTTCCCGCTTCACTCACGCCTTCTGTGTCTTGTCGAAATTTGCCAGCAGGTTCTGTGTGAACCGGTAAAACCAAAGGTACAATCGCGTACCGGACGGCGTCGGATCCGGCAGCGCACGAGCCGCCGCGGACAGCACGATTGCCGCCACCGCCCCGGTCAGCCACGAAGGGATTGCTATATTCATACTGCCCTCAAAAACTCTTTCCCACGCCGAACTCAAACACCGGCTGAACCGAATCCGACGTGATCGACGCCACTCGCATGATACCGGTGAGATAGAAATGTCCCTGGTTGAAGCGCTGTCCAATGTCGTAAAAGACAGCCCCGCCGACGCTGAATGAGCCCAGTGTGGCGGCTGGCGAGACCGCCAGTCCCGCGTCCCCCAGCGCCACCAGCGACCAGTTGCCGGTTTGCGCAAACAGGTATCCCGCGCCCGTTCTGGCCGTGCTCGTGGCACTGGTCAATTCGATGGTGGACCAAGAGTACACCTTGCTCTGACCCACCTGCACGGCAAACGTCGTCCACCCCGCGATCGACGGTCCAGCCGCGTTGTAGCGATTGTATTCGGCTCCCGCGCCCACAAAATAACTTGGGGCGTAATTAACCGTATTGGGCGCTTGCGCCGACAGGCAGCCCGCAGCCGCTAACGCTGCCAGAATCGCCCAAATAAGTCGAAATATCCTTCTATTCATGCTGTGTCTCCTCGTGCTGACCTTCTTTACTTTGCTGCTGGCATGTGGGGCAGGTTGATAACCTGCGCACCGATTGTCAATCGGTGCAGCCGGGCGCAGCCCGGCCGGCCCAGCTTCAGACCACGCCCTATGACACCGCCGTGACCACCCAGAGGTCGTCCGCCAGGCTCTGGCTGGCCACGTATGCATAGGGAATCGCGAAATAGCCCGCCAGGCCCCACGTCGTGCCCCATGAGTTGGCCCCGATGAAATGCTGGCTCGGAATGCCGTTGATGCCGTTGTCGGTGTAGCCGACCAACCGCACGCAGTGGCCTCCGCACAAGCTCTCGGTCGCGTCCGGCATTGGCACCAGTCCCGTCTTCGCCACCTCGTCCGACTCGAAAGATTCGTAAACCGAGATTCCGAACACGATGCCCCGTCCGGAAGCCAGCGCTCCTTTGATCGAGTTCAAGTCTTGCGGCACACTGCTGTATTGGATTGCCTTGAGTTTCAGTGCGTCGGTGTAGCAGTGCTTCGGCGGCTTCACCGCGAACTTGCGCAGGTTATACGGCCACTCGGACTCCGGGCACACACCTTGTGCGCCTACGCTCTTGATCCCATCGCGGATCGATGCGCCGGCATCCTCCGTCACCGTGCCCTCCGCCGCGCGCTCGTTGTAATAGATGAACAGCCGCGACAGCGCCGTGAGCTGCTCACTCTGCGCCAGGGCCTGAGCTTCCAGCTCAGCCGCGATTCCGTTGCCCGTGCAGGAGCCAAGCTGACCCTGGTCGAAAATCGGCGGCTGCTCCGCCCGCATATCCAGGTCCGCGGGCACCGGTACCGTTCGCCGCGGCCTGTAAACCAGGTCGCGGTGATCCGGCACGTCCGGCTTCCATCCGTATCGGCGTTTCGTCTTCATTTCTTTCTCTGCGTCCTTTCCTGTCGATCTCCGCCGTTCTCGTCCTACGGCTTCGCGCACGCGCCTGCCCTATGGGTGGGAATGCGGTTTATCATCGGCCGGGACTGTTCAGCCCGGTTTTGCTATCTTGAAAGTACCGGCTGGGGATTCCTATGATTTCGCGTGAAGAGGCGCTGGCGCTGTTTGGCTCCGACGATCTGATCGGCATCGGTATGGCTGCCGACGCGGTGCGCCGCAAATGGCATCCCGAGGGGATCGTCTCCTACATCATCGATCGCAACATCAACTACACCAATTTCTGTACCGAGTACTGTAGCTTCTGCGCTTTCTACCGGCCCATGGGCCATGCCGAAGGCTACGTTTTGCCGAACGAGACCATCTACCAGAAGATTCAGGAGACCATCGACCTCGGCGGCACCGGCGTCCTCATGCAGGGCGGCTTGCATCCCGATCTCAAGATCGAGTGGTATGAGGACCTGTTTCGAGGCATCAAGCGGCGCTTCCGCATCCACTTGCACTGCCTCTCCGCTCCGGAGGTGGTCAACATCGCTGAGGTCAGCGGCCTCAGCCTGCGCGACACCATCCGCCGTCTGATGGATGCCGGCCTCGATTCCATTCCCGGCGGTGGCGCCGAGATTCTGGATGACGCCGTTCGCCAGCGCATCAGCCGCCTGAAGTGCGGTGTGCAGGAATGGATCGACGTTCATCGCACCGCCCACCAGCTCGGCATGCGCACCACCGCCACCATGATGTTCGGTTGCGGCGAAACCCTGGAGCAGCGCATGAACCACCTGGAACTGGTCCGCAATCTGCAAGCAGAGACCGGCGGATTCACCGCCTTCATTCCCTGGACCTTTCAGCGCGAAAATACCTCGCTCGGCCGCTTCGTCAAGGAGGAAGCGACTGCTGTAGAGTACCTGCAGACGCTGGCGATTTCGCGCATCTATCTCGATAACATCGAGAACGTGCAATCGTCCTGGGTCACGCAAGGGCTCAAGACCTGCCAGCTCGGCCTGCGTTTCGGCGGCAACGATGTGGGCAGTATCATGATCGAGGAGAACGTCGTCTCCGCCGCCGGCGCCCACCATCGCACTACCGAAGAGGAACTGCGCCGCATCATCCGCGATGCGGGCTTCGTTCCCAAACAGCGGGACACCCTCTACCGGACTTACTTCCTGAACTAAGTGCGCCATTTCGCGGCGGCGATGGCATATTGTCCCGCGACCCGCATTTCGCGCACGATCGTTTGTTCCGAAGGGACCGGTGCCAAGCGCCGCCGCTGCTTCCTCTGTACAGGTCCTTGCCGCCGGTCTCTTGCCCGGCTCTGCAGCGCCCGACACGGAACTTTTTCGACAATCGCTCGTATCCCACCTGCGGAGGACTCTATGAAGTTGTTTGCCTGCTTTTTGTTTGCCTGCGCGCTGGCCCTTTCGGCCGCTGAGGTCAATGTTAATGGGAAATGGTCGGGCTCCTTCAGCCTGACGCGGCCCGACGGAACCAACGACGACGGCACCGCCTTTGCCGTCTTGAAGCAAGCGGGCGGCCAGCTCACCGGCACCGCCGGACCGGATGAAGAACACCAGTGGACCATCGCAAAAGGCGCCATTAGCGGCAACAAGGTCACCTTTGAGGTCACGTCCGATCAAGATGGCACCGTCTTCAAGTGCAACCTTATTCTTGATGGCGACCACCTCAAGGGACCCGTCACTGCCGTCGGCCCGGATGGGCAAACCATGAACGCCAAGGCGGATTTTACTCGCGTGAAGTGAACCCTTCAGGCTGCCTCCAGATAGCCCTTCCAGCATCGCAGCCCCTCCGCGTTGTGGGCTTCGAGCGCCTGGAAGCCTTCCATCGCCGCATGCGGATCCGCCAGCAAATGGGTGCCGACCCGGGCAATCTCATCCACCTGGTCGAACCCCGCTTTCCACGACTTGGGTGCCCAGTCTATGGCGTCGGAAACCACTGAAGCCACGCCTTCCGCAACCCCGTCAGCCGTCACCATGTTGAAGGATTCGGTGTAGCTCGGCTGCAGCAGCAGGTGCATGTGCCGCACCGTTTCGCGGAAGCGTGGCCATGTCTGCCATCCGTTTTCCACCAGCCGCGCGTGCGGCAGTCCGGCGAGCATCGCCCGCACCGCGTCTATAATCCCCAGTCCGCCTTCCGCGCGTCCCGCCGATACCCAGAGCTCCAACGGTGCATTGCGCCGGCTGGCGATCTCCAACGCCGCGCCCGCCGCGCTCATCAGATTCTTGAGCGGCCGCGTAGCGCCGAACGCCCCCACCCGGAGCGTGCCTCCGCTGAACGGCGTGCGCGGGTAATGCCGCTCCGGCTCCAGATAATACAGGTTCGTCAGGTATGCACACGGAGCCCGATACGCCGCCCGGATCCAGTCGCAGAACTTCCGGCTGTTCCCGGCCACGTGAAAGTTCCACGCCCCACGCTCCAGTTCCATGCCGTCCCGCAGACGCCTTACTCCGTTCGCGTCGGCCTGCAGGAAGCCGACGTTTGAGTGACAATTCACTGCGAATGTAATCTCTGGGTGTTCCGCCGTCAGCCGCTGCCATTGCTCCACTGGTATCCACGGCGCCGAAGTGACCACGTGCGAAACCGAGGAATTCAGCCGGCTGCCCAGTTCCGCCGCACTCGCGATGGGCCAAACCTCCGCCGCGATGCCGTTTGCGCGCCGCACCTTGGCCGTATTCAGTGCCGCTACACCGAGCCCGATGTGGCTGATATTCCGATTGGCCGCGAAGTTCTTGTATGCCAGTATAAGGCGCTTCAAAGGGCGCATCCTGCGATTCCTTCTTCCCGCCCAATAGTAACTTGCCTGGCCGCGCGCTCCCTTCAGCCGCAACTGGTTAACTTCTTGACTGAGTTTGAGATCCGATTTTCGCGTGTGCGGTGACCGATTCTCGATCGCCTGCTCTACGCTGCGACTAACCGTTCACTTACAGCGCAACGCTCGCGTCGGTAAGGAGGCGAGGCTCTCCTCTCGCGGCTCCAGCGTTATTCCCGCCGTTCGGCTACACTAAAAGAGAAGAGCCGGCTTAAGCCCTGGTGTTGTGATCCTGCCGCCGATCGATCCAAATCTCGAGTCCCGAACTGTCCACCAGCCACCCCTGCGCGAGGACAACCGGCAGGCAGCCGGCAAGATCGCCATCTTTCAGTACGCCACCGTCATCGCTTTCGTGTTTCTTATCTCCGGCTTCTGGCGGCTGCAGGTTCAGAATCCGCAGTTTTATGACGAACGGGCGCTCGCCAACAGCGTCAAATCGCAGCCCATGGCGGCGCCGCGTGGCCGTATTCTCGATCGCGACGGCCGCCTGATCGTCGACAACCACAGTTCCTTCCGCATCCTGCTGACGCGCGAAAGCTTGAACGAAGCGCACCTGGCGCCGATCGCTCGCGGCCTGGACCTGGACCTGGCCGAGTTACAGGCGAAAGTACGCCGCTACCGCACGCGGCCAAAGTACGATCCAATCGTGCTCAAGGAAGAGGCCACCCCGGCCGACTTGGCTTTCGTCGACTCGCATAGCGACTTCTTCCCGGAACTGCTGCACATCGAGGATTACAAGCGGGCCTACCCGCAAAACGGCATGCTCGCGCACGTCATCGGTTACACCGGTGAAATCAGCGAGCAGGAGTTGGATATGCCGGAGTTCGCCAAATACGATCCCGGCACCGTTATCGGCAAGTTCGGCATTGAGCGCCAGTACAACGACATGCTGGCAGGCGTCGACGGCCAGCGCCAGGTGGTGGTGGACAACCGCGGCGAGGTGCACGAAGTGCTCAAAACCAAGCCCGCCACGCCCGGCAAGGATCTGAAGCTCACCATCGATTTGGATGTGCAGGCCGTCGCCGAGCTCGCTATGGATGGCCGCGACGGCGCCGTAGTAGCGCTCGATCCGCGCAACGGCGAGGTGCTCGCCATGGTCAGCCGGCCCGCCTTCGACCTGAATAAATTTGCCGACCGCATTAAGGCCTCCGACTGGAAAGAAATCGCCGATAACCCCGACCACCCCATGTTGAACCGCGCCATTCAGGCCCAACTGGCGCCGGGTTCCACTTTCAAGCCCATCATGGCCCTGGCCGGCCTCGAGACCGGCACCATCGACGACAAATGGACCGTTCATTGTTCCGGCGGCGCTTCCTTCTACGGCGGCTACCACAAGTGCTGGCAAAAAGGGGGACACGGCACCATCGCTCTGCACAACGCCATCGTGCGTTCCTGCGATGTTTTCTTTTACACCTTGGGCGACAAAATGGGCATCAACTCAATTGCCTTTTACGCCAACCTGGTCGGTTTCGGCCACCCGACCGGCATCGATCTGCCCAACGAGGCGTCCGGCATCGTGCCGTCGCCCGAGTGGAAGCTGCGCAATTACCGCGAAAAGTGGTGGGCCGGCGAAACCATCTCCGTGGCGATCGGACAGGGCGCACTCACCGTGACTCCCATCCAGTTGGCCCGTGCCATCGGCGGTATCGCTATGGGCGGCGTCTGGCATCATCCCCATTTGGTCGAGGAGTTGGATAAGACCGAAAAGCCCGACCAGTGGCCGCTCGATCCGGATCATGTCAAGGATGTAGTTGACGGCATGTATGGTGTGGTGAACGAACCTGGTGGAACCGGGTACGGAGTCGTCACCCTGAAGGGCATCGAAGTCTGCGGCAAGACCGGCACCGCGCAGGTGGCGTCGGCGGGTTTCGCCAAGCAGAAGGGCGGGGTAGATATGACGGACAACGCCTGGTTCGTGGGTTTCGCGCCGCGTTCGGCGCCGGAAATCGTGGTGGTCGCCTTGTTCGATCATGGCAGGGAAGGCTATCTGGCTGGGCCCATCGTGCGCGATGTCCTCAAAGCCTATTTCGATAAGAAAACCAGGCTGGAGGCGCTGCGGCAGCAGCAGGGTGCCGTCACCGCGCGCCTTTCCGGCATGACCCGCCTCGGTATGCCCGGTCCCTACTCCCTCGCCTCCCAGCCTCACGATTGATGTTGATATGACACGCTATCTCTCCGCGCGCGATTTGGATTGGTCCCTGCTGCTCATCACCCTCGCTCTGTGCGGCGTCGGTGTTCTGCAAATTTATAGTGCCACGCTCGATTCTCCGTTCCACAGCGCCTGGTGGCACCAGATCCTCTATATCGCTGGCGGCCTGCTCCTCATGTGGCTCGTCTTGGCGGTGGATTATCATGCCTTGCTGCATTACGTTCCGAGCTATTACATTGTCTCGGTGGCGGCTCTTGCGGTCACTTACTTGGTGGGTCAGACGGCGTTTGGCTCCCGCCGCTGGATTCCGCTCGGCGGTGGTTTACATTTGCAGGTATCGGAATTTGTCAAGCTGATGATAATATTGTTGGTAGCCCGGTATCTGGCGGAGATTAAGACCGAAACGCTCGAAATCCGGGAGATGACGATACTATCGTTGCTGGTTCTGGTTCCCACGCTGTTGGTGCTGAAACAGCCAGATCTGGGAACCTCGCTAACGTATATCGCCATATTGATGGTAGGTGCATTTCTGGCGGGGCTGCGGCGCAAATATGTGATTCTGATCGCCGTGGTGACGATGTTGGTTCTCCCCGTGGGTTGGCATTTCCTCCAGCCCTTTCAGCGGGCGCGGCTAGTCAGCTTTCTCGATCCGGACCGCGACCCCCAGGGAACCGGGTATCAGTTGATTCAATCCCAGATCGCGGTCGGGGCGGGAGGGATGTTCGGCAAGGGAGTTACCAAGGGAACGCAGACCCAGTTACGCTTTCTGCCGGTGTCGCAGAAAGACTTTATCTTTGCGGCGCTTGCCGAAGAGCATGGATTTGTCGGTGTAGTGATTGTTTTGTCGCTGTTCTTTGTTATGATTATGCGCATCGTCCAGAATGCGCAAACGGCGCCCGATCCCGTGGGTATGTATATCTGCATGGGGGTGGCCGGTCTGCTGCTGTTCCACATTGTGGTCAATGTGGGCATGGTGGCAGGCCTGATGCCGGTTACCGGCATTCCGCTGCCGTTCATGAGCGCCGGCGGTTCCAGTATCTGGTCGAGCTTTTTGGCTTTGGGGCTGGTGAATAACGTCCGCCTCAGAAGATTTGTGAATTAGCCGGGTCGCCCGCAAGGGCTGGCCCGCAATAGAAAGGTTATCGGGAGCCTAAGACGAGACCCTCGCTTGCGGTGGCGCTTTTTTGAGCGCTCTCCCGCACAGGGGAGCGGTTCCCGGCCGTCCGGTGTATGAGTGAAAGCTCCACCGCCGGCCAGCGTGAGTTTTCTTTAGCGGCCGGGCTGCCGCCTGTACGTACAGGCGCTTCCGGCGCACACGCAGGGTGCCCAGCTTCCCTCCGAGACTCTCCGCGTTCCCGGGGAGGCAACGGATGTCCAAGGAGTTAGTAATATCTTCCAACCGCCACGAAACACGAGTGGCGATTCTTGAGGACGATCAAGTCTTCGAAGTCTACCATCAGCGGGAGAATGAATACTCTCTCGCCGGAAGTATCCATAAGGGCCGCGTGACGCGGGTCCTGCCGGGCATGCAATCGGCGTTTGTCGATATCGGTCTCGACCGCGACGCTTTCCTTTATGTCTCCGACTTCTTCGAGGACAACGAAGAGTACGACAAGATTGTCACCAGCGTGGAGGACAAGGTCCTCAAAATGGACCGCACTCCGCCGGCAGCGATGGTGGCCCCGCCGCCCGCCGCAGTGGAAGCGGCGCCCGTGGCGGGTGCTGCTGAGCCGGCCGCTGTCATAGAAACCGGCGTCACCGCGCCGCCTGAGCCGGCTGTGCCAAACGTTGCTGCGGCCGAAGCCGGCGTGTCCGAACCGGAACAGCGCCGCGACGACCGCGATCGCCGCGGAGGCCGCCGTTCCCGCCGCCGTCGCGGCCAGCGAGGCGGACGCGCGCTGCCCGATTCGAAGTTCTATTCCCCAGGCCATCACGCCGCGGAGCCGGCCCCGCCAGCCGAGCCCCGGGCGCCGGAATCGGCTGCACCGTTCGTCGCTGGCGGCGAAGATATGCTGGTGTTGCCGGGCGAGTCGCTGGCCAAGTATACCGGGCCGGCCCGCGCAGAGGAAGAGCCGGAACCGGCTGCATTCGAAGAGTCCGGCAGCGCCGAACCGCAGGCTGAGATCAGCGGCGAGGAGCCCGAAACGGCGGTGGCTGCCGTCGAACTTCCTCCCACGCCCAACCAGGTTCCTCTGTCTGCTGTGCTCGCAGAAGTGGAAGCTGCAGTGGCGGAAACTTCAGTCGAGGCGGAAGAAGTTGCCGGCGAAACCGCCGAATGGCCGCGAACAACCGACGCGGCGGAAATCGCTGAAGGCGGCGCCGAGCTCGAATCCGCTCCCGAAAGCGGAGATCTTGCCGAAGGCGAGGACGCTCCTGAAGGCGAAGGCGCCACAGAGAGCCGGGCCGTGGCCGATGAGGAAGGTCCCGAGCCTGCGCGCACTCCCACCAGCCTCACCGCTACCCTGCGCGAACAGGGCCCTCGCTACCAGCATCGCATCTCCCGCCGTGTGCGCCGCCGTGGCGGCCGCGACCGCAACGCGGCGCCCGGTGAAGCCCCGCGCCCGCAGGAAGCGCGCCCCGAGCAGCGCACCGTCGCTGCGCCCAGGTCGAGTGAGGGCCGCCCCGAAAAGGGCGCCGGCACTTCCATCGCCGACCTGCTCCGCGGCGGCCAGGAAATTATCGTCCAGATCGCCAAGGAGCCCCTGGGACAGAAGGGCGCCCGCATCACTTCGCACATCGCGCTGCCCGGCCGCTTCCTGGTCTACATGCCGACCGTCGACCACATCGGCGTGTCCCGCAAGATTCCGAGCGACA
>CAVXJY010000155.1:0-15067 GCA_963761855.1 Bryobacterales bacterium | reverse complement strand
CCGGGCGCGCCGATGTGCGCGTTTCCACGCCCTTCGGAAACGTCTCGTGATGTCCCTCATAGAGTGCGAAGTGTTTCTATTACAACACATGCAGCACGTTTGTGGGGCAGCTTGCTAAGCTGCGGCCGATTGTCAATCGGCCCACCACGCGCTCGCGGCGGATGGCGGCGGTAGCCAGCCTGATCCGCAACCGGCCCGGGATTCCACTTTTGGGTGCAGCCCCGGAACCGCGAGGAACCATAATCTCCGTTCGCTTCAAACCACCGGGTTCGTCAGCAAGCCGATGCCTTCGATTTCCACTTCCACCACATCTCCCGGCGTCAGCCGGCGCGTGTTGCCCGGCGTTCCCGTGTAGATCGCGTCGCCCGGCTCGAGCGTCACCCAGCCGCTGATCCAGCTCACGATGGTAGGGCAATCGAAAATCAAATCGGCGGTAGTTTGTTTTTGGACGATCTCGCCATTCAGCCGCGTTTCAAGCTTTAGATCGCCGTAATCCAGGCCGCTGACCAGCGCCGGTCCCAGCGGCGCGAAAGTGTCCGAGCCTTTGGCGCGCCACCATTGCAGGTCCTTGCCGGCTCCATGCTGCCAGTTGCGCTCGCTCACGTCGTTACCGCAGGTCACGCCAAAGATCCCCTCACGCGCCTGGTCCGGCGATGCGTCGCGAAGCCGGCGCCCGATGATGACCACCAGCTCGCCTTCGTAGTGGACGTCGGTCGCATCGCGAGGAATGCGGATCGGGTCGCCGGGGTTCTGCAAAGCGCTCGCCGGTTTGAAGAAGATTTCCGGATGCGCGGGTTGCGGCCGTCCCGAAAGGTGGCTCTTGTAGTTGCGCCCCACCGCGAGAATCTTGCCCGGCTGGCACGGGCACAGCAGTTTCACTTCGGAAAGCGCGTGGATGGTGCTGGTCTGGCTGTACTGGAACAGATCGCCACGGATCTCGCGAACGGAGCCAGCCTCCAGGATGCCGTAGGACGCGTCTGAGCCGGTGCGATAGCGGACGAAGCGAATCATAGCTCGCTATTGTATCGCCGCGGCGGCAATCGCGATCTGGTCCGTGGCGTCTGCATCGGTACCGAGGTGTCCGGCAGGCGCAACCGGGGATGAAATGACGCGCGCGTCGCGCCGGCCGGACAGTGGAGTCCACCGCTCATCGGCGCCTCTGTCACCCGAAATGCATTTTTCTCTTGACTTTCTTCGCGAACAACCTTATATATGAATCACATTGCGATTTTTTTACGTCGCAAAATTTGATGTTAGGGAGAATCAATCGATGAAGAGCGCAACCAAGAAACCCGCGAAGAAAAAGGCTGCTCCGAAGAAAAAGAAGTAGTCCCGGGTTCGCCCTGTGCAAGGGCGTTCAAACAAGTTCCACTCCAAGGCCCCGGTTTTCGGGGCCTTTTTCATTGTTTCAGACTTTTCCCTCCGGTTCTCCAGCTCCCTCTTTGCGCTGCACCAACACCCGAAACGTCCCGCCCATTCCCACCAGCAGAGTCTTCAGTTGCATCCGGCGGCGCATGGCCTCGGCCGGATCGTCCACGTCAAGCACCGCCCGGAACTGATCTTCTTCACCTGCGTCCAGCAAAGTTTGTGCCAGGGTTCGGAAACTCACGCGCTGCAATCCCAACTGTGCGCCACGCTCCTCGAGCGCCGTAAAATTCACGTGCGCGGTAATGTCGCGCTCGCCCGGGTCCGTCAGCACATCTTCTCGCGCTAGGTGCGCGCGGTACCCCATCAGCGTACCCCTGGGAAACCGCGCGGCCTCGGCGCGGGTGTAGCCATAATCGACAGTGATCGCGCAGCCCGCATCCAGGGCCCCGGCGATGCGGCGAATCCATTCGAGCGCCTCCAGCCCGGCTTCATACCAATTGCCCTCCTCAGGCGGAAGGCAATGGCGCGCCAGATAATCGGCAGTCTCCTCGCCGACCGCCGGTCCTGTCCACCAGACAAACCGTCCGTCGGAAAATCCTACGCGCTGCTCACGGAACTCGCCACTGCGGAAGACAGCCACTTCCACCGGCAGGGCGTCGAAGAATTCGTTGGAAAACAGAACGCCGCTCCAATGTTCCGGCAGTTTGCCCGCGCCGATCTCGACCGGGACGTAGCGCCACGGCGCGAATGCCGCGGCCATCTCGCCGCGTCCGGCCCCCAGCTCCACCACCGTGCAGTCCGCCGTATCGCCGGTGCCGCGGTAAAGTTGCCGCGCGCGCGTTGCCATGAGCAGCCCGAAGACCGGCTGCAATTGTTCGGCGGTGTAGAAATCGCCTTGCCTGCCGAACGGATCGCGCCGGCGCCGGTAATAGCCGTGCTGCGGATGGTAGAGCGCGACTTCCATGAAGCGGCGAAAGCTCACCGGGCCGGCGCGGCCAATCTCCGCGGCGAGAATCTCGCCGGCGGGAGTCACGGCCGGCTGTCCCGGTTCTGCGGCGTGTTCAGGAACATCTCCACCAGGTAGTCGTGCATGCAATCGTAGAGATAACGCTGGAACGTCCAGGCGAACTGCGGATGTTCGATATCGCGCTCGTGAATCGGCGCGTAATAGACGTGCATTCCGGGCGGCGGTTGCTTGAGCTCGATCACCAGTTCGACGCCGCCGTCGCGCTGGCGCGCGGAGAAGCACAGCAGCGCGTGGTCGTAACGCGCGATTTCCGCCTCCACCTTTTCCAAGGCCGTCACGGACCTATGCTAGCGTGAAATCAAGCATGGCGCTGCCCGCCACCGTTCGCGTCAAACTCAGCTCGGAAGCCGCCGGGGGAATCGCCATCACCCCTGTGGTGGTGCAGGAATTGCCCATCCGCGAGTTGGTGGGGCACATGCTCGCCGTCGCCGGCAAAGACGAGGCGCGCCTGCGTGAAATCCTGCTGCGCGGCTTGCTGGTGAGCGGCGCTTCGCGTCTCCGCTGGGCTGGGTGGGAGGCCGACTGCCAGAGCCTGCGCGATCTGCTTACCTCTTTCCCGGATCCCGACCCCACGCTCGCTTTTGCGCCCGCCCGCTGCACCCGAGCCGTCTTGAGCGGCGGCAGGCAGCCGATTGAGATCAGCCGGGAAGCCGCTGCCGGCCGCGGCTTGTTCCGGCGCAGCGGATTCTGGCAGGAGCTGATGCAAATGGTGGGCGGCTCCGGGCCGGTGTATGCCGGCTATTCGTACCGCGACGCGGCCGACCGGTACCGCTGCCTGCTGGCCTCAGGTACCTGCGCGCGCCTGCGCGCCGCCGCGCAAAACCTGCGCCACTCCACGCTGCGTGATCGCATTCAATCGGAAGCCTTCGCGGCGGTGGAAGTGTATACCCAGCGCTGACGGGCGCCCGGCCTGTCAGACCCGGAAGCTTCGAACAAACGCGCCTGAGAGCGGGCATTTGGCAGGCTGAAGAGCTTGCTGAAAAACGCTAAGACATGATCAGCCGCAGATAAACGCTGATGAACGCTGATTGAAAGGAATCGGCTTATCCGCGTTCATCAGCGTTTATCTGCGGCCTCCAGGTATTCTGTCAGACTTCTTCAGCAAGCTCTGAAGCATGTACCACCTTGCCGCCGGCTACTCCTCGAAGATCTCTCACTTCCTCGGCGGGGTTCTCGAACCTGGTGAACGCGTGGAGGAAATTCAGCTTGACCGTGCCGACAGGGCCGTTGCGCTGCTTGGCTACGATCAGCTCCGCTTTGCCGCGCAGTTCCTCGTTGTCCTTTTTGTAGATTTCTTCGCGAAAGACGAAACCCACCAGGTCGGCGTCTTGTTCGATGGATCCGGAATCGCGCAGATCGCTCAACTGCGGCCGGTGATCGCCTTCGCGGGTTTCGACCGCGCGGCTCAACTGCGAAAGCACCAGCATGGGGATATTCAGTTCCTTGGCCAGCAGCTTCATGCCGCGCGATAGTGCGCTCACTTCCTGGACCCGGTTTTCAAAACGGCCGCGGCCGGTCATGAGCTGCAGGTAATCCACGATCACCAGCCCGATGTTATGCTTCTCCATCTGAAGGCGCCGCAGCTTGGCGTGCATGTCCATCAGGTGCACTCCCACGGTATCGTCGATATAAAGCGGCGCTTCCACCAGCTCGGTCACCGCGTGGTGCAGCTTGCGCCGTTCGTCCTGATTGAGGTAGCCGGCCCGAAACTTCTGGCCGTCCACCCGCGCCGACGCGCACAACATGCGTGTCAGCAGCGACTCCTTGGACATTTCCAGCGAAAAGACCGCCACCGTCTGCTTCAGCTTGAGCGCGACGTACTGGGCGATGTTCAGCGCCAGGGCGGTCTTTCCCATCGACGGCCGACCCGCCAGGATAAGCAGGTCCCCCCGGTGCATCCCGCCCGACAACTCGTCGAACTTGATAAAGCCCGTGGTGATTCCCTTGATGCGCTTGCTGGGGTCGAGAAAAGCGTTGATGCCGCCTTCGTAGCCGGTGACGATGTCGTGAGCGTGCCCCAGGCCGCTCTTGACCCGCGCGTCGCCCAGCTTGAGCAGGGTTTCCTCGGCGCCGCGGAGAATTTCGTCCGGTTCCTCTTCGCCCATCAGGCACCGGCTCATCATGTTTTGCGAAGTGAAAATGATGCGCCGCAGAATCGATTTGTCCTTGACGATGCGGATGTAGCTATCCAGATTGGGAAGCTGCGGCAGGCCGTCGTCGAGCGAAACCAGGTAGCTGAGCCCGTCGCAAGCTTCGAGCTCATTGAACTTCATGAGCTCGTTGGCCACCGTGACGCGGTCGATCTTTTCACCGCGATCCTGCAGTTCGCCCATGCGCCGGAAGATGCGCCGGTGCTTCTCCAGGCTGAAATCGTCAGCCTCCAGTGTCCCCGCCGCCTGCACGTACATGCTCTCGTCCAGCAGGATGGAGCCGAGCACGAACCTCTCGGCGTCCAGGTTGACGGGCAGTCCTTTTTCGATTGTGCTCGGAACGGTCATGGCAACCGCCCTAGCTTAGCTTCTTGCAGCGCGCTGTTACAGAAAAAATACGGTCTGCGTTTTGACCGGGATAGGCTCAGGATAAAACAGGCCCTCGCCGCCTCTCGCGCACCGTGCCGCAACTCCCGCGCAATCAGCGCACCCCATTTCCTTTTCCGCAACCGTGCGCCCACTTTCCACAACCTTTCCACTTCGAGCGGAATCATCTTCCTCTTTTGTACGGATTCTACTACAAGATGGCCTGGTTTTGTTTTAGGAGTGGTCCACAATCGCGCTCAATCGTCCCCGCCCAAATCCGGCATAATCGCTGGAGGAGGAATTACCGCCATGCCCACTTGGGCGATCTCGCAAAGCATGTGGCACGCCATTTTCGCGGTGGACGTTCCGGTTCTGGAGAAGATCGTACGTCCGATCATCGTCTACCTCTTTCTGGTGCTCCTGCTGCGGGCATTCGGCAAGCGCGAATTGGCGCGACTGAATCCCTTCGATCTGGTAGTGCTGCTTTCGCTGTCGAACACGGTGCAAAACGCTATTATCGGCAACGACAATTCGCTCTCGGGCGGCCTGATCGGCGCCTTCACGCTCTTGGCCGTGAACTACATCGTGGTGCGCTTTCTGTTTCGCCACCGCCGCCTCGATCAGCTTTTCGAGGGCAAGCCATCTACGCTGGTGGATCACGGAAAGCTCGTCAACCGGGCGCTAGCCAAAGAGCTGCTCACCAGCGCCGAGCTGATCACCGTTCTGCACCGCCAGGGCTTCGACGGCCTCGACGACGTGGAGCGCTGCGTGCTTGAACCCGGAGGGACATTCTATATTCAACGGAAGTCGCCGCCGGCCGGCGAGCTGCAACATGCCGAAGTGATGGGCAGGCTGAATGAACTGAGTGGCAAGCTGGACCGTCTGCTGGCCGGGAAGAGCGGCGCATGAGGGAAAGCCGCCTGGCAGGTCGGGCCCCTGCGGCTGAAGCGACGCCGGTGTAGAATCGAGGTGGAGGAATGGCCGAGCGGTTGAAGGCGGCGGTCTTGAAAACCGTTAGTGGGGTGACTCACTCGGGGGTTCGAATCCCTCTTCCTCCGCCACCCAGCAATTCCGCCTGATCTCGCCGGTGGCGCGGCACTAAACCGCTGAGGCCGCCAGTGCGGGCAGAGCTATCGGAGTCCTCCCGCGTGTCTTGAATTGGTAGCGTTCGATGCGAACCACGGCCTGCCTCGGCTCGGCACGAATCACGCGGCCCACCGCCACGAACTTCAAACGGCAGTTCCCATCGAGTTGCGCCGGCCAATCTACGGACACTTCCACCGAACGGCCCACCGGCAGCAGCTCTTCGGTGGTGAAGAGGATTCCGCCGCTGCCGATGTTCAAGGTGCGGCCAGATCCGGTTTCAGGATCACTCTTGGAATGCAGCAGCCGATACGACATGTCTTGCCGCAGCGGAAACCGGCCGGTTCCTCGTCGATCCATCTTTCCTCCGATCCTCCCAATCGTACAACGCTTCCTGTTCAGAAACGCTTACAGTTCAGAGTGCGACAATGCGCGGCCGCTGACAATAGACAAAAAGGCCCAAAAAAGACCGTTAAGGTTGGTACTTTAGGAGTAGGGTGTTTTCGAATTCGTGTGCGGCCTTACAGCCGCGAAACCCGGCAAAGGCCTGATTTTGGCGTCTGGTATGCTGAGGCATGGACCAAACCGTATTCCGCTCTCTATTGGAACAAGTGCGAAGCGGAGAAGTTGCGGTCGACCAGGCTTTGGAACGCATGCGCCACCTGCCGTTTGAGGACCTGGGCTTCGCCAAAGTGGATCATCACCGAGCGTTGCGGCATGGCATGCCGGAAGTCATCCTGGCCAAAGGGAAAACGCCGGATCAAGTTGTGGCCATTGCGCGCGCGCTGTTAGAACACGCCCCCAACGTCCTGATCACGCGTGCCGACCGCGAGTGCGCCGACGCGGTGAGCCAGCAGATTCCCGACGCCGATTACTCACCGGTGGCCGGCACAATCCGCTTCTGGCGCGACCGCTCGATCCGCGGAAAAGGCAAAATCGCGGTGGTGTGCGCTGGTACCAGCGACCTGCCGGTGGCGGAGGAAGCGCGAATCACCGCCGAGGTGATGGGCAATGAGGTGGAATGCACGAACGATATCGGCGTGGCGGGCATCCACAGGCTGATGTACCATCGCGAACGCCTCACTTCCGCGCGGGTGGTGGTGGTGTGCGCCGGCATGGAAGGCGCCCTGCCGAGTGCCATAGGCGGAATGGTCTCCTGCCCGGTGATCGCGGTGCCCACCAGCATCGGCTACGGCGCCAGCTTTCACGGTTTGGCCGCGCTGCTGGGCATGTTGAACAGTTGCGCCAGCAATGTAGCGGTGGTCAACATCGACAACGGCTTCGGCGCCGGCTACGTGGCGAGCTTGATCAACCGCGAGTGACTGGCCGCGCACGGGAATGACCTTTCCGCGTCAAACGCGGTATGGTAGATAAGCCGCGATGGATGTTCCAGTCCGATCCCAAACACCCACGGTAGCCCTCGGCGCGGCTGGTAGCCCGCCAGCCGTGCCCAGCCATCTGTCCACCTCGGTGCCCGAGGAAGGCCGATTCGTTGCTGGCACCCTGGTCGCCGGGCGATACCGCATCATCTCGCTGCTCGGCCGCGGCGGCATGGGCGAGGTCTACCGCGCCACTGACCTCACGCTGGCGCAACCGGTGGCTCTCAAGTTCCTCCCAGATTCGGGACCCGAATCCCGCCGCATGCTGGAGCGGTTCCATAACGAAGTCCGCGTCGCCCGCCAGGTCTCCCATCCCAACGTGTGCCGGGTTTACGACGTCGGCGAGGCGGACGGCGTCCCCTACATCTCTATGGAGTATGTGGATGGCGAGGATCTGGCCTCGCTGTTGCAGCGTATTGGGAGGCTGCCCGCCGACAAGGCGCTCGAAATCGCGCGCAAGATCTGCGCCGGCGTGGCGGCCGCACATGACAAAGGCGTGATCCACCGCGATTTGAAGCCCGCCAACATCATGCTCGACAAGCGCGGCAACGTGGTGATCATGGATTTCGGACTGGCGGCCATCGCTGCCCAGCTATTCGGCGCCGATGCGCGCAGCGGAACCCCGGCCTACATGGCGCCCGAGCAGTTGCGGGGCGAAGAGGTGACCGTGCGGAGCGACATCTACGCTCTGGGTCTGGTGCTCTACGAAGTGTTCACGGGCAAACGGGCTTACGAAGGCGCTAGTGCGGCCGACTTGATCCGGTTGCAGGAGAACGCGCAGATCGTAAGCATGTCGTCGATTGCCGCCGAAATCGATCCTGCGGTCGAGAAGGTGGTCCGCCGCTGCCTCGATCCGGTGCCGGTGCGGCGCCCGGCTACCGCACTGTCTGTGGCTGCCGCGCTCCCTGGCGGCGATCCGCTGGCGGCTGCCCTGGCGGCCGGTGAAACGCCATCGCCCGAATTGGTCGCCGCCTCCGGCAAGACCGAGGGGCTGGCGCTGAAGATCTCCGTGCCGCTGGTTCTGGGCCTGGCCGCGCTGATTATCGCCGTACCCTTCGCCCGAACCAATGTCGAGCTGCACAGCTTCGTTCCCATGGACCTTTCGGTGGATACGCTGGCCGAAAGAATCCGTGAACAGGCGGCTCAATTCGGCTATCGAGCGGCGCCGGCCGATCGCAAGTACGACCTGCACTGGGACGAGGATGCAATACGGGCTGCCCGATCGAGTACCCGGACCAGACAGGATAAGCGCCGTTGGTACGAAGCTGAGCCCCCACTACAGCTCGGCTACCGCGAGAGCCCGCTGCCGCTAATCGCACCACCGGATGGCGAAGTGAGCGATGAGCGCCCCGCGCCGGTGGTTTCCGGCATGATCGAGGCGTGGGTCAACAGCAAAGGCGAGCTGCGAAGGTTTCGCGCGGTGCCTCCGCAAGTCGATGCCTCCGGCGCCGCGCAGCCCATTGACCCGCAGATCGTCTCGCGCGCCACCGGGTTCGATCTTTCGAAATGGCAGGAAACCGCGCCCAGGTACACGCCGCTATATGCATTCGACTGGCTGAAAGCCTGGAAGGGCCGCCATCCCACGCTGCCGCTCGATGTCACCGTGCAAGCGTCGGCCTGGCGCGGCCGCATCACCGAGTTGCAGGTGATTTGGCCGTGGACGGTGGCGGGCCGGGTGCCGGAATCGCGCCAGAGATCCTCCGGCAATCTGGCGCGCACCCTTATCGAAGAACTGACGTCCGGGCTGGCGATCCTGTTCTCGGTGTTTCTCGCCGTGCGCAATCTGAGAGCGGGGCGCGGCGACCGCCGGGGCGCGATCCGTCTGGCGTCGGCATTCTTTGTTCTGCAAGCGTTGGCCTGGGCATTCTGGGCGCACTGGGTCGCGGATCTCGGCATGCTCGATGTGTTCGCCACCAACGCCGCGAGTTGGCTCAGCGCAACGCTCTTGATCTGGTTCCTTTATATCGGACTCGAACCCGCCGTGCGCGGCCGCTGGCCGAAGTCAATTGTCACTTGGAGCCGCGTCCTGGCCGGCCGATGGCAGGATCCGCTGGTGGGAGCGGATGTGCTGTGGGGAGCTCTGTTCGGGCTGGCCATCGTGGCATTCTTCATTGGGCCGAACTGGTGGAACGTATCTCACGGCCAGATGAGCCCGACGACGTGGGCAAACGTCGGCGGCAACACGCGGAACTGGATTGTCGACATCCTTCGCCGGGCGTTCACCGCCATGGAGTTTGGGCTGCTCGTTGTATTTGTAATCTTCTGTTTGCGGGCGGTCCTGCGCAAAGACTGGCTGGCTTCCATTGCCGCCGCAATCCTCTTTGCGGCGCAGGAGGGCGAAGCGTGGCAAGGTCATTCCATCGTAAACTTCGGATTCTACGTGCTCATCTTTGCCGTGCTGACATTCGTCATACTGCGCCTCGGCCTGGTGTCCACCATGGTGGCGATCTTCTTCGCCAACATTCTGATGGATATGCCCGGCGCGCAAACGCTGTCCAGGCCCTACGAGTGGACCGTGATAGCCTATCCAGCGCTGGCGCTGGCGATCGTAGCCTGGGCGTTCTGGCGCACTTCGGGCCATCAACTTCTCGAAGATCAAGCCGGAGACATCGTCGTCGCAGGTGGGGATGAATTAAGGCACCGGCCCGCGGTTGACGTGGCGCACGCATAAGTGCGTACGCCACATGTGCAGCAAGGCCGAAATTGTGGTCGACTGGCTTAACTGCCGAGCTCCGGCACTTTCACCCACGTTCGTTTGCGCCAGGATTCCAGGCCAAGCTCGGCTAGCTGGACGCCTTTGGCGCCTTCGAGCAGGCCCCAGCGGAACGGCTCGTCCTTCACCACGTGGCGCAGGAACAATTCCCACTGGCGCTTGAAGGCGTTGTCGAAAGCGTCCTGTTCGGGCACTTTTTGCCAGCCCTCGAAAAAATCCAGCGGGCTTTCGATATCCGGGTTCCAGACCGGGCGCGGCGTGGCTCCGTAAGGTTGAATCCAGCAGTGGCGCAAGCCCGCGACCGCGCTGCCGAGCGTGCCATCCACCTGCAGCGTCAACAGGTCGTCGCGGCGCACGCGCACGCACCAGGAAGAATTGAAATGGGCGATGATGCCGCCGGCCAGTTCGAAGGTTGCGTAGGCGGCATCGTCGGCGGTGGCTTCATATGGTTGGCCGGCTTCGTTCCAGCGCCGCGGAATGTGCGTTGCGCCCAGGCACGAAACGGCTTCCACGCGCCCAAAAAGATTGTCGAGCACATAGCGCCAGTGGCATAGCATGTCCATGACGATGCCGCCACCGTCCTCCTTGCGGTAATTCCAGGACGGCCGCTGCGCCGGCACCTTATCGCCTTCGAACACCCAATAGCCGAATTCGCCGCGCACCGAAAGGATACGGCCGAAGAAGCCTTGCCGTTGCAGGTTCGCGAGCTTCAACAGGCCGGGGAGCCACAGTTTATCCTGCACCACGCCGTGTTTGATCTGTGCGCGCCGGGCGAGCTGGTAAAGATCGAGCGCAGCCTCGAGCGATTCCGCCACCGGCTTCTCGCAGTAGACGTGCTTGCCGGCGGCGATCGCTTGCCGCACCGCGGCGGCCCGCCGGCTGGTGGTCTGCGCGTCGAAATAAATCGAGTACGCGGGATCGGCCAGCGCTTGCTCGAGATTCGTGGACCAAGCCATGCCTCCGCACTCCGCAGCGATGGCTTCCAGCTTGGCCGGATTGCGGCCCAACAGCAGCGGGCGCGGCATGATGCTCTCGCGCTCGTTGAGCGTCACCCCGCCCTGCTGCATGATGGCGTAGATGGAACGGCGCAGGTGCTGGTTCAGCCCCATGCGCCCGGTGACGCCGTTCATGATAATGCCCACGGTGTGCTGCGTGCGCTCGCTCATAGGATTGGCTATCTGGCGCCCGATTGGGGCGAGGTGTACTGGGGCCACGACCCGGCCGGCAGCGGCGGTGCGTCTACGCCCGCACGCGGCAGGGTGCCATCCAGCTCCTGGCGCCAGTGCGCCACGTCGCCGGCCGGTCCATAGCAGTAAATCATGCGCATGATCTCGGCGCTGGTATTGGTGAGCTGATGAAACACGCGCGGCGGAATGTAGACCGTTTGGCCGGTGCGGATCGCCATCCTCTCATCGCCGAGGCACATTTCGCCGGCGCCTTTCACGATGAAGTAGATTTCCTCCTGCTCCTGGTTGTGCCATGGCACCTGGCCCCCATTGGGTTCGAGCGTGACGTACCCGAACGAAAAGCTACTTGCCTGGATGGGGCTCGAGCCGCCCACCAGGTTCCGCGTATAGCGCCCGGCCGGGAACGTTCGCCCGTCGATGGCGGAAAGATCGGCGATGATCATGGTTTTCGGAAAAGGCCTCCCACGAAATAGGCTACAACGCCCAGCGCCATCAGGATGCCGCCGAACTGGAGCGCATTGATGGGACCCACCGGCTCGGCGTGGTTGCGCACTGCGGTGAGCAGCATCAGGGCTGCCGGCGGAACGGATACCGCAATGGCGCCGGCCATGCCGCCGGGTACGGGATAGGGCCGCACAAGCTGCGGCTCGCGAATACGCAGCGCCACGAGCGCGGCGAATTCGAGCAGAATGCTGCAGCCGGTGAGCAGCATGTCGAGCATCAACAGTTTACTGAACGGCAGCGCCAGGCCGAGCGCCCAGGCCGCGGCACAGCCGAGGATGGCCCACCGCGGCGCATCGGTCTTCGGATCGCGGCGTGCAAAAATCCTGGGCAGAAAGCCGTCCTCGGCCAGCGCGGCCGGCACGCGCGACAGCGCCATGGTGAGCGCGTTCAGCGAGCCCGCCGCGCCCAGCATGCCGCCCGCCGTGATCCCCAGGGCCACCACCGCGCCCAAAACGCCGGTACCAAGCACGGCGCGCGCCACGTCGGCCCAGCCGCCGGTCTCCCAACGGCCGGCATCGAGGCCGGTGAGCGCCACCGCGGCGATGGGCAGCACGTAGCCGGCCGCCACCAGCGCCACCGCGCCGGCCATGGCCCGCGGATAGGCGCGCTGCGGATTCTCGACCTCGCCCGCCACCGTGGACGTGTTGTCCCAGCCCATATAGTTCCACATCGCCACCAGCACGCCACCCAGGATGTCAGCGTGGTGCGGACTCACTGTCGGAGCAGCCAGCCGCGCCGCGAACATTCCGCCGTGAAACAACGACGCCGCGGCCAGCACCGCGAACGGGCTCAGCAGCAGCACGCCCATGACGAGCGAGCTGCCGCCGACGGTTTTAGCGCCCAGCATATTCCACGCCGCAGCCGCTGCGATCAAGCCGACCCCGATCCAGGTGGCGCGCTCCCCCGAAGTCATGGCCGGGAGGAAGTGGCCCAGGTAGCTGACGAACAGTGTCGGATAAAGCGCCATATCGAAGACACTGCCGACCAGCGACAGCCAGGCTTCCTGATATCCCCAGAACCGGCCCATGGCGCGTTTGACCCAGATGTAATAGCCGCCATCTTCGGGCAGGGCGGTGGAAAGCTCGCTAACCATCAGCGCGGTGGGAAAGCTCCACAGCGCCGGCGTGAGCAGCAGGATGAGAATCGCTCCGCCGTAGCCGGCCTTGGCAACGGTATCCTCCAACCCGTATGGCCCGCCCGAAACGATGAAATAGGTCGCCGCGATCAGGGGCAGCAGGGTGAGCTTGCGGGCAGAAGATAGCGCAGGAGGCGCAGACATCTTTTTAGGGTAGGGGAAGCGGGGAGGATGTCAAGAAGTTCTCGGTCAACGGGGTCAACCGTCGGCCGCGACGCGGTCGGTCTCAATCCCTGACCGGGACCACGGAGATATCGGGTGCTCCGGCGCGCTTCGCTCGCCGCACGAAGGATACATCGAAGGATACGAATTGGCAGCCGGGCGGTTTGCTGCCGAGGTGCATCGCATCGGCTAATTCGATGCCGTGCGCCGCGAGCGCCAGCGCGGCGGCGACCGATGGCTCATCCTCGGTCTTCACGTTTTTCAGACCCAGCAACTTGATGAATGCACCGCAGATCACGCCCGGCTCGAATCCATAAAGACTTCGCAGGACCCAGCCGGTTTCGAGCAGTACCGTCTTCGCGATCCAGATTGGCTGGCTCGCGAACAGGCGCCGAGCGGCTGCCGCCTGCTTCGGTTCATCGCCCGTCAGCAGCCGCAGGAGGACGTTAGTATCGACCGCGATCACGCCGCCGCCTCACTTCCCGGCCGATGGCAGCGCTCATCTGCGCGGGCGTCTTCGGCCGCGTTTTGGACTGCAAGCACCCGGCCACTTCCGCGAGATGGCTCTCCGGGAAGGGCTCAGCCGGGCGGAGCACAATCCCTTCGCCGGTCTCTTCGATGGTGAATTCCATGCCAGGCCTCCAAGCCCGAGCATCCCGAATATCCTTAGGCAGAACGATCTGGCCTTTGGTAGAAAGCCGCGTAATTTCCATGGGTAAGACTCCAGTAAGATTATCGCATATCGGAAGCGCGGTTTGGGCTTACGCGCTCAAGCATTCTGCCGAAGCCGCGTCAGTCCCCAGTCCGTCCCAAGGTGATTACAACTTTTCCTCGGGCGTGTCCTTCTTCCAGATAGCGGATAGCCTCGGGAACTTCGCTCAACCGGTAGCGCTTGTCGATGACCGGTGTCACCTTGCCGGCCTTCATGAGCTGGCATATGAGAGTCAGGTCCTCTTTATTGCTTTTCGCCAGAACCATGACCAGGTTCTGGCTACTGAACCGTGACAACACGACCATTTTGATCACGCGACCCAGAAGGCCGATCATCCACCGGCTGCTGGGCCCGCCGACCCCGATATATGTTCCCTTAGGAGTCAATACCCGCCTGCAAGCCGACAACGAATGATTCCCAGCGCAGTCGAAAATCAGGTCATAACGCTGCCCACTCTTCGTGAAATCCTCTTGGGTGTAGTCAATGACCGCGTCAGCGCCAAGAGACCGGACCATGTCCACGTTCCTGGAACTGCATACGCCGGTAGCCTCCGCGCCGAACGACTTGGCGATCTGCACGGCGAGCGTGCCTACGCCTCCGGCCGCGCCGTTAATCAATACCTTCTGCCCCGCCTTGATGTGTCCACGATCGCGGAGACCCTGCAATGCGGTGAAGGCCGCAACCGGCACGGCGGCCGCTTGCTCAAACGTTACGTTATCCGGCTTGACGACCAATGCAGACTCGGCAGTACACACATACTCCGCAAAGGCCCCACGGCACGCGCCAAACGCCTGGTCGCCAGTCTTGAACTGCGTTACGTTCCTGCCAACCGCCTCGACCTCGCCGGCCACATCAACGCCAAGCCGGGCGATCTTCGGTTTGCGCAGCCCTGCCCCTATGCGAACCAGGTACGGCGCGCCTCTCATGAAATGCCAGTCAAGCGGATTGACCGAAGCCGCGCAAACTCTTATCAGGACCTCATTGTCTCCGGCGGCCGGCTTTTCAATGTCTTGACACTGGAGAACCTCGGGCCCACCGTAATTGTGGTATACAATTGCCTTCACGTTGATACCCTTTCAGCGAAAAACGCGTCGGTCCCCGCCCGAACTGGCTCTTCGGTTTGTCACCTCTTGACAAACCGCCCCCTTGACGGATGCGTAACGGTTCGGGAGTCGAGATCCGGGTCGCATTTCATGGCCCCAGCTGGCTCTCGAGGTAATCAGCTATCTCGCTAGCGGACGCGAAGTATTCGCGAACTTGCACAACCGAAATGTTCGAGCT
>CAVXJY010000154.1:0-72113 GCA_963761855.1 Bryobacterales bacterium | reverse complement strand
CGCGACATCACGGAAATTGAACAAAAGCTGCTGGACGGACTGTTACGCATTATCCTGCAGGATCTGCGCGAAGCATGGAAGGTGGTCACTGCGATCGACTTTACGGTGGTTGCGATGGAAACTGAGCCTCAGTTGCTGCACATCCTGGCGCCGAACGAGGCGGTGGTGGCGATTGCGGTTGAGGTGCGGATCGGCGAAACGGTGGGCATGATGAACATCGCGATGCCGTCGATCGTGATCAAAATGATGCGCCAGAAGTTCGACCAGCAATGGTCGCTGCGCAAAACCAACGCCAGCATAGCGGAACAGTCCCGGATCCTGCGCTTCTTGCGCGATGCGTCGCTGGCGCTGGAGGCACGCCTTACCGGGCCCACCTTAACCGTGCAGGACCTGCTCGGCCTCGAAGAAGGCCAATTGCTTACCTTCGATTATCCCGTCGGCAGGCCGATTGATCTGGAAGTCAATGGCGGCAGAAAATTCTCCGGCCACGTAGTGAGCACCGGAAAGAAACGGGCGTTTCAGATCGAGGAGATGTACTGCACGCCTTATCCGGGCAGCACCAGCGGCGACGAATCGGACACGCCGTCCGGCGATTCCGATTGAAACCCACGCAGCAGATCCAGGAAGGCGCGGCCGCGCACGCGCCCGTTGTTGCGGTCCAGTTCCAGACGCTCGAGAAACACGAGTAGCCCCAGCAGATCCGCGTCGCGGGTCCTGGCCATGCCCAGCCGCTCGCTCTCCTCCCGCCGAAATACGTCTACAGCCCCTTCCACGGCGCGGAAGATGTTCGCCGCCACCGCGTTCTCGGGGAGGGTCTGATAGTAGAGCCCGGTTTGCAGTGTACGGTAGGTGCGAATCAGCGCCGACAGAGTGTCCCGCAGGTCGCGGTCTACCGCTCCCGGTGTCTCGAGCGCGGCCGTGACCAGGGTGCGGCTGAGGAGTTCCAGCAACTCCCCGTTATTCTCGATCAACTCTTCGGAAACCCGAATGTCGCGGTTGGGCAGTTGGTCGGCATCAGGCGGCGAGCCCTTCTCATGTTTGCGCGCTTCCCGCAGGTGCTCACAGTCGAGCGGGCACGATACCGTCACCTCGCGCTCGGTACCGCAACAGGTGGTGCAGATATCGCCGTGAACACCGGGGCAGTGGCGCTGGGGCCGCCGCGTCTGGCAAATAGCGCAAGCCATCCCCTTAGTATATGCGGCTGCTCCGCGCCGCCGCGTGAATCGCCGTCAGGGAGTTCCAATGCAAGCGTCCGGGACCGCCGTGCGCCGCCACGCGCACGTGTCCGGCCGGCCCGGCGGCTCCAGCCGGCTTAACTGCCCAATCGGCGCCACCCGCCGAATCGATTGACAGGCGATGCCCTATTTGCGGTGCGGGCGGCTTGCCTGCGCCCGGGCTCGGCCCAGCTACTTCTACACCTCTCCGTGGACCCGCCGCTGCCGCCGCAAGACTCGCCCTGTTCTGGCAAAGTAGAAATGTCCCACTTTTTGAGTCGAGGCGCGGCTCGGCACCAACGGCGGCAGGGCCTGCCATTCCCTCCAGCCGCATCGTCTTGCATCGCGGCCAGCCCTCAAGGCTTCCCTTCGGCGCAAAGGCAGGCGGCCTTTGACGGCGCCAGGCCGCGATGCGGCAGGATTTCCTGAATTCCGAAGTTGGACGCCCTGTATGAGGGCACGGCTTGAGCCGTGCCGCCAGCGACACGCATTCCGAGGGCCTCAGCCCCCGTCTGCTGGCCAGGGGCTAAAGCCCATAAGGTTCAACCCGTTCCGGCACGGCTGAAGCCGTGCCCTGATACGAGGCCTGTTTTCCCTTGGTCCTCTGTTGTGGAAGTGCAACTTCGCCGAGATTGACTTCGGAATCGAGGCTAAGAGGAGGGAACGGCAGGACGTGCAATGGCAGGCGCGCGTCAGAATAGGACATTTCTACTTCGCCGAAGAATTAGGACACTTTTACTTTGCTCCGACAGCCGCAAGACTCCCCCTGGCATCGGGCGCCCGTAATGGTATAATTGCAGCTTATGTCAATCTCTTGATCCCGACCCTCGGGGACCGACAGTTCGAGTCCCCATCCCGAACCCCTCGCCGGGACTTACCCTCGCATCAATTGCGAGCACCGGCGCAAGTCATTCCAATATAAGGAGTTCCTAGGTGCTTAAACTGGTATCCAGTGGTTTGGTAGTGTTTGCGGGTGTAGTGTGTGCCCCGGCTACGGTTTCGCCGTTACAGTATCGCCAAGGATCCGAGGCCCAGCAGAGCGCGCGTCTGGAAGCGGTTCGCGGGTTTTTCGAAAAGGCGGGCTGCCCGGCCCGCGAGTATGCGCAAGTGTTTCTCGATGCAGCAGATGATTATCGCTTGGATTGGCGCCTGATGCCGAGCATTTCCTTCGTGGAAACAACCGGCGGCAAGGCTGCCCCGCACAACAACATCTTTGGCTGGGACAATGGACGCAGCAGGTTTTCCAGCCCTACCGCCGCGATTTGGGGAGTGGCTTACCAACTCGGGCAATCGAAGCTGTACCGCGATAGAAGCCTTAACCAGTTGCTTGCCATTTATAACCCCGATCCAGGATATGCCGCCAAAGTGAAAAGCGTCATGCGCCAGATTGCGGTTATCGAGTAGTTCACCAACCGTCCGTTCGGGACGCAAACATCGGGACGCAAACACGGGACGCAAACATAGTTGCGTTCGGCCTGCCTTTCCGTGTATAAGATTAGGAATCCGCGCGCCTGGGGAGCGGCTCGGACATTCTCGCGGGGAGGGCTGCTGGTGGGAAAAATATTTCAGTTCATGGGCCTGGTGTTGCTGTGCGCCCCGGCGGCCATTGGCCAGCCGGTTTCATTCCAGCCGCCGTCATTCTCTTCCATCGGGCAAGGCCCGCTGGCGGCAGCTACCGGCGACTTCAGAGGCGATGGCATAACCGATCTCGCCATTGCCAACGGCGCCACGCAATCGATTTCCGTGCTGCTGGGAAAGGGCGACGGAACTTTTCTGCCAGCCAAGAACTACTCGCTTCCGTCGTACTGCGCGCCCAACTATCTGGCCGTCGGCGACTTCAAGAAGGACGGCAAGCCGGACCTGCTGGCCTTATGCCTTTTGGGCAACACGATCATCGTCCTGCCTGGTGTCGGCGACGGTACCTTCGGGCCGCCGATAATCACACCATTGCCTTTGCAGACGCTAGGCGGCAATCTTCTGGAGGGTCTCCTGGTACCGATTGCAATCACCGACTTCAACGGCGACGGGTATGCCGACCTTTTCCTCTCCATGGGCGACGTGGAGCAGACATCGGGCTCAACCGCCGCAAGCTCATTGGATCTCTTTGGGGCATACTGGCCCGAGGGCGTCGGCGACGGAACATTCCGACAGGCGGCGACGCCCCTGGGCGTCACGGATCCGCTTTCGATTGTGTCTGCCGACTTCAACGGGGACGGTAAACCCGACTTAGCGATTCTTTCGGTTGACAGCTCCGCCAGTGTCGTCAGCCTCGTTATCGCGCTGGGACAGGGCGATGGCACGTTCCGCATCGCGAATTCGTATCCTGTTACGGCGGGGCCAACCCTCACCGTGGCTGACGTGAATGGAGACGGTGTTCCCGATATTGTGTTGTCGGGCGGGAACATTTTCAGCCAGGAGGGCAGTTTCGGACTCGCCCTCTACATCGGTAAGGGTGACGGAACCTTCACGCCAGGCCAGAACCTCAGTCCCACGATTGCCGGCTCAGCCGAGTTGGCCGTGTTCGGGGTGTGCCTGGCTGATTTTGCCGGCCAGGGGCGGCAGGACCTGGTGGCGGTCACCGTTACCGGGCAGACCATCGACAGCAGCGCCGCTTCTCTGGTCGCCTTCCCCGCAAACGGGGATGGCACGTATGGCAGCCCGATTACGATCGCTCCCCTCTCCAGCTCAATTCCCTTCGCGTTTGTCGCGGCCGACTTCAACGGCGACGGCCGCACGGATCTGGCTTTCGACAGCATGGTTCTCGCCGGGAGCGATCTCAGCTTCAAAGATGTGTCGACGCCAGCCGCAGCCGCGCAGCTAGCGGAATCGCTTCCCGCCGGCTCACTCGGGGTTGCATTGAACGCCGGCAATTGGGCCGAGATCCACAGCGTCGTCGTGTCCGGTGGGACCACCAACATCGCACAAAATGCCTGGATCGAGATCTATGGTGCGGGCCTGACCCCAGCCAGCGCCTCGGGCGGCCTCACCTGGATCGACGCACCGTCTTTCGCCTCCGGCCAGATGCCGACCCAATTGCAAGGCGTCAGCGCTGCTGTGGACGACAAGGCGGCGTACGTCTACTTCATCAGTCCCCGGCAAGTGAATGTGCTCACGCCCCTCGACTCGGCGACGGGCCCGGTCCCGGTAACGGTGAACAATGGCGCCGCAACCAGCGCGCCGTTTACCGCGAATCTGCAGCCGGCGGCGCCGGGGTTCCTGCGTTTCGGCGACGGCATCCACATTGCCGCGGAGCACGCCGATTATAGCTTTCTGGGGCCGGTATCCCTCTCGGTGCCGGGTTATACTTTCACCCCGGCCAAGCCGGGCGAGATCATCCTGCTGTACGGCGATGGCTTCGGCCTGCCAGCCACCACGCTGACGGCGGGGTCGGATGTGCAGTCGAGCCCCCTGCCCACCCCTTGGCCGCAGGTCACTATCGGCGGCACGCCCGTCACAGTGCAATACGCCGGGGTGATCGGCCCGGGGCTCTACCAGCTCAACGTGGTGGTGCCTTTGACTGCGCCCAACGGCGACAACCAGGTGATTGCGACCTACGCCGGCGCGAGCTCGCCCACAGGCGCCATGATTCCTGTCGCGCAGTAAGACGCCGGGGTGTCCGGGCCCGCTCCGGAAAATGTCCCACCCAGCCCGCCGCGGCCTCGGCGCGCCTGCCGATAGCCGCTGAAGCGGGCGTTTGGAATGGCGGGGCGCGATGCCCCGGTCCTGCCCGCATTGACAACCTTATCTGAACCGGCGTATATTTGCTAACATACTGATCTTTCAATGGTTGCGGTAGCTGGCCCATGGTCTCGGTCGATCGTGTTTCGGGGGAAGACGCAGCGCAGTCGCTGCCACACAGTTTGGTCTCACGATAGTGGTATCGTCCCCGTCAACTACCGGCGAATCAAACGCGGGCGGAGTGTTAATGGCTGACGAGCAGAATGACGCGCAACAGGACCAGACGATGCCGGACAGCTACGAGGAATTGCTGGACGACTACAGCCATTTTGCGCCGCCCGCGGCCGACGAAGTCCTCCAGGGAACCGTTCTCAGCCTGACCGCCAAAGACGTCATCGTCGATTTCGGATACAAATCCGAAGGCATTGTTCCACTCGAGCAGTTTCAGGGCCTGAACGGCGAAATCACCGTCCGGCCCGGCGATGTGGTCGACGTCATGATCGATCACGGCGAGCAGATGGAAGGATACGTCCTGCTCTCCCATTCGCGCGCCGCCCGGCTGCGCGTTTGGGACAACCTGGAGAAAGCTTACCAGGAGCAGCTTGTCATTTCCGGCCGCGTGCTGGGCCGGGTCAAAGGTGGCCTGGCGGTGGACGTCGGCGTCAAGGCTTTCATGCCTGGATCGCAGGCCGATCCGCGCCCCGTACGCAATCTGGATTCTTTGACCGGCCAGGATGTGCCGGTCAAGATCGTCAAGCTGAACCGGCGCCGCGGCAACGTGGTGGTCTCGCGCAAGCTGGCCGTCGAAGAGGAAATCCACGAGCGCAAGAGCGCCACTCTGGACCATATCCAGGAGGGATCGGTGCTCACCGGCGTGGTCAAGAATCTGGCCGAATACGGAGCCTTCATCGACCTGGGCGGCATTGACGGCCTTCTCCACGTGACCGACATTTCCTGGGGCCGCATCGCTCACCCTTCTGAAGTGCTGCATGTCGGTGACGAGATCACCGTCAAGGTGCTCAAGTTCGATCGCGGCAAGGAGCGGGTGTCGCTCGGCATGAAGCAACTGGAGCCCGATCCCTGGGAGTCGGTGGCCGAGCGTTACGCCGTCAACAGCCGCGTGCTGGGACGGGTGGTAAACGTCACCGACTATGGCGCTTTTGTCGAGCTCGAACCCGGCGTCGAGGGCCTCATCCACATTAGCGAAATGACCTGGTCCCGGCGCATGAAACATCCGTCGAAGGTGGTCAAGCCCAACGACCAGGTGGAAGCCGTGGTGCTCGAAGTGCATCCCCAGGAGCGGCGCATTTCGCTCGGTCTCAAGCAGCTTGAGCCCAACCCGTGGACCACCGTCGACACCCGCTACAGCGTCGGCTCCGTGGTCGAGGGCCGCGTGCGCAATATGACGGATTTCGGCGCTTTCATCGAAATCGAGGAGGGCATCGACGGCCTGGTTCATGTCTCCGATCTTTCCTGGACCAAGCGCGTCAAGCATCCCTCCGAGGTGTTGAAGAAGGGCCAAACCGTGCAGGCCGTCATCCTGGCCATCGATTCGTCGGCGCACCGCCTCTCGCTCGGAATCAAGCAATTGCAGCCCGACGCCTGGGAGAGCTTCTTTCAGACCCACCAGGTGGGAGATACTGTACACGGGAAGGTTAGCCGCCTGGCCAGCTTCGGCGCCTTTGTCGAACTCGCCGAGGGCGTGGAAGGACTGTGCCACTTTTCCGAAGTGCCGGGTTACGCCGGCAAGCACGCCGCCGAACCCCCGCTGGCGGTGGGCCAGGAGTCCGATTTTAAGATCGTCAAGATGAGCGAGGCGGAAAAGAAGGTTGGCCTCAGCTTGCGGGCTGCGGCGGATGACGAAGAAAAGACCCGGTTGGTGGACTACCGGCGGCATGCCGCGGCTGCGACCACTACCATCGAGGAGGCGATGAGTCTCAAGGAGCCTGAACCGAAGTAAACTTGCAAATGGACTGGATTCACGCGATACTGCGGTTTCGTAAGCGATTGAGACTCTGGAGCAAGGGATGACGAAAGCCGATCTTATTGAAGAGGTCTCCCGCGTCGTGGAAATGACGCGCAAGGAGTCCGAGGTCATCGTAGAGGCCATTTTCGACAGCATTGTGCGCTCCTTGCGCACCGGCGACAAGATTGAGATTCGCGGCTTCGGCAGCTTTCGCACTCGCCAGCGGCAGCCGCGCATCGGCCGCAATCCCAAGACGGGGGCGCGCGTCGAAGTACCGGCCAAGAAGATCCCCTATTTCAAGCCGAGCAAGGAGCTGAAGGATGTCGTCAACATCTCCGGGGCTCCGGTTGCGCCCGCGGCCGGCGCGGACCCGGCGCCGGAACAGGTGCACAATCCGTAACCCGCGCGCCTGAACCCCAATGGACTATCTGTGGACTCCCTGGCGCTACCAGTACATCACCAGCGCGCCGGCCGAGCCTGGCGTGTGCGTCCTCTGCCGGGCGGCTGCCGCCACGGATGACCGTCAGGCGCTGGTGGTCCACCGGGCCACGCACAATTTCGTCATCCTCAACCGGTTCCCGTACACCAGCGGCCATATCATGGTCGTGCCCTTCGCACACGTCGCTACTATCGAAGACCTGGCCGAGCCGGTGTTGACGGAGATGATGAATCTGGCGCGCGACGCAGTGAAGCACCTGCGCGCCGTCTATCGCCCCGATGGGTGGAACCTGGGCATGAACCTGGGCCAGAGCGCCGGAGCCGGCATCGCCGGCCACGTACACATGCACGTGCTGCCGCGTTGGATTGGAGACACCAGCTTCATGACCACCACCGGCGAAACCCGCGTGGTTCCCGAGGCCCTCGAGACCACCTGGGAGAGACTCTCTGCCGCCTTCGCGGCGGGCTAGAACCCGGCAGAATTCGATTGGGTCCGGCAATACCTCCGGGCCCGGCGTGCAGTTGCTTGGCACGGCCCACGATCCCAGCGGCACACCGATTCCCGCCGCAGACGCCGGAGCCTTCGACCCTCGCGGTCAGTGGACTTGCGGCACTAGCGCTTGGCGCTAGTGGCCTCCGTGCGCCTCAGCCAGGCTCGTCTCCGGAATCCCGGTGACTGCGGGGCGGAGCCGCCGCTCTATTCGCGCAGGGCCCCTATTCGAGCCACACCGTAATTGGGGGCGACGTTGCCGCTCCCACCGTCAACTGCACGGCCACCGCACCCGAGGGGACGAAGACGCCGGGCATGATGGCGTCGACCTGCAGCAAGCCGGCGAAGTTCGGCGCCTCCCCCGCGTAAAGAAGCTGCGCGCCCACTCCCGCTACGGTCAGCGTCACCGCCAAAACCGGAGTTGGATACGGTGCCGCGGCCGCCTGGCCGGCGATATTGGCTCCGTTGGTGAGGCCTTCGCCGGTGCCGAAGAAGGTGACCACCGTGCCGCGCGCGGCGGGTGCGGACGCTGAGTTGACGCTGCCATCCTGATTCAAAGCCGCCCCAAACAGCGCCGGCATCGATGCCGCCACCGGGACGCTCAGCGCAGCCACCACCTGCCCCTGATAAGAGACTTCGACTTGAGTGACGCTTTCCCCGGCGATGGTATAAGGTACCTGCGCGTTGATCTGGGAAGCCTGGGCGTAGAACAGCGGCGCGGGCACGCCGTCAAAGCTCACCTCCGCGCCCGCCAGCAGGTTGCCGAGCAGGCCGGAAGCGTCGAAGGTTCCGGCCACGCCCGATGCGGGGCCGATCCCGCTGCCGTAGAGAGTGACGATTTCGCCGGGCGACACCGCTGCCTGGCCCTGGCTGGCCGCATTAACCACCGCCAGCGTCGAGTTCACCGGAACCGGCCCAACCAGGACGGCATTGGTCTCCGGCACCAGCCGCCGTACGCGGTTGTTGCCGGTGTCGGCAAAATACAGGTCGCCCGCGCCATCCAGCAGCATGCCCGAAGGCGAGTCGAGGAATGCGGCGAGCCCTTCTCCGCCGTCGCCTGAGAAGCCGGGCGTGCCTTGTCCGGCGATGGTGTGGATGATCCCATCCGGCGTCACCAGCCGGATAGCGTGATTGCCGGTATCGGCAATGAAGATGTCTCCGTTGCCGTCCACCGCCACGCCGGAGGGCGCGTAGAGTTCAGCCGCGGTGGCTGCGCCGCCATCGCCCGCATAGCCCGCCATGCCGGTGCCCGCCACAGTCGCCATCACGCCGGCCGCCGTCACTTCGCGAATGCGATGGTTGGAGGTATCGGCGATGAACATATCGCCCGCAGCGTCCAATGTGCAGGCGCTTGGCAGGTTGAGTTGCGCCAGGCGCGCCGATTCGCCATCGCCGGCGTCTCCCGGGCTGCCGTTGCCGGCGAAGTTGGACACCACGCCGCCGGCCGGCACCGCCAGCACGCGCTGATTGTCCGTGTCGACGATGTAGACCGAGCCGTCGCCCCCTGTACAGACCCCGCGCGGACCGCGCAGCGGCGTCCCGGTCGGCGTCAAGCCCTCTTGCCCAGTGCCGGCTACGCCGGTTCCCACGAACGTGTAGATCACCCCGGCCGCAATCCCCCGCACCCGCTGGTTGTTGGTGTCGGCTAGAAACAAGGTGCCCGTCGGGTCGATGGCCAGGCCCATCGGCCCATTGAGCTCCGCCGCGCTGGCCGCCACCCCATCGGCGGTATAGCCCGCCGTTCCGTTGCCGGCCAGCGTCTGAATGAGGCCGGTCGCGAACACCACCCGCACGCGTTCGGTTCCCGTGTCGGCGATGAACAGGTCTCCCGACGAATCTAGCGCCACCGCGGAAGGCTGGTAAAGAATCGCGCCGGTGGCGGCTGTGCCGTCTCCCACCGCCCTAAGGTATCCGTCGCCCGCCACCGTTGAGATGACGCCGCTCGCATTCACTTGGCGCACGCGCATACCATCGGCGATGAAGACGTCTCCCACCGGGCCGGCCGTCACGCCGTGCGGCGCCGTAAGTTCGGCCGCGGTAGCTGGGCTGCCGTCGCCCGAGTATCCCGGCGCGCCCGTACCGGCGAAATTCGACCAAACGCCCGCCGCGGTATAGGCGCGGACCAGCGCGCTTGAATCGGCGACGTAAATGGTGAGCGACTGATCCACCGCGACGGCGATCGGCGTCGCCAGCGCCGTGGAAGCGCTCGCGCCCAGCACCGTGGACATGACGCCGCCGGGCAGGATTTTGCGCACCCGGTTGTTGCCGGAGTCGGCGATCAGCAGGGCACCGGTCCGGTCCACCGCCAGCCCGGCCGGAAAGCTGAGCTGGGCCGTTGTAGCCGCACCTCCATCGCCCCCAAAGCCGGCCACACCTGTCCCTGCTACAGTCGCGATGACGCCGGCGGGCGTCACCTGGCGCACGCGCTGGCCTTCGAATTCGGCGATATAGAGATTGCCGGCCGCATCCACGGCTACGTTGCGCGGCGTGAAGAGTTGCGCCGCACCGGCTTGACCGCCATCGCCCGAGTAACCCTCCACCCCGGTGCCCGCGATAGTGGTGATGGTGCCATCGGCGCCGACCTTGCGCACGCGGTTATTGCCCAGGTCGGCGATATACAGGTCGCCCGCGCCATCCACCGCCAGGCCGTAAGGAAGGTTGAGTTGCGCCGCGGTAGCTGGCCCGCCATCGCCGCCGAAGCCCGCTGTGCCGGTGCCGGCGAAGGTGGTGATAATCCCCGCGGCGTCCACTTTACGGACGCGATTGTTGCTGGTATCGGACAGGTATAGGTTGCCCTTCCCATCCAAAGCCACGCCCTGAATGGAGCCGATCTGCGCCGCGCTGGCCAGGCCGCCATCGCCCATGAACGAGCTGCCCGCCACGGTTTGGATGGTATAGGCGGGAACGTCAGCCGCCGGCAACGCGGACGCCCAGGCCAACACGAGCCACGCACAATTGTGTTTCATGCCGAACAGAGATTAGTGGCCCGCGCGCCGGCGAATTCTCAGTCGAGTGAGGAGGCCGCGTTCGCTCGGCGTTTCCCTCTAAGCACTGACATTTCTGGTCCGATGGACCCGGCGCGCCGGGCTGGGAGCTCTCTCCATGCACTTCCTGCGCCGAGGCGCGAACTTTGTGAGTGTCGAGAGGTTTTGGTCAAACTCTGGATGTGACCATTCATAAGTGCGCAGGGACCTCCCCAAAGCATGCGAAGTTCATGGAGAGAAACTCGGTTGGCAGGCGGCAGCGCCTGCCCCACCTCTAGCCTGTTAGGAGTTGGGCGGCTCTGGCAAAAAAAAGGGGAGCCCGAAGGCTCCCCCGATGCTGCGGGTTAAACTGGCCAGGCGAAGTGCCCTGCCAGCTCCAAAGCGAGTTGCTTAGAAGTTGAGCTTGGCGCCGAGTTGCACGTTTCGGTTGCCGTTGAAAAGGCCGTCCACAAAGGGACCTTCCACTTCGGCGTCCGGGAGGTTAACCGAAAAGTTGGCATGGTTGAACGCATTGTAGAGCTCCAGACGAACCTGGAGGGTGGCCTTCTCGGTCAGTCTGGTGTTCTTGTACACGCCAATATTGAGATTCCAGGTGCCCGGCGCACGGAAGGTGTTGCGGCCGATCATGTTACCCGGCCACGGACCGATGTCGCTGATACCGTATGCAGGGCTGTAGTACGACAGCGGCCCAGTGGCGAAATTGGTGAACTGGTAGTACTCGTAGTTGTCGGGCACCCCAGGGGTGGGCATATTAGTGACACCGCTGGGCGGCGTGGCGCTGACCTGCTGCGCGCGCGGGCAATAAGTGTACGCGTTGGTGCAGTCATAAATCGTGAACGGGTTGCCGGTACTCGCGGTGAAGATGGGAGCCAGTTCCCAGCCGCCCAAAACCTTGTCGGTGAGCGAGCTCCCCTTGAGCACCGGAATCGTCCACACGGCGGAGATCGATACCCGGTGAGTGGCATCGAAATCGGAGCTGCCGTAATCGAGCATCGGGTGGAAGGGATCCATGTAGCCCAACTGGTAATCGGACTCAACGCCATCGCTGAAGGCGCTGCTCAGATCGTCCAAAGCGTGGGACCAGGTGTAGTTGGCTTGCAGCGTCACACCACTATGCGCGACGTCCTTAAATGTCAACTGCGCGATCATCGAGTTGTAGGCGGAAGTGCCGTTGCCTGCGCGCAGGTTAATGCCGGAGTACTGCGAGTTCAGGCGGGCGGTGCAGCCCCCATAAGCGCCCGGATGCGCGCAGGGGATGCCCAGGTACTCGTTGCCGTAGCCGTTGTCGTTGTCATGAGAAATATCGTAAAGGTTTTCACCGCGCGAGCCGGAATAACCCAGGCTGGCCAGCACGTTGTTGGTGACCTGCCGTTCCAGGGTGAGGCTCATCGTATGCGCGTAAGCGGTTTTGATGTTCGGGTCTACTCCGCGCAAGCTCGCCGGCGGCAGTACCTTGCTGCCGGTGTTGCCGGCCAGCGGGCCGGCGTTGTTCACGTTTATTGGAATGGTCGGCAGGTCCGAGCCGGCAATCAGTTGAACCACCGCATACGCGGGCGGGTTCTGAATCACGTTGAAGGTCACGTTGCCGAAGTTGCGCTCGTAACCGATGCCATAGCCGCCGCGCAAGCTGGTCTTACCGTCCGCGGTGAGCGCGTAAGCGAAGCCAACGCGCGGAGAGAAGTCGTGGTATTCCTTCTGCCACAGGCCGCCGTTCGGGTTGGTAGGCGTCGGATCGACCTTCGCTGTGCTGATCAACTGCGCCAGGTTGCTAATGCTGTACGGTCCGGTAAACACGATGTTCGAATCGAGAGCGTCGTTCTTGTTGTGCTGCACGCCGAAGTATTCCCAGCGCACGCCGTAGTTGATGCTCAAGCGCGAGGTCACCTTGAAGTTGTCCTGTCCGTAGAGGGCAAACTCGTTGTAGCGGTTGCTGCGCGCGAAGTTGGGCGGGCCCACCGGCAAGTTCACGGTCCCGCCGGGGTACTGGCCCTGCGGATTAACCGCTGCTTCGAACTCGTGCAACTGACCGTTGAGGAAGTTGTCCATCGAGTTGCCGGTGTTGGTGCCCAGGGCTTCCACCGCTTCTTCGTAAGCGCCGAAGGTGCGGTTGTCCTGCTCGTAGTTGATCATGCCGCCGAAGCGGATGTTGTGCCGGCCGCGGACCTTGGTCACGTCCTGGGAGAGTACGCCGAAATTCTGCGGGCCGCCAAAAGGAATCGCGTTGCCCGGCGTGTACTCGCTGTAGCCGGGGAAGGAAATGTATTCGCCATTTAGAGCCACCGGCCCGCTGGCGTTCATATACAGCGTTGGGGTCGGCGGAACCGTGCCCAGCGGCTGCTTGTTGTTCAGGCGGTTAAAGCTCAAGCGCGACTGGCTGACCAGGCTGGGTGAAAACGTGTGGGTTAAGGAGAAGGTGACGTGGTTATCCACGTTGGTCTGGCCGGTTTCATAGCCCAGATAAGGGCTGGTGTTGACGGTGCCGGCGAAATCGTCCTCATTGTAGAGGGCGTATTTGAACGACATCTGTGTTTTTTCACTGAGGTTATAATCCACGTTACCCACAATGTCGTAAGTGTTCTGCGGCGTTCCGCCACCCGCATCGGCCGGGGTCTGGTAGGTAACCTCATTGAACATCGGCGTGCTGGCGGACAGCGCGGCGCACGGGCCCGTTGCCGAGCCGCCATTGCATACGCTGGAGACCTGTGCCTTGGTGAAAGTGGAGAGGGTCGACAGGTCGGGGCGCAATTTGCCGTAAGCGCTGAAGAACGCCTGCGTACTGGCACCGGAGGCGGCAATCAACTGCGGCGTCGGAACGTTCGCCACTTCGTTGGCGTGGCTGCGAATGCGCGTCCACTCCGTGTTCTGGAAGAAGAACAGCTTGTTCCTCTTGATCGGGCCGCCGATTGAGTAGCCGAAGTTGTTGCGGTCGTAAATGCCCTTGGGCAGATCGTTGGCGTTGTTGAAGTAGCTGTTGGACGCCAGCGCCGAAACCCGGCTGAACTCATAAGCCGAACCATGGAAATTGTTGCTGCCACTCTTGGTCATCACGTTGACCACGCCGCCGGAGGCGCGCCCGTATTCCGCGCTGAAGTCGCTGGTCACGACTTGGTACTCCTGCACCGAGTCCATGGGAACCTGCTGGCCCACCGTTGCCGTGAAATCATCGTTGTTGGCCACGCCATCCAGCATCACGTTGGTGCTGGACGAACGCATGCCGTTGACCGCGTAACCCACGCCGCGTCCGCTTTGCATATCGGACGTTACGTTGGGCACCGTGGCCACGAAATCGTACGGGTTGCGGGTCAAGGAGGGCAGTTCGGTCACCTCCTGGTTGCTGATGGTGTTGCTGAGCGTCTGGGACTCGGTGTTGACTTGCACCACGCTCGCGTTCACTTCCACGGTGGTGCTGGTCTGGCCCACTTCCATTTTGGCGTCCATCGTCACCTTAGCGCCGACGTCGACCGTCACGCGCTTTTTCTGGGTGGAGAAGCCGCTGGCGGAAAGGGTAACTTCCCAGTCGCCGGCCGGCAGGTTCGGAATTACATACACGCCCGACGCGTTCGTCGCCGAGGCGCGTAGCGTGCCGGTCGTGACGCCTCTGGCCGTCACCGTCACGTTGGGTACAACGGCGCCGGTAGCGTCCTGAACCGTTCCGCTGATCTGGCCCGTTTCCACCTGGCCCCAAACCATCAGGGCGGCCAGCATCAGGCCGAAAATGATCGCGAACGATCCTCGAAATCTTTTGAGATTGCTCATATCGTCTCCCAATTTGAAAGTTGAGAAGGTCGAGGCGTGTTCTTCCCCGTTGGCTGAGAAACACACTCCGCTCTTGCCGTACGTTCCAACACTCGTGGTGGGGCTATTCTCCGCACGCGTATTACCAAATATAACGTGAGCTTAATCTCTTTGAAAGATAAATCTCTGCCTACTTTTGAGCAGAGCTGAATCTCCCGAAATCGGGCACCCGCAGGCGCCAGAATACCGCTATGTGGCTATTAAATAACACTTTAGCTATCTATGGGAATGCGGACACGGAATACGCTTTTGTGGATTAAATGGGCAGGTCGATCGGACCCCAGATGCGTCTTGTCACGCAAGTGTCATTTGGCCTGCGCGAATCGACGCACACCCGATTCTTCAGGTCTGTGAGGGAGCCAGGATCAGGATCGCTCGGCCGGTGCCCAGACGTCGCGGCCGCCGCGCGAGGCGAATTCCGCGCCGGCCAGCACGATCAGCGAAGCCACGAAACTGCCCAGCACGATGGTCACGGAGTATTGAAACATATGATATTCCCGATCCAATTTTTCTATTAGCAAAGGGCGGATAAGGATATTCAGGTATTTAAGCGCCTCCAAAGCCAGGCCCACCCAAATAGCCGCGGGCGCCACCTGCCTGGGATCCACCTTGCGGTTGGGCAAGAGCCAATAAATCAAAAAGAGCATCAGGATGGATACCGGCACAGCCGCGACTTTGAACAACAGCAAAGTCACCCAGGTGGCCAGTTCCCCCTTGCCGGCCCAGGACGCAACCCACTCGCGGTTGTAAGCGGTGAACACGAGTGACAGCAGCACCAGCGCGCCGCAAGCGAAAACCATGCCCAGGCTGACCAGTTGGTTTTTCCAGTAGCTGCGGTTCCTGGCGACGCCCCAGGCGCGGTTGAGCGCCACTTCGAGCGGCTCAAAAATGCCGTTCGAGGTGATCAGCAGGAGAAGCACGGAAGCCACCGGGAGGTGCGGCACCATCCACGATTGCAGGTTTTGCACTACCACTTCGCCCGACTTGCCCGGAAAGCCGTCGCGAATGGCCAGGTAGATGGCGTTGATGGCAGCCGGCCAATGCAGCACGTCGCGGAACAAGGAAAGCATCACGATCAGAAAAGGGAAAAACGCCAGCAGCACGCTGGCTGAAATTGCCAGCGCGTAAACGTGCGCCTCCGTCTGCATCAGGTAGCGGACGGTCGGGCGCCAGCGGTACCACCAGGGGTCGAACGTCCCCATGCTGGCGGCGAACAGATCGCGATTGGGGGTCAAACTACAGGTTAGTACACGGCGGCAAGCGCTTTCGCTGTTCCGCGGGTGCGGGACATGAAAATAGCGGCGTCGGATACCAGCGGATTTCCTCGGAACCCTGCCAGCCCCGAAACGGGGCGGAAGACCGTTGGCGAAGGCTCCTTCCGCCCCGTTCCAGGGCTTCTCTTCACCGCCGGCTCATCCCGACGCCTTGCGCCGCGGGCTCTTTTCTTTCGCTCCTCCGGAGCTTAAAGACCCGCCCGACGCTGGAAAGACATCCACCGTTATTTCGCGCACCCGGCTGTTCGAAACCGCGCGGCTCATCCCATCACTTCGCGAACCCTTGCCGCCAGTTCGGACGGGGTGAACGGCTTTTCCAGGTATTCTATGTTGCCGTTCATCAATCCGTGGCGGTGAATCACCTCGTTGGGATAGCCGGACATGAAAAGCACCTTGATATCCGGCCAGCGTGCGCGCAATTCCTCCGCCAGGGTTTTGCCGGACATGCCCGGCATCACCACGTCGGTCACCACCAGCCGGCAGTCGCCCTCGGCGCTTTCCGCGAGGCGCAGCGCCTCTTCGCCGCTGGCGGCTTCCAGCACGTGGTACCCGCAGGCCTGGAGAGCGCGGGAGACAAGGCGGCGCACGCTGGCCTGGTCTTCCACCACCAGCACGGTGCGGTTCTTCCCCCCGTCGGCCAGTTCCAGGGCCAGGGGCGGGGCCGGCTCCGCGGGGCCCTCGGCAGTCGGCAGTTGAATCTCGAAGCGGCATCCCTTGCCGCGATCGTTGTGCACGCGGATGGATCCGCGGCTTTGTTTCACGATGCCGCAGACCGTTGCCAGTCCGAGCCCGGTTCCGAGGCCGTCGGGCTTAGTGGTGAAAAACGGCTCGAAAAGATGCTGCATGGTTTCGTCGTCCATGCCGGTTCCGGTATCGGCCACGGTCAACCTCACATAGGCGCCCGGCTCGCAACCCGGGGGCGCGTTCTCTTCATCCAGCCGGGCGTTGGCGGTGGCGAGGATGAGCCGGCCGCCATCGGGCATGGCGTCGCGCGCATTCACCGACAGGTTGAGCAGCACCTGATTCATCTGGCCGGGATCCGCCATCACCAGGCCGAGTGCCGGATCGAGATCGGTTTCGAGCAGAATATCCTCGCCGATCAGCCGCTGCAGCATGTGCTCCGCCTCCGAGATCAGAGCGTTGAGATCCAGCGGGCGCGGCCGCCCGATCTGGCGCCGGCTGAAGGTGAGCAACTGCTTGGTGAGCGCCGCCGCGCGCTCGCCCGCGCCGCGAATCTCCTCAATCGACTGCCGCTGCGGATCGGCTTCCGGAAGGTCTTTAATGAGCATGTCGCTGTAACCGTTGATGACGGTCAACAGGTTGTTGAAGTCGTGGGCGACGCCGCCGGCGAGCCGGCCGATGGATTCCAGCTTCTGCGAGTGCTCCAACTGCTGGCGGAGTTCTTCGCGCTCGGTCTGGTCCCGCTTCTGCGCGGTGATGTCGATCATCATCACAAACGCGCCCCTAAACTCTCCGGCTTCATCGAGCAGGGCGGAGCTCGAAGCCAGCGCCCACACCGCCGTCCCATCGCGATGCCGGAAGCGCTTTTCGCTTACTCTGTCCTCGCCGCGCCGCAAAGCAGCCACGCGTTCTTCGAAGAGCGAAGTGTCCTCCGCAAACACAAATGAAAACAGGCTCTGGCCGATCATCTCCTCCGGCGCGTAGCCGAGCATCTCAGCCATGTGCCGGTTGACGAAGTTGGTGATCGCCTGACCGTCCATCGACCAGATGCCTTCGTTGGTGGTGTCCACGATGCGCCGGTAACGGGCCTCGCTCTTCCGCAGCGCCTCTTCCGCCTGCACTCGCTGCGTAATCGAATTGATTGTGGCAAGCACGTACCGACGGCCATGCAGTTCGATGGCTCTAGCTGAAATCAGGGCGTAACCGACGCTGCCGTCGGGCCCTCGCAAGGTGGCCTCGTGCTGCTCGATGGACCCGCCGCCCGCGAGAATCGCCTGGCGGAGTTTATCGTACTGTGGCTGGTCCAACTGGCCGAGATCGAGGGCGGTCTTGCCGATCACCTGCGAACGGGAGAGCCCGGCAATGGCACAGAAGTTCTCATTGACGTCGACGTATTTGCCGTCGGCGTCAGTCAGGGCGACAGAGAACGGGCTCTGCTCGAACAGCGTGCGGTAGGCGGTCTCCCGTTCGTGCAGCGCGTCTTCGGCTTCCCGGCACCGGGCCAGCTCCCGGCGCGCATCGTCGAGCGCCCCGCCGAGGCGTGCCAGAAAATAGTCGAGCGGCGACGCCAGGAAAACACAAGCTGCGAGAAGAATGCACCATGACACCACCGGCGGCACAGGGAAAATCGCCGGCGGCCGGTGACCCATCGCTGTAGCGACCACATAGGTCATGTCCAAGGCTGCGGTGGAAAGCGACGCCGCCAGTGCGCCGCGGCGCCCCAACAGCAGGGTCGCCTCCAGAATCAACACCACTTGCACCAGGGAATATGGGCTGCGAACGCCGCCGGAGAGGGAAAAGGCGATCGCCGCCAGCAGCGTCCCCGCCAGAACCATGGTCCACGCCGCGGTCTGCACCCGGCCTTTCCGGCGGAGCCATTCCGGAATCAGCAGCACCGTGATGGTGGCGGCTGCGCCGAGGATCAGAGCGCCTTTCTTGTTGACGAAGAGGAACGGCTCGCCTACACCGAAAAAGAGCACAGCGCCCAGCGCCAGCCCTTGCAGCAGCCGGCGCAGAAGAGACGCAGTCAGCGCAAGTCGAGGGTCCTCAAACTCCGTTCTGACGGCGTTCCGGCGCAGCAACCCTGACCCGTGAGGCTCCGGCATGTGTTAGCCACGTGTTCAGCGGGACCCCTGCGTGCGAGCTACCCGTCTGAGCCTATCTGATTTCTGAGCCTGGCTACTCTAAGATATATACCTGATTCGCAGCCCAAACAAGGGCTTGTTCGTTGGCTCCCGCCGGGACACGGGCCGGGCATGGCCTGCAAAGCCGGTCACGCCCGCCCTACTTGGCCTGGATCTGGCGCAGGTAAATCAACAGGGCGTCGACGCGCTGCCCAACCGTGTTCGGATCGCCGATCTTGGTGAAGATCTTTCCCCAGATGGGCATGGCTTCGGTGCCATGCGACGGCATCATGTCCAGCCCGAGGATGACCTTCCGGATCTCCGCCTCGGGGAATTTGCCGGCATGATCGTGGCTGATCTGCGTCAGATCGATGGGCGGGGTCTTGAGCGCCCGTGCGGCGGGGCCGTCGCCCTTGCCGTCCCGGCCATGGCATGCGGCGCAGTAGTCCTCGTAGACCGCCTGCCCGTTGAACACTGCCTTGCCGCCTGGAGTTTGCGCCATGCCAGGCGGGGCGCTCGCCGTGACCGCAATCAGCAAAACTGCTAATAGAAGACAATGAAATGCCAGGTTTCTCATCATGGCAAACATGGTAAGCGATTCCCTGCAAAATGGGAAGGCCGGCATTATGATTTTCAGCCGCGGCAGCCGAAGGCGCGAGGCCACCGCTGCCGCGCGATGGACCCGCATTCCGCCGGCCGCGCAGTGCGCAGGCCACTTAAACGAAACTATAATGTGAGATTACTCTTTCACCGAGAGGGCCTAACTGCTGTCCTATGGATGACTTGCTCTTGAAATGGAACCGCATGGTCTCAGCCCTGCAAGGCCGGGATACAACATTCCGGCCCGTTCTTCCCTGGATCTTTGTTCTCGTCTATCTCTGGATAGCTCTGGCGCTGATTCCCCAACCGCCTCAGATACTCGGTACTGGTCTCGATGCGAGCTGGGCCTATGCACTCAATTTAGCCCATGTAGACCATTATGTCTTCGGAAGAGATGTAGTCTTTACATTCGGTCCGCTCGGTTACCTGTTTTATCCCGCTCCCGGCTGGGTGGCACCCTTGCCCGCATTCCTGCTTAGTTGGGCGGTGTATGCGTTTTTTCTGCTCGGGTTGTTCTTGATCTGGCGCGCCCTGGGTTGCCGGCTGACTGTGTTTGTAAGTTGGATCATCCTTACAGGTGCGATGTTATTCACCGATCTTCCATTCGAGAGGATGCAGTTATCTTTCATTAGCCTGGCTATCGGAATCGTCGCATTACTCGTTGCCGGTTTACGAATAAATTATCTCTATCTGGCGGTCTTGGGGTTGGCCGCTGGCCTAACTCCGCTTACCAAGATGAACGAAGGAATTACCACGTGCGCGCTCTTCTATATTCTCCTAACTCTGCTGTTACTTCTCGGTGACGATAAAAGAGGAGTATGGCGCAAGCAAGCGCCGATCACATCATCATGCAATGGGGCGACATCGACGGCAGGCATCCGCTACTGGATGACGCAGCGAGCTGGCGCGCTCTTTTCGACCATTACGATGTCGAGCTCGCACGGCCCGGCCTGCTGGTTTTGCAGCGGCGCGACACACCACGCTACCTGCCGCCAGCGCCGGCGGGTTCAGTTACCGGCACGTGGTACCGCGACATAGCGGTACCGGAGTCAGATCCGGCCGAGCTAGCGATGATGCGGGCCGAGATAGACAAAACGGTTTGGGGGAAGCTTCGCGGTATCGTCTTCCGGAATTCCGCGGTCTACTTGACCGCGATGCACGTGTCGGGAAAGCAGTCCCGCTGGCGGGTCACTCGCGCGAATCTTGTAGACGGCGCTTTTATCGGCTACTTGCCGGAGAAGCTGGCTGAGACGCTGCCCCATTTTGGACAACTGGGAGACAGTCCGCCGGATCGCGTTACCTCGATCCGGTTTGAGACTCCCGACAGATAGAATTCGCGCGCGCGATTCGAATCTCGTGGTACCGCGTCCAGTTCCGTCCGGGAGAGACCCGGCCCGGCGCCTCGCCGCCGCCATAAGTGCGAAGCGAGACGCCGGTTCCCGGGCGCGCTTGCGCGCCGCGACCCATCTATATATTTAATGATTAGATATGGACATCAACCGCTTTACCGAAAAGCTGCAACAGGCCATCCGGGCGGCGGAGAGCACGGCCGCCCATTACAGCCACCAGCAGATTGACGTCGAGCACCTGCTGGCGGCGCTGCTGGAGCAGCCCGGCGGCCTGGCGCCGTCGATCCTGCAGAAGGCGGACGTCAACCCGGAAACTCTCACCGACCGCCTGCAAGCGGAACTGGACAGGATGCCCAAGGTGTCCGGGCCGGCCGGCGCTCCCGGCCAGGTCTACGTCACGCCGCGACTTAACACGCTGCTGGCGCGCGCTGAAGAGGAAGCCCGCAAACTGAAAGACGAATACATCTCGGTGGAGCATGTGGTGCTGGCGGCGCTCGACGACCGCGGCGCCGCCGGCCGCCTGCTCAAGGAGCTGGGCCTCACACGCGAGCGGCTGATGCAGGCGCTGCGCGAAGTGCGCGGCAGCCAGCGTGTGACCTCGCAGAATCCCGAAGCGACCTACGAAGCGCTGGAACGGTATGGCCGCGATCTCACCCGCCTGGCCTCCCAGGGGAAGCTCGATCCGGTGATCGGCCGCGATGAAGAGATTCGCCGCGTCATCCAGGTGCTAAGCCGCCGCACCAAGAATAACCCGGTGTTGATCGGCGAGCCAGGCGTAGGCAAGACCGCCATTGTGGAAGGGCTGGCGCTGCGTATCGTCCGCGGCGACGTGCCCGAGGGCCTTAAGAACAAGCGCATCGTGGCGCTCGACATGGGCGCGCTGATCGCCGGCGCCAAGTATCGCGGCGAATTTGAAGAACGGCTCAAGGCTGTTTTGAAGGAAGTGCAGGATTCGGCGGGCGAGGTGGTGCTGTTCATCGATGAGCTGCACACGGTAGTGGGGGCGGGGAAGGCGGAAGGCTCGATGGACGCCGGCAACCTGCTCAAGCCCATGCTGGCGCGCGGCGAACTGCACTGCATCGGCGCTACCACGCTCGACGAATACCGCCAGCACATCGAAAAAGACGCTGCGCTGGAGCGCCGCTTCCAGCCGGTGATCGTGGATCAGCCGTCGGTCGAGGACACCATCTCCATCCTGCGCGGCCTCAAGGAGCGCTACGAAGTGCACCACGGCGTGCGCATCAAAGATGCCGCGCTGGTGGCCGCAGCGGTGCTTTCCAGCCGTTACATCACCGGCCGCTTCTTGCCCGACAAGGCCATCGACCTGGTGGATGAAGCCGCGGCGCGCCTGCGCACCGAGATCGATTCCATGCCGGCCGAGCTCGACGAAACGCGGCGCCGCATCATGCAGCTCGAAATCGAGCGCGAGGCGCTGCGCAAGGAAACCGACAAGGCTTCCAAAGACCGCCTGGGGCGTCTGGAAAAGGAGTTGGCCGATCTCAAGGCCGAGTCCGATGCCCTGGCCGCGCGCTGGCAGAGAGAGAAGGGCGCGGTCGAGCGGCTGCGCCAATTGCGCGGGAAAGTGGAGCAAACCAAACTCGAAATCGAACAGGCCGAACGGCAATACGATCTCAACCGCGCCGCGGAATTGAAATACGGAACTCTGGCCTCGCTCGAGCGCCAGTTGAACGAGGAGTCCGGTAAATACGCGGAGCCGCAAGCGCAATCCCGGCTCATCAAGGAAGAGGTGGATGAGGAAGACATTGCCGAAGTAGTCAGCCGCTGGACGGGCGTCCCGGTGACGCGGCTGCTGGCGGGTGAAATGGAGAGGTTGCTCCATCTCGAAGACGAGCTGCACCGGCGCGTGATCGGCCAGGATGAAGCCGTCACCGCGGTGGCGGAGGCGGTGATCCGCGCGCGCTCCGGCCTGAAGGATCCGGGGCGCCCCATCGGCAGCTTCATTTTTCTGGGGCCCACCGGCGTCGGCAAAACCGAGTTGGCCCGCGCCCTGGCCGAATACTTGTTCGACGATGAGCGCGCCATGATCCGCATCGACATGTCGGAGTACCAGGAGAAGCACACCGTCGCGCGCCTGGTGGGCGCGCCGCCCGGATACGTGGGCTATGAAGAGGGTGGGCAATTAACCGAAGCGGTGCGCCGCCGGCCGTTCGCAGTAGTGCTGTTCGACGAAATCGAAAAGGCGCACCACGACGTGTTCAACCTGATGCTGCAAATCCTGGATGACGGCCGCCTCACCGACGGCCAGGGCCGGACCGTCGACTTCAAAAACACCATCGTCATCATGACCTCGAACGTCGGCAGCCAGCGCATTCTCGACCACCGCGGCGGTTTCGCCGGCGCTGCTTATGAGCGCATGAAGGAAGCGGTGCTGGAGGAAATGCGCGCCCACTTCCGCCCCGAGTTCCTCAACCGCGTGGATGAGATCATCGTCTTCCACGCGCTGGCCGAAGAGCATCTGAAGCAGATCGTCGAAATCCAGCTCGGCCGCGTGCGCACCCGGCTGGCGGACCGGCAGATCAAGCTCGAACTGACCGATCGGGCGCGCTCCAACCTGGTGCGCACTGGCTACGATCCGGCCTACGGTGCGCGTCCCCTCAAGCGCGCCATCCAGAAGAAAGTCGAAACACCGCTGGGCCGACTGCTGGTGGGCGGCAAGATCCTCGACGGCCAGACCATCCTGGTGGATGCCGCCAGCGACACCGGTGAACTGAGTTTCAAGCCGGCAGCGGCGGCGCGCGCATCCTCGTAAACGGCTTTGTTGGCGCGCAGCCGCGCTTGCAGGATGCGCCGCCGGCGGGCGCCTCACGGAAGGCGGGCAAGCCTTCGACAACATACGTTTTATCCAGCACAGGATTATGGAACACGAACGAATTGGGTGGTTTCCCCTCCGGAAATCGGGTTCTCGCCTTGCGGCTGCGAAAAATATCACGTTTCACCCCACAAAAATGAGACTATTCGGTGTGAAACCCTTGACGGAGGGGTACTTTACGTGGTTAAATCAGGCGAAACTTGTACAAAACGCAATCGAATCGCGCGAGCGGGAGGCCCTTTAGTGTTGAAGGGGAAGGATTTCTCTTGACACCGGGCGGGCAATCGGTTACTAATAAGACTTACCGCGTCCAATGCTCGTGTGCAATTTTTCGTTTCTGCCTGGTGAGTACACAATTGGTTTAAAACAAAAGACGTACCACTTGGCAAGAGTTCAATAAAGGCCCGGCGGTCAGCTTGGTGACCTTCGGAAATTGAATCTCCGCCCGACACGGAGAAATCCCTGGGGTTGTTTGAACGGTTTGGAATCTGGAGTCAAGAGGCTCAGGTTGGAAGAGTACTTCGACCGATTCAACATTTTGAAAATTTACAAGGAGAAGGAAATGGCAGATTTTCGCAAATGGATTCTTGCGTTGGCCGTGCTAGCCCTAGTGTTTACGTTCACTGGGGTAGCCAGCGCGCAAGTGACCGGTGCGCTGCAGAACATGACTTGCGTGGCCGGCACCGCTAACCCGCTGCAGTTACGTACCGAGGGCTACACGGAGCTGGTTGGCGACATCACACTGACTTGCACTGGCGGCACTGCTCCCGCTGATGGAGCGTTGATTCCTCAAGCCAACATCGTGATTAATCTCCAGGGCACGATCACCAGCCGGCTTATCGGCAGCGGTTCGGAAGCTCTGTTGTTGGTCGACGAGCCGGGCAGCGGCTTGACGGGCGTTGGTCCAATGCAAAGTCAGAACCTTTGCACCACCCCGCTTAGTGGTTGCCAGGCTTTCGTGGGAACGGTTGCCGGTACAACCGCTCCGGTAACCGCGGACGGAGCTTATGCCGCGAATGTGTTCCAGGGTGTCACCAACGGCAACCAGGTGACGTTTTTTGGTGTGCCGATCCTGGCCCCGGTCACGACCGGCACTTCGCGCATTTATCGCATCACCAATGTGCGCGTAAACGCCAACGGTATTACCGGTGGCGGAGCTAGCTTCCAGAGCGTTCTGGCCCAGATCGCTTTCAGCCCGGACATCGTATCGGTCACCAACCCGACCGTAACGGTGGGCTACATCCAGCAGAGTATGGCACCTTCGTTCCGCAATGCCGGGAACACAGGTGCTCTTAGCACCGCGAGCTTCTACCAGTGCCAACCGGTAACCAACCAACTGGTCGGAGTCTTGCGATTTAGCGAGCTGTTTGGTACCGCCTTCAAGACGCGCGTCAGCGGCACTGGCACCACTGGTTTCGGTGCCTACCCGACGACTGCAACCAATACGGCGATTCAGAACATTCCGGGCGCAATCTACAACTCAGAGTCCGGTTTCATCAGCAGCTTCGGCACTACCGCGGGCTTCACCGCCATCAACGGTGCCGGCTTGGCCGACTATGGTACACGCCTCAAAGCGGTCTTCGCCAATATCCCGACGGGCGTGAGTGTGTATGTGTCGACAGTCAACCTGACCGACGGCACGACTCCCACTACCGGCATCCCCGCCGGCACTGGCATCACGGCCGCAGTTGCCGCTTCGCCGGAGCTTGCTTACCTGGTGAACACGGAGACTGGGGTAGATACTACCGTTGCCCCGGTGACGACCGCCACATCCGGTACCGAATGGCTTTTGCCGGTTAGTGCCACCGGAACGGCAGAAGCGGTTTGGGAAGTCGTTCAGGAACTCCCGAACACGATCGAAAACTTCGACTTCGGCGTGTATATTACGTTCCCGCAGAACGTCACACCGTCTCCGCAAGGCATCACTGCTACTTTGAGCTATGCTCCGACTCCGAGCAGTGGCTTGTTCTCCGCCACGGCAGCCGGGCAGGCTTCGAGCAGCCTGATTCCGCGGTTCGCGAATAGCGCTTTGACCAGCGGGACACCGTTCCTCAACATCAACCTTTGCACCACTGCGCTGTTGTTCCCGTATGTGACGACGGCGTTCCTGGTTGCTGGCCAATCCGGCTTCGATACGGGTATTTCGATTGCCAATACCACCACCGATCCGTTTGGCACCGTGAATCAGCAAGGCACCTGTACTATGTATTGGTACGGAGGCCAACCTGGACTCACTACCGCTTCCACTAACCCTGCTCCCACCCCACTCGGTGCGGGCGGAGTTGGCGATACACACCCAATCCTTACGGGCACCACCGCTCTTACCCTGGCTTCACAGTCGGTGCCTGCCAACTGGTCGGGTTACATGATCGCCCTCTGCAACTTCCAGTATGCTCATGGTTATGCGTCCGTCACCGATGTCGGCGTGCGCAACATCATGGCAAGCTACCTGGCACTGGTCCTCACCCGGAGCAGCACGACCAGCGTTGGCCTGTTCGGCTCGCCCGAGGCGCTGAACAACTAGTTCAACCTGTTGTTTTTTTGAAAGAGGGGAGCTTCGGCTCCCCTCTTTTTTTGTTGGTACCCTCTCACGCTGCCACCTTTGGGCGCCTTCGCGCGCGGATTCCCGCAGCCGGATCCTCAGTTGCTGCGTCTAATCGGATAGGTGGACTATTTTGGATGTGCGGGGGGACGCCTTCGAAATGACGCATAAGCGGTGGACGCTGTTTGTGCCGGCGGTTCTGATTCTGGTCTGTTCACTCGCCGGCGGTCTATTTGGCCCGGTGGTGGAGGCAGCGGACGACTCCGGCTTCAGCCAGAGCGTAGGCCGCGTGGCCCGTATCTACGAGCTGGTGCAAGACAATTTCGCCACGGTTCCGGATCCGGACCAGGCGATCTACCGGGGCATGATTCCGGGGATGTTGCGCACCCTCGATCCGCATTCCACTTTTTTCGATCCCAAAGATTTTGAGGCGCTGCGCGAGGAGCAGACGGAACACTATAGCGGCGTGGGGATGACCGTCGGCCAGCGCGGCGACCTGACGGTGGTGATCGCCCCGTTTCCCGGTTCACCCTCTTACCGCGCTGGCATCCGGCCCGGCGACGCCATCGTGGTGGTCGATGGCCAATCCGTCGGCGGCATGAATACCGGCGAGGTCGTGGACCTGTTGAAAGGCCGGCGCAACACGCAGGTAAAGGTGACGGTGGAGCGCGAGGCGGCCAATGGCGGCAGTGAGCGCCTCAACTTCACGCTGACCCGCGAAGACATCACGCGCAAAACGGTGGATGACGCTTTCTGGCTGCGGCCCGGCATAGCCTATCTCCGTATCCTGAGCTTCGGCGATTACACCGGGCGCGAAGTGCAGCAGAACCTGAAACGTTTGGGTGAGGACCGCATCGAGGGCCTGATTCTGGATCTGCGCGACAACCCGGGCGGTTTGCTGGACCAGGCCGTGGACGTGGCCGGCCACTTTTTAGCTAAGGGACAGACCATCGTCTCACAGCGCGGGCGCTCTTCGCCGGAGCGGACTTACGTAGCGGAGTACGGCAACCAGGGCCGGCGGTACCCGATTGTCGCGCTGGTGAACCACTACTCCGCCTCGGCCGCGGAAATCGTCTCCGGTGCCCTGCAGGATCACGACCGCGCCTGGATTCTCGGTCAGACTACGTTCGGCAAGGGCCTGGTGCAAACCGTCTTTCGTCTTCCCGACCGTACCGCTCTGGCGTTGACCACGGCCCACTTCTACACGCCTAGCGGCCGTCTCATCCAGCGCGATTATGCGCACGAAAGCTTGTACGATTACTACTTCCACGAAGGCCGGGCGACCCCCGACGCTAACGACCGCCGCACCACCGATGAGGGCCGCGCTGTGTACGGCGGCGACGGCATTGCGCCGGACGAAAAATACAATCCGCCGCGCGAAAACCAACTGGAGTTTGCGCTCGACCGCATCGGCCTGTTCAACTTCACTCGCGCCTACTTCGCTGCCCATCCCTCCAAGCTGCCGGATGGCTGGATGCCGGACAACCACTTGATCGAGGAACTGCACGACTACCTGCTGGCCCATGGCTACAAATTCACCGAGGCCGAGTTTACCGCCGACCACGATTGGATCAAGCGCTACCTGGCGAGAGAGATGTACATTTGGGCGTTTAACGTGGATCAGAGCGACCGCGTTTTTGCCATGACCGATCCCGAAGTCGCGCAAGCCGTGGACGCGATACCGCAAGCCAACGCGCTCCTGGAAAAGGGCCGCGTAGTTGTGGAGCGCCGCGCACCGGCGGCAGACCAGCGCTGAGCCCGCGCCGCAATCCGCCCGCGGGCCTTAAGGTTACGCAATGGGGAAACCCCTCCAAAAAAGTTTAGGCGTTAGGGTAAGCACTGGGAGGTCCGTTTTCGCCGTCGCGGGGTCTGCGAGCCGGCTCATTCCGGGGATCCAGGACCTGCTTACCTTAACGCCCAATCCGTAGGAAATCGCTAGTTGTTTCGAGAATAAGCGGAAAACCGGGCGTCTACAATAATTGGAATATACTAATCGAAGTAGCCGATTGCCCTAGTTCACCGGTTTCAGTAGAATCGGTCCCCGGAATCCGGCTGGCAAGAGTCTGAAACACCGCTCTGGGAGGAGAACCCGTGATGAAACTTACAACACCCGGACGCCTCTTTCTGCTACGCCTACTCCCTTGCCTTTTTGCGTCCTTCATCCTGCTTGTGTATCCGGTATACGTCATAACTCCGTTCCGGGCGCAAGGAGCCCGGGAGCTGAGCGCGGCACTGGCCATGGTGCGCTACCGTTTTCCTTTCATGCTGATGTTCGCCGCCGCTGCTCTCGTAGCTCTGGTCTGGTATTGGCGCCACGAACGGCGGCGGTTTCGCCGGGTGGATTCTGCAGCGGCCGTTCTGGCGGTGGCGGCGATGGCTCTGGTTTCGCGCATCAACATCTATGAACTGATGTTCCATCCGCTGGGGACTCCTGCCTTCATGCCCGCCGGCCAAAGCAAGCTGGATGGCGACGAAATGGTGATCGCGGTACGTCTGGGACCGGTGGCACGCGCCTATCCCATCCGGAACATTTCCTACTATCACATCGTGAACGACCTGGTCGACGGCGTTCCGATTGCGGCGACATATTGAACGCTCTGTCACACCGGTCTGGTGTGGAGAGCGGAGGTAGACGGACTGCGGCTGAGGTTTCACCTCGCTGGCATCAACGACCAGAACTTCCTGATGCGCGACGAGGAGACCGGCACTTACTGGCAGCAGGTCACCGGAGCCGCTATTTCCGGGCCGCTCGCCGGCCGCCGATTGACGCTGGTCGCTTCCGATGAGTTGACCTTCGCCACCTGGAAAACCGAGCAACCCCAAGGTACGGTGCTGCGCGAGGTCGCCGCGGACACTCCTTTATATTCGAAAAAGGATTGGGATGCGAAGATGTTGAAGGCGCCCACCGTGATCGCCTATCCCGCCTCCGGTTTGGCTCCGCGCCAGCTCATGGTCGGATTGCACGGGTTCGGCGCCAGCCGTGCGTTCGCTTACGATGCGTTGTTGAACCAGAAGCTCATCGAGGACCACCTGGGACCCGAGCCGGTCCTGTTGGTGCTCGGTCAGGACGGGCACTCCGTGCGCGCCTTCCGGCGGCGCATTCCAGGCGTCCCGGCAGTGGCGGATTTTTATCGCGTGCTGGCCGGCCAATCTACTTCGCCCGCAGCGCTTCTCATGGATAGCGCCACCGGCAGCGAGTGGGATTTTCAAGGTTGCGCGGTCTCCGGCAAATCTCGCGGCGTTTGCCTCGAGCGCGTCGAATCGATCAAAGATTATTGGTTCGACTGGCGGCACTTTAATCCCGCCACCACCGTCTACCGCGCGAGCCGGCCCGTGTAGCGCCGGCGGTCTTTGCCGCCGGTGTCTTTCCTCGTGCGTGCTTCACCACCCCCACGCTGAACTCACCGGCTGTACGCCAGCGCGCCGGCCGTTCCGCCAACATTTCTTGCACAGCTCCTCTCTTGCTACTATCGGTACTTGAATCCCAATCCACAAATCATCGTGCTCGATGCCGGCGGGCAGTATTGCCATCTGATCGCCCGTAAGGTGCGCGACCTGGGCGTGTACGCCGAAGTGCGTCCCAGCGAGACTCGGGCGGCCGATCTGGCCGGGGCCAAAGGGCTCATTATCTCGGGCGGCCCGGCCAGCGTGTACGATCCCGAAAGCCCTACCGCCGACCCCGCGATCTTCTCCACCGGCCAGGCCGTGCTCGGTATCTGTTACGGGCAGCAATTGATGGCATACCTGCTCGGAGGCAAGGTCACGCGCGGCGAAAAGGGCGAATACGGTCTGGCCACCCTCGCGCTCGATGAAGCCCACGACCCGCTGTTCACCGGCCTGGCCGGGCGGCAACAGATCTGGATGAGCCATCGCGACGTGGTGGCGGAGCCGCCAGCCGGGTTTGTGGTCACTGGCCGCACCGATACTTGCGCCGTGGCCGCCATTGCCGCCGCAGAGCGCAAGCTCTACGGTCTGCAGTTCCATCCGGAAGTGGTGCACACGCTGCACGGCCGCGAGTATCTGCGCAATTTCGTCTTCGGCGTGTGCGGATGCGTCGGCGATTGGGAGCCCCGCGGGCGCGTGCCCATGCTGGAGCAGGAGATCCGCGATGCCGTCGGCAGCCGCGGCGTCTTCTTCTTTGTCAGCGGCGGCGTGGATTCGAGCGTGGCTTACACTCTCTGCACTCGCGCGCTTGGGCGCGCACGCGTCCGTGGCGTCTATGTCGATACCGGGCTCATGCGCGAAGGCGAAACCGATTTCGTCAGCCGCTTGGGCGTCACCGTGGAGCGGGCGGGCGAGCGGTTTCTGAGCGCGCTGGCGGGAGTCACCGATCCCGAGCGCAAACGGCACATCATCGGGGAGGAGTTCGTGCGCGTGCAGGAACGCATCATCGAAGCGCGCCACATCCTCGACGAGAACTGGATTCTGGGGCAGGGCACCATCTACCCGGACACCATCGAATCCGGGGGCACCGCCAAGGCGGCGGTCATCAAGACCCACCACAATCGCGTGGCGGGCATCCGGAACCTGATCGCCAGCGGACGCATCGTGGAGCCGCTGAAATCGTTTTATAAGGATGAGGTGCGCGAGGTGGGCCGTGAGCTGGGCCTGCCCGCCGAGCTGCTCGAACGCCATCCGTTTCCCGGTCCCGGTCTGGCAATTCGTTGCCTGTGCGCGGAAGCGGACGCGGCTGTCGCCGCCACCGCCGACGGCTATGTCATCCCGCTCCATTCCGTTGGCGTACAAGGCGATTCGCGCAGTTATGCGCCGGTGCTGGCAATCGATGCGATTGACCATGAGTGTGCCACCGCGCTCATCAACCGCCTGAGCCAGGTCAACCGTGTCATCGCCGCCGTGGCGACGCGCGCTCCGGTGGCCGAACTGCGGGTGCGGGCCAGTTCCCTGACGCCCGAGCGCATTGAGCGCCTGCGCTGCGCCGACGCCATCGTGCGGCGCATCTCTCACTCGAGCGGCTTTGACGGCACCGTGTGGCAGTTCCCGGTGATCCTCATTCCCCTGGGTTCCGGCGAGGCGCCGGATTCGGTGGTGTTGCGGCCGGTGGATTCGGTGGACGGCATGACCGCACGCTCCGTCGCGATGCCGCCCGATTTGCTGGACCACTTGTGCAAGGAACTGATGGCGATGCCGGAGATTGCGGGTGTATTCTACGACCTGACCCACAAGCCGCCGGCCACCATCGAATGGGAATGAGATCGATTGGGAATGCGATCGATTGAGCCGGTGTCGTACGTGGCGCACGCACTTGTGCATGCCGTGTCGCGCTGTAGCGCCGGCGGTCTCTTTGCCGCCGGTGTCTTTGCCCCGATCGGTCCTTAGCGGTTCGCTAGTCTTTTTTCCCCGGCGGCAGATGCACTTCCACGCCTGACTCCCGATTGAGGCGCTCCATCAGGTCACGGTCCACCAGCGACAGCGAAACCTGGTTGTGGGTGTTGCCGGGAAGGAAGTAGTGCAGCGTGTCTCCGTCCACCCAATAGGCCACGGCCAGGTAGACGTGGTGATCCTTGAGGGCGATGTAGTAGTGCGCCGGCTCGGGAGAAGGGTTCGCCGCGGTATCTTCTGACTGCGCCTCCATGTTTTCCATGTTGAGAATCGTGGAGTGCGGCGGTGGCTCGGGCGGGCCGGCGTACTGCGGGCCGGGATACTGCGGGGCGGACCAGCCGTTGGCGGGAGCTTCGGCGGGCGCCGGCGAGTACGAATCGTCGTACCCTTCGTCCGCTGGCGTCGCATCGTAGCCGTAAGCCAACGGATAGGCGTATGGAACCGTTCCCCAGCCCACTCCTCCACCGCCCGAGAAGCGGGAAGCCGAATGCCTTCCATGCGACCGGGCGCCAGCGGACATCGATCCTGCATGGCCGGCCGAAGCGCCGCTGTGTTGCGCTGCGAAGCAGACGGAAGCCAGAAGACCAATTCCCAACCCGCAGAGTAACCTCATAAGCGAGTCTCCCTGCTTCGATTGTACTGCCGGGTAACAGGGGCGGGGATGGGGCTCTTTAGGGCCGGTTGCGAAGAAATTCGAAAACGACATAGCCGATGAACGCGGCCACAACGGCAATCGCGAAATTGGCAGGCGTCCAAATGTCTCCGATGGCCCAGGCAAGGCCCATCTCCTGTCCCTTTCCGGTGCGGCCGAATTCGCCCATTAGAAGGTTCGAGTAGAACAGGAAGACGATAAAAGCCGCTTCGACGACTGCTCTCCAGATCGACTTCTTCACTCAATGAAGTTTAGCAAATCTGTGAAAATGCCCGCTTGCGCGGAATGCCCACGCCGCGTTACTCGTAGCGCAACGCTTCGGTGGGGTTCAGATGCGCGGCGCGGTTGGCGGGAAGGATGCCGAAGACCAGGCCCACCAGGCAGGAAACGCCGAACGCCACCACAATCGCCACCGGCGAGACCGGGATGCGGAGATCGGCGAAGAGGCCGACGCTCAATGGAATCGCCACTCCAACCAGGATGCCGATCAGGCCGCCGGATAGGCTGACCATCATGGCCTCCACCAGAAATTGGAGCAGGATTTCCCGCGCCGCGGCGCCTACTGCGAGGCGCAGGCCGATTTCCCGGGTGCGCTCCGTCACCGTCACCAGCATGATGTTCATAATGCCGATCCCGGAGATCACCAGCGTGATGGTCGAGACCAGCACCAGCACCAGCGATAGAATCAGCGAGATGTTCTTGGCGGCGTCCAGAATGGCAGTCAAAGTCTGCACGCGGTAAGGTGCGCCGGGGCGATGACGGCTTTCCAGAATCTGCTGTACCCGCTCCGCCACGCGGTCCACCTGGTCGGGCGCACGCACCTGGACGTACATCGGGTCGATACGCTCCACCGGGGTGAAGTAGCGCAGCACGGTAACCGGCATCAGCACCGTATCGCGCTCGATTTCCGACTGGCCAAATGTATCGCCGCGTTCGTGGAAAGTACCGATCACGGTGAATTTCATGCCATACAGGCGAATTTCCCGATTCAGAGCCGAGGCGCGCGCGCCGTACATGCGTTCCGCGAGTGGATCGCTAAGCAGCGCGACGTGCTCGCGCAGGGACAGGTCGCTTGCTTCCAGCCCGCGTCCCGAGCTGATGGCGATATTGCGTACCGTGGCATAAGAGTCGTCGGTGCCGATGATTTTCACGTCGCGCACTTTGCCGCGGATCAGCATGCTTTCGATGTCGGACATGACCGCGGTGGCGGCCACGATGTCGCCGGCGAGCGCCTGGCGGACGGCATCCACGTCGGCGAGTTTGAGGTAATCGGCGTCGGCCGTAGCCACGGTCGGCCCGCTGTTGACATAGTAGGCCCAGATAATGTTGGAGCCAACGCCCTCGATCTGTTGCAGGATGTAATCGCGGCTGGTGAGCGAAATCGTTACCACCAGGATCACTGAAGCAGTGCCGATCACCATCCCCAGCCCGGTGAGCAGCGAACGAACCGGATTGGCGCGCAGCGCTTGCACGCTGAAACGGAAGGATTCGCCGAGCAGCATGCGGGGCTTAGCCGCCCGCCTGGCGTAGCAGGCGCAGAGCCTCCGACCGCGGCGGGTCGTCGGGCGTCAGCCGTTCGCTCAAATAGCGTTGCAGAATCTCGCGCGCCTGCTGTTTGCGGCCCGTCTGGATGTAGAGATCGGCTTTGGCGAACATCACCTGGTGGTTGCCGGGCGCGATTTTCTCGGCGCGGGCAATGTTCTGGTCTGCCTCTTCTATGCGGCCTTGCTTCACCAGGAAGCGCGCCAGTTCGATCAACTTGCCGATCTGTTGCGGCGCGGCTTTCACGGCGGCCCGCAGGTGGGCCTCACAACTGGAATATTGCCTGCGCTTCTCCGCCAGCTTGGCCTCCGCCAGGTAACCATCCGCCGGGCTGACGCTCGCGATCCTGGCCGCCGTGCGCTGGGCTTTCTCCTCGCCGCCTCCCAGGAAGCCGGGCGCTTGCAGGTAGTAATCGAACAGGTCGGCGAGAGCGTCCAGGTTGCGTGGGTCCAACTCGACGGCCCGCTCCAGGTACTGCCGCGCTTTTCCCGCATAGCCGGGCGCGGTGAACCAACTGGCGCTTTCGGCGCGCCGCCCGTAGGCTCGGCCCAGCCAAAGCGCGTGGTTGGCGTCGTTGGGTTCGGCGGCCAAAGCCTTCTCCAGGGCTTCCGCCGAGCGCTTGTAATCGCCCTGCATGTAATAGTCGCGCCCCATCAGATCGTAAACCGCGGCGTCCTTGGCGGGAATGGCTTGCAGGGCCCTTAGCGATTGGTCGAAGGCGGTCAGGTTGTACAGGTTCCGCGCCCGCTCCAGCGCCGGGGATTCGGCAGCCAGCACGCCGGCCACACCGAGGGTGAGGAGGAATCTCTTCACTTCGCTTCCATCCGTATGATTCTACTCTAGCTTTTGTCACCATTATAGATGAGCCGGAGATCCGCAGGGTTCCCAGGGAAATAGTTCCAAAAAGATTTTGGTGTCCGTCACCGCATCGCTCGCGATAGAATCGGGCAAGCATGATTGCCGGAGACCTCCAGCGGTACCTCCGACTTCTGGGTATTCGAAAACCGGTCACCGGGCCTGAGGGGTTGGACCAAGCCGGGTTGGACGAAATCGTACACTCCCACTTGTGCCGCGTGCCTTTTGAGAACGTGTCCAAGCTGCTGCTGCTGGGGCGCGAGGGTGCCGGCCGGGTGACCACGCTCGCCGAATTCCTGGATGGCATCGAGCGCTACGACCTGGGCGGCACCTGTTACACCAACAATCCATTCCTCGCCTCGCTGCTCAACGCGCTCGGCTGCCATGCGGACCTGCTGGGAGCCGACATGAGCAAACCCGACGTGCACACTTCGATTCGGGTGCGCCTGGCCGGCGCCGAGTATCATGTGGACGTGGGCTACGGAGCGCCTTTCCGCCGCGCCATCCGCCTGGACCGTCTGCCCTGGGAATTTGAGCAGGGCCGCTACCGCTTCGTTTTCGGCCCCGCCGCGATGCCAGACACCTATCAGGCCGCCGTGTACTCCGGCGACGAGCGCCTGCATGGCTACATCGTCCATCCGCCTGCGCGCGAGACCGGTTTCTTCCATCCCGCAGTGATCGAATCCTATCGCCCCGGCATGACCTTCACCGGCATGCTGCGCATCATCCGCTTTTTTGACGACCATGCAGCCGATCTCGAAAACGCCAGGCTGTGCATTCAACGCGGCCGCGAAACCACCTCGAAGATGCTGCGCAACATGGCGGAGCTGCGTGCCGCAGTCGCCGACGATCTCGCCATGCCCCGCTGCCCCATCGAAGAAGCCGTCGCTGTGCTGGAGCAGCGCATCGGGAAAAGCGTCTTCGAAGAGCAGGGAAGAGCCGGGGCTGGTTGAAACCGCCAAACCGCTCCCGGCTGGATTCATCGCTGGTATCAGTGCGGGGGCCAATGCCTTTATCCTCGATTCCGAAGTCGATTCTGGCGAAGTTGCACTTCCACAACAGAGGACCAGGGAAAAACAGGCCTTGTATCAGGGCACGGCTGCAGCCGTGCCGGAACGGGTTGAACCTTATGGGCTTTAGCCCCTGGCCGGCAGACAGGGGCTGAAGCCCCCGGAATGCGTGTCTCTGGCGGCACGGCTCAAGCCGTGCCCTGATACAAGGCGTCCAACTTCGGAATTCAGGTTTATGATGAACGGTTGGGGAGCGGCTCCGGTTCGAGCGGGATCTCGAGCCGCTGGAGAACCCGATGAGCGCCGATAGGGCTTTCTATCCGCGTTCATCTGCGGCCAATATTCTCAGTGCTTCGTTACTACATTACCGACCGGCATGCCGCGGGCGGCATCGAGCCGCTGGTGGCATTCGTGGCGCGGGCGCTCGCCAGCGGAGTGGAACGCATCCAGATTCGCGAAAAAGACCTGCCTGCTCGCGAGCTGTGCACGCTGGTGCGCCGCGTCCTCGAGCTGCCGAACCCGCACGAGTCGCGCATCCTGGTGAACGGGCGCGCCGATGTGGCCCTGGCCGCCGGCGCGCATGGCGTACACCTGCCGGCGGGCTCGTTTGCGCCGGCAGTCCTGCGCGCGATAGTGCCGGCAGGCTTCCTGATCGCAGTCTCGACCCATTCGCTTGACGATTTGCGGGCGGCCGAAGCCGGAGGCGCGGACTTCGCGGTCTTCGGACCGGTTTTCTTCACCCCCTCGAAGGCTCGATATGGGGCGCCGCTAGGTCTGGATACCCTGCGCGGAGCCGCTAACGCTGTCTCTATCCCCGTGTTCGCGCTGGGAGGCGTCACTCCGCAAAACGCCCCGCTCTGCCTGGCCGCCGGCGCGGCGGGCATCGCCGGCATCTCCTTTTTCCAAAACTGAGGCCTTTCCAAAGCCGAAACACGTTACAATCGGCAGCATCGCTTGGGCGGCAGCGCCCGCGAGAGGGGTGGTGCGCGCGTGCCGCGCTCCACCCGCATCGAATTCAGTCCAATCACGAGCGAAACTGATGAAACGCCAAAGAATCCATGTCGATTTCCGAACTGGCTGGCTTCGGTCCATGGCCCTGCTGCCACTGGCTCTAGCCGCGGTGTCACTGCCCGGCTTCGGCCAACAAACCTACGTCAGCCGGTTTGACTTATTCACCGGCTACACTTATCTGGACAGCCCGGTCGTCAGCCTGCAGGAGAACGGCTTTCACTTCCAGACCGGGGTGCGGGCCAGCACCTGGCTGTCGGTGGGGTTCGACTACAGTATTTCGGAGGGCAACCTGACGCTCACGCCGAACCTGCTGCTGCCCAGCCTGCAGCAGGAACTGGGCGCAGAGCTCGGCCAATTGGCGGCAGCGGGCGAGGTCCCTGTCGGCTATAACCTGGTCGTGCCGGCACACTCGCGCACGCAGACCTTCGCCGCCGGACCGCAGTTCTCCTATCGGCACTTCAGCAAAGTGACGCTCTTCATCCGGCCGTCGGCGGGCGCCATCCACGAATACGCCACCCCGCAACCGCGGGATCCCATCGCCGCCGGCATAGCGGCGCAACTGGCGCCTTCCGGCTACAAGGTGGATACGGTGGTGTTCTACGGCTTCGGCGGCGGCGCGGATTTCGCGATTTCGAAGCACATGGGGCTGCGGGTGCAAGCCGACTTCGTGCATGACCATTTGTTCAGCGATCTGCTCGAGAACGGCCGCAACACCGTCCGCCTGTCGATCGGGCCGTGCTTCAATTTCGGCGGCAACGTCGTGCGTTGATCGCGCGAAACTCCGCGTCGCCCCAACCTGGGCCGCACATGCCCGCGTCCCAAAAAGGCGGTAGCGCCGGCGGTCTTGCCGCCGGTTCTTCGCGTGTCCGCACGCTGTGGGGCAGGCTTCAGCCTGCCAAGGGAGTTTCTACCTTTTCTACCTTGCGGGCGTTCGGCGACGACTCGCCCCGCCCACCCGCTGGTGCTGTCTTGTACCAGGGCACGGCTTGAGCCGTGCCGCAAAATGCGGCTCTCTGGAGGCTTTAGCCGCCGCGACTTTTTCCTTGCCGGGCGGATAAAACCGCGCTGGCAGGTTGGGCCAATCCCCGCCTGGCCTGGCCGCGCTGCGTCCATCCTCGGCTCGAAGCGTGCCGGCCACCTATGCCGCGGCTCGCGGGACTTCGCTCATCAGGGCGAGCAGGTTGCGGTCCGGGTCGCGGAAGAAGGCCATCCAGAGGTCGTGATCGGGCATGCGCGCCAACAGGTGCGGCTGCCGGTCGAAGGGCGCACCGCGGCTCTCCATGGTTTTGGCCGCGGCTTGTATGTCCGGTACCTTGAAATACAGGATGGAGCTGTAATGCTCGCCGGGCTTCTCCGCTCCGGAAAGCATCAGCCGGATGCCGGCGCAATCGAAGAACGCCATGCCCGGCACTTGAAACAGCAGTTTCAATCCCAGCGTGTCGCGGTAAAAGGCGGCGGCGCGCTCCAGGTTGGTGATCGTAATGGCGATTTGGCCGATGCTGGATAGGCCGAACGAAGCGTCGGCGGTAGCGGGGCTCATGGCATCTCCTCCCGGATTAAGCCATCATACTCTAAGCCGCTCAGCAATCGGGCGCCGATGCCGCCAGGTGGCGCAAAAGGAACCGGCAGGCGGCCCGAGCATCGGAATCGTGCGGCTGGTTTCGCAGGCCGTTCAACGCGCATTCGAAGACTTCCCGGCGTTCCTCCGCCAGGGCGGGCGAGAGCGCGGGCGAGCCGGCCCGAGAATGATACCCCCATTTTGGCCAGAGGGGCATAACAAAGGTCTGGGTTTCAAGGCTGCCCGGTGGATTCACGTGCGTCTCCTAGGGGAGTTTGGAACCCGCTGTCTGCAGGGTGCCTGAACCGGGGGCGATTCAGGGTTGCCAACTCCCTCAGAAAGCTTTTCGGCTGTGCCCCTTTGTCCATTAATGGAATCCGCTTCCCCGCCGATATAGCTATAGGAGTCCGATGATCTGGCTTACCCGGTTGAACCGCGTCCCGCTGGTGCTCAACTCGGACATGATTGAGCACATTGAGCCGACGCCCGACACGGTGATTACGCTCACCAACGGGCAGATTTGGCGGGTGCGCGAAAGCGCCGAGGAAATTATCGACCGGATTGTGGCATTTCGGCGGCGGATCTGTGTCTCGGATGCGGCGCCGCCAGAGCTTGACGAGGATGCCGGCGAAGGTGAGCCGGACGCGCCAGTTTCGCAGGCAAGTTGATAGCCCATGGCGACTGCTCCTCAAAAGATGCCGGACGTTGCGCCTAAACCGGCCGCCGCCGGTCTGGGCGGATGGCGCAGGCCGGTGGCGCGTGCGTCCACACGTCCGGACATGTCTACCATGGCGGGAATCAGCCTCGCGCTGGCCGGGCTGGTGGGCGGACTATTGCTGGAACGGGGCAGCATTCAGGATATTGCTCAGACCACCGCCGCCATGATCGTCTTGGGAGGCACCCTGGGTGCGGTTCTGGTCACCACTCCGCTGCACGTGGCGCTGCGCGCGTTTAAGAGGCTCGGCAACGTGTTCTTCGATTTCTCGCAGCCGCACTCCGTGGTGATCGACAGCCTCATCTGGTTCGCCACTAAAGCTCGCCGGGACGGCATCGTGAGTCTGGAAGGCGAGGCGGATTCGATACCCGACCCCTTCATGCGCAAAGCCCTCAACTTGGCGGTGGACGGCACCGATCTGCAGGAACTGCGGAAGATGATGGAAATCGATATCGCCCAGAACGAACAGGCGCACGAGGCTGAAGCCAGGGTCTGGGAATCGGCTGGCGGATACGCCCCAACTATCGGCATCATCGGCGCCGTGATGGGCCTGATTCAGGTGATGAAACATTTGGAGGATATCAAGGAGGTCGGCCACGGAATCGCTGTAGCATTTGTCGCCACCGTGTATGGGGTGGGTTCGGCCAACATATTCTTCCTGCCGGCCGCCAGCAAGCTGCGCGCCAAACTGCGCGAGGCCATCGCACTGCAGGAAATGGTCCTGGAGGGGGTAGCGGCCATCGTCGAGGGTCTCAACCCGACGCTCATTCGCCTCAAGCTGGAATCTTTCGACCCGCGCCGTGAGCCGTCCAAACCGCCAACCGGCTATCTCGACCGGTTCTCCGGCCCAAGACCGTTGACGCCGGGAAAGTGAGCCGACGGTGATACGCAAAACTGCCCATTATCGTGATAACCACGAACGCTGGATGGTCTCTTACGCCGATTTCGTCACTTTGCTCTTTGCCTTTTTTGTGGTCATGTTCGCCTCCACGCAAGCCGACAAGGCCAAGGCCAGGCAGATATCGGCGTCGGTGCGTGAGGCGTTGGCGCACGGCGAGGTCAGCGATGCAATCTTGAAGATGTTGGGACGCACCCGCTACGACAAGGATCGGCATTCGCAGCCGGAAGTATTCGAGGCGCTGCCGGTTTCAGTCCTGGCTGGTCCCGTGGATTTGACGCGGTCGATGGAGACGCTCAGCCGCGTGCTCGAGACGGAATTGCGCACCGGCAAGGTGGGACTCAAGCTGGAAACGCGCGGCTTGGTGATCAGTCTGCGCGAATCGGGTTTCTTCGCTTCCGGAGAGGACGCCGTATCGCCTTCCAGCTTTGCGACCCTGGAGAAAATCGCCGCTGTGATTCAAAGCCTGCCGAACCCGGTGCGCCTCGAAGGCCACACCGATTCGATCCCCATCCACAACTCGCGCTTCCGCAGCAACTGGGAGCTCTCGGCGGCACGCGCCATCGCCATGCTGGAAATTCTGGCGGGCCGCTATCAGATTCCGCGCGCCCGCATGGCAGTCGCCGGATATGCCGAAAACGCCCCCGCCGATACCAACGATACCGATGAGGGCCGGGCACACAACCGCCGCGTCGACCTGGTGCTCCTTACACTCGAAGGTCTGCGGAGCGAACCCGGCGGCGCGCAGTAGCGTGGTGAGTCCTCCCCGCAGGCGCAGCGCGCGATCAACGCGGCCGAAGCTCGTCGGGATGAAACACAAGGTCACGGTCCAGCACCATTTCGAGGTGAGTTCCCTGGCGCAGTACCACGTCCTGATTGCGGGAAAGAAGGACACCAGCCAGAGCGCCGGCCGCGCCGCCGATCCCCGCGCCGGGCAGTCCCCTGGTGATGGCTCCAACCGTGGCGCCCATGCCGGCTCCTTCCATGACGGTGCGGCCGTCGGCCGATTTGCCGTTACCCTCGACTTTGCCCTCGTCTCCAGGCGGCCGGGCGTGAAAGTCCCGCGAGACCCCGTTGGGCAAAATGAGCGAGTCGAAACGGATATATAACTCGCCCTTGCCCGAGATGTGGCCGGCAGGCTTGGTCTTGGTGATAGTCCCTGCGACGTCGCTGCCGCGCGGGATCACCACCCTCCCGCCTGCGGCCACCGGAGCGTCCGTGCGCAGATAGACCCGATCGCCCTCCTTGGCGTGCTTGGTGCTCACTTCGTTGACCAGCACCAGCAGGACGCGCGTCCCCTTCGCGACCGTGATGTCGGGCGGCGCGCCCGGCCCGGGTCTCTTGGCTAAAGCAGGCTGCGGCACATCCGAGCCCGGCTCAGGCGGGCGCACCGCCGTCGCCATCACCGGCGCAGTTGCACGGGCTGGCGGGCGAGCGGCGACCACGGGCGCACCTCCCTGCCGGAACACCAGTCTGCCCTCCGCTTCTGTGCCGGCGCTCGACACCTGCCGCGCGATGGTCAGCGTGCTGTGATCGTGCGAGACGGTCCACCGATCCATCACCGTGTAATTGCGCGGTCCGGAAACCAGGGTGTTGACGAGCAGCGCCGGGCCTTCCCACTTAACCACGGAGTTCCAGGATTCGTCGCCAACGTGCGAGTGCGTCTCATTGCCATCGAGCGCGTACGACCACCCTAAGGGCCCGGTGGAACAGAGCATGGCGGTGTCGCTTTGCGAGACGGTGAGAGACGACTCGACCTGTCCGAGCGAACGAATGTCGCTCGCGGCGGAGTCCAGCACCCATTTTCCGGCAAAGTCGCGATCCGGATCGCTGGCGCGCAACGAAATCGCGAGGCCCGACGCTATCAGCAACGCGGTTACCAGAAAGGACCGGCGCATCATCTGAAGATTACCATAGGACCGCCGGCGTATAAAGCCGGCTTTGCCCCTTTCCACTGGTGTGATTCCGCCGCCGGCCAATTCGGGAAGAATCGCCCAAAAAAGGGGCTAAGTGGTTTGTTTTCGGTAAGAATTTGCGCGATTCTTCCCAAAACCCCCAGAGGGCACGCCGGGTTACACGCGTTACACTATGGCGCTGCCACTCAAGCTCAGGGGCGGTTGGGCAACCACTGTGCCAACCGCTTGTGCGGTAACTGCCGCGATGCGCCTGCGGGAGGTTACATGCTGGCGCGCTTGGCGACCACGTTCATGGTGCGGGTACCGCCATCCCTGGTGGGCATGCTGATCTCGATCTTCATGCTGTCGCCATCGAGGGTTCCCTTATACGTGCTTACGAAGGAGTTGCCGTTGAACTCGCGCTTCACTGAAAAACTGAGGTTGTTCCCGTCGACTTTGCCATCCGAAATCGGGGTCTCCATGGCATTGCCTTCGCGTCCCGGGCGGGTCAAAGTGCCGGTAAGTGCAGCGCCATCGACTTTCAGGTTCAGGGTCACCTGCACCGGGCCGCCGCGGCCCTGCTGTTCAAAGGTCCATTTGCCGCTGGCGTCGGCGGCCACCAGGCAGAGCGCCACGGCCAGCAGAATTGTCGTTCCAAAGAGTAACTTTTTGATCATAGTAAATGGCTAGGCGTCGGCGAATGCGTCAACGTTACCGGGTGGCTACGGGACACGAAAACATATGGCAAGCTCTACAGCATGCCCCGCCAAGGCGATTTGGAGCGCTGCTGGGCTGTTAGAATGGTGCGTTGCCGGAACTGGTCGCGACCGTAGTTGTCCCCACCCTGGCTGCCGATCGAAGACTGTTCGAATGCCTGGAGTCACTGGCGCGACAGACGCGCCGCGACTTTGAAATCATTGTGGTAGATAACAGCGGGCGGGGCCTGGTCGAGTGTCAAGATGTGCCGTGGCGGCAGGCGGCGCCACCCGGGATCCGGGTCATTGAAAACAGCCGGAACGCCGGGTTCGGCGCAGCCGTGAACCAGGGCTTCGGTGCCTCCAGCGCGCGGTATCTGGCCACGTTGAACGACGATGCAGTGGCGCACCCGGGCTGGCTGGACGCTCTTGTGAGGGCGTTGGACCGGCGGCCGGACGCAGGGATGTGCGCGTCGCAGGTGCGGCTTTACGGCGAAAACCGGCTGGATTCGGCCGGCATGCTTTTGGCGCGCGACGGCAGCAGCAAGCAGCGAGGGCACGGGAGAGCGCCGGAGGATTTTCCGGTGGAAGAGGAGGTATTGTTGCCGAGCGGATCGGCGGCGCTGTACCGGCGGGCCATGATCGAGGAGATTGGAGGCTTCGACGAACATTTCTTCTTGTATTGCGAGGACACGGATCTCGGTCTGCGGGCGCGGTGGAGGGGATGGAAGTGCCTCTACTCGCCGCTGGCGGTGGTGGAGCATCACTATTCGCACTCGGCTGGGGAGGCATCGCCGTTGAAGGCACGCCTGGTGGAGCGCAACCGTCTTTTCGTACTGGCGAAGAACTTTCCCGTGCGGATGCTCTGGCTGGCGCCTTTGGCCGCGGTGGCGCGGTATTTCTGGCACTTCGTATACTTGGCCGGCGGCCGGGGCAGTGCGGCGCGGTTTCGCGCGGGCGGGCATAACGGCGCGCGGATGGTGTGGTACGTGATTCAAGCGCACGGAGCGGCGTTGCGGCGCGCGCCATGGTTGTGGCGGGAACGCAGGCGCATCCAGCGCGGCGCCCGCATCACGCCCGCGGTGTTCCGCCGCACGGTGCGGGGCGGCGCGATCAGCGCGCGGCGGGTGGCGGAGCTATGAGCATGCAGGCACGCGGGCCCGATTCGCTGCTGGTGATTGTTCCCGCTTACAACGAACAGGGCGCGGTGGGCGGCGTGATCCGGGAGGTGACGCAGCAGCTTCCCGGCATTCCGGTGCTGGTGATCGACGACTGTTCGGCGGATGCGACGGTGGCGACGGCGCGAGCGGCAGGCGCCGAAGTTCTCTCCCTGCCACACCACCTCGGCTTGGGCGGAGCGGTGCAGGCGGGATATAAGCTGGCGTTCGAGCTGGGTTTCGAATATGTGATCCGGGTGGATGGGGACGGGCAACATGACGCGTCCTACATTCCGCGGATACTGGAGAAGCTGAAAGAATCCGGCGCGGAAATGGTGATTGGGGCGCGCATGGCAGCGGAGCGGGAGGGATGGCGCGCGCGCAGGCTGCGGGCGCTGGGCACGCGTTTCTTCCGCATCGTGCTGCGCCCGATTCTGGGCAGGCCGGTGCAGGATCCGACTTCCGGCTTCGTGGGTGTGAATCGGCGCGCGCTGGCGCTGTTCAGCGCCAGCTTTCCGCTGGAATATCCGGAGATCGAGGCTTTGGTGGTGTTGCAGCGGCGGCGATTCCGTTTTGAAGAGGTGCCGTGCCACATGCGTCCGCGTAAGACGGGCCGCTCCTCGATCACCGCGCTCAAGAGCCTTTCCTATATCGTTCACGTGCTGCTGGGCGTTTTTGTGAACATACTGAGATATGACAGCCGGTGGCGCCGGCCCCGGCTTGGCCGGAGTTCCGGCGGCGGAGGGTAGATGGATCGTTTGTTGCACGTAAGCGCGGGTGTTTGCCTGCTGCTGCTGGTGATGGTATTGATTTCAGTGCGGCGGTCCCACATCCGGGTGGAATACTCGGTCACCTGGCTGGTGGCGGCGACTGCGATGCTGGCGCTCTCGCTGGCCCGGCCGGTGGTCGAATACATCCGTGGGCTGCTCGGGCTGCCGGACACGCCGCTGGCGGTTTTCCTGTTGGGGAGCGCGGTGTTCCTGGTGGTCTTCTTCCGCTTCACGTTGATCATTTCGCGGCTGCGCGACGACAACATCGCGCTGGCGCAGCGGGTAGCCATCCTCGAATATCATCTCCGCTCGCTGACTCGCCATGAAAGCTAAGGCCGCGAGAAAAAGACGCGCCGCGGCCGCTCCGGAAGCCGCCGTCCATCGCCGCGACTGGCGGCCTTATCTGGCGGCCGGTGCGGCGCTGCTCGCGGCCTTCTGGGCTTATGCCCCGGCGCTCCACGGGCCTTTTCTGTTCGATGACACTGCGCTGCCGTTCTCGTTGAGCACGGCATCGGCGCCGCTGCTGGCCTGGATCAGCGGCGTACGCCCCTTGCTGATGGCCAGCTATTGGTTGAACACGCGGCTTTCCGGCGATGACCCGTTTTCGTATCACGTGTTCAACGTCGTAATCCATGTGGCGGCGGCGGTATTGATATTCCTGATCGTGCGCCGGCTGCTCGAGTGGTCGCAAGCGCCAGCCGCGCGCCGCACCTTGCTGGCGGGATTTGCCGGCGGCCTGTTTTTGCTGCACCCCATTCAGACGGAGGCGGTGGCCTACGTTGCCGGCCGCTCCGAGGCGCTCAGCGTGATGCTGGTGCTGGGCGCCTACGCGCTGTTCCTGTATCGCCGGCGGGCAGCCGTCGGATGGGTGACCGCGCTGCTGGTGGCGGCGTTGTTTGGCGCATCGGTGCTTTCGAAAGAGCAAACCATCATGCTGCCGGCGCTGCTGCTGCTCACCGACTACTGGTGGAACCCGGGCTTTTCCTGGCGCGGCGCGCGCGCCAACTGGCGCTTGTACGCGCCGCTGGTGCTGGGCGCGGCCGGTGCCGTGGCGTTCTTCTGGAAGGCGATCCTGTATTCACCGAGCGCGGGCTTCAGCTTGCGAGGTGTCTCCTGGTATCAGTATCTGTTTACCCAGGGGCGTGCGCTGTTTGTCTACCCGGCCGAGTTTCTGTTTCCGGTGCGCCTGACAGCCGATTGGGATTTTCCTTTTTCCCATAACCTTGTCGACCACGGCGCCATTTTGGGCCTCATCGCTCTGCTGGCGCTGGCCGCCGCCGCGTGGTATTACCGGCGCCGTTTCCCGCTGGCCTGCTTCGGTTTCTTCGCGTACCTGGTGCTGATGGCGCCCACCTCGTCGATCTTGCCGATTGCGGATCCATTGGCCGAGCGGCGCCTGTACCTCGGGATGCTGGGACTGCTGCTGATTGTGGTGGACCTGGCAGCGCGCATTCGCGTGGACACGAAAAAGCTAACCGTGGCATTTGTCGCCGTGCTGCTGGCGGCCGCGCTGACCACCCACGCGCGCGCGGCGGTTTGGGGGGACCCGGTCGCGCTGTGGGAGGACACGGTGACCAAATCGCCTCACAAGCGCCGCGTCCTTTTTCAACTGGCCAGCGAATATGCCAAAGCGGGACGCTGCCAGGATGCCGTGAACGAATACCAGAAGGTGGCGCAGGAATGGCCGCCGAATTACGACCTGCTGGTGGATTGGGGGCTTGCCTACGATTGCGTGAACCAGCCGGATCTGGCCCTGGAAAAACTGCGACAGGCTGCGAGCCTGGAAGCAACCGCGCACGTGTACGGGCAGATCGCCATGGTGTACGCGAAACGCAGCCGCTGGGCCGAAGCGCTGGATGCCCTAGCTGTAGCGGAAAGAATCGGTCCGGACTACACCACTTACATGTACAAGGGCGACATTGATCTCTCGCTGAATCACGCGGCGGAGGCGGTGGCGGAGTATGAGCGGGCGTTGGCGCTGCAGCCCTCAAGCGAAGTGTTGCGGCAGAAGCTGGCTGCGGCGCAAGCCAGGCTTGGCGGACACTAACGTGCGGCCCCTCGCCATCGGTGTCAACGCGCTCTATCTGCTGCCCGGCGGCGTGGGCGGCACGGAGATTTATTTGCGCGGCCTGCTGGCCGGGCTGGCCGAGATCGATCCCGTAAATCGCTACGCGATTTTCACCAATCGCGAAACCGGCCCCGACCTGGCGCCCGCGCGGCCCAACTTCCGCGTCGTCCAGCAAGCGGTGAGCGCGGTGTCGCGTCCGCGGCGGATCTTGTGGGAGCAATCCGTGCTGGCGCTGGAAGCGGCACGCCGCCACCTGGACGTGCTGTTGAACCCGGGATTCACCGCGCCTATATTCGCGCCCTGCCCGCAGGTCAGCATGTTTCACGACTTGCAGCACAAGCGGCATGCGGAGAACTTTCGCTGGTTCGAACTGCCGTTCTGGCAGTTCTTTCTCTTCTGGTCGGCGCACATTTCGCGCCTGCTGCTGACTCCTTCGCAAGCCACTGCCGGCGACCTGAAACGCTACTACCGGCTGCCGGAAGCCAAGGTGCGGCTGGCGCAGCACGGCGTCGATCCCGCTTGCTTCGGGATCGCCGGGCGGCGGCAGCCGGAGCGCTTTCTGCTGGCGGTCTCCACGCTGCACCCGCACAAGAACCTGGATGCGCTGCTGCGCGCCTTTGCGGTGTTTCTCGAGCGCCACCCCGACTTCCGCCTGGTGGTGTGCGGCCTGCACGGCTTCTCCGCCGGCGACTTGCACCAACTGCGCGATACGCTGGGGCTGCGCGCTGCGGTGGATTTTCCGGGTTGGATTCCGCGCGAGGATCTCTACGGCCTATTCTCACGCGCCTGGGCGTTCGTCTATCCGTCGCTGTTCGAGGGTTTCGGCTTGCCGGTTCTGGAAGCGCTGGCCGCGGGAGTGCCGACGGCGTGCTCGGGGATCGAGCCGCTTAGTTCGATTGCCGGCGAGGCTGCCCTGCAATTCGACCCGCGCGACCAGGAAGCGCTGCTGGCGTCCATGTTGCGCATCACCGATGACGACGAGCTGCGGCGCTGCTTGGCCGCCGCCGGCCCGGTGCAAGCTGCGCACTTCTCCTGGAGGTTCACAGCCCAGACCACGCTCGAAGCGCTGGAAGACGCGGCGAAGGGGTAGGGAGCACCACCGGCGTAACGGACGCAGGGACGAACGGGCGATGGACCCGTTGTATGCGATCTCGCCCCGTGATAAGTTCAGATTCGGACGACAACGTCTCGAAAGCGAGGGCACGACGGATGAACCGCAAAGCACGTATTTTCTGTTTTTTGGTTACGCTTGCCGCATTGGGCGGTTGCTCCAGCGGGCCGACGGCCAAAGAATCCAAGCAAGCCGGGACCGCTCTGGAGAAAATCCAGGGCAAGGCCCAGGTGGGGGTGGAAACCAGCGGGGCGGCCGATGCCGCGCTGAACGCGGGCGGACCTACGGTGTACATTCGGGTAGGCATGCGCCGCTACCGCCTGTTCTTCAGGACCGCCGCGGACGTAGTCGACGGGAACGACTATGTTGTCGAGGGCGTCTACGCGCAAAAGGCCATCGACGATATTGGCGATCCGGACCAGGGCAAAAACGGTTATCCGCTGCAATCAAGCTGCGAGCGTGTCATCAAGATGGCCTGGAGCGACCTGGCGTTTGATGAACTGGATGCGGACACCTCGTTTCTGGGCGCCAGGATAAAACGATATCCTGCCAGGCCCATATTCTTAGTGGTGCGGATACGGCCTGCTACCTCTGAGGAGAGCAGCGCCATTTCAGCGGAAGCGAAGAAGGCCGGAGTGGACGAGGACGAGAACGTGCCCGAGATTTCGGTTGCGGCAGATAAACAACGCGCTCTTCTGATTGAGGGCCCGACCGTTCAAACCGCACCCCTTTGGGATCCCGCGGGGGAAACGGTTAGCTGCAAAGTCCTCATCAACCCGGAAGGGCAAGTCTCAGCGCTCGAAACCGGCGTGCAACTCTGTGAATCTGTGCCGTGGTCTCAGTTTCGTTATCAGCCCACGCTTAAGGACGGCCACCCCGCCAAAGTGAAAACCGAGGTTGAAGTGCGCTTCGACCCGCGTAAGTAAAAGCCGCGCTTGTACTGGTCCTTGCACTCGCGCCCCGTGCTGCACTGCCTCTTACGCCGGCATTCGGCCGGTTAGCGTCACCAACGAATCCGGCGGAAGATGGACGCGAGCCGCGGCGCCGTGCGACTCGACCCACACGTCTCGTTCCGGGCCCTGGTTGGCCAGAATCACCGCGCCACCGCCATCGGGGTTGAGGAAAGCCACGTGGCTCACTTTTTCGATTTCGCCCTCCGAAGCGATGCGCCGCGCGCCACGCCGGATGGCGCTCGAATAGTGCGCCAGCGCCCAATACTGGCCGCTGCGCGTGATTCGCCTGGTGGTGGAATCGATCGTCACCACGCCGCCGCAGGAGAAGGGGCCGACGTTGGGTCTCCCCTTCTCATCAAGCGCCAGATTCCAGCCGATGATGCACCGCGCCCAGTTGCGCAGGATTTCCGCGAAGGTGGCGCCCCATTTTGCCCAATCGGTTTGATAATCCGGCAGGGTGTAGTCGGGACCGCCTTCAGTCCAGTACATATGTTTGGCGGCATACGCGTCATGAACGCGGGTCATGGCCGATGGATCGCCCACGTAGCCGTGCCATGCCACACCATCTATGTATCGGCCGACCTCGGGCTTGGCGAGTATATCCAGCACGCGGCCCCAGAGGTCGTAGTTATGGTCGAGAATCCAGATTTTGGTGTCGATCTTATCGCCGGCGAAGGCTGGGCCCAGGTGTCCGCCCACGAACTGCCATTCCTGTTCCTGCGACCACAGGCACGCGGGCATGTGTCCTTCCTGCTCCGCATCCACTTCGTTCTGCACGCTGACGGCATTGACGGGCACGCCCGCCTCGCGGTACGCCTGGAGAAACCTGACGAAGTAGCGGGCGTAGGACGGGAAATTCTGTTTGCGCATGGTGCCGCCCAACATGGTGCCGTTGTCCTTCATCCAGCCCGGCGGACTCCAGGGCGAGCCGAACAGGAAAAGGTCCGGATTCATCTGCCGCGCCAGGCGCAGCACGGGCAGGATGTAAGCGCGATCATGGTCGATCGAGAAGCGCTGCAAGTCCGGGTCCGGCGGGCCGTCGTCGAAACTGTACACCGATCTCGAGTAGTCGCTCGAGCCGATGCAGAGGCGGCAGGCGGCGAGGCCCAGTTGCGACGGATGGAACAGTTCATGAAACAATTGCTGGCGCGCGTCGTCGGTGAGCCGGTTAAACGTCCAGCAGGCTGCGTCGGTGAAGGCGGCCCCGAAGCCGATCATTTCCTGGTACTCGATGGACGGGTTGACGCGGATGGCGTTGGCGGCGTGCTCGCGCAACGGTTCCCAGGATACAGGCGGCTGGGCGGCGAAGCGCCCGGCGCCGGCGGTTACCCGCACTTCCAGGGCGCCCGAAGGCGGAGCCGATTGCGCCTCAAGCTGGAGCGCGCCAGCGACGCCGGCTGAGGCCAACCGCATCCAGTCGCGGCGCGTAGTTCGATCGTCCATTCGATTCCTCCCGGTTAGCTAAAACCGTCCTCTCGAAACCAGATTGTAGGTCCCACGCCGCCGGCGCGCAAGCTGTGTCCCGCGCGTGTCAAACGAAATTAGCGATAAATTCAAGATTATTTCAGTTTCGGGGCTTCTATACTTATGGCATGAAACCAGTGCACGTGTTTAAAGTAGTCCCCTCCCTGCCCGCGCCGCTCGAAGGGTTGCGAACCATGGCGTACAATCTGCGGTGGTCGTGGGACCACAATACGGTCGAGGTGTTCCGGCGGCTGGATAGCGATCTGTGGGAGTCCACCGGTCACAATCCGGTGCGGATGCTGGGGCTGATCGGCCAGGCGCAACTGGAGGCTGCCGCCCGCGATGAGGCTTTTCTCGCCTACCTGCACCATACGGAAATTGCGCTTGGAGGGTACCTGGCCGGCGAGGCATCCTGGTACCGGCGCTCTTGCGCGGAGACGGAGGGCATGCTGGTAGCCTATTTTTCGGCTGAATTCGGCATCACCGAGTGCCTTTCGATTTTCGCCGGGGGCTTGGGCATGCTGGCCGGCGATCATTTGAAGTCCGCCAGCGATCTGGGCGTGCCGCTGGTGGGCGTCGGACTGCTCTACCAGCAGGGCTACTTTCGGCAATATCTCAACTCCGCCGGCTGGCAACAGGAATCGTACGAGGACAACGACTTTCAGAATCTGCCCGTAGCGCTGGAACGGCGCGCCGACGGCCAACTGCTCACGGTGGAGGTGGACTGCGACGGCAGGCATGTCACCGCCCAGATCTGGCGAGCGGTGGTGGGCCGCGTTTCGCTTTACCTGCTGGACACCAATGTGCCGCAGAACCGGACCGAAGACCGCGACATCACCGACCAGCTTTACGGCGGCGGAACCGAGATGCGCCTCAGGCAGGAAATCCTGCTCGGCATCGGCGGCTACCGGGCCCTGGAGGCGCTCGGCCTGGAGCCCACGGTCTACCACATGAACGAAGGACACTCGGCGTTTTTGGCGCTGGAGCGCGTGAGGCGGCTGATGGAGCGCGACCACCTCAGCTTCGCCGAGGCGCGCGAAGTGGCCTGCGCCGGGCTGGTGTTCACCACCCACACCCCGGTTCCGGCCGGACACGACTACTTCTCTCCCGGCCTGCTGGACCGCTACCTGGGCGGCTACGCCCGCGGCCTCGGTCTTTCTCCCCATGATTTTTACGCGCTGGGCCGCCAGAACCCCGGCAACAACTCCGAGGAGTTTTGCATGACGGTGCTGGCGCTGCGCATGGCGGCCTCATCCAACGGCGTCAGCCAACTGCATGGGGCGATCAGCCGCCAGATGTGGAAGGCGCTGTGGCCCGGTGTGCCGGAGGACGAAATTCCGATCGGTTCGGTGACCAACGGAGTGCATTTCCGCACCTGGATATCCGCCGAAATGAACCAGCTATACGACCGCTACCTAAGTCCGAAGTGGCGCGAAGAGCACGCCGACGCAGAGCTTTGGAAGCGCGCCGAGACCATCCCCGCCGGAGAGTTATGGCGTACTCATGAGCGGCGGCGCGAGCGGCTGGTGGGTTTTGCGCGCCGCCAGTTGCGGCTGCAACTGGAGCGACGCGGCGCCTCGCAGGCGGAAATCGATGCCGGCGAAGAAGCCCTCGATCCCGACGCACTCACCATCGGCTTCGCGCGCCGTTTCGCCACTTACAAGCGGGCCACCCTGCTGCTGCGCGACCCGGACCGGCTGGCGCGCCTCCTCAACGATCCGCAACGCCCGGTGCAGATCGTATTCGCCGGCAAGGCGCACCCGCGCGACGATGCCGGCAAGGCTTTCATCCAGCAGATCGTCAAACTCGCGCAGCGCCCCGAGTTCCGGCGCCGTGTTGTTTTTCTGGAAGACTACGATCCGGCCGTGGCCCGCAGCCTGGTGCAGGGCTGCGACGTGTGGCTGAATACGCCGCTGCGCCCGCAAGAAGCCAGCGGCACCAGCGGAATGAAAGCCCTCGCCAACGGCGGATTGAACCTCAGCATCCTGGACGGCTGGTGGGATGAAGCCTGGCGCCCCGCGAGCGCGAAGCAGCCGTTTGTCGGCTGGGCCATCGGCCGCGGCGAAAAGTACGACAACCAGGATTATCAGGACCAGGTGGAATCGCTGGCGCTATACGAGCTCCTGGAGCACGATGTGATGCCGACCTTCTACGAGCGCGGCGCCGATGGCCTGCCGCGCCGCTGGATTGAGCGCATGAAGTCCTCCATCGCCACGCTGTGCCCGGTGTTCAGCATGCATCGGACGGTGACCGAGTACGCCACCGATTTCTATCTGCGCGGCCATGAACGGCACCAACACCTGACGGCCGACAACGCCGCCGCCGCCCGCGCGCTGGCAGCCTGGAACCGGCGCATCCGCGAGAATTGGGGACAGGTGGGCATCGAAAGCGTGGATGCGCTGCCGGAGGCGGAGCTGCGGAGCGGCAGCCAGGCTGAAGTGCGGGCGCGCATCCGCCTGGGCGCCCTCACCTGCGACGAGGTCTCGGTGGAGCTGTATCTCGGCATGCTCGACGCCGATTTGGAAATCCGCGACGGAGCTGCCGTGCCCATGGAAAAGGTGAACCAGGCAGGCGATGGCGTTTATGTCTTCGGCGCCCGTTCCGCCGCCAGCCGCGAAAGCGGCCTACACGGTTATACCGTCCGTGTCCTCCCCTACCACGTCGACGAACCGCAGCAATTCCTGCCGGGACTGATTCGCTGGGCGAGTGCGTAGGTAGCGCCAATGGGGCAGGTCCCCGAACTGCCACTAGCCGGGTTGGCAGGCGAAAGCGCCTGCCCCACTCGGGTTCCTTACGGATACAGGCCGCGGATCTTGACGGCTTCGGCCACGCGGCCGATGCCCACGATGTTGGCCGCCAGGCGCATGTCCACCTTGCGCTCCACGTGAATCTTGAGCACATCGCGGAATGCGCGCGTCATCACCTTCTCCAGCTTCAGGTTGACGTCCTGCTCGTCCCAGAAGAGGTGGTTCTCATCCTGCACCCATTCGAAGTACGAGACAGTGACGCCGCCGGCATTGCAGAGAATGTCGGGAATCAGGAACACGCCGCGCCGGTCGAGGATGCGGTCCGCTTCCGGCGTCACCGGCCCGTTGGCCGCTTCGGCAACGATGCGGGTGCGAATCGTGCCCGCGTTCTCTTCGGTGATGGCGCTTTCCAGCGCCGCCGGCACCAGCACTTCGCACTCCAGCGCCAGCATTTCGGCCGGTTTCACCGGTTCCGATCCGGTAAAGCCCATCACGCTGCCGGTCTTCTCCTTGAATGCAATCACCGCCGGTATGTCCAACCCTTTGGGATTGTAAATGGCGCCCCGCGTATCGTTCACCGCGACCACCTTGAAGCCCGCCTTGTGCAGCAGCATGGCGGCGATGGATCCGGCATTACCGAAACCCTGCACCACCGCGCGCGCGCCGGCGACCGGAATGCCCAAGTGCTCGCAGCTCGCCAGCACGGTGTAGTACACACCGCGTCCGGTGGCCTCATTGCGCCCGAGCGATCCGCCCAGGCTGATCGGCTTGCCCGTGACTACGCCGTGAACCGGGTACCCCATGTTCATGCTGTACGTGTCCATGATCCACGCCATGATCTGCGGCGTGGTATAGACGTCCGGCGCCGGAATGTCTTTGTCCGGTCCGATCAGCGGCAGAATGGCGCTGGCATAGCGCCGCGTCAGCCGCTCCAATTCGCCCATCGACAGGACTTTCGGGTTGCAGGTAACGCCGCCCTTGCCACCGCCGAACGGAATATTCACCACCGCGCACTTCCACGTCATCCACGTGGCCAGCGCCTTCACTTCGTCCACCGTCACGTTGGGGTGGTAGCGGATGCCGCCCTTGGCCGGCCCGCGGGTGGTGCTGTGCTGCACCCGGAACCCTTCGAATCGGACAATCTGTCCGGTATCCATGCGCACCGGCACGCTCACCGTCAGGACGCGTTCCGGATACTTGATCATTGCTCTCACACTGTCGTCGAGCTCCAGCGCGTCCGCCGCCAGGTCGAAATTCTCCAGTGCGACTTCGTATGCGTTCTTATCTGCCACCGCGGTTGCTAACATGGCAGACCTCCTTTCGACTCAATCGGGTCCGGTAAGACCCACCGCCTGAATCATATTCCCTATAAAGCACCACGTCAACGGGGTGCTATGTGAGCCAGTAAGGCCACGACAGCCTCAGCGCTAGCCGAGTTTGGAGCCGGCGCTCGCGGCTCTCTGGCGGTTGTTATGCTGGACGAGAGTGGCCTTCAATCCCGCCGCGTTCGAACGCATTTCGATCCGCGCCACCAACTGGCTGGGCGATGCGGTGATGTCGCTGCCGGCGATTCGGGTGATTCGCCAGGCGTGCCCGCGCGCCGAAATTGCGCTGGTGGCGCGGCCCTGGGTGGCTGAACTCTACGCCCGCGAGTCATCCATCAATCGCGTGATTCCCTGCGCACCGCCAAAATCGCTGGGCGAGCGCCGCGCCTTCGCCGCCAGCCTACGCGCGCAGCACTTCGACGCGGCTTTTCTGTTGCCGAACTCATTCGACGCGGCGCTGACCGCCTGGCTGGCGGGCATTCCGGAGCGCATCGGGTACGCGCGCGACGGACGCGGCTGGCTGCTGACGCGCGCGATTCGACGTCCGGCCCCGGGCGACATTCCGCGCCACGAGCGCTTCTATTACCTGGAACTGCTGCGGCGCGCCGGGCTGATCGAGCATTTCCCCGAATCGTCCGCCATTTGCCTGGATGGCATTCCGGCTGCGCGCCAAGCCGGCGCCGCGCGCTTGTGCGAGCTCGGCGTAGATGGGGCGGCGATCGGCGTCAGCCCCGGCGCCGCGTACGGCGATGCCAAGCGCTGGCTGCCGGAACGGTTCGCCGAAGCAGCCGGCGCGGTAGCCGCGGCGCTGGGTGCCAGTGCGCTGGTGTTTGGCTCGGCCGGAGAGCGCGAATTATGCGAGGCTGTGGCCGCGGGCGTGCGCCGTGGAGGCGTGAGTGCCCACAATCTGGCGGGCAGCACCACGCTCGGCGAATTCATCGACCTGGCCGCCGCCTGCCGGCTCTATCTCACCAACGATAGTGGCGCGATGCACGTCGCTTCCGCGCTGGGCGTGCCGACGGTGGCCGTCTTCGGCGCCACCGACGACGTGACCACCGGCCCCACAGGCCCGCTGGCGCGCGTGGTGCGCGAACACGCTGAATGCAGCCCGTGCCTGCTGCGCAATTGCCCCATCGATCATCGCTGCATGACCCGCGTCACGCCGCAACGCGTGGCCGCGGTAGCGCTGGACCTGATAAACATTACTGCCGAAACATGGACACCCGAAGCAAAATCCTGACTCCCGAGGCGGCGCGTGCGCTGGCCGGTCCTTTGACCGTGGTCACCGGCTACTTCGACGTGCTGCGCGCCGAGCACGCCCGCGAACTCGAAGCCATCCGCCGCCGAGCGGGCGCCAGTGCCCTGGTGGCGCTGGTGCTTCCCTCTGCCGGCGAGGTGTTCGCTATCCACGCCCGCGCCCGCATGGTAGCCGCGCTACGGGTGGTAGACTACGTGGTGGTCGCCGACGAACTGGAAGCGAGCGCGCTCCTCGAGGCGCTAAACCCGCATACCGTGATCCACCTGGAGGCCGATGATGCCCGCCGCAACCGTGAAATCGCGGAACTCATCCAGCGCCGGAATGCGCAACTTAAACCATAGTGCCAGCATAAGAAGCACTTCACATTGTCTGCCGGGCAACGGTGGCGCACACACTCGTGCGTGCCGCGCCGGCACTTTTGCCGACGCCGGCTGTCCAGGGGCGCAGAGGCGTCGAGTAGAGACTCGACGCTGCACGCAAAAGCGCGTGCGCCACGGCTAAGAATGCCGATATCGCAATCCATCGCCGGGCAACTCGATCGAGCCAGTTGGATTCGCCGCATGTTTGAGATCGGCATCCAGCTCCGCCGCGAACGCGGCGCCGAAAACGTATTCGACTTCAGCCTCGGCAACCCCGAAGTGGAACCGCCCGCGGCGGTGATCGGCGCGCTGCGCCGCGTGGTGGAAGAAAACCTCCCGCATTCCCACGGCTACATGCCCAATGCCGGTTACCCGGAAGTGCGCGCGCAACTGGCGCGCCGCCTCGCCGAGTCCACGGGTCTGCCCTTCGCGGCGGAACATATCATCATGACCAGCGGCGCGGCCGGCGCCATCAACACGGTGCTCAAGTCGATTCTCGATCCCGGCGACGAGGTCATTGTTCTGAGTCCCTATTTTCCCGAGTATCGCTTTTATATCGAAAATCACGGCGGCCGCGTGGTCCCGGTGGAAACCAACGCCGACTTCCTGCCCGATCCGGACCACATTGCCGCCGCCGTGACGCCGCGCACCAAGGCGCTGATTCTCAACTCGCCCAACAATCCCACGGGGAGAATGTACCCGGCCGGGCTATTACGCGCATTGAATGCAATCGTGCGTGAACCTCTGCTGGCGATCAGCGACGAGCCGTATCGGCCGATCGTTTACGACGGCCTCACCCCGCCCAACACGCTGGCCCTGATCGACCGCGCCGTGCTGGCCTGGAGCTGGTCGAAAGCCATGGCGATCGCGGGCGAGCGGATCGGTTACCTGGCGATTTCGCCGCGCCTCAAAGAAACCGCGGCTCTGGCCAACGCCTGCACCTTCGCCCATCGTATTCTCGGCTATATCAACGCGCCCGCCATCTGGCAGCGTGTGGTGGGCTGCGTGCCGGACGCCACGGTGGATGTCAGCCTCTACCAGGCCAAACGCGACCGGTTGTGCGGCGCGCTCGAGGCCATGGGTTATGCTGCGCCGCGGCCCGAGGGCTCGTTTTATGCTTTCCCCAGGACGCCCATTCCCGACGACATCGCTTTCATCGGCATGCTGCAGGAAGAAGGTATCCTCGCCGTTCCCGGTTCCGGTTTCGGCCGCAGCGGCTACATGCGGCTCTCGCTGACGATTTCCGCGCCCGAGATCGACCGCTCGCTGCCGGGCTTTGAGCGCGCGATTCGCAACGCGCGGGCGGGGTAGCGCCGGCGGCCGGCTACATGGCCGCCAGCCACCGGACCGGGAAACTGCTAGCAGCTATTTCTTCTGGGAGTCAGGGAACGGCTTTTTCTGGTAGTCCGGGTACGGCGGCCGCTTGAACTGCTGCGGCGGGTTGGCGGTCAATTCCTGCATCACCACTTCAATGGCTTTGTCGAGCTGCGGATCGTGGCCCTGCCGCACCGCAGCCGGATCAAGCGCCACCTCGATGTCCGGGGATACGCCGTGGTTCTCCACGTCGAAAGTACCATTCGGATTCCAGACGGCGAAGTCGGGAGCGAACACCACGCCGCCATCCATCAGTTCGGGGAAGCCACTCAACCCTACCAGGCCGCCCCAGGTACGCTCGCCGATCAGCTTGCCCACGCCCGCGCGATGGAAGTACCACGGCATGGCATCGCCGCCGGAGCCTGCGAATTCATTGATGATCATCACCTTCGGTCCGAAGATGGCGCCCTGCGGCTGCACAATATCCGCGCCGTCGCGCATAGACACCAGGCTCATCGGCTTGCGCTGCAGATACTCGATGATATCGGTTGCCAACTGCCCGCCGTGATTGAAACGCTCATCGATGATCACCGCCTGCTTGTCCACCTGCGCGAAGAAGTAGCGCATGAAGTTGGTGTAACCGCCACGACTAGTGTCGGGCATGTAAACGTAAGCTACGCGATGATTGGTGGCCTCGTCGACTTTGCGGCGGTTGTCCTCCATCCACTCCAGGTGCCGCAGCCGGAATTCGTCGTCCACCGGCACGACTTTCACTTCGCGCGCATTGGCGCCAGCCGGGTCGGCGCTCACGCGCAGCACCACCGTTTTGCCCGCGGTCGCTTCGAAGAAGCTGTAGATATTGTCGGTGGCGCGCAATTCCCGCCCGTTCACCGCCAACAGGTATTCGCCGGCCGTCACGTTGACGCCGGGCTGCGTCAGCGGCGCATTGGTATTGGGATTCCAGTTCTCGCCGCTGTACACATGGGAGAACCGGTAGCGGCCGTTTTCGATTTTGTAGTCGGCGCCCAGCAGTCCGGTGGAGACATGCTTCACCTCCGGCCGGTCTCCACCACCCAGAAACATGTGTCCTACGGTCATGTTGCCCAGCATTTCGGTGAACAGGTAATTGAGATCGTCGCGCGAAGCCAGGCCGCCCAGGTAGGCGCTATAACGCTCTTCAGCGGCAGCCAGATCCAGGCCGTGATAATGCGGATCGTAGAAGAAATCGCGTTCGATCCGCCACGCCTCATGGAACATCTGTTTCCATTCCGCGGCCGGGTCCACCTTCACTTCCAGGTCCGCGGTTTTCAGCGCTTTTTCGTTCCCCGGCTTGGCCGGCGGCGCATCGGGGGCGTCTGAGGGCGGCGGCGGCGCGTCGGCGATGGTCCACTTGTCGCCCTGCTGGTACAGCAGTTTTTCGCCGGTGAACGATATCTGCACGCTTCTCACGCCGCTGAGCACCGTGTCCGTTTTGCGCTTGTTCAGATCGAAGCGGTGGATGGTCATGGCGAACGGTCCCGGCGTTCCCGGCGCCGGCCCTTCGGCCACGTAGACCACGCCCGCCTTGCCCGCGGCGAGTCCCAAGTATCGGCGCGCCGGCATCGGCAGCGGCAGAATCCGCTGGCCGATAGTTTCCAGATCCACCTTCACCTCTATTTTGTCCGCGCTCTTGTCTTTGTCCTTATCCTTATCCTTGTCGCCATTCTTGGCGTCCTTGGCGTCGCTCTTTTTTTCGTCGTCTTTCTTAGCGTCCTTGGTGTCGTCCTTTTTAGATTCGTCCTTCTTGGCGTCCGGCTTCTTCTCTTCGTCGCTCTCCGGCGCCAGCGGAGACGCTTCTGTCTTGGACAACACCACCACGTACACGCTGGCTGTCACCGGCCGCGCAAAGCTCTCGATGTCCGGCTGCATGGCTGCGCCCGAGTTGGTGCTGGCGATGAAATAGAGATATTTGCCGTTTTTGTCGAATGCCGGGCTTTCGGCGTCGCTCAAGCCGTCGGTGACCTGCGTGGCTTTGCCATCGGACAGCGAGTAGAGATAAATCGCCTGCATGTGGCTCTTCAGCGTCTTCGAGAACGCCAGCCACTTGCTGTCGGGCGACCACGAGGCGGCGAGGCCGTTACCGTTGGCGTAATAATCCGTCTCCACCAGCACCGGCTTCTTCTGCTCCAGGTCGACGTAGTAGAGATGGCTGTGATTGTCCAGATAAGCGATCTTCTTGCTGTCGGGCGACCAGTTCGGCGAGGAAAAGAACGCTTTCTCGCCCAGCGGGATCTTCTTCACTTCGCCGGTTCCGTCCTGGCTGCGGACGTGCAGCGCATAATCACCCGATTCGTCGGAAAGGTACGCGATGCTCTGTCCATCGGGCGACCATTTCGGTTCCCGCTCCATCACCGCCGGGCTCTGGGTCAGATTGCGAGGGTCGCCCTTTTCGGCTGGAACGGTGACGATCTCGCCCCGCGCTTCGAACACCGCCCTCGCTCCGTTGGGCGATATATCGGGATTGGCGAGGCGCTTGGCAACGTTGACGTAATGCTCGCGCAGTTCGGGCAGGTCGCCGGCCAGCGTGACCGCAACCTCTTTGGTCTTCCCGTTCTTCAAGTCATACAAATGCAGCGAGCCGAATTGTTCATATACGATGGCGCCCGGCCCGGCCGAAGCCGATTTGAAATCCAACCCGTGGTTCTCGATGGCGCGGGTCACCTTCTTCGACTTGATGTCGTAGTAGAACAGCGTCACTGGCCCTTCGCGGTCGGAGAGGAAATAGATGCGGTCGCCCACCCACATGGGGTCGAAGTCGTTGGAGTTGTCGCGGGGAATGGGAACCACGCTCGAATCCGCCAGGTTGGCGATCCAGATCTTGCGCGTCTGCCCGCCGCGGTACCGTTTCCAGGCCTCCTGCCATTGGAACAATGGCACGTAGGCGAGGTGCGAGCCATCGGCCGAGTAAGAGCCCTCCTCGGCGATGGGCAGGGGCAATTCCTCCGGCAGGCCGCCGCCTTCCACGCCAATCGTATACAGCCGGTCGCCGTCGTTGGGTACGGCGCGGTGCGAGCGGAAAAGCACGCGCTTGCCGTCCGGCGTCCAGCCCACGGCTTCGTCGCGGGCCGGATGGAAAGTCAGCCGCCGCGGCACGCCGCCATCCGCGGGTATAACGAAGACATCCACGTTGCCGTCATACTCGCCGGTGAACGCTATGGTCGATCCGTCGGGTGAGAACACCGCCGAGGTTTCCACGCCCGGGGCTGCCGTGAGCCGCCTGGCCTCGCCCCCGTCGCGCGGCACGCTCCACAAATCGCCCGCATACGTAAACACGATCTGGGTCTTACTCAACGCCGGTTTACGCAGCAACAAAGGCCCCGTCTGGGCGCCAGCTATCGACGCCGAAAGGAGAAGCACGCAAATGATTGGACGCATACGCTCCAGTATCCTCCGAAAATGGCCGCTGCGGGACGGGGCACAATTGCAGTGCCGCTGGCCGCGGGGCGCAGGCCGGGTTGGAGTCAAATTAGGGATTGCCTGCTCTTGCGGGCGGCAAGCTTACTCGCGGAGTAGCCGGCTACGGGTCAGCTCGATTTCCGCGGTGAATACTTGGCGAGCACGTCCAACAATTTGCGTGCGGCGGCCGGCGGGGTGGCACCGCTAGTGAGAATTTCGCGACTGGTCCAGGGCTTGCCGTACATGTCGCGGTTCGCGTCGAGATCGTTGCGCAGGGTCGCGCCGTCCAACGAGAGGCCGGCAAACAGGCCGTGGGAACGCGACCAGGAGAGAATCTCGGCCGTCATCCAGGCGTCGGTTTGTGCGGTGGCGTTGCGGCCCACCGGACCTGCCGCGGCGGAGGCCTCACCGCCGATAGTGAATTTGTCCTGGGTGAGGCGCTTCATGCCGCGCTCGTTCATCACCAGCAGCACCACATCGGTGGAGGAGACGCCGATTTGCAGGCCGAAGCTGCCGCCTTCGATGCGGATGGCGGCCGGGGGTCCCCAGCCCTGACCATTGGCGGCGCGGCAAACGGAGAATCCTTTGCCGAACTTGCCACCAACCAAGAAGGCGCCCTTTTTGAGCCCCGGCACCAGCACGATGCAGGATGCCTTATCGAGCACGCGCTGCGGAATCCCGCGATCGGGGGCGGTCATGATCTCACTGAATAGAGAAGCGGCATCATCCAGCCGGTCACTGGTCTTGCGTGTATCTTCATCGGCGACGAGCAGGGTCGTGCCCAAGGTTACGGCCAATGTCAACGTGAGCAGTCGCATGGTTCTATGGTAGCGTGAGCCGGAACGCGCGGAGAAACGCCGGAGTGCGGCCCCAATCCACCGCCAGCCGGAGTTCCACGGAAACCAAAGGTCCCCGGTATTCAGTCGAGCTGCGCAAACCGGCGGGCTCGATTCGGCGAGTGAGTTTCACTCCAGGGCCCAGGTCTTTTCCGGCTTGCCGGTCGTTCAACTTCCAAAGACGCAAATCATTCGGGCCGGCAAGCTCCACGCGAAATCTGGCATCCGGACCAATTTCGGTGCAGGTGTGGCATATATGGTGCTCGACTTCAAACGTGAGCGTCTTGCCGTCCACGCGCGGCGCCAGCAGTGGCACTGGATATTCCGCCGTTACCCGCCACGGACTGTTGGTGCCGGGGCGTTCCTGAAAGTAGAACACAACCACGCCGCCGATCTTTCCGCCGGCTTCATCAATCTTGAGCTCGATTCCCGGAAGGCCATTCAGCTTGCCTTGCCAGGTACCGGCGAACGGGGAGTTTGCGCGAACCACGGCTGAAGACTGCGCGATGGCAAATGTCGCGGCGCATGCCAGTGCGGCCGATGTGGCGATAATCGCGATTCGGTTGGTTGTCATCTTACTACCTCCAATGCTGGCGGCGCTTTGGCCTTACGCCGCCGGCCCTTTGGCGAGGGCCGATGTGGCGAGCATGCCGCCGAGGCCCATGGTCTCGACGGCGGAAGAGGGTACGATCACCATGGAGCCGCGCTCCTTGATGGCTTCGTAGAGCATGTTCATGGCGCGCAGGTGTAGAGCCACGGGATTGTCCTGATAAGTGGCCGCGGCCAACGCGAACTTGTCGGCGATCTCGGTTTCGGCCTGACCCAAAATGTTGCGGGCCTGGCGCTCCCTTTCCGCCTGCGCCTGCCGCGACATGGCGTCTTCGAGCGCCTGCGGGATGCGGACGTCGCGAATTTCCACCGACTGTACGGTGATGCCCCAGGGGTTGGTCTTCTCGTCCAGAATGCGCTGCAGTTCGTGGCCGAGCGACTCGCGTTCGGTGATCATCTGCGCCAGCTCATGCCGGCCGATCGATTCACGCAGCGCGGTCTGGGCGCTCAGCCGGATGGCTTCTATGAAGTCCTCGACCTCGAGAATGGATTTCTCCGCGTTCCAGACCAGCCAGAAAAGAATGGCATCGACGTTTACCGGGACCGTGTCGCGCGTCAGCGTGGATTCCGCAGTGACGTTGGCCACGCGCACGCGCTGATCGACGTACCGGCTGAGACTGTCGATCACCGGGACGATGACAAACAAGCCGGGCCCGCGCAGTCCACGATAACGGCCCAGGCGCAGAACGGCGACCTTCTCCCACTGGTCCGCGACCCGGATGGCGAACAGCAGGTAGAGGCCGATCAGCGATCCGGCCACCAGACCGGCAGGCGATTTCGTCTGGTTAGTCACCACCGACCCGGCGACGATCGAGATGACAAACAGCGCCACCCCGAGGTTGCTGAGCTTGAGCCGCTGCATAACATTCGGTGTCATGAGTTATCTCCTCTTCGTCTGCGCATCGTCGCGCAAGTGCTCCAATAGATCCTCGACCGTGAATCCGGCAGCGCCGGCGCGCGCCACGAACTCGTCGGCCAATTGAGCGAGCTGGCGTTGACGCTCGGCGTCGTCGCGCTTCACCTTTTGCCGGCTGATGAAGGTGCCGGTACCCTGCTGCGTTTCCAGAATTCCGCGGATTTCCAGCTCGCGATAGGCGCGCACCACCGTATTGGGGTTGATGGAAAGGTCCACCGCTACCTGGCGCACGGTGGGAAGCTGATCGCCCGCCGCCAGCGCGCCCGCCGCCATCCCGCCCGTCACCTGGTCGATCAACTGGCGATAGACCGGCACGCCGCTTTTGAGGTCCAGGCGGAAGCTGAAGGGCTGCGGCGGGATGGGTGGCTGCTTGCTCATTTACATTGCTAGTGTACTAGTTTAATAATACATTGTCAAGAGAATTTTTTGGTGGACGAATTTGAGTTGGTAGAGAGGCAGGGACAGGGACACGCTCGGTGCTGCCGCCGGTGTACTCGACCACGGAGCCGCCCGGTTTGAGCCGCCCGTCCGCCTCGGCCGCTTCGATCATGGCAAGGGCCATCCGGTCCTTCATGCTGCCGGTGGCGTGCTCGCTTTCGATCTTGAGCAGGATGCGTGCACGTTTTTAGGCGCGATGTGGCGCAAGCCGAGCAAGGAAGTGTTGCCGATGCACTGCAGGATGTCCCGCCCCAGTCGTTCATGCTGTCGTATCCCTTTCTCCGGCGCCGAAGAATCGCGCCGTAGTTCTCGGCGGTTCGAGCGATTTTGGACCTTTTACTCGTTATCCGATGCGCGAACCGAGCGCCGGGACTCGAAATAATGGCTGGTGCGAGGCGGGGATCGCCTCGTCGTAGCAGTGAGCCGCACGCGCGGCGCGGTCGCGGACTGTTTGGGCCGATCCGGAGATCGCGCAGCAAAGTGAATCGCCAAGTTCAGGGACCAAGGACCGGCCAGGACCATTCCGTGGCCAGGCGTCGAATACGTCCCGTCCATCCTGGGACTCAACCCGACCGTTCGTCTCAGGAAGGTCGTGAACACGTGGCCTGTCACGCGGCCTCCCGTCATGCGTCTTCCCCGTCGCCTTATCGGGACAGGTCAGGCGCATTGGCGCGCGACAAGGACAGTACACTTGGGGACCTTTTCCGCATGCGCATCGCACACGCCCCGAATCAGCAATCGCGCTTCGCAGTTCGCCTCGTGCTCTCATCTTGCAGCGAAGGCGCAAGAGGGCAAGCGGAAGTCGGAGGGTGGGAGCAATCACGCATCTGCGCGTTGGCTCTATAATGGTGCGTTGGTCCACCCATATGCCCCGGAAATCCAGCACACCTATACCGGAACCGTTGCCGGAACTGACGGTTAGTCAAGAGGAGGCCGAACGCCGCATCTCCGGAAGAATCGAAGCTGGCGAGAACATCCGGAAGACCAACATCCCGTCCCCTGAGGTGCTGAAGGCCGTGCAGGAAGACTACTACCGCTGGAATTCCTTCAATGGCGAACTGCTGGAACGCCTGTTCACAACCGGCAAGTTCGCGACCGAGTATCGCTTCTTTGGCGTCGCTTTTGTCAATACTCACCCTTCGTTCACCAAGGACCTTCAGGAGTTCCAGGATCATCTCTCGGACAAGATTCACCGCCTGACTTCCATTCGCGAGCGCTTGCCTCTGATTCCAGTGGTGGCTGCAGTAGCGCAGACGAAGGAACCAATGGAACGTCGCACTTCGGGAAAACGAAGAGTATTTATTGTTCACGGGCATGACGGCGCGGCCCGTGAGTCGCTGGCTCGTGCCGTGGAGCGGCTGGGACTGGAAGCTGTCATTCTGCATGAGCAAGCGGGCCGGAGCCGGACTATCGTCGAGAAGCTTGAGGACCACTCTGACGTTGATTTCGCGGTCATTCTGCTCACGCCGGACGACGTGGGCGCACTAAGAGCCGACGAAGCCCACCTCAAGCCCCGCGCGAGGCCGAATGTAATCCTTGAACTTGGCTATTTTGTCGGGAAGCTCGGCAGAGACAGGGTTTGCGCGTTATACGCTGACGGCGTCGAGCTTCCTTCAGACGTTCTAGGTGTGCAATATATCGAGCTGCGCCGGGGATGGGAAATGGAACTGGGCAGAGAGCTGCGAGCGGCTGCTTTCGATATTGACATGAATAAGCTCTGCTGACCCCGCTGCCTCGCGTTACTCCTTCGAAGGCGTTCCCTGATATCTATTATCTGTTTTACCTTAGTACATGTCAGAAACCCTGTCACGCGTTTTCTGTCACGCGTTTCCAGGTTGCCCATATGGAATGCATTTCGAGCCTCGCAGAAGTCCCGCAATCGGCTGCTCATCTTGGGCACTCTCGGACGAACGTCGCGGCCGGTGTCCCCAGGAATTGGGGGATTAACATCACACGCGGAAAACCGATCAACGGCCCCGATGCCAGGTTGCGCAGCATTCCGTCCGTAAATCCAGGCAGCTGCGTCGCCATCTCGCGCCAGCTCAACCCACGCTCCTGGCGCATGCTGTCCAATGCCGCATGCATCGCGCGCGTGTCAAATCGCAAAATCCGGCCCGGGCCGCCGGGGGGCAGCTTTGCTGATTCTGTTGCTTCGGGGGCTTGTCCCGCCAAGAAGCTCTCTGGGGTTCGGTCCAGCCAGCGAAGGATTTGCAGCACCACGCCGCTCGTGACCGATCGCTTCGCGCTCATGCCACGAAGTGTGCTTGTGCTGATCGGTATGGATGGAGTGCCGCGAAATGGTGTGTTTATCTCGTCGGTCAGTTCGGCCCAGGTCAGGTTCCGGCGTTGACGTTCCGCATCGAGTGCGGAGCACAAAGTCCGCATGTCAAAAGTGCGCAGGGGTTTGGTTCGCATGCTCGTCCAGTTTACAGCACCATGCGAGGCATGCTGCGCTCATGACTGCGGCGCAGTGGATGGCTTATCTGGTCGGGGCTCCCTGGACGCGGACCGATAACGCCAGCAGGGCGCCCATTCGGAAGTTGGCACGGATACTGGGCCACCGCCGATTCGTTTGGGAGATGCTGGTTAAAAAGAACCGGTGATGAAAAAGAAACGGTGACAGACAGAAGCCTACGCTTTTCCCATTTCTCATTCCAACATGGCCCGCCCATCGGCATGTCATGGAGTCACCCGCCGGGCGGAGGCGACCCGCGGGCTTACACCAGGTACCGCTGCAAATCGTCGCTGCGGAAGCAATGGGCGAAGGCGGTGTCTCTCGCGATGCGGTTGGTGCGGACCAGCTCGGCGAGCGATTGCTCCATGGTCATCATGCCATCGGCGCGGCCAACGGAAATCTGGCTGCGGAGCTGGTGGTCGTCGCCTTTGCGGATCAGGGCGCGGGCGGCGTCGTTGGCGATCAGGATTTCAGTGGCGGGCCAGCGGCTCACGCCGTCGATACCGGGCACCAGTTGCTGCGCGATGACGGCGGCCAGGGCGAGCGAGATCTGCTGGCGGATCTGCGGCTGGTTGGCGGCGGGGAACGAATCGAGAATGCGGGCCACGGCCTGAATAGCGTCGTTGGTGTGCAGGGTGGAAAGCACCAGGTGGCCGGTCTCGGCGGCGGTGAGCACGGTTGCCATGGTTTCGGCGTCGCGCATCTCGCCGACCAGGATCACGTCCGGCGTCTGGCGCATGATGCTGCGCAAGGTGCCGGCGAAATCCGGCGTGTCGCGGCCGACTTCGATCTGCTCGATGATGGAGGCGCGGTTGGCGTGCTGGTATTCGACCGGGTCCTCGATGGTGACGACGTGGGCCTGCCGCTTGCTGTTGACGATATCGATGAGCGCGGCCAGCGTGGATGTCTTGCCGCAGCCGGTGGCGCCGGTAACCAGCACCAGGCCCTGGCGGCGCTCGGCGAGTTTGGCCAGCGCCGGCGGCAGATGGAGCGAATCGAGCGAGGGAATGCGCGCCGGCAGCAGGCGGATGCTGGCTGCCAGCGTGCCTCGCTGGTGATGCAGGTTGACGCGGAAGCGGCCGAGGCCTTCGCGCACGAAGCTCAGATCCACGGAGCGACTTTTTTGCAGGTCCGCCAGTTGCGGAGGCGCCAGCAGCGGCAGCACCAGGCTGCGGACGTCCTCGGCTTCGAGTGGCGGCCCGGAGCCGGGCGCCAGGGCGCCGTTGATGCGCAACACGGCGGGCGCACCGGCGATCAGGAGAACATCGGACGCGCCGCGGGCGGCGGCGAAAGCGAGCAGCTTATCGAGCGAAGCCGTCTCGACCGAGGTGCGGGATGACGGCTTATTGCCGGGCGCGGCCCGGTTCAATTCGGCGACGATTTTGGAAAGCTCGCTATCGTATTCGCTCATAGGTCCCGGAGAGCCCAAAGAAAAACGCGCCCGCAAGCGGGCGTTGGCAAGCTAAAGCATGCCCCACCCAAAGTATAACGGGTGCGGTACCATCCCTTTATTGAAGCTGCTGATATTCTCCGACATTCATAATGATTGGAAGACGCTCGAAGCGGTGTTAGGCGTGCAGGCGGATTTCTACATTGCCGCCGGCGACCAGGTGACTTGGGCCAAGGGATTCGAACGCTGCGGAGAGATTCTGAGCCGGCGGGGAAACAAGGTTTACGTGCTGCCGGGCAATCATGAATCGTCGGAACAAGTGGCCAGCATGTGCGCGCGCTTCGGCCTGCACAACTTTCATGAGCAACACATCGAGATCGGCCGCTGGCACGTTGCCGGCCTGGGCTACTCCAACCCAACGCCGTTCAACACGCCGGGCGAGTACAGCGAGCCGCAGATAGCCGCGCGGCTCAACAAGTTCGCCGAGCTCGATCCGCTGGTCCTGGTCTGCCACGCGCCACCTCATGGCACCGCGCTCGACCAGATCCGTCCGGGGCTGCACGCGGGCTCGCGCGCGGTGCGCGAGTTCATCGAGACGCGGCAGCCGCTCTATTTTTTCTGCGGCCACATCCACGAAGCGGCAGGAGTGGAGATCCGCATGGGCCGCACGCTGGCGCGCAACGTGGGCAAAGCGGGGTATTTGTTAGAATTGGATTGAACCCACATGACCCTCGAAGAGTTGGAACGCCAATACGCGCCGCTTCGCGACCAGGCACTGGCCGTGCGGAGGTATCTTTGACGCCCCTGCGCAGAAGGCGGAGCTGAACCGGACCGAAGAGCAGGTGGCGCAGCCCGATTTTTGGGCGCAGCCCGAGAAAAGCCAGAAAGTAATGCACCGGCGCAAGCGCCTGGAAGAGGCGGTCGCCAACGACGAGCGTCGCCTCGGCCAGCAGCTCGAGGTGACCCGCCACCATGAGCTGGTTCGCGGCCTTGACCGTCTTGCCCGAGCCGGACGGCCCGACGTGCACGATGGTCTTGCCCACCGCGTCGAAGACCGGTGCCGCGGCCTCGAAGTCGGCCGCCGCGCCGCCGACCATGATCGACAGCACGCCCTCGATGGCGCCTGCTCGCCGCCCGACACCGGCGCGTCCAGCATCCGGACGCCGCGCCCGGCGGCCTCGGCGGCCGCGCCGCCGCCACGTCCGGCCGGATCTCGAGAAGTCGATGATCAGGCCCCGGCCGGCGCGTGCCGAATACGCCGCCCTCGCCGGCCAGGCACCTCCTGAACGTCGGGGGAGTCGGGGACCATCGTGGCCACCACGTCGGCGTCCGCGACCGCCTCGGCGTGTCCTTGGCCCCGCGCCGCCGGCCGCGACCAGCTGCTCGACCCTGGCCGGGCTCCGGTTGTAGCCGGCGACGTCGAACCCGGCCTTGACCAGGTTGGCCGCCATCGGCGCGCCCATGATCCCCAGGCCGATGAACCCGATCCGCTGCTCATGACTGTCCCTGCTTCCTCGCTCGGCGCGGGCGCGCGCTCCCGCGGCAGCCAGGCCAGGCTCGCCTCGGTCGTGCTGGTCGGCTTGTACTCCAGGCTGACCCAGCCCCGATACCCGTGATCTTCCAGCGCGGCCAGGTAGCGGTCCAGATCCAGTTCGCCGCTGCCCGGCTCGCCCCGGCCCGGCGCGTCGGCGATCTGCACGTGGGCGGTGACGCCGGCGTACGCGGCGATCGCCGCGTCGAGGTCGTCGCCGTTGCTGGCCAGGTGGTACAGGTCGCGCAGGAAGCCACGTTGGCGGCGCCCGCCGCGCGGGCGCGCTCGGACCACGGCCACCGCGTCGTCGGCCGTGCGCAGCGGATAGGGCTTGGCCGCTGACCGGCTCGATCAGCACGGTAGCGCCGATCCCGGCGGCGGCCTTGGCCGCCAGCGCGATGTTCTCGGTGGCCAGCTCGTCCTGGGCGGCCGGATCCACCCCTTCGACCCGGTTCCCGTACAGCGCGTTGAACCCGCGCACGCCAAGCCGCTCGCCGATCCCGACGGCCACGTCGATGTTGTCGCGGAACTGGCCGCTGCGGCCGGGGATCGACAGCACGCCGCAGTCCGGGCCGCCAGGTCGCCGGCGAAGAAGTTCAGGCCGACCAGCGCCACGCCGGCCTCGCTGACCGCCGCGACGAAGGCGTCCACCTCGCGGTCGGACGGCACCGGCGTCGCGAACGGCCACCAGAACTCCACCGCCGAGAATCCCGCGGCCCGGGCCGCAGCCGGGCGGCGGAGCAGGGGCTCCTCGGTGAACATCAGCGAGCAGTTGACCAGGTAGGGAAGCGAGTGATCAGTCATATTTTCCGTATCCTGAAAGTTTTTTTCCGTTTATTGGATAAGACTAGACTGTCCAGCGACGGCTCGTCAACCCGCCGGACGTCGGCCCGTCCCAGCTCCGGCGATGCGGCCGAGGCGGGCCTGCAGTGCCACGAATTTTGATCTATGCGAATTACGTAATTCTGTATCATGGAAGCGTGAACGATTCGAGTCGGAGCAGCCGGGCTGACGCCGGCCAGCCGCCACGGGCCGAACGCGCGACGGACCGGGCCGCGCGCCGCCGGCGGCGTGCAGTCCATCGAGCGGGCCTTCGACCTGCTCGAGATGCTGGCCGACGCCGGCGGGGCGCTGGGCCTCTCCGAGCTCGCCACCATCTCCGGGCTCCCGCTGCCCACCGTTCACCGGCTGATGCGCACGCTGGTCAACCGGGGCTACGTCCGCCAGGAAACCTCGCGGCGGTACACGCTGGGCTCGCGGCTGATCCGGCTCGGCGAGACCTCGAGCCGCATGCTCGGCGACCTCGCTGCGGCCATTCCTGGCCCAGCTGGTCCGGGAGACCGGGGAGACGGCGAACCTGGCCATGCTCGACGGCGACGAGGTCGTCTACATCGCCCAGGTGCCCAGCCCGCACTCGATGCGGATGTTCACCGAGCCGGGCCGCCGGGTCCGCCCGCACTGCACGGCGGTCGGCAAGGCCCTGCTCGCGCAGCTTCCGCCCGGCAGGCGCGCGCGCTGCTGGAGCGGGACGGCATGCCCGCCTACACCCCCGCCACCATCACCGACCCGGACCTGCTGCTCGCGCACCTCGAGGTGATCCGCAAGCAGGGTTACGCCATCGACGAGGGCGAGCAGGAGGTCGGCGTGCGCTGCTTCGCGGTGGCCGTGCCCGACGCGCCCGCGTCCCTGGCCATCTCCACCTCCGGCCCGCAGGCCCGGATGACCGACGACGCCGCGGCGCGCATCGTGCCCGCGCTCAAGCACACCGCCCTCGAGATGTCCGCGACCATCGCCGCCGAAGGCGCCGACTAGCCCGTAGTTCCCCGAAGATCTTGCCGATGCCGACGCTCTGGATCACCGTCGCGATGCTAGTTTTCCGTATCGTGAAAACTTATTTCCGAATAAAGGATAAGCTAACTCCGCCCGCCGAGAGGTCAAGAGGGGAGACAGAAATGAGCACGATCACCACCCACGTGCTGGACACGTCGCTGGGGCGCCCGGCCGCGGGTGTCCCGGTCCGGCTGGAGCACGTCGCCAGCGGTCAGCCGACGCCGGTCGCGGAGGGCGTCACCGACGACGACGGCCGGGTACGGGACCTGGGGCCCGATAACCTGCCGCCCGGAACCTACCGTGTGGTCTTCGGCACCGGCGCGTACTTCGCGCGCTCCGGCCAGCGCACCTTCTACCCGGAGGCCGCGGTCACCTTCCTCGTCGAGGATGTCGGCGCCCACTACCACGTGCCGCTGGTCCTCAGCCCCTTCGCCTACTCCACCTACCGCGGCAGCTAGCCCTCACGCGAGCATCAGCAGGACAAAGCAAACGAGCCAGGAAACGGACCCTTGCCCCGGCCTACCCCGAGGTCTAGACTGAACGTTCAGTCAAGCCAAGGAGCCCTGGGAAGCCATGGTGACCGTCCACCACACCGCCGAACAGCCCGTCCAAAGCAGCGCCGACCAGCACAAAAGCAGCGCCGCCAGCCACCACCACCAGCACCGAGCAGCACCCACCGGGCCGAGCGCCCCGGCCGCGCCCTCGCTGACCACCCTCAAGCAGATCATCGCAGCGCAGGAAGAGATCTTCGTCCGCCGCCAGCCGAACTCCGCGCACCTGGCCGAGGCCGCCGTGCAGTACCTCGCCGGCGGCGTGACCTCGAGCTGGCAGATCACCGCGCCCGCAGACGGTGTGGATCAGCCACGGCGTCGGCTCGAAGATCTACGACGTCGACGGTACCGAGTACGTCGACATGCACGGCGGCTACGGTGCAGGCCTGGCCGGGCACGCCCACCCGGCGATCGTCGAGGCTGTGCGCCGCCGGGTCGTCCGGGGTACCCACTTCGCCCAGCCGACCGAGGACGCCATCATCGTGGCCGAGGAGCTAGGGCGCCGCTTCGGCCTGCCGCTGTGGCGCTTCACCAACTCGGGCACCGAGGCGACCATGGACGCCGTGCATCTCATGCGGGCGATCACCGGTCGGGACCTGATCATCAAGGTCGAGGGCTGCTACCACGGCCACCACGACTCGGTGCAGGTCTCGGTCACGCCCGAAGCCGACGACATCGGCCCGGCCGACCGGCCCGTCGGGGCGCCCGCCAGCACCGGCATCCCCGAGGCCATCTTGTCGCTGACCAAGATCGCCTCGTTCAACAGCCTCGACAGCGTCCGGCGTCTGCTCGAGGAGAACCCGGGCCAGATCGCCGGCATGATCATCGAGCCGATCATGATGAATGCCGGCATCATCCCGCCGAGTCGACGGCTACCTGGCCGGCTTGAAGGACGGTGCTCCACGAGCACGGCGCACTGCTCATCTTCGACGAGGTGAAGACCGGTCTCACCGTCGGCCCCGGCGGGGTCACCGCCAGACGACGTCCAGCCCGACATCGTCTGCCTGGCCAAGGCGATCGGCGGCGGCGTCTCGGTGGCCGCGTCGGAGGCACGGAGGAAGTCATGAGCTACGTCGCCAACGGCATCTACGACATGGTCGGGACGTTCAACGGCAACCCGCTCGCGGTGGCGGCCAGCCGCGCCATGCTGGACGAGGTCGCCACCGACGAGGCCTACGAGCAGATCGGAGCTCCGCCTCCGGGCAATGACCGGCATCGAGCATGTGATCGCCGAGGCCGGCCTGCCCGCCCACGTCGTGTCGGTTGGGGGGAAGGGCTGTGTCACCTTCTCGACCGAGCCCGTCACGACTACCGGGACTTCCTCGAGATCGACGACAGGTACAACCACGCCCACTGGCTGTTCCAGCACAACGGCGGGGTGTTCCTCCCTGGGGCAAGACCGAGCAGTGGCTCATCTCGGTCCAGCAATACGTAGTCTAGTCAAGCAGATCAAACATAACA
>CAVXJY010000153.1:0-10379 GCA_963761855.1 Bryobacterales bacterium | reverse complement strand
TGTAATCCGCTACACCAAAGGCAGTCGCGCTATCGGTATCGAAGCCGGAGAGTACGCTCATGTCACCGGCGTCGACACCGACCAGAACCTACTCACAGTCCAGCGCGGCGACGGCGAGCAGATCACCTACGACCCGCGCCGCCTGCAGGGCGTGAACGTCTACTGCGAAGCCGAGCGCGAACTTTCCGCCGGAGACCGCATTCAGTTCACCGCACCGTGCAAGGATGAACACATCGCCAATCGACAGCTCGGCACCATCGAGCAAATCGACGGGGAGGGCAATCTACAAATCCGCCTCGATTCCGGGCGCAAGGTGGATCTCAACCTCCGAAACCATCCACACCTCGACTACGGCTATGCCGTCACCAGCCATAGTGGCCAGGGCACCACCGCCGACCGCGTCCTGGTTCACGTGGACACGGAGAACGCGCACGAGCAACTCATCAACTCCCGTCTGGCCTACGTCGCTGTCTCCCGAGGCCGCTACGGTGCCCAGATTTTCACCAACGATGCCCACCAGCTAGGCAATGAACTCAGTCACGACGTGTCGAAATATTCCGCCATTGGCAGTGACCAAAGCGTAACGAAGCTCCCCGAAGCGGAGGGGGATCATGCCGACGAAATTTCTCGCGGCGGCGAACCGGCGCACGCCCAGGCTCATACCGTGAGCGAATCTCATGGGCACGGAATGGAACGTTGACATCATCCTCTGGTGCATGATGTAAGGGGAAAGAGAGCGGGCCTCTCTGCCGCAGGATGTGTTGTGCAAGAATAGTTGAGAGACCGAACTACGCCGGTTAGGCCCTCGTGAATTATTCAGCTCCGCAATCCGAGCGACTCATCGATGAACGTGATCAGCCCAACCACACCCCCTTTGGGCAACCACCTCACCTGGCCTTTCCGGATCATGTGCACCGCTTCGTAGCCCTGAATCGTCCGCCGGGCTCCGTGGAAGGACCGAAACCCCTGGCTGGCGTTAACCCGCCGTTTGATTGCCCGGTGGTCCTGTTCCACAATGTTGTTCAAGTAGGGACAGGTGCGACAGCGACAGCGCCGGCCCAGTTTCCCTGCTGCCTTCAGTTCCGCGACAACTTTGGGGTATGAAGGGTTGCCGTCCACATTGATCACCCTGGGGCGGGGGTGGCCAGGCGAACGCAAGGCTTGCTGGAAGAAGCCGCTTCGCGGCCGCCGCGTCACGGTGGGCGGAGAGCAGAAATCAATCGTAGCGCCGGTGGAATCGACAGCGCGGTACAGGTAAACCCACTTGCCCTTCGCCCGAACGTAGGTCTCGTCCACGCGCCAAAGAACCGTTGGTGGGCTTTAACTCCCGAGGGCATCGTTTGTTCAATTCAGGCGCGTAGCGCTGAACCCAACGCCATACGGTGGTGTGGTCGGCGGGGATGCCCCGCTCGGTGAGGAGTTCCTCGACGTCCCAATAGGAAAGGGAGAATCGCAAATACCAGCTCACCGCACACGTAATGATAGCCGGTTCGGAATGGCGCCATTTTAAACAAGGATGGCCGGGGTTTACACACCAAGGCATCATATCAGGGTCGCGCAAGCCCCTATTCCAGGTTTGCAACACTTCCCGGAGGACAGGATTCTAAATACACAATTTTTCCTGGGAGTGCCGACTCGTCGCTTCGACCCGAATCAAGCCCTGCGAGAAGCAATAGGCGCCGCCCAAGAAAAGGCCAGCCACCGCGGTCCAACTCAAAGCGCGGGCCACTCGCATCTCGGTGCCGCCATCCCATACCAGTTCCAAAGTACACGGACCGGCGCAGCGCGGGTCGACCACCATCTGCCCAAGTGCGTCAGGCCAGGTCTTCCGCGGCTCTCCGTGGACGCGTGCGTTCCAGCCTTGGTCCCAAGTGATCTGTACATACAAGAGCTGGCCCGGGCGGAGGTTGGCGGTTATGGTGGCCGCGCCGGGATTGCGCCATTGGAAGTTCGCCGGGGGCATCGACGGGTCATCGAGCGCCGTCAGGAGCCGATCGAGCGGCGCCACCTCATTGGCCAGCGGTGCTTCGCGTACCAGGTCGGCTGGATCAAGGGCGTGAGCCAGCGACGGTCGCGCACGCGGCACGGCGTAGATCACTTCCGCGCCATCGCGCCAGAGTTCACGGAGTGCGTGGAGTTTGTTTGGGTATTGGTAGGGATGATAGGTCTCGCGGCTTCCGGCGTCATCGCCGACGATGGCGTCGCAGCCCAGGGCTTTCAGCCAGGCCAGCGAATTCTGCAATTGATCGCCGGCGTAGATCTGATAATTCACCGCCCAGAGCAGTTGGTTGCGAATGCCATTGTCGAAGCCACCGACGAGCATGGGAGTATCGCTAAACGCATTCATCCAGAGCCCGATGCTGCCAGGCGCGAAAACCCGCTCTCCCGGCATGTGTTCGCCTAGCCAGCGCGAAATGCGGTACTCGGCGGTGCCGGCGATTTCGGTGGGCTTCTCGATTTCCACAGCGCGATGGTGTACCGCGAGAGCGATGGGCATGCAAGCAGCAGCCACGGCAATCCAGGCGTACTTCCGCACCGCAATCCAGCCTGCTCCCCGCAGCCGCGCGGCTGCGGAATCCATAACCACCGCGGCCGCCAGGCAAGACGCCAGCTCCATCTCAAGGTGGTAGCGCGGCGCCTGAGGTAGCATCTCGATGTGAAGCCAATACCTGCCCAAAGTGATCGTGGCGGTAGACCACAGCAGCATCGCGGCGAACCGCAGGCGTGGCTCCGCACGCAAGGCGCGCAGGATCATTGCTAGCAGCAGAACGCCCACCGCCGCGGCAGCCGCCCAAATATCTTCCGGAAGGGTGGATTTCCAGCCAAACAACTTTGGCGCGTTGGCCTCGATGGTCCGAACCGTGGACGGCGTGAACCAAGGCAGGACTAGCGCATAGGCGAAGCCGCCAATGGCCGCGGCGCGCAGCCACCGCGGTAACCAGGGAAGACCGCGCGCCTCATCCCACCCGGTAAGCAGGTAACAGCCGGCGGCAAGAGCGAGCGCAAAGCTGCCGATCCAGTTCGTCAGAGCGACGGCCGACAGGAGTACCGCCGCGCCCAACGAATCGAGCGGCCGCCTCTTCTCCAGTGCCACGTGGAGCATGCCGATCGACAGCGTTAGCAGCACCAGCGCGGCCACGTGTGGGGCGTCGCCATAGACTACCAGGCTGATCAGCCGCCTAGGTCCGAGCCATCCGCCGGAATCGATCCGGATTTCGCGGCTCAGAAGGCATGAGGGCGAGATCAGGGAATAAAATAGCGCGGCCAGAAAAGCGGCAACCCGGCCGGTGCCGAGCCGCCGCGCCGTCCAGAACAGCGCCACCGGACCGAGCGCGTACAGCGTCGCGGTCACCAGGTGATAGGAGCGCGCATCTGATATGTGTGCAGCCGCCGCCAGCGCGGCCACAAGGAAATGCAAAAGCGGCGGATAACTGTACTGGTATGGGATGCCGCCATACCACAGCGGGAACCAGGTGAAGTGCGGATAATGCGCTCGAATGTACCGCGCGAGGCCGATGTAGACACCCTCGTTCGATCCCATGATGTTTAGATACTCGATGCCAAACAGCGGCGCCGTGAGATAGACGTTGAGAATCAGCAGCGCCAGAGCGGCTGCCGCGCTCTTGTAGGTACCCGCGCGTGAATTGCCTTTCGCAACGGGAGCGTCAGTCATCGTACAGCCAGGAGGGATAGCGATTCTTGAGGAGGGCTGCCTTCCTTGCTACCGCGAAGATGCACTGGCCACGGAGTTCGTCCGATAGCCCGCAGCGGGCCAGCAGGTCCCGGGTCCAGCCGGACTCCGGAAAGCACTCATCGCCGTATTCGCCGGTCTCCATGCGCGTCACAATGAAGCCCGCGTCGCAGAGTAGGCTGGCAATTTCCCCCGCGGTGTACTCCCGTACTAGTTTCGAGAGGCGCGCCTCAGGCGTTGTAACAGGGGGCCGCGGATAACGGCTGTAAAAGGCGGGATGGTTGCCATTCAATACCGAACAAATGGCATGCCGGGAGGCCGCATTCGGTGCGGTCAACACGAGGATGCCATCGGACTTGAGAATGCGGTGAATCTCGTTCATCATGCGCATCGGGTCTTCGGTCAGATGCTCCAGCAGTTCGCAGCAGAGTACGGTGTCAAAACGATCGCTCGGATAAGGAAACGCATCCAACTCCGCGTTGAATAGGTCGATTTCGCACTCGAAGGTCTCGCCGTCCCGTGCTTTCACAACGCGCGATTCAGATCCTCCCGAGCCCAGATAGCAGCCGCGAACTTCGCCGTAGCCTAGAAGATTGCGCAGTGCCGGAGTAATTTGCAAATAACAGCCCATTTCCAGTATGCGAGCATCTTCCGGCGCGCGTGGAATCATCTCCAGCGTCCTGACCAGTCGATTCAGGTTGAGCGAGAGATAGCCATAAGCCGGCGATTCGGGCGCCACCCAACGCATCAGGTAGTTCCTCAGAAACTCGGGGCGATAACCAACAGTGCAGAGTGCTGGAGTACTGGAGTCTCCATCGGGCGAAAGCGCAAAGTCGGCATACGAGCGCGCCACCCGCTCCCAGGTGCAGGTGTCGGCGACCCACTGTCGCGCGGCTTCTCCGATGGAAGTAGTAATCTCACGGTCGGAAAGCAGCCACAGCAGGCATTCCTCCAGGACGCGGCCCTGGAATTCGTCAACCGGTATTTTCGCGCAGATGTCATGCGGCAGATCGCGATTCGCACCGTTATTGGAGACCACCACGGTCTTGCCCAGGCCAAACGCGCGCATCATGGTGCCCGAGGTTTCACCGTATGTGGGATGGCGTAGATTGACGACCACGTCGCAGGCGGCCATCAGCCCGTCTAGGTTCGGCAGCGTCTGGAATCCCAATACGTGTACCTTGTCTTTCAATCCCTGAGCGGCAATGTGTTCTTCGATCGGTACTTCAGGGTGCGGCTTTCCGGCGATCAGCAGTCTGGCGTCGGGCAAGCACCGTAGAATCTTACTGAATACCAGCAGGCAGTCGCACTCAAGCTTATCCGGACGCTGGTATCCGAACATCCCGACCACCGGTTGTTTGGGACCGATCCCCAGCCGACTTCGGTACGCGTCTCCATCCAGCCTCTGGATTTGCGCGCCGTGCGAGATGCGGGCGATCTTCCCCCGGAATCCGGCGCGCCGGACATTATCTGCGACGCACTGGCTGTGAACAATGCAGCCCTTGCTTCGGCTGAGCACGCGCCTCAGCATAGTAAAGCCGCGAGGCTGCCTACCCGGTTCAATCAAACGGGATTTCGGTAGCTCTTCCAATTCCCGGCCGAAAATCTCGTAGATGACTTCGCGAAAATAGGCCGCCTCATCGTTGGCTGTCAAATCGCGGTTGGCGGTCAAATCGCGAATCAGATCGTGCAGATTGGCATCGTGTAAAACTACAATCCCGGGATACTTCAAGGCCATCCGGTAGGTTTCGGCGTGGTGGGGATTGTTTCCCATCTGATAGATCAGGGCGTCGAAGGCGTTCGGCTTGAACCACGTGGGAACCCTCTCGAACACCTCCAACTGAACCACCTTCTGCAACTCCGAAATCAACCCCGCGGCATAATCGGCGGTGCCGGTCTCGGCAGGCGGGAGAGGAGTGAACAATGCCACTCGACGGGATTTAACGGCGTCCGATGAGTCCGTAATCTTGCGGGCCATAGAAAAAGTCGTTCAGCCGACTCACCACACTGATTTCGTCGTAGGCAAACCTCTGCTCTTTCGGGAACGGGTTCAGTTCCAGGCGTTTCACCACCGTCAGCCCGAAATGTTCGTAAATAAATTCCATAAGTTTCAGGGGAATCGGTTGACGATGGGTCGGATCGTTCCAGAAATTCGCCGATCCCATGAGCAGATTACTGGGATTCGGAGTTTCGACCACTAACAAGCCCCCGGGTTGCAACACCCGCACCACCTCCTCCATCAGCGTCAGCACATAAGACATCGGCCAATGTTCTAGTACGTGGAACGCAGTGATGACCGCGGCGGACATGTCGCCAAGAGAACGCACATACGCGAGCGCATCCCGTTCCTCGGCAGGCAGCTGTTTTTCCCGGCAGCGAAGCACCGAGGCGGGGTTCGAGTCGAGGCCCAGGACCGGATATCCCAGTTGCGATGCCGCCTGGAGCCATTCGCCCCGACCGCATCCGAGATCCAGCCACTGAGCACGCGGCAGCGTAGCCATCAGAGGCTTGAGACTTTCCACGTAAACCTGAAGTTTAGCGGCAGTCTCCGCCTCCGGCCCACGAAAGCGGTCCTGCAAGGCAAACTGGAACGAGTTTGGCATCCCGTCTTCGAGGGGTGCGGAAACGGGACGCACCGCATCCAGTTTAAAATTGGAAACCTCCCGGCGAAGCCTTTGGACCTCCTGCTCCAAGACGGCGGTCCTGGCGTCGTCGGCCAGGCGCTGCGCGATTTCTTGCCGAAGCGTTTCTAACTCCTCTTCGAGGTTGGCGATTCTCTCTCCGGTGCGATCCGCGATTTCCCGCCGGAGTTTTTGCACCTGCCGGCTCAGGCTGGTGGTTCGTTCGGACTGGCTGCCAATCAAATTGCAAACACTGTTCAATGCGCTAATGGCGTCGTTTTGGAACTGCACAATCTGCGGCGTGTACCAGAACAGGCACCGCTGCACCCCGCGCACCAGGATTGCCCCAATCCGGGCGCGTAGGGTTTCTGGCGAAGGCGGCATATTGCCTATGGCGTTCCGGTTCTGATACAAGCGCTGATAAGCACCTCGGAGCGCGATAAGTTCGTAGGAGTCCTGCGAATTTGGAGACAGGCTTGGTATAGGGGGAGAGGAATCGGGCCGAGAGGGATGATAACCATCGCCTTCCTGTCGAACACGAGCGTGAATCTCCGAAACGACTTGCTGAACATTCATAGTTTTCGAGGCTAAATCGTTTTTCTCGCGGATGGTGGAGTCTGCGGGGAGAACGATGGGCCCTTCCGCGCTCGAGTAAACCACGATACGTTTAGCGTTTGAGGGCGCACCATCGTCCAGGCGAACCGTTACATCGTGGAATCCATCTGCAAGTCCCGGCGGCAGCTTGAAATTCGCCTGCCACGAATCGTCCTTCACTTGAGCGACGAAGATTGGCCTAACACCGTAGCCGCTCACCTGTGGTTTCACGTTATCCAGGCCGAGATCTTCCTCGTCGCAGGTGAACCAGATGCTCACATACTCATCGAAACGGGAATTGAAGCGGGTGCCAGCTTTCGTATTGTGCTCGACGCGCATCAGTCTAGGCGCGCCGGAGGTCTGGCTGCTCGCTGGCGGGGGCTCCCATCTGCGATAACATGCCACGGAATCGCCGAATTCGGCGATATTCCGAAGTTCCACGCGGGCGAAACCGGCTGTCCGGCACATCGCGAGCAGGCACGGCGAGCTGGGAGCCACCCAATTGTCCGTCTGGCCGCCCAACTCGTCCGTTTCGTAGAACTCCAGCACCGCACGCTTCTCGACGTTTTCAGCGGGCGAGTGGCGTTCGCGCAGCACAAACGATTCCACGGCGGCCATTTCGCTAGACAGCGCGCACACCCGTTCCAGGGCTAGCAGCGGATGCTTCAGGTGATAGAGCACTCCCATGAACAGCACGATGTCGAAGCGCCCGATTCGCTCGGGCGTCAGCTCGTACATGTCCATCTGGCGATACTCCACGCGTGAGTCGAGCATGGCGTGAACTTGATGGAACCGTGGATTGTCCCAGTTATCGATCGCCACTACGTCGGCACCGCGCCGTTCCATCTCGAACGCGAACCAGCCATCCCAAGTGCCGATATCTAAAACTCGCCGGCCATGCAAATCTTCCGGTATGGGAAACTGGGCGATTCGCTGCTTTAAGACCGGAACCGGGTGGACGCCATCGATGCGAGCGCCGTCCGGCAGTTCGAAACTGTGCCACCAGCCTTTTGCACTGAGGGTTTCGCCCCACTGTTTGACCCACCAACGATCGGGTTTCGAGTTCGATGCGCTCATGAACCTCTCAAGAAATGAGAATCGGCCGACGGGGATCGTACGAAGTGCGTCAACTGTCCCTGGGCGGCAGATATTACATTGTACAACAGTGTTGCAAATAGGGTGCTGGCATGCTTGGCCCGACCTGGCTCACTTCAAAAAAATTATCCAGCAATGCCGAACAGGCCGTGAATGAAATTGCGTTGCCCCTCTACATCGCCCTTCGGTATCCAACGAATCTGACCTTTGCGGATTAAATGCATGGCCTCGTAACCGTCGATCGTCCGTATCGCTCCTTCCGCCGATCGGAACCATAAACTTGCGGCTATCCGCGAACCAGCTTATGCGACCGTCCTCGCCAATCAAGGGTCTTCGCTTCGCTTCGATGAACGCGCAAAAAGCGCGCGCCCTTGACCGCTCCGGCCGTCTGCACCGAAACTCCATGTCCTATATATGAGCGAAAGGGGGCGAACGCAAAGACAACCTCCCAGCCTGCGACATCTTACCCGCTCCACTTGGTAGTACCCCGAGCGTTATCCTTTCGTAAGATGGACATCTTTAAGATGCTCGCCGAGCTGCGTCAAGAGCGTGAACAGGTCGAGGAAGCCATCATCACTCTTGAACGTCTGGCGCGTGGACGAGGCAGACGACGCGGGCGTCCGCCGGCTTGGATGACCGCGACTAAAGAGGCCGCCCCAAAGAGGCGTGGCCGTCCGCCGGGCAGCAAGAATAGAGCCAGGACCGAAGCCGCAGCCTGATTGCTGTCACTTCGTGCGCGACGCTTTGAGGGACGCCGCAGCCGACCCTTCACCTCGACGCGAGTGCCGAGCGTCCGTCAACTCGAGGACGTTGCTGGGTTTTAGTGCCCACACTTTCATCCGGCAATATTCCTCAGACCATATACTCTCGAAGAACCGATACTGTCTGAGTTAGTCCCTGCCTCTCCAACGTTTCCAAATACTCTGCCACGGTCTTGGGAGGATTCTTGAGACTCTGGCGGTGATTCTGTGCCGCTGCCACAACCGCGCCAGGTGCAAGGTCCAGAAGATGAAGGACGAATTCGTCCGGATGTTGCACTTCAATTCCAAGCGATCCGACGGTGTCAGAAGGAAAGTCCCGCAGGTTCATCGTTACGATGACATCTGCACGGCCGCGAATAGCAGCCGCCAGCACGTGCCTGTTGTCTGGATCGGGGAGGTGTAAACCTGGAATCAGATCCTCGTAGCCGGTCACGAGCGCATCGACAACGTGCATGTCCATCAACATGCGGGTGCGTTCCAGCTTGTCGCGTGTGAGGTCAGGCCGCTTTTTAAGTAGATTGGAAATCCACTCCTCATGAACGTCTGCCGACCACTTCGCACGAAACAGCCCAATGAGCGCCAGGTGCATGAGCAGATTCCGAAGCTCCGCAGGATAGAGTACGTTGGCATCGTAGAAGGCGGTGAACCCGGCCACCGTGTTTAGATTCCCAATTCCTGGTCGTAGGCCGCCAGTTCCGCAAGGGCAGCCCGCCGATCAGCATCAGCGTGGCGCTTGTACGCCATCAGCCCTTCAAATCGAACGCGCCGATGCGTACCTACCCGGCGGAATTCTATTTTTCCCTCGTCGAGAAGCTGGATTAGGGAAGGCCGCGAGATATTCAACATGTCCGCCGCTTCTTGCGTGGTCAGTTCGGCGTGTACCGGGATCAGCGTAACGGCATTCCCCCGCGCCATCTCCTCAAGTATGTGAATGAGCATCCGTACCGCAGAGGCCGGAATCTTTACTGTTCCTTTTGCTGGATCGTCGAGCATCCGAAGTCGGAGCGGCTCTGCCGTCTGCACGCGTGAGGCGAGAACCCGGCTCGTTTCCTTGGCAAGTATCGCTTCAGCCTCAGAGGGAAGCGTTGGTGCCAGTGTTCCTTGTGCCATTTTGCCCACTCCTTTGTTCAGTCCTGAATCAACAATAGCATGCAATCGAAATAAACGCAAGTAATCGAAGTGATCGAAATGAGTTGGCCGCGCGCGGTCAGAGTGGAAGGCGCGACTCATGTCGAGACGTTAAGCTGGTAGCTCTGGCCGTCGAATCGTGAGGGACACAAAAAAACGTAGAGTCCAATAAGAGTCCATTAACGGACCGCCTGAAATCTGCCCCTGTAAAATCAGTGGCTTGGGATCGTCAGCAATCAACCCGGTAGACGCCAAATTTTGTATTATCAATCTACGGTCAATTTCCCAAGCTGGACGTCGCCGGTTCGACCCCGGTCTCCCGCTCCAACTTTTCAATAACTTACGAGAAGCCAGCAACTTCCTTCACTCCATTTCACTCAGTTAAGCGGTGAGAACTGCATTTTCGAGCTGTTCTGCCGCTTCGGCGCGCCTGGACAGGGCCGCCTTGGTATACACATCAATCGCTACGCCGATGCCATGCCCGCGCTG
>CAVXJY010000152.1:0-39718 GCA_963761855.1 Bryobacterales bacterium | reverse complement strand
GTGATCTTTCTGGCTGGCCTCGGACTATCCGTTATCAGTGCGCGCCGCCCATATCGGTCGGCGGCATGTGGCGTTTACGATGACGAACTTGCGCGGTGAGATAATTGAACCATGCTCACTTCGTATCTCCGGGCAGCCATGCGCCGTGCCCGCTACGAAATTGTTGAGGATGACGGTTCGTTCTATGGCGAGATCCCTGCCATCCCGGGTGTCTGGGCGAATGCCAAGACTCTGGAGGCTTGCCGCGAAGAGTTGGAGAGCGTGCTGGAGGGATGGGTGCTGGTCAGCGTTGCCGATCACTCCCCGATACCGGATATCGACGGCATCCGCCTCGAAGTCCGCGCAGTCGCCTGAATGCCCGCCATTGGTCCGATCCAGCGGAGAGATTTGATCGCTTGCCTCCGTGCGCTAGGCTTCGAGCCCGCGGCTTTCTCAATCAAGTACCAGCGGGCGAGCTATTCCTTCTCTTCTTTCTCGCCCTCTTCGGTCTCTTGCCCCGACTGACGGGCTTTCAAGCGCTCTTCTTTGCGCTTGGCGCGTTCGGCTGCGCGCTTCACCAGCTCGGAGCCTACTAACTCGATCATCGCCACCTCGGCGCCATCGCCCTTGCGGTTCGCCAGGCGCGTGATCCGCGTGTAACCGCCGCTGCGCTGGCCGAAGCGCGTGCCCAGCGTATCGAACAGTTTCTTCACCGCGGCGGGAGTGCGCAACACCATCGCGGCCTGGCGGCGCGAATGCAGCGTGTCCTGCTTGGCCAGCGTGATCATCTTCTCGACCAGCGGCCTGACTGCCTTGGCCTTCGGCAAGGTGGTGACCACGCGCTCAGTGTCAATCACGCTGGTGCAGAGATTACGCAACAGCGAATTGCGGCTGTCCACCGGCCGCTTCAGTTTGAATCCGGCAACCCTGTGTCTCATGTGCTACTCCCCAACCTGGTCCGGGAGATCTTCCTCCGGGCCGTAATCGGCCGGCAGCGGGGTCGCCGACTGCGGCGGCGTTACCAGCCTGCCGTGTGCGTCGATCCGCATGCCGAGCGATAGACCCATGTTCGCCAGGATTTCCTTGATCTCGTTCAGCGACTTGCGGCCGAAATTCTTGGTCCGCAGCATTTCCGCTTCGGTCTTCTGCACCAACTCGCCGATGGTCTGAATGTTGGCGTTCTTCAGGCAGTTGTAAGAACGCACGCTCAACTCCAGCTCCTCCACCGAGCGGTTGAGCACTTCGCCCATCTTGTCGAGGCCCCGCTCCGTAATTTCCTCGGCCTGCTCCGGCGTCTCCTCGAAGTTGATGAAGATCGTCATGTGGTCCTTGAGCAGCTTCGCGGCGTAGCCGACGGCGTCCTGCGGCGAAACAGCGCCGTTGGTCCACACTTCGAGCGTCAGCTTGTCGTAGTCGGTCATCTGGCCCAGCCGCGCCGCCTCCACCTGGAAGGTAACCTTGCGCACCGGAGAATGCACCGAGTCGATGGGGATATAGCCCAGCGCCAGATCTTCGTCGAAGTTCTTATCCGCGCTGACGTAGCCGCGGCCGGTCTTGAGCCGCATCTCGATCTGCAGCCTGCCGCCCTCGCTCACCGTGGCGATGTGCACGTCGCGGTCCAGCACTTCCACGTCGGCGTCGGTCTCGATCTGTCCGCTGCGCACCGGGCCCGGAGTTTCCAGGTTCAGCCGCACCGTCTTGACGCTGTCCCCGCTGAGCTTAAACGGGATTTGCTTGAGGTTGAGGATGATGTCGGTGGCGTCTTCCACCACGCCCGGTATCGGGCTGAATTCATGCTCGACGCCTTCGATGCGCACGGCCGTGATGGCCGCGCCTTCAATGGAGCTCAGCAGCACGCGCCGCAAGCTGTTGCCGATGGTGGTGCCGAAGCCGCGCTGGAACGGCTGAGCCGTGAACATGCCATACCGCTGGGTGAGAGTCTCGGTGTTGGCTACCAATCGTTTCGGTTTCTGAAAGCCCTTGAACATAAAGTCTCCTGGAAAGTCAGAAGTCGGGAGTCAGAATTCAGAATCGGGCACTACGCCCGCCTTCCGGCTTCTCGCCGCTGACTCGTCCGCTTCTTCCTTCATCCCTTACTTCGAGTAAAGCTCCACGATGAGCTGCTCGTTCAACTGTATCTGCACCAAGTCGCTGCGCTGCGGGAGCGCGGTGATGCGGCCCGTCAATCCTTCCCGGTCCACGTCGATCCAATTCGGCGCCGGAGCGTGGGCCGTGGCGTCGCGCGCTGCCAGGATGGTCGGGTTCTTTTTGCTCGATTCCCGCACCGACACCACGTCGCCGGGCTTCACCACCGCCGAAGGGATGTTGCACTTGCGGCCATTCACATCGATGTGGCCATGACGCACGATCTGGCGCGCCTGGTTGCGGCTGGTGCCGAAACCCATCCGGTAAATCACGCTGTCCAGGCGGCGTTCGAGCGCGCCCATCAGGTTTTCACCAGTGATGCCCTTGGCATGGGCGGCCTTTTCATATGCGTTGCGGAACTGCCGCTCCAGCACGCCGTAAATGCGCCGCACCTTTTGCTTTTCGCGCAACTGCAGGCCGTAGCCGACAATCTTCGGCTTGCGGTCCTTGCCGTGCTGCCCGGGAACGAAATTGCGCTTTTCGATGGCGCATTTTTCGCTGTGGCAGCGCTCGCCCTTGAGAAACAATTTCATGCCCTCGCGCCGGCATTGCCGGCACACCGGGCCAATATATCTTGCCAAGTTCTTCTCCTTACCTTTCTTCTTTCAAGGTGCGGTTTACAGCCCGGTCCAAAAGGCACCCCTGGCCTTCTTCCCGCTTACAAATACCCTGGGGACTGGCTTGACTGTCCCAAGGCACTGCCTTTTGTGCCGCGTGGACAGTCCTGCCTGTCCCCAGAACCGAATCCTGTCCCCAGAACCGAATCCATTACACCCTTCTCTTCTTGGGCGGACGGCAACCATTGTGCGGAATCGGCGTCACATCCCGGATAGTACGGACCTCGATGCCGGCGGTGGATAACGCGCGCACGGCGGACTCGCGGCCGGAACCGGGACCGCTCACGCGCACTTCCACCGTTCTCAAACCACTCTCCGAAGCTTTGTTGGCCGCCGTCATGGCCGCCTGCTGCGCTGCAAACGGAGTGCCCTTGCGCGAACCTCGGAAGCCCAGCGAGCCGGCGCTGGACCAGGCGATGGTGTTCCCTTCCTGGTCGGCAATAGTAACGATGGTGTTGTTGAACGTCGCCTGGATGTGCACGATCCCCGTGTGGACGACGCGCTTTTCCTTCTTCTTGAAGCTTTTCTTCTTGCCTGTTTTCGCTGGTGCTTTCGCCATAACTATGTCTTCGCCGCCGCTTTCTTCTTATTCGCCACCGTGCCGCGGCGCGGTCCTTTGCGCGTGCGCGCGTTGGTGTGGGTGCGCTGTCCCCGAACCGGCAGGCCCGCGGCGGTGCCGCAGCCCGCGGTAGGAACCCATCTCGATGTGGCGCTTGATGTTCATCGAGACTTCCTTGCGCAGGTCGCCTTCCACCGCGCCCTCTTCTTCCAGAATGGTGCGCACTTTGTTGATCTCGTCCTCGCGTCAAGTCGCGCACCTTTTTATCGAAATCGATGCCCGCCCGGAACAGCAGCGACTTCGCCCGCGTACGGCCGATGCCGTAAATGTAAGTAAGCCCGATCTCAGCCCGCTTCGTGGGCGGCAGATCCACACCGGCAAGACGTGCCATATTCTTCTCCCGTTATCCCTGTCTCTGTTTGTGTTTGGGGTTGACGCAAATGACCCGCACCACGCCTTCGCGATGGATCACCTTGCACTTGTCGCAGATTTTCTTTACCGACGCTCGTACTTTCATGATGTTTTCCCTGCGGGCCCATCGCCCGGCTCCGGGCCGGACATACCCGGCCCCTGCAATTTCCTGGTGATCCTTCCCCGGCCGGGATCGCGAGGCGCCAACTCCACCTCCACCCGGTCGCCCGCCACCAGCCGGACGAAATTTCTTTTCACCGCGCCCACCACGTGGGCCAAAACCATCTGCCCGGAATCCAGCTTCACGGCGTAAATCGCCGCGGGCCGCTCTTCCACCACGGTCGCCCTCGCCAGCCGGCTTCCGCTCACGGCCGGGTCAGAACCCACGGGCCGTTTTCCGTCACGGCGATGCAGTGCTCGAAGTGAGCCGAATTCGACCCATCGCTGGTCACCGCCGTCCACCGGTCCTTCAACACCTTCGCTTCCGGCCGTCCCGCGTTTACCATCGGTTCGACCGCCAGCACCATTCCTTCTTTCAGCCGCGGATTCTCGTTCTTGCGGTCCACATAATTCGGGACCTGCGGCTCCTCATGGAGCTGGGTGCCGATGCCATGGCCCACATACTCCCGCACCACCGAAAACCCATTCGACTTCACGTGGCGCTCCACCGTGCCGCACACGTCAAACAGCCGGTTGCCGGCCCGTACCTGATCGATGGCGAGTTCGAGCGATTCCTGCGTCACCTGGAGCAGTTTCCTGGTCTCCTCGCTCACTTCGCCGATCGGCACCGTAATGGCGGAGTCGCCATAGTAGCCGTCCAGCTTCACCCCGGTGTCGATGGAAACGATGTCGCCCGGCTTGAGCACCCGCTTCGCATTCGGCATCCCATGAACGATTTCGCTGTTCACCGAGGTGCACAACACAAACTTATACGCTTCGCCGGCCGCCGGCACGTAATACCCTTTGAACGCGCTCTTGGCGCCGGCCTCGGAGATCATCTTCTCGGCGACGGATTCCAGCTCCAGAGTGGTAATCCCGGGAACCGCCAACTCCTTCAACTTTTGCAAGATCTGCCAGACCAACAATCCGGCGTGCCGCATCTTCTCCAGTTCCGCGGCCGTCTTACGCACGATCATTTGCTTCTCAGCGCCCGGCAAATCTTCTCCGCTACGCGCTCGGGCGCGTCCTGGCTGCCATCCACCTCGAGCATCGCCACCGGCGTCGTTCGATAAAACTCCAGCACCGGGCGCGTCTGGCTCCGGTAGGCCTCGAGCCGCTCGCCGATCACTTGCTCGCTATCGTCTTCGCGCGCCGTCAGGGTTTCCCCGTCCAGATCGCATACGTTGTCCCGCTGAGGCGGTTTGAGAGCGAGGTTGTACAGGGTGCCACACCGGGGACACTGCCGGCGCCCCGTCAAACGGGCGATAACTATATTGTAATCAACTACGAGATGAATCACCACCTCGCGAACCCCGCGGTCTTCCAACCACCCCCGCAAATGCTCGGCCTGCGGCAGCGTGCGCGGGTAACCGTCCAAAATGAATCCTTGCGCCGCATCGGCCCTGGCCAGTCGCTCTTCCACCATCCCGTTTACCAGTTCGTCAGCCACCAACATGCCCGAATTCATTGCGGCAGCCGCCTTGACCAAGGCGGCGTCCCGGGTCACCCGTTCCCGCAGCATATCGCCCGTGGATACGTGCGGAATCCCCAGGCAACCGGTCAACAATTTCGCCAGCGTACCCTTGCCTGAACCGGGCGAACCCAATAGCACGATCGCCCTCAAGCCACAGCCTCCGCGCCCGCTACGTGGCGAACGCGCTCAACCAGCCTGCGCATATTTAGAACGAGCTCCGGCGCCCGCGGATTCTTCCCGAGCGCGGAGTGAAGCCCTCATAATGTCGCATAATCAACTGCGCCTCAATCTGGTTGATGGTATCCATGGCCACGCCGACCACGATTAGCAGCGAGGTGCCTCCAAAATAAAATTGCACGTTCAAGCCTTCCAGCAGAAACCGCAGATGCAAGTTGGTAAACGTCCGGTCGACCCAGTCGCCGATCAGCGCCAGGTGCTGCAGTTTAATGCCGGAGATCATCAAGTCGGGAATCAGGCACAGGATCGACAGGTACAGGCCGCCCACCACGGTGATCTTGGTGAGGATCGTGTTCATGTAGTCGGCGGTATTGCGCCCTGGCCGGATTCCCGGAATGAAGCCGCCGTATTTGCGCATGTTGTCGGCCGCTTCATTCGGATTGAAAATGATGGACACATAAAAGAAGCAGAAAAAAATGATGAGCGCCACGAACAGCACGTAGTACAGCGGCTCGCCGAAATGGATCAGCGCCAGCGTGCTGGTCAGCCAGGCGCTGTTCTTGACCACAGGAAGAATGGCAAGCTGCTGCGGAAAAGCCAGCAGGGATGAAGCGAAGATCACCGGGATCACGCCGCCCGCGTTGACTTTGAGCGGCATGTGCGTGGATTGGCCGCCCATCACGCGCCGCCCCACTACGCGCTTGGCGTATTGCACCGGAATGCGGCGCTCGCCGCGCTCCACCAGCACGATGAACGCTACCACCGCCACCATCGCCGTCAGGATGACGATCATCTGCAGCGGGTTCCATTCGTGGGTGACGAAGGTGTTGTAGTAAATATTCTGTATGGCGCGCGGCAGGCCCACCACAATTCCGGTGAAGATGATGAGCGACATGCCGTTGCCCACGCCGCGCTCCGAGATCTGCTCGCCCAGCCACATGATGAAGGCCGAACCGGTGGTGAGCGAAAGCACGGTGAGCAGGACGAAACCGATGCCGGGGCTGATCACGATTCCCTGCCCCATGGACTGCAACCCACCGGCGATGGTGGTGGACTGAATAACGGATAGAATCACCGTCAGGTAGCGCGTCCACTGCGTGATCTTGCGCCGGCCCAGTTCGCCTTCCTTTTGCAGTTTTTCGAGCGTCGGGATGACCACGGTCAACAACTGCAGAATGATCGACGCCGTGATATACGGCATGATGCCCAGGGCGAAAATCGTCAGCTTGCGAATGTTGCCGCCGGCGAACATATCGAAGAAGCCGAAAATCGTGCCCGCCTGTGAGCTGAAGAAGTCCTGCCAGCGCTGGATGTTGATGCCCGGCGTGGGGATCTGGCCGCCCAGACGGTACACGGCCAGCAGTGCCAATGTGAACAGAACCCGTTTGCGAAGGTCCGGGACCCGGAAGATGTTCGCAAACGCCTCGAGTAACTTCATGGTTGCCTTCGATTCCCGGCGCGCCTCAAGCCGTTGCGCCGATCACCTGCGCCTTACCTCCGGCCTTGGCGATCTTGTCCGCCGCCGACTTCGAAAACTGGTGCGCTTCCACCGTGATGGCGCGCGTCAACTGGCCGGCGCCCAGAATCTTGAGACCGTCGCCAAGCTTGTGAATCACGCCCAGTTCCATCAACCGGTCCGCCGTAAACGCGTCACCCTCCAGCTTCTCCAGCCGTCCCAGGTTCACGATGGCGAACTGCTTCTTGAAGATGTTGGTGAAGCCGCGCTTGGGCAGGCGGCGATGCAGCGGCATCTGGCCGCCTTCGAAACCGCGCTTCTGACCGAAGCCGCTGACTGCCTTCTGGCCCTTGTGCCCGCGCCCGGAGGTCTTGCCCGTCCCCGATCCCATGCCGCGGCCTATGCGTTTTTTCAAACGCGTTTGCCCGGCCGGGGGCTTTAGTCCGCTAAGATTCATTTGCTTCTCATCTCCTCGACCACCAACCGCTCCATCAATCGACCACTTCCAGCAAATGCGGCACCTTCTTCACCATGCCGCGGAATCCCGGGGTATCGGGACGTTCCACCACCTGGTTAACCTTCCGCAGGCCCAAGCCCTTCACCACCCGCTTTTGCTTTTCCGGTGTACAAATGGGGCTGCGCACCAGTTTGATTTTGATTGTGCCGTTCATCAGAGTTTCTCCACCGCGATGCCGCGCAATTCCGCCACGGTCGCCCGGTCGCGCAAAGATTCCAGCGCCACGATGGTAGCCTTGACCACGTTGTGCGGGTTGCGCCGGCCGATCGACTTGGTGAGCACGTTGGGCACACCGCAAGCGGTAATCACCGCGCGCACGGCGCCGCCGGCGATCACTCCAGTGCCTTCCGGCGCCGGCTTCAGCAGCACTTGAGAGCTGGCGAACACGCCCAGCACCTGGTGCGCAATCGTGGTTTCGAGCACGTGCACCTTGCGCAGGTTCTTCTTGGCCGCCTCGATGCCCTTGCGGATGGCCGAGGGCACTTCCTTGGCTTTGCCCACTCCGTAGCCGACCACCTTGGCCGAAGGATCGCCGATCACCACCAGCGCCGAAAAGCTGAGATTCTTGCCGCCCTTCACCACCTTGGTGACGCGGTTGATGGAAACCACCTGCTCCTTGAGGTTGAGGCTCGCCGGATCGATCCGTTTCACTATGGCTCGCATTAGAACTCCAGTCCCGCTTCCCGCGCCGCGTCCGCCAGCGCCTTGATGCGGCCGTGATAGGCGAAGCCGCCGCGATCGAATACCACCCGCGTGACGCCTTTTTGTTTGGCGCGCTGCGCTACCAGTTTGCCGATCGCCTTGGCCGCGGCCACATTGCCGCCGTTGGTCTTGGCCTCTTTATCCACCGACGAAGCCGCCACCAGCGTTTTGCCCTCCGTGTCGTCGATGATCTGCGCATAGATGTGCGCCTCGCTGCGAAACACCGCCAGGCGCGGACGCTCCGGAGTGCCCGACAACTTGCGGCGGATGCGATTGTGAACCCGCCTGCGGATCTCTGCCTTATTAGTTTTGCGGATCATTTCGTGCTACTCGCGCCGGTTTTACCGACCTTCTTGCGCAACACCTCGCCGGTGTAGCGGATGCCCTTGTTCTTATACGGGTCCGGCTTGCGCAGGCCCCGGATGTCGGCCGCCACCTGGCCGAGCAGTTGCCGGTCGTAGCCGCTCAGCGTCAGCCGGAATGGCTGGCCGCTCGATTTCGGCGCCTCCACCTTCAGGTCCACGCCGTCGGGAAGCAGAACCTCGATCGTGTGCGAGTACCCCAGCGTGAACGTCGCGACCTTTCCCTTGATTTCGGCGCGGTTGCCGACGCCGTGGATCTCCAGCTCCCTGGTAAATCCGGCCGAAACGCCATGCACGGCGTTGGCGGCCAGCGCCCGCGTCAGACCGTGCAGCGCGGCGTGTTGGTCGTCCGCCCTATGGACTTCGAGCGTGGCACCCTTCTGCACAATGCTGATCCCGGCAGGGATGGGAACCGTCAGCTTGCCCTTGGGACCGGTCACTTCCAGTTGCCGGCCGATCGCAACCTTGACGCCGCTCGCGAGCGGAATCGTCTTTTTACCAATTCTCGACATATCGGAACTCCGTTACCAGACGCGGCACAAAATCTCGCCGCCAACGCGCTCCTTGTGGGCGTCGCGGCCGGTCATCACGCCCCGCGCTGTGGTCAGGATGTTGATGCCCAAGCCGCCCAGCACGCGCGGAATATCCGTCTGGCCCACATACACGCGGCAGCCGGGACGCGACACTCGCTCGATCGTAGAAATGACCGGCGCGTTGTCGGGACCGTATTTGAGATAGATCTTGATGGTCCTCTTGGCGCCTTCTTCCGCCACTTTGAAGTTGGCGATGAAGCCTTCCTCTTTGAGGATGCGGGCTATTTCCGCCTTCAATTTGGAAGCCGGAACATCCACTTTGGGATGGTGCGCCTGTATCGCGTTGCGCACGCGTGTCAGCATGTCGGCAATGGGATCGCTCGTCATAAATCTCCTGATACTCGCCGGACCCGCCCGGCCTCTTCCCTGGTTCTCACCAACTCGCCTTGATCACGCCGGGTATCTCGCCGTTCAAAGCGAGCTGGCGGAAGCAAAGACGGCAGACGCCGAACTTGCGCAGGAAAGCGCGCGGCCGGCCGCACCGCCAGCAGCGGTTGCGGTGCTTACAGCGCAGCCTGGGCGTCTTGGCTTTCACGGCCTTCTCGAGCTTGTGGTCCTTGGCGATTTTTGCGGTTGTAGCCATCGTTCCTCTTCTCGTCCGGCTACTGCCGGAACGGCATCCCCATGTGGCGCAGCAGCGCCAGCCCCTCGGCGTCGGTCGCGGCCGTGGTGGTGATCGAAATATTCATTCCCTTGGTCTTTTCCACCTTGGCGTAATCGATTTCCGGGAAAATCAATTGGTCCTTGATACCCAGGGTGTAGTTGCCGCGGCCGTCGAAACTCTTGCTCGAAACGCCGCGGAAATCGCGCACGCGCGGCAGCGCCACGTTTACCAGGCGGTCGAAAAACTCGTACATGCGGTCCCCGCGCAGGGTCACCATGCATCCAATCGACTGCCCTTCGCGCAGCTTGAACTGCGAGATGGATTTAGTCGCCTTGGTGATGATCGGCTTCTGCCCGGCGATCTGTCCCAGTTCAGCCACCGCTCCGTCCATCAGCTTGCCGTTCTGGGTGGCTTCGCCGAGGCCGATGTTGATCGAGATCTTCTCGATCTTCGGCACCGCCATCGTGTTCTTATATCCGAATTCCTTGGCCAGCGTGGGAACCACTTTTTTCTGGTACAGCTCTCTCAAACGTGCCGCCATAATTTCTCCGCTATCTCTTATCCAGTGTCTGGCCGCACTTGCGGCAGACCCGCGTGCGCCGCGTCTTGCCGCCGGCGATGGGATCGATGTGATGGGCCACGCGCGCCGCTTTGTTGCATCCCGGGCAAACCACCAGGACGTTAGAGGCGTCGAACGGGCTCTCGCGCTCGGCGATGCCGCCCTTGATCTGCTGGGCGGGGTTGGGGCGCGTGTGCCGCTTGATCATCATCACGTGCTCCACCAGAATCTTGCCGGTGTCCCGGTCAACCCGCAGCACGCGCCCGATTTTGCCCTTGTCGCGCCCGGAGATCACCTTGACGGTGTCTTCCTTCTTGATATCGATACGTACCGGCTCGACCGGCTTCCTGTGTGCTCTTGCCATCAAATTACCTCGGGGGCGAGCGAGACGATCTTCATGAATTTCTTCTCGCGCAGTTCGCGGGCCACGGGTCCGAATACGCGCGTGCCCACCGGCTCGCCGGTTTCGTTGATCAGCACAGCGGCGTTGGAGTCGAACCGGATGTAGGTGCCGTCCTTGCGCCGTGTCTCCTTGCGCATGCGTACGATCACGCAGCGCACCACTTTGCCCTTCTTCACTTGCGACTCGGGAGTGGCCTCTTTCACGCTGGCGGTGACCACGTCACCCAAACCGGCGCGCAGGCCCAGATCGCCGCCGCGCGGCAAGATACAAGACAGCTTGCGCGCGCCGGAATTATCGGCGACCTCGAGAATCGTTCGCATTCCAATCATAAAAGGCTCCAGGCAGTCAGAAGTAAGAAGTCGGAAGTCAGAATGTAAGCCCCGCAGTCATTCTGTCTTCTATCTCCTGTCTCCTGTCTTCTCTCTTCAAATCTTCACGTCCAACTCCGCCGGCTGCACGGCCACCTGCGCGGCACGCCGCACGACTTCGGCCAGCGTCCAGCGCTTCAGCTTGCTCAATGGGCGGTTTTCGACGATCCGCACCACGTCTCCCAGCCGGGCCGTGCCCTCTTCGTCGTGCGCGTAAAACTTCTTCCGCTTGGCGATGATGCGCCGGTACAGAGGGTGCGGCACGCGGCGGCTCACTTCCACCACGATGGTCTTCGTCATCTTGGTCGAGACCACCTGGCCTATCTTCTCGTTCTTGGTGTGGACCTGCTGCTGTTCGGCCATCCTATTTCTTGACCTCCGGCGCCGGTGGCGCCTGCCCGGCCCCCGCCAGTTCCCGCTCGCGCAGCACCGTAAAGATGCGCGCGCGCGTCTTCCTCATGCTGCGGACCTTCTTCAAGCCGTCGAACTGCCCCATCGCCATCTGAAACTTCAGACGAAACAGTTGCTCTTCCATTTCGGCGAGCTGCCGGTGCAATTCCAAATCGTCCAGATCGCGAACCCTTTGCGACTTCATATCCTTACTCCGCGTTCTCCCGGGAAACGAACTTCGTCTTGATGGGCAGCTTGTGGGCCGCCAGGCGCATGGCATCGAATGCCGTGGCGCGGTCCACGCCTTCCATTTCAAACAAAACTTTGCCGGGGCGAATCACCGCGACCCATTGTTCCGGCGCGCCCTTGCCTTTGCCCATGCGGGTTTCGGCGGGCTTCTTGGTGATCGGCTTGTCGGGAAACAGGCGGATCCACACCTTGCCGCCGCGCTTGATGGAGCGGGTCATGGCGACGCGCGCCGCCTCAATCTGGCGGTCTGTGATCCAGGCGCACTCCATGGACTTGAGGCCGTATTCGCCGAAGGCGATGGTGGAACCGCGCCACGCCTTGCCGGTCATGCGCCCGCGCTGCTGCTTCCTGTATTTAACCTTCTTTGGCATCATCATGGCGGTTTTCGCTCAGTTCCTATTTGTTCTCGCCCTCGCCGGCCGGAGGCGTTGCCTCGGGCGCCGCGGTCTCGGACGCCGCGGTTTCGGACGGTGGCGCTTCAGCCTCCTGGCGGACTTCGGCCTTCCAGGAAGGTTGTTGCGGCGACATCAGCGGCGGCAGAATCGGCGCCGCGGGCCGCATCGCCGGACGCGGCAGGTCGGCCGGAGGTACCTGGTGGGCCGGGCCGGTGGGCTCCGGCGCCGCGGCAGCCGGCGGCTCGTAGGTGCGCTCGGGCGGACGTTCGCTTCGGCGGTCGCGCTCGCGCCGGTCGCGCCGGTCGCGTGGCTCGCGGCGCGGCTCCGGCTCCGGCAACCCGCTGCCGCGGCGCTTGCTCAGATCCAGAATCTCGCCCTTATAGATCCACGTCTTGATGCCGATCACGCCGTAAGTGGTGTGCGCTTCGGTAAAACCATAATCGATATCGGCGCGCAGCGTGTGCAGCGGAAGCTGGCCTTGCAGGTACCATTCGCTGCGCGCAATCTCGGCGCCGTTCAAGCGCCCGGAGACGCGCACTTTGATGCCCTTGCAGACGAACGGGCCGGTGGCGAATCGCATCGCCGTATCCACCGCCTTGCGCATGGCGCGGCGGAAAGCCACGCGCTTCTCCAGTTGCAGCGCGATCGATTCGGAGATGAGCTGCGCATCCAACTCCGCCTTCTGCACTTCCTGGATGTCGATGAAAACCTCGCGATGCGTCTTCTTCGCCAGGTCCAGCTTCAGCTTTTCGATTTCCGCGCCTTTGCGTCCGATGATGATGCCCGGCCGTGAAGTGCGGATGGTGACGCGCAGTTTGTTGCCGGGGCGGTCGACTTCAATCGAGCTGACGCCGGCCGACTGCAGCCGCTCCGTCAGGTTGCGCCGCAGTTCCACATCTTCCTGCAGCAGCTTCGAGTAGCCATGCTTGGCAAACCAGCGTGAGCGCCACGGCTTGTTGAATCCCAGCCGGAAACCGTACGGATGAACTTTCTGTCCCATCTATGCTTCCTTCTCCGTCACCCGGATGACGATGTGCGCCATGCGGCGCTGGTACCGGTAGGCACGGCCCATGGGCGCGGGCCGCACCCGCTTCATACGCGGGCCTTCGTTGACCTTGGCTTCGGATACGTACAGGCGGTCCACATCCACGTCTTCGTTCTGGTTCTGCGCGTTGGCGATGGCCGATTGCAGCACTTTTTCCACCGTGGGCGCGATCCGCTTGTTGACCGTCCGCAACGCGCTCAACGCTGCCCCCGCCTGCATGCCACGGATCAGGTCCACCACCAGGCGCGCTTTCTGCGGGGAGACTCGGATGTATCTGGCTTCCGCTTTGGATTCCATACTCTTCCTCTTATGCCGGCTTGGCCGTCTTCTCCGTGGTCGCCACTTTCACCGAGTGGCCCCGGAAGCTGCGAGTCGGAGAAAACTCGCCCATCTTGTGCCCTACCATGTTTTCGGTGATGTAGACCGGAATGAATTTCTTGCCGTTGTGGACCGCCACCGTGTGGCCGACGAATTCCGGCAGGATGGTGGATCGGCGCGACCAGGTGCGGACCACCTTCTTTTCGTTGGCGGCGGTGAGCACGGCCAGCTTGGCTTCCAGGTGCGTGTCGGTAAACGGTCCCTTCTTGACGGATCTGCCCATTTCCTTACCTCTTCTTGGTCTTGTGCGTCACGATCCACTTGTTGGTTCGCTTGTTGTTGCGCGTCTTGAAACCGCGCGTGGGCTGGCCCCAGGGCGTCACCGGATGGCGGCCGCCGGAGGTCTTGCCCTCGCCGCCGCCGTGCGGATGGTCCACCGGGTTCATCGAGACGCCGCGATTGTGCGGCGTCTTGCCCAGCCAGCGCGTCCGCCCCGCCTTGCCCAGCGAAACGTTCTCATGGTCTACGTTGCCCACCTGCCCTACCGTCGCCATGCAGTCCAGTTGCACCCGCCGGATTTCGCCGGAGGGCAGCTTCAGCAGCGCCATGCCGCCTTCCTTCGAAACCAGTTGCGCCTGCGAACCGGCCGAGCGCGCCATCTGCCCGCCCTTGCCCGGCCGCAGCTCGATGTTGTGCACGATGGTGCCGGCCGGAATGTTCTTTAGCGGCAGCGCGTTGCCCAGCAGAATATCGGCGTCCAGACCGGACATCACCTTCTGCCCGACCTTCAGGCCGTCCGGCTGCAGGATGTACCGCTTTTCGCCGTCCGCGTAATTGAGCAGCGCGATCCGCGCCGACCGGTTGGGATCGTACTCGATGGCTGCCACCACGGCCGGAATACCTGTTTTATCGCGCTTGAAATCCAACACGCGGTAGGCTTTCTTGGCGCCGCCGCCGATGAAGCGCGAAGTGACGCGCCCGGTCGAGTTGCGCCCGCCGGTGCGCGCCTTCGATTCAACCAGCGATTTCTCCGGCTTGTGCTTGCTGATGCCTTCCCGCGAAACCACCGTATGGAAGCGCCGGGTCGCGGTGGTGGGTCGAAAAGTCTTGATCGGCATGGATTAAATCTCCGCGAATTCGGGGACTTTCTCCCCGGCCTTGAGCTTGACGTACGCCTTCTTCCAGTCTGAGCGGTAACCGGCGAACTTGCCGCGGCGCCGCAGCTTGCCCTCCATGTTGGCCGTGCGTACTTCAGCAACCTTTACCTTGAACAGCTTCTCGACTGCGACCTTCACCTGCGTCTTGTTGGCGGCCACAGCCACTTCGAAGCACATGGTGCGCTCGGTGTCTTTCTTATCCACGCCCTTTTCGGTGACCAGCGGGCGGCGCAATACATCGTAGATGGTCATTTCGCCAATGCCTCCGAGAACTTCTGCGCGGCTGCCGCCGATAGCAGCACGCTCTTGTGGCCCAGCAGGTGGTACGCGTTGACTTCCTTGGTGGGCATCAACGTCACGCCCTGCAGGTTGCGCACGCCGAGCGCCAGGTTGCGGTTCTCGCCGTTGTCCACCACCAGTACGGTTCGCGTGGCTTCCAGCTTCTCCAGCGTGCTCTTGGCCAGCTTGGTCTTGGGCTCGCCGAAATTGAACGCTTCCACCACCTTCAGCTCGCCGTCGCGCACTTTGGCGGAAAGCGCCGACCGCAGCGCGCCCAGCACCATCTTGCGCGGCAGCTTGTAACTGTAATCGCGCGGCTGCGGTCCGTGTGACGTGCCGCCGTGCCGCCAGATGGGAGAGCGGATGGAGCCCACCCGCGCGCGGCCGGTTCCTTTCTGCTTCCACAGCTTCTTGCCGGAGCCGGCAACTTCCCGCCGCACCTTGGTCTTATGCGTGCCCGCGCGCTCGCCCGCCTGGTAATACCGGACCGCTTCGTACAGCAGCGCCTCGTTCACCTCGGCCGCGAACACCGCGTCGGCGAGTTCCAACTCACCGACCTTCTCATTGTTCAAATCCACTACGTCGACTGTCGGCATCGCGGTTACCTCTTGGACCTCCGCACCACCACGTAGCCGCCGTTGGGTCCGGGCACTGCGCCCTTCACCACCAGCACGTTGTCCTCGGTGTCCACTTCCATCACTTCCAGGTTGCGTACCGTGACACGCGCGTCGCCCATGCGCCCGGCCATGCGCATCCCCGGCATCACCCGCGAGGGGTAACTGGATGCCCCGATGGAACCGGGAGCGCGATGGAACATCGACCCGTGCGACCCTTCGCCGCCGCGGAAATGATGGCGCTTCACCAGGCCGGCGAAGCCCCGGCCCTTGCTGACGCCGATCACGTCCACTTTGTCCTTGGGTTTGAACTGGTCCACCAGCACTTTGTCGCCGGGCTTGAAATCGTCGTCCCCGGCCGCCAGCGGAAACTCGCGCAGAAATTTGCTGCCTTCCGCGCCGGCCTTCTTGAGATGACCGGTGGCTGGCTTGTTGATGCGCTGCGGCTTGACGAACTCCACCAGGCCGAGTTGCACCGCGTCATACCCGTCCGCGGTGGGCGTCTTGCGCTGCACCACCGTGCACGGACCCGCCTTGAGCAGGGTCACCGGCACCGCCTGGCCGTCGGGCCGGAACATCTGCGTCATTCCAATTTTCTTGCCAAGAATTCCTGGACTCATAAAGTAAAGGAGTCAGAAGTCAGAAGCCGGGACTCAGATTCGCTCCCCCTCTTCATCGTTCGCTCCGTACTCCTTTCGCCGCCAGGCCATCCGGAAACAAGCCAGCGCGCCCGGCGCATTCTGGCTCCTGTCCCCCGACTCCTGACTTCTTCTTTCTATTTCCCAAACGCCTTGATCTCCACATCCACGCCCGCCGGCAAGTCCAGCTTCATGAGGGCGTCCACTGTCTGCTGCGTCGGCTCCAGGATGTCCAAAAGCCGCTTGTGCGTCCGGATTTCAAACTGCTCCCGCGACTTCTTATCCACGTGCGGCGAGCGAAGAACCGTGGTGATGCTGCGCGAAGTCGGCAGCGGAATCGGCCCCGCCACGGAAGCGCCGGTGCGTTTGGCCGTATCCACGATCTCGGTCGTCGACTGGTCTAGCACCCGGTGATCGTAAGCCTTCAGCCGGATGCGAATGCGTTCTCTCAGCGCCATAAGTTTCCTCGACGGACGAGTCCCCCGCCCGCGCTCGCCCGGGCATCCCCGGACGCCGCGCCTGCGGCACCCGTCCGTTTACTTGATAATCTCCGTCACCGTGCCGGCGCCCACCGTGCGGCCGCCCTCGCGGATGGCAAATCGCAGGCCTTTGTCCATCGCCACCGGCGTAATCAGTTCCACCGTCAAGGCCACGTTGTCACCGGGCATCACCATCTCCGTGCCTTCCGGCAGTTGCGCCACCCCGGTCACGTCCGTGGTGCGGAAGTAAAACTGCGGCCGGTAGCCCTTGAAGAACGGCGTGTGCCGCCCGCCTTCTTCCTTGCTCAGCACGTACACGCTGCCTTTGAAGGTGGTGTGCGGTGTAATTGTCCCCGGCTTGGCGATCACCTGGCCGCGCTCCACTTCGTCCTTTTCCACGCCGCGCAGCAGCAGTCCGACGTTGTCCCCGGCCTGGACCTGGTCGAGCAGTTTCTTGAACATCTCCGTGCCCGTCACCACCGTCTTGCGGGTGTCGCGGAAGCCCACGATCTCCATTTCCTCGCCGACCTTGCAGATGCCCCGCTCGACACGGCCCGTGACCACGGTGCCGCGGCCCTGGATCGAGAAGATGTCTTCAATCGGCATGATGAACGGCTTGTCCGTCACGCGCTGCGGAATCGGCACATAGCTGTCGACCGCCGCCATCAGGTCGAGCACCGTCTTCTCCCACTTCTCTTCGCCGTTCAGCGCGCCCAGCGCCGAGACCCGCACCACCGGCAGCTCGTCGCCCGGAAATTCGTAGAACTTCAGCAGCTCGCGCACTTCCAGTTCCACCAGGTCGAGCAGTTCGGGATCGTCCACCATGTCCACTTTGTTCATGCAGACCACGATGTACGGCACGCCCACTTGCCGCGCCAGCAGCACGTGTTCACGCGTCTGCGGCATCGGCCCGTCGGTCGCCGCCACCACCAGGATGGCTCCGTCCATCTGTGCCGCGCCCGTGATCATGTTCTTGATGTAATCGGCGTGGCCGGGGCAATCCACGTGCGCGTAGTGCCGGTTGGCCGTCTCGTACTCGATGTGCGCCACCGCGATCGTGATCCCGCGCGCTTTTTCTTCCGGCGCGTTGTCGATCGAATCGAAGCTGCGGAACTTCACCTTGGGGTTGTTCTTGCCCAGCACCTTGGTGATCGCCGCTGTGAGCGTAGTCTTGCCATGATCGATGTGCCCGATCGTGCCGATATTCACGTGAGGTTTGCTGCGGTCGAATTTTTCCTTTGCCATAAGAACAATCTCCTAGTTGGAAATCTTGCCTTGAACCTTGCTGACGATTTCCTCGGCGATAGCGCCGGGAACTTCCTCGTATTTGCCGAAATGCATGGTAAAACTGCCGCGGCCCTGCGTCCGGGAGCGAAGCTCCGTAGCGTAGCCGAACATTTCCGAAAGCGGCACCGATGCCTTGATGATCTGCGTGGTGCCCCGCAGTTCCATTCCTTCTATGCGCCCGCGGCGCGAATTCAAATCGCCGATCACATCGCCCATGTATTCTTCCGGCACCACCACTTCCACCGCCATGATGGGCTCCAGCAGCACCGGTTTGGCGCGCCGGGCGGCTTCCTTGATAGCCAGCGAGCCGGCGATCTTGAAAGCCATTTCCGAAGAATCGACGTCGTGAAAGCTGCCGTCGTAGAGCGTGACCTTGAGGTCCGACATCGGGTAGCCCGCCAGGATGCCGCCTTCCAGCGCTTCCTTGACGCCGACTTCGGTGGGGCCGATGTATTCCTTCGGGATGCGGCCGCCGCTGATGTCGTTGACGAACTCGAAGCCGCCGCCCGGCAGCGGCTCGACGCGAATCTTCACCACACCGTACTGGCCGTGCCCACCGGATTGCTTGATGTGGCGGCCTTCGGCTTCGCTCGGCTTGCGGATGGTTTCGCGGTAAGCTACCTGCGGCTTGCCCACGTTGGCGCCCACGCCGAACTCGCGCATCATCCGGTCCACGATGATTTCCAGATGCAGTTCGCCCATCCCGGAGAGGATGGTCTGGCCGGTTTCCGGATCGGTCGAAACGCGAAACGTGGGATCTTCCTGCGCCAGTTTCTGAATCGCCATCCCCAGCTTTTCCTGATCGGCCTTGGTCTTGGGCTCGACCGCGAGTTGAATCACCGGCGTCGGGAAGGTGATCGATTCCAGCACGATCGGGTGCTCGTCGTCGCAGATGGTGTCGCCGGTCGAGACCGTCTTCAATCCGACGGCGGCGCAAATATCGCCGGCCAGGATCTCCTGGATCTCTTCCCGCTTGTTGGCGTGCATGCGCAGCAGGCGCCCGATGCGCTCCTTGCGCCCCTTCGCCACATTGAAAACCGAATCGCCGGATTTGAGCGTTCCCGAATATACCCGGAAAAATGCCAACTGGCCGACGTAAGGGTCGGTCATGATCTTGAACACCAGGGCCGAAAATGGCTCCTCGTCGGAAGCATGGCGGACCAGAACCTGGTCGGGGTGCGCCACATCGACGCCTTGAATCGGCGGCACATCCAGCGGCGACGGCAGATAATCCACCACCGCATCCAGCATGGTCTGCACGCCCTTGTTCTTGAAGGCCGTCCCGCAGATTACCGGGAAGATCTTCAGCGCGATGGTCGCTTTGCGCAATCCGTCGCGAATTTCCTCGTTGCTGACGCCGTGGCCTTCGATGAACTTCTCGAACAGCTTGTCGTCGAATTCGGAAATCACCTCGATCATCTTCTCGCGGTATTCCTTGGCCTTCTCCAGCATGTCGTCCGGGATCGGTTCGGTGTCGTACTCGGAGCCGAGCGTTTCGTCGCGCCAGATCACGGCCTTCATCTCCACCAGGTCGATGACGCCCTTGAATTGATCCTCCGCGCCGATCGGCAATTGAATCGCCACCGGCCGGCACTTGAGGCGGCTCACAATGGTATCGATGGAATGGTAAAAATCCGCTCCCACGCGATCCATCTTGTTGATGAAGCACAGGCGCGGCACATCGTATTTGTCGGCCTGCCGCCACACCGTTTCCGATTGCGGCTGCACCCCGGCCACGGCGTCGAACACCGCCACCGCGCCATCCAGCACGCGCAGGCTGCGCTCCACTTCGGCCGTGAAATCCACGTGCCCCGGCGTATCGATGATGTTGATCTGAATCTCGCGCCACTCGCAGGTTGTGGCCGCCGAAGTGATGGTGATGCCGCGTTCCTGCTCCTGCTCCATCCAGTCCATGATGGCGGTGCCTTCATGCACTTCCCCGAGTTTATGGGTGCGCCCGGTGTAATAAAGGATGCGTTCGGTCGTAGTGGTCTTACCGGCATCGATATGCGCTGCGATGCCGATATTTCGCATCCTTTCGAGCGGGATTGTTCTTGCCATAAACTCTTACCCTGCTGCTCCCTGGTGGGGCATGCTTTAGCTTGCCAACGCCCGCTTGCGGGCGCTCTTCTTCACTACCACCGGTAATGCGCGAACGCCTTGTTGGCCTCCGCCATGCGGTGTACATCGTCCCTTTTCTTAATCGCTCCGCCGCGCAGATTGGCGGCGTCGTTCAACTCATTGGCCAGCTTCTCCGGCATGCCTTTTTCCGCCCGCGAACGCGCGTTAATCAAAATCCAGCGAATGGCGAGCGAGGTGCGCCGGTTCTGCGGCACTTCGATAGGCACCTGATAGTTGGCGCCGCCCACGCGGCGCGTCTTCACTTCCAGCAGCGGCTTGGTATTTTCCACTGCTTTTTTGAAGGCCTTCAGCGGGTCGTCCTGGGTGCGCTCGCGCAGTTTGTCCATGGCGTCGTAAAAGATGCCCTGGGCGACCGTCTTCTTGCCCTGCCACATCATGGAATTGACAAATTTCTCGACTAACGTGGAGTTGTACACCGGATCCGGCAACACCTCACGAATAACGGCTCTTCTTCTGCGTGGCATAGGTTCCTGTTATTTGGGCCTCTTGGCTCCGTACTTCGACCTGCCCTGCTTGCGGTTGGCGACGCCGGCGGTATCCAATGCGCCGCGAATCACGTGATAGCGCACGCCGGGAAGATCTTTCACGCGGCCGCCGCGGATCAGTACGATCGAGTGCTCCTGCAAATTGTGGCCGACCCCGGGAATGTAGGTGGTGACTTCGATCCCGTTGGTCAGCCGCACGCGAGCCACTTTGCGCAGCGCCGAATTCGGCTTCTTGGGGGTGGAGGTGTAAACGCGCGTGCACACCCCGCGCTTCTGCGGGCAGCTTTCCAGCGCCGGGCTCGAGGTCTTCCACCGAGGCGGTTTCCGCCCCAAGCGCACAAGTTGGTTAAAAGTTGGCACGAATCTTCCTCTTTGCGTTGAAACTCATCCGGCAAGCGCAATTCGCGACATCCGAATTCCGCACCGATTCTCCACACAACAGGCCTTTTTCGAGGCCTCAAACAAGCGAGGATTACTAGCTTTTTGGACAGGTCCATGTTCCAGACGGGGTGACCGGTGGAACCTCGGGGCCTCACTCCCAGCCGGGCTTGTCACACAACAAGCGGTAGCACAGGAGCAGAAAGCGACACTCGCGGAACCTTTCCATAATACCCAAGTGGGCGGAAAAGTGCAAGCGCGGTGAAAGATCGTCTTTCGCGGGCCGCTCAGCCGACTTCACTGGCCATGCGGTATGCGCTTCGCACCGGCCGCCCGGCACGTAGAGCAAAGCCGACAAGAGCAAAGCCGATCCCAGCCAGCCTCAAGCGTTTGGTGTATACTTCCTCCTACCGTGAAAAGGCAAAGCAGTAGTCTCTCGAAGTCCGGGGCATTCGCCGTTACTCTCCTCTTGGCGTTGCTGCCTTCCTGCAATGCGCCTGACAGCGTCGCCAGGTTCTGCTCCTCCGCTGTCGTCACTCTGAAAACGGGCGACGCTCTCTTTGACGATATGAAGGCATCCTGCATCCGTGACGCGCAGACCTTCCAGCCGTTCGGCGCTTTCACGGTTTCGGATCCAAATCCCACCGCTTGCGAGAACGTCGGCAAGCAAGCCGAAGGCCTCGAGGCCGCATCCAAACTCATTTCCAACTATTTCACCGCCTTGAATGACCTCGCCTCATTCGGAACAAGCAAAAGCACCGATGCCACCAAGAGCAGCGACGATGCGAAGAGCCTCGCCGCCAAGGCGGCTTCGCAAGCCAAACTGAGCGGCGGGCGGGAGAAAGCCCTGGCATCCGTGGCCGATTTCCTGGCGCATGCGGCAATGTCGGGCTATCGGCAGAAACAACTGGCCGACGACATCGTCAAGGTCCACGAGGATGTCAAGGCCGTCCTCGACGGCCTCGGTGAAGCCGTCGGCGTCGTCTATCTTCCTCAGTTGGAGGACGAGGAACAAAAAACCGCCGACCGCTACACGGAGTTCCTGCTCGGGGTCGAGAAGCAGCACCAGCCCACCGCCGACGTGATTCTCGCCCTGGACTCCCGCTGGCAAGCCGATCGCGCCAGCTTCGCCGCCAGGCAGAAAGCGGCCCAGTCCTATAAGGCCGCGCTGGCAACCATGGCCAAAGGTAATGAAGACTTGGCAGCCCATGCGCGCGGCCTCAAGGAGAAGGACTTGTCTGGCCTTCTCAGCCCCTATGCCGCGCAATTGGAGGCGCTGGCCCCGGCAATTGAAAAGGCGTTCTAGGAGACTCAAACGATGCCGATCGATCCCGTAGAAATCGATCCCGTAAAACAGGCCGAACAACTGGCTCAGATTTTCTTCGGCCTTTCCAAGGCAGTGAACGGTTTTCGCTTGCGCCCGGACAACTTCAACGCGCTCTCGTCCGCCAGGCAGCAGCAACTCAAGGATCAGGCGCTAGCGCTCACCCTGCGCGCCCAGCAATGCACTGCCGATGCACTGGGAGCGATCCTGCAGGATATTCAACCCCACCTGGCTAGTATCAAGCAGGCCACCCAGGACGCCAAGGACGCGCTGGATCGTCTCAACGACGTGGAAAAGGGGCTTGCCATCGTGGATGCCGCCGTGACCCTCGCGGTCTCGATTTCGACTGGCGACGTGGCATCCATCGGCGACGATGTGCAAGGCCTGATGGAGGCTGTTAGCCCAACTAAGAAGAGCTAGGTTTGCAGCCGCGCCGCCGATTGCCTGGCCCCCGTCGTCGTAATCACCACCACGCTGACCAGCACTAACAGCGTTCCCACGATCGTTCGTGCGCCCAGCGATTCGCCGCCCAGGAAATATCCAACCATCACGGCCACCACCGGGTTTACGTACGCGTAGGTCCCGACCTTGGTTGGCGATTCATGATGAATCAACCACACGTAGGCGGTGAAACAAATAATCGAGCCCGCCACAATCAGGTAGAGCAACGCGAACCAGGCTCCCCGTGAGACGGTCCACGGATGAAAATCACGGAATTCTCCCAGTGCGGCCGCCGCCAGCGCCAGCAACACTCCTCCCGCGAGCATCTGCGCCCCCGAGCTCATGACTTTCGACGCCGGCAGCGGCAGCTTGCGCATCAGCGCCGCCGCCACCGACCAACTGATCGATGCGATGATGAGCGCCGCCGCCCCCGCCCTGTCGATCGGCACTCCGCCCAGATTCAATGAGCGGCTGGTCAGCACGGCCACTCCCCCAATCCCGACCAGGAGCGCCAATGCCAGCCGGACGGTGAGCCTCTGGGTTCGCAGGAGAATGATTTCCGATAGCGCCATGAACACCGGGATGGTGGCCATCATGACCGCGGCAATACCCGAAGGAACGCGCTTCTCGGCCCAGAACAATAGCCCGTAGTCGAACACGAAGATCAGGAGCGCCAGCAGGAATGCCGACGTCCATTGCCGCCCGCTCGGTGAGCGCTCGCCCTGCGCGATCATCCAGCCGTAAAGGACCAGTCCAGCAGCCAGGAACCGCATCGCCGCCAGCAGGAACGGCGGAACTTCGCGAACACCCACCCGAATCGCGAGATATGTGGATCCCCAGACAAAATAGATGATGGCGAAAGCCAACAGGGTCTTCCACGTTGGGGGATGGGCCTTGGCTTCCATGGCGGATTTCTACAACTCTACCAAGTTCCCTTGGCTCATTCACACCTTCAACAAATATTTCCAATCCTCCCATCCCCAATCTCCACAACCCGTTTGCGCCAACCCTCCCCGCGTCGCACACCGCTTCCGCCCGCTCCCATGTCACAGTAACGGTGGGGCAGGTCCCCGACCTGCCATCTCCGGCGTAGGCCCGGCAGCTCTATCGTGGAAATGGCCGAAAATGGGGCGGATTCGCCCCACAATTTGCCACCCGGTTGTCCTGTTTTCAGTAGCTTAGTTCAAGAAATGTGGGGCGAATTCGCCCCGTTTTGCGTCTCATGAATACTCAACAGTCCCATCCCGCAACCGCTGAGGGCGCCCTCCTCGACCTGGCCTCGATCCTCGGCCAGAGCCAGGCCTTCGGCTCTGTGGCCGGCCGCTGTTCCGCGGCCCAGGCCGCCAGCCTTCACTATCTGCGCCACGCCGCCCAGTTTCAGCACCTCACCGGACGCTGGCGCCATTTCTGTTCCGAGCACCTGGGCATCGACGGCCGCAACGCCGACAAGATCATTCATCTCTGGGAGGAGTTCGGCGCACCTTACTTCGAGCTCGCGCAGTTGACCCGCATCCCCCCGGACATCTACCGCGCCCTCGCCCCCGCCGTCCATGACGGCGCTCTCCACCTCAACGGCGAAGTCATCGAATTGCGCCCGGAGAACTCCCGCCGCCTGGCCAGCGCGGTGGCCGGCTTCCGCCGCACCGCTCCCCCCTCCAAGCCGGCTTGCCAGCTCGCTCCCCACGAACAGCTCGCCGCCCTGGACCAACGCTCGATTGCGCTCGTCGCCGAATTTCAGAAGTTCTCCGGGAAAGAACGCCGGGGCGAGAACTGGCTGTTCTTCACTGGCATACTCTCACGCCTCGTCGCGGCCCTCCGTCGCCTCGAGTGCGAAAACGGCTTGCGTTAGGTGGAGCGGGATTCATCCTGCCACTGGAGTTTCTACATTTTCGTGAGCGCTACTGTAGCGCCGGCGGTCTCGCCGCCGGTTCTTTGCGAGCCACGTCGACAGTAATGGCAACCCTGACCGGGCTCACGCCCGGGTGGGGCAGGTTTTAACCTGCCAGGAGCAGGATTCATCCTGCCAACGCCCGCTTGCGGGCGCGTTTTTCATTCGGCTTAGCGCGCAATTACCGCCGTCAGCGGCGTACTTCGCGACGACCCGCCGACGAAGATCTTGTACTCGCCCGGCAGCAGGCTCCAACCGTCTTTCTGCTCATCGAAGATCGACAGGAACTTTGGATCGAGCGGCAGGGTGACATCTTTCGATTCGCCGGGTTCCAGCACCACCCTATCCCACGCCACCAGCCGCTTCGGCGGTTCGTTGGCGGTGGCCGGCAGCCCAGCGTAGACCTCGACGATTTCGGCACCCGCGCGCTTGCCCGTGTTCCGCACTGTAAACCTTACGATGTCAATCGAGGCCTTGAGGCTTGAGTAAGCGAAGGTGGTGTAGCTGAGACCGTGGCCGAAAGCGAATAGTGGCTCTATGTTTTCGGCATCGAACCACTTGTAGCCGACCTTCAGGCCCTCCGTGTAGTCGATGTCGAAATCCGGCATCCGGCCGCGCGGGCCTCGGCCTCCGGCGGCAAGAAGGTCCATCCCCGGAATTTGCGGGTGCGGCAGATCGGCGTCGCTTTTGGCGAACGTAACCGGCAGTTTGCCGGACGGGTTGACATCGCCGAAGAGAATGTTGGCCGCGGCCTGCGCGCCGCGTATGCTCGGATACCAGATCTTCGAGCGCGGCTCCGACCTGCCCGATCCACGGCATGGCAACCGCGCCGCCGGTTTCGAGCACCACGATGGTGTGCGGATTGGCGGCGGCCACCGCGCTCACCAGGTCGTCCTGTCTATCGGGCAGAGTCAAAGTCGGAACGTCCCGGCCTTCGGTGGTCCATTGGTTGACGAAGACGATAGCGACCTCCTCGGTCTTAGCCAGCGCCGCAGCCGTTGCCGGGTCCGCGCCATCGTTAAACTCGACTCTGGCCTTGGGCGCCTTGGCCCTAATCGCCTCGAGCGGCGACGAAGGAAACCATACCGGCGTGTTCCAGCGGGGCCGCCCGGCGCCCGGCGGATCCACTTGCGCCGAACCGGCCCCGGAGAGCACTCCCGTGTTGGCATGGGATCCGATCACCGCGATGGATGCGATGGCCGCCGCATTCAGCGGAAGCTGGCTCCCGTCGTTCTTCAGCAGCACCGAAGCCCGCTCGGCGATGCGCTGCGCGATTTCGGCTCCGGTGAATGGATCCACCACGCGGCCGCGCGGCGGGTCGTCTACAATGCCCGCCGCGAATTCGGTGCGGACAATCCGATGCACCATATCGTCCAGGCGCGCCATGGGCACATCCCCGCTCGCCACCGCGTTCTTCAGCGCATCCCCAAAAAACCTGCTGTTTGGTTCTTCGTTATCGAGGCCTGCCAGCGCGGCTTTGGCGGCGGAGTGCGTGGCGCCCCAATCGGAGATCACAAAGCCCTTGAACCCCCACTCCTTCTTCAGCACGCTGTCGAGCAAATAGCTGTTCTCGCAGGCGTAATCGCCATTCACCTTGTTATAGGAGCACATCACCATGCCGGGCCGCCCTTGGGCAACCGCGATCTCAAATGGCAGCAGGTCGGTCTCCCGCATGGCGCGTTTGCCGAGCTTCACGTTGCCGATGTTTCGTCCCGTCTCCTGGTCGTTGAGCGCGTAATGCTTCACGTCGCCGATGACGTTCTGGCTCTGAAGTCCGCGGATGAGTTGGGCCACCATCGTTCCTGCCAGGATCGGGTCCTCGCCCTGGTATTCGAAATTGCGTCCGTTGCGCGGCTCGCGCGTGATGTCCGCGCCGCCGCCCAAGGACACGTTGTATTGCTGATCGCGCAGCTCGCGGCCAATCAAAGCGCCGTAATCGAACGCCACTTTCGGATCCCAGGTGGCAGCTTCGCCGATGGTGGACGGCAGCAGCGTCGCGTAGCGCCCGCGGGCTGCAGCCGACCGCACCCCAACCGCCGAATCGGCCAACTGCAGATCCGGAAGTCCCAGCCTGGGTATGCCCGCGATCACGCCGGCGCCGCCATTGGAGCGGCAGCCGGACTCATCCAGACGGCCCATGCCATGAACAAGCTGAATCTTCTCGTCGAGCGTCATCTCCTGGATAACCAAATCGGCCCGTTTGTCCGGAGACAGGCTCTTATCCATCCATGGACCGTGCACCGTCGGTTGCGGCGGCATCTGCGCCAAGGCTGGCCACAGAGCCAGCGCTGCCACTGCTCCAGCCGTCGCGGCTGCCAGTGACGGTTTCCTACCTCTTCTATAGTGGTTCACGATTTTGCCGACCCTCCCTCTAAAGCGGGCTGCGCCGTCAAGACCGGCGCACGAGACTCTCTACACAGCAATCTGATTTTAGCCGGTAGACGGTCGCAGCGGTGAAGTGGCTCATTGCCGGCGAAAAGGCTAGCGGACTGCCGCGGGCAGCGCAGCGGCGATCAAGGGTTTCGAGGTCGGCTGCGCGGCGCCGGCCTCGTCTTCCGTCGTCACCGCGACCGACGCGGTGGCTGCCAGGTCAAGCGGTCCCGGCTCGACGTGCGTGGCCGTGCCGTCGCTGCGCGGCTGGAACAAGCCGGCAGCGCGGGGCGAGCCGCTTTTGGGGATGATCCACATCTCATAGATTCTGCCCGCCGGCGCCGGCGGCAGATGGGAGGCGATCAGCATCACGCCTTGGCTCGGGTTCAGGAATACGCGGCCGGCGGGCTCCGCAGGCTGCCCCTGACCGAATGAAGCTTCGATGGTGCCGGGCGCGCGGACGATGGCGAAGACATCCTGCCAGTGGCGGAGTTCAATCGCTTGATCCCCTAACTGGCGGCGCAGGCCCAGGCTTTCTTCCGCGTACCGGCGCTCGCGTCCACTGAAGTACGTCGCGGCGATGAAGCACAGTAAAGCCGCGGCGGCCCAGGCAAGGGGCCACCCGTAATGCCGTTCCGGAACGCCCACCGAAGCCAGCAGCCGGCGGCGCAACCGCGCGGGCGGAGCTGCGGCCGGAGCCGCGGCGCCCAACACCGCGACCACCGCGAGCGCCCGCTGAACGCCGTTCGCACAAGCTTCGCAGCGCCGTTCCAGGTGAGCGCGGATTTCGCTGCGCTCAGGCTCTTCGGCCGCGCCGAGCGCATACAGTTCGTAATCTTCAACCAGCTCTTCGCAGCTCACTCGCGAACTCCCGGCGCCAGGGTCCTGCGCAGACTGGCCAGTCCGTCGCGCACCCAAGTCTTCAACGTGCCGGCCGGTTGTCCCAGTTTGGCCGCCACCTGGGTTGGTGAAAGCCCGCCGAAGTAGAAAAGCTCGATCGCCTGCCGCTGGTTCTCCGGCAATTGGCCCAGCGCCTGTCTGATTCGCCGCGCCTGCTCCGGGGACAAGACGCCAGCTTCAGGTCCGGCATAAAACCGCGGGTCCTCGTTCTGCTCGAAAAGCGGCGGCCTGCTGCCGCGTCCTTCCTGAAAGTGCAGATACTCGATCGCCCGGTTGCGCGCTACCGAAAGCAGCCAGGGCCCCACCGCAATCTTGCGCGCGTTGCAGCTTTGAGCGCGATTCCAGACACGCAGGAATGTTTCCTCGACCAGATCCTCGGCTGCCGCCTGATTGTTCACGATGCGCAAGATTAACGCGTAAACCAGACGCCCGTAGCAATCATAGAGCTGCGCCACTCGACGGCCCTTCCGCCGCGGAGAATCTCCGCTGTCGTCTGCAGCATCAACCGCCTGAATGGGGAGCATCGAGCGAGGCGCTGGACTAATTCCGGCGCGCCCTTTGTAGTATACGAACAAAACTTCCTGGATGGATGGCACCGCGCCTTCGAAGCTTAGCGCTACTTACTCCAATTGGGTGTATACTGATCGACACCTGCAACCAGCAATTGCCAGCCGATGCCCGCAACTTCCATAACAAGCCGGCCCAGTAACTACGTCCTGATTGTCTTTGACAGTTGCCGCTACGATTCGTTCACGGCGGCGCAGCCCGCGAACATGCGGAAACTCGGACGACTCGAAAAGCGCTGGTCGTACGCCTCGTGGACGGCTCCTTCGCACTACAACTTGCTCATGGGCCTGATGCCGCATTCGAGCCCGCGCAACATCCTGGCATCGGAATATTACCAGCGAGAATTCCTGAAATTCAACCAGCGCCTCGGCCTGCAGAACCTCGAGTTCAAATCCTTCCTGCCCCGGTTGTACCTGCCCGTGCTCCTGCGCAAACTCGGCTACCGCACCCACGCCCTGGTCTCGATGCCCGTTCTGAATCCAGCCACCGTGCTGAATACCGGCTTCGACTCCTGGGAACTCATGGACCAGCACAATGACATGCACTCCATGCTGCCCAAGCTGACTTTCCCGGAAGACGCCCCCGCGTTCTGGCTGCTCAACACCGGCGAAACACATTATCCTTATGCGCTGCCCGGCGAGCCGCCCGAAAAGTGGCCGAGGATCAGCGGCGTGCACGGCGTGTTCCGGCATCTCGACGAGTTAATCGTCGGCGGCAAACTCCCCCGGGTGCGCCGCGGCACCTTCACCGCTACGAAACTTGCCCGCCTGCGCGAACGTCAAATTATTGCCGTGCAACATCTGGATCGTGTCGTCGAGGAGTTATTCGACCTGCTGCCGAAAAACACCTATGTCACGATCACATCCGATCACGGCGAATTGTTCGGCGAAGACGGATTCTTCGGTCATGGCCCAATTCAGCACGAGAAGGTATTCGAAGTCCCATTCATTGAAGGACGTCTTCGATGACTCACTGGGGACTCTTCGCATATCTCGGCCCGGGCGCCGGCTTCGCATTTCTCGGCTCGTTTCTTTCGCTCGCATTAGCTTTGCTGGCCGGCATCGCATCGGTGATCGTCTGGCCCTTCCGCATGGCCTGGTCCCTGCTGGCGAGACCGCGACGAACCAAGGTCAAGAAGGTGATCTTCCTTGGATTCGACGGCCTCGATCCGGTCATAACTGAAAAACTAATCGCCGAGGGCAAGCTGCCCAACCTGGCGCGATTACGCGACCAGGGATCTTACCACCGTCTCCGCACTACTTTCCCGGCCCTTTCGCCGGTTGCATGGTCCACGTTCGCCACCGGCGTCAATCCGGCGAAACATAACATCTTCGACTTTCTGAGCCGCGATCTGCGCACTTATGCCCCCGAACTCTCGTCCGCCAAGGTGTGGCCGGCCGCGCGCATTTTGCGGATTGGCAGATGGACCTTTCCCTTGTCTCGCGCCGCGGTGGAAATGCGGCGCAAGAGCCAGCCGTTCTGGAAGATACTTGGGGCCCATGCGGTCGGCAGCACAATCCTGCGAGTGCCTGTGACGTTTCCTCCCGAAGCCTTCCATGGGCGCGAGCTATCCGCCATGTGCACTCCCGATTTACTTGGCACGCAGGGAACTTACTCGCGCTTTACTGCTCCGGAGGGCGCTCTTCGAGGGCCGGAGAGAAGTTCGGTGCCCTTCCGCGTTGCCGATGCCCGCATCGAGATTCAGGGCAAATCGTATCCGCTGGCCATCGGCGAATATACGCCATGGATCCGGCTCAAATTCGGACGCGCGCACGGCATCGTGCGCTTTCTGTTGAACCGTTGCGAGCCGGAAATCGACCTTTACGCAACGCCCGTGCAAATCGATCCGGAGAACCCCGCCTTACCCATCAGCCATCCCCCGTTCTACGCCATTTATCTGGCAAAGTTACTCGGGACTTACTCGACACTGGGCCTGGCGGAAGACACATGGGCGCTCAATGAGGGTGCAATCGGAGAGGATGCATTTCTTCGTCAGGCGGAACTCATCCAAAAGGAGCGGGAGGCGATGTTTTTCAGCGCGCTGGAACGAACCCGCCGCGGGGTGGTGGCTTGCGTCTTCGATACTACCGACCGGGTGCAGCACATGTTCCACGGGCGCGCAGAGGTGATTGAGCCGCTGTACTGCGATATGGATCGAATCGTGGGAAAGACCCTTACCTATGCGGATCGGGACACGGGCGTATTCGTGCTCTCCGATCACGGCTTTTGCGCATTCCGGCGAGGTGTCAATCTCAATTCCTGGCTGCTCCGCGAAGGATACCTGGCCCTTGACGAGGGACTCACCGTATCGGGCGAATATCTCGAAGGGATCGACTGGTCAAAGACGCGCGCCTATGCATTTGGGCTGGGCGGCCTCTATCTCAATCTGCGCGGGCGTGAAGCACACGGCATCGTGGCGAAAGATGCCGCTGCGGAACTGGTTGACGAGTTACTGCACAGGCTCACGGGGTTAGCCGATGAAGAGACTGGTGAAACTGCGATTCAATCCATGTATCGGGCGACGGATATCTATCGAGGGCCGTACCTGAATGCGGCGCCGGACTTGATCGTCGGCTACGCGCCGGGCTATCGTGCGTCCTGGGATGCAGTTACGGGAAAAGTGAGTTCCCTGATATTCGAGGACAACCGCAAGGCCTGGCGCGGAGATCACTGCGTCGATCCGCCGCTGGTGCCGGGGGTCCTTTTCTCCAATCTCAAGATCACCGCCGCCGACCCGGGCATCGAGGACATGGCGCCGACGGCGCTGCACCTTTTCGGGATCGAACCACCCGCGTGGATGGAAGGCAGACCGGTCATTGAGACGACGTGAATTGGGTCTGTTGCTCGCACTGACTCTGCTAGCCGGCTGCCGCGCAGGCCGGTACAAACGAGTCATCGTCATTGGAGTTGACGGCATGGACCCGTCGTTCGTCGAGCGGCATTGGACGAACCTGCCGAACCTGGCGCGGCTGCGGCAACGCGGCAGTTACTCGCACCTTCAAACAACCGACCCTCCACAGAGTCCGGTCGCATGGGCGACATTTATTACCGGGCTCGATCCGGGGGAACATGGCATCTTCGATTTCGTGCATCGCGATCCGGTCACGCTGCAACCGTATCTCTCGACCGATAAGACCATCGGGCCGCGTTTCGAACTGCGCCTCGGGCCCTGGGAATTGCCGCTTTCGCGCTCGCGAGTAGTCTCACTGCGTAAAGGCCGCGCCTTTTGGGAGTATCTGTCGGACCGGGGTGTTCCGGTGAATATCGTGCGCATTCCGGCGAACTATCCGCCTTCCGATGCCGGCCGGGAACTCGCCGGAATGGGAACTCCCGACCTGCGAGGCACCGAGGGTACCTTCAGTTACTATACGGACGATCCCGCCGAGACTTCGCGCGAAGTGCCGGGTGGTCTGATCCGAAAAGTGGAAGTGAGCAGCGGTCATGTAGAACTGAGCGTGGAAGGTCCGCCCAATCCGTTGCGCCGGGACCACGCCTACGCGTCGGTGCAAGTGGTCGCGGATGTTGACCCGGACCGTCCATATGTCCGGCTGCAAGTGGGCGGAGAGATGGCGATCGTGAAGGAAGGCGAATGGTCCGGCTGGCTGCCCGCCGATTTTCCGCTGCTACCTCACGTGACCTCGGCCAGGGGCATGTTTCGCGTGTTCGCGAAGCAGTTGCATCCGCGGTTCGAACTGTATGTGTCGCCGGTCAACGTCGATCCGGAGGAACCCGCGCTGCCAATCTCAACTCCCAGTTCGTATGCGCGGGAGGTGGCTGCGCATATTGGCAGATGGTCCACGCTGGGCATTCCGGAAGATACTTCGGCGCTGCGCCAGGGCGTGTTCGACTTACCCGAGTTTCTGTCCCAGAGCCGCCTCGTGCTCAACGATGAGCGGCGTCTCCTGGATGAATCGCTGCGCCGGTTCACAGGCGGGCTGCTGTTCTTTTATTTCTCGGCGGTGGATCAGAATTCCCATGTGCTCTGGGGCAAGCACGATGCGGAGTTATTGGATGTGTATCGCGCGGTGGATCGATCCATCGGCGAAGTTATGCGCCGTGAACCCGAGGCCGAACTGATGGTGATGTCGGATCATGGTTTCGCCGCCTTCGACCGCGCGGTTAACCTGAATACCTGGTTGGTTTCGCGAGGGCTGCGCAACCAGGCGTATGCGCTCGGGCTGAATGGTCTTTACCTTTTGGACAAGCGTGTAGAGCAGGAGGTGCGTCAGCAACTCCTCGACCTTCGCGACCCCGCCAACGGGCGCAAAATGATTTCGAGCGTCACCGCAACCAACCCATCGCCCGAGAACCAAAGTATCGCGCCGGATCTGATTGTAGGCTACAGCGCAGGGTACCGCGCGTCCTGGCAAACGGCGATGGGGGAAGCGCCGCCGGGATTGGTTGTGGACAATGACGATGCCTGGATCGCGGATCATTGCATCGATCCCAGCGAAGTTCCGGCCGTGTTGTTCACTACACGGACGATTCGCGCTCAAACGCCCAGGTTGAAGGATCTGGCCGTCTCGCTGCTGGAGTTATTCGGGGTGACGCGGCCGGCGCAGATGACTGGCCGATCGGTTTTTTGACACTATGTTTATTAGCGGGCAAGCTAAAGCATGCCCTACCACAATGCTTTCCAAGACTACCGTCAAGCTGAATAAGGTTATTTGCGAGCGGGCTCGGCGCGCGGCTGAGGCCGCCGGCTACAGTTCGCTCGAAGAATTTATCGAGCATGCAGTCGAGAAGCAACTCGCCGATCGCGAACAGTCCCCGTCGAAAGACGAGCTGGCTCGCAAGCTGAAAGGCCTGGGCTATCTCAAATGAGAGCGCTGGCCACGCTGGTTCCTTTAAGCGCGCTATGCGGGATGGCGGCGGCATTCGCGTTCCGGCGGTTCGGGTCCGGCCATACGAGACGAACCGTGAACCGGATTCTGGCGCACGTGATGGAGCTGCGCTTGTTTCTCGATGAGCCCCGGCTGGTGTGGAAAGCCCAATGCGATCTGCTGCGCGAGAACCTCCGGCTGTTTCGACAGATTGCGGTTCCCAGTCTGATTGTTGCCCCGTTGCTGAGTCTGGTGGTGTGGCAGGCCGACGCGGTTTACGGGCGCGCGCCGCTGCGCGCCGGTGAGGCCGTGGTGGTGACGGCGCACGTCAACGCCGGAGATCTGGCGGACGTGCGGATGGAAGCGCCGGCGGGCGTCACCATCGAGACTCCGGGCGTGCGGATTCTAAGCTTGCACGAGGTGAGCTGGCGGATCCGGCCGCTGCGGCCGTTCAGCGGCCGTTTGCGGGTGAACACAGAAGTCGAACGGATCGATATTCCATGGCCGCGCACGACGGTGCTGGGCGTTTCCTGGACGGTCTGGTTCTTTGGGATCTCGGCGATTTCCGCGTGGCTCGCGCCGCGAATTGTCAGGCTGTCCGCGCCCCTGCCGGCCATCCTGGTTATCCTCATATGCGCGAGTTCCGCCAACGCCGCGGAAAAACCGCCCGTGATTCTGATTTCCATCGACACGCTGCGGGCGGATCATCTGAGCGCGTATGGTTACACAAAGATCAGAACGCCCAACATCGATTCCTTCGCCGATGGAGGAACGACTTATCTGCATATCGACTCGCAGATCCCCTTAACCATGCCATCGCACACGTCGCTGATGACTTCCACTTATCCGTTTGAAAACCAGGTGGAGGAGAATTCCGAGAGCGTGCCTTCCGGGGCAGTCACGCTGGCTTCGGTGTTGCACGCCAACGGTTACCGGACAGCGGCCTTCATCGGCAGTATCATCCTCGACCGGAGTTACGGCCTGGACAAGGGTTTCGACCTCTATGACAGCCCTTTTGAAACGGCACCGGGGGAGAGACCGAATCCCTACTCCGCGCGCGTGCGCCGCGATGCCGCGCTGGTGACGCGGGCGGCGCGGCAATGGTGGGCCGAGAATCGCAGCGAACCGTGGTTCGCGTTCCTTCACTTATACGATCTGCACACGCCGTATAAACTGCCGCAGGTGGCCGGAGTGACGCCAACCGTGGCCGGTTATGACGCGGAGCTGAAGTATGTCGATCAAGTGCTCGGACGGCTGCGCGAGGCGTTGGAACGTGACGGACTCTGGAATAAGGCGCTGGTGATTCTGTTGGCCGACCACGGCGAAGGCCTGGGCGATCATGGTGAAACCAGCCACGGATATTTCATTTACGAAAGCACCATGCATGTGCCGCTGATTATTCACTGGCCGGCGGGTGCTTCCAGGTACCCGAAACGGGTGACTGAGGCGGGAGGGCTGATCGACGTGGCTCCGACCATCCTCGACTTTTTGCATATTCCGGCTCCCCCCTCGTTTGAAGGAGTAAGTCTGCTGTCCGCAGACAGCGGGCGGATGACATATGAAGAGAGCGTCTACCCCCAGGATAGTTTTGGCTGGGCCGCGTTGCGGTCGGTGCAATTGGGCAGCTATAAGTACATCGATGCGCCCAAAGCGGAGCTATACGATCTCTCAAAAGATCCAGGCGAGCGGATGAATATCCTGGAGGCGCATCCGGCGGAGGCCCGGTCGCTGAAGGCGCGGTTGGACGGTCTGATGGCCCGCTATGCGCCGAAGCAGCGGCAGCCATCGTCGTCTGAGATCCCGGAGCATACGCGCGAGGTGCTCGGCTCGCTGGGTTACACGGCGGGCGGAAGGCAAGCGGCGCGAGGCCGGGCGGCCGATCCAAAAGACAAGCTGCCGGAAGAGGAAGCTTACGAACGCGGCCTGACATTCCTTTATTCGGGACGTTACAGCCAGGCGAGTTTCACGCTGCGGAGGATTGTGGCTGAGGATGCCCGCAACCTGCCGGCGCTGGGCGCTCTCGGCCAGGCATATCTGCGCTCGGGAAATGCCGCGCGGGCTGTCGAGTTATGGCAGCAGGCGCTGGAACGAGATCCGGCGTACCGGCCGGCCGCGGAATTGATCGGCGAATATTGGCTGGGCCAAAAGGATTACGACAAGGCTTGCCGGTTTGTGCCAACGGCGCCGCAGTGCAAGGGGCGACACTAGTGCGGTGCGTCGTTCGTGCGATAGTGTCTTTATATGACACGGTGGACTGCCGGGATACTGATGTTTTTGCTGGCGGCTGCGGCCGCGCGCGCTCAGCAGCAGCCTGCGCAGAATCTCACAGACCAATACCGCGAGACTGCCGATAAGTTGATCGATGCGGCGCTGGCGGACCGGGAGGGCTACGACCGCCTGGCGTATCTCTGCTACCGGATCGGCAGCCGGCTCAGCGGGTCGCCGGCTCTGGAGCGCGCCATCGCCTGGAGCGCGGAGCAAATGAGAGCCGCCGGGCTGAGCAACGTGCGCGTCATTCCAGTGAAGGTGCCGCATTGGGTCCGCGGAGAGGAATCGGCGCGCATGCTGGCGCCGCTCGATAAGCCGCTGCACATGCTGGGCCTCGGGATGAGCGTGGGCACGCTGCCGGAAGGCATCACGGCCGAGGTGGTAGCGGTTTCCGATTTCGCCGAACTGGATAAGCTGGGCGCGGAGAAGGTGCGGGGCAAGATTGTGCTCTACAACGAGGCGTACCAGGGCTACTGGCCGACAGTGAACTATCGCCGCAATGGGGCATCGCGCGCTGCGGCGCTGGGCGCGGTGGCGGTGCTGGTGCGTTCGGTGACGCCGCTGGCAATGCAGATTCCGCACACCGGCGAGATGCGCTACGACGACGCGCAACCTCGCATTCCCGCCGCCGCGGTTTCCCCTGAAGATGCCATGATGATCTCTCGCCTGGCGGCAGACGGCGTCACGGTGAAAGTTCATTTGCAAATGAGCGCTCACATGGAACCGGATGCCGACAGCGCCGATGTGACGGGTGAGATCCCCGGCAAGGAGCATCCCGAGGAGGTGGTTGTCATCGGGGGCCACATCGATTCGTGGGATGTGGGCCAGGGCGCCCAGGACGATGGCGCGTCTATCATCGCCTGCCTGCAGGCGGTGGCTCTGATGAAGAAGCTCGGCCTGCAGCCGCGCCGCACGATTCGCGTGGCCTTCTGGGTAAACGAGGAGAACGGCGGGCGCGGCGGCGAAGCTTACCGCGCCTGGGTCGGCGACGGGATCAAGAATCAGGTGGCGGCGATCGAGATGGATGGCGGCGCCGAATCGCCGGTGGGGTTTGGGGCCGCTGTGAACGCCGCTTCTTCCGCCTTGTTGCGCCAGATCGGCCGCCTGCTGGAGCGGGTGGGCGCGAGCGATATCGGTGGCGGCGGTGGCGGCGCCGATATCGAACCGCTGATGCGGGATGGCGTTCCCGGTTTGGCTGAACGTACCGTCGGCACGCACTACTTCGACTGGCACCACTCGGAAGCCGACACGCTCGACAAAGTCAACCCGGAGGACTTTCGCAAGAATATGGCCGCCATGGCGGTAATGGGCTACGTGCTGGCAGATATGCCGGGCCGCCTGGCGGCGAGCGGCGTGAGCGTGCAGTAAGTGGTCAAGGTCAACGCCCAGCGCCTCTGAAACCCGCCACCAGGCGCCGGCAGGCAGCGCTATGCGTGCGCCACGTTACTTGGCGTGTGTTTCCGCGGCCAGTTTAGCCTGGGCTTCGTCCAGCTTGTGGTTGACGCTGGTCATTTCCTCCGGGTCGGCTTCCGGCGCAGGGGCCTTCTGGAATTCGCGCAGCGAGGCCTGCCATTGCGCAATGGCCTCTCTGGTCTTGCCCAGCTTCAGGTAAACGTCGCCCAGATGGTCATGGACCGTCGGGTCCTGCATGCGGTCGAGCGCGCGCTCCAGCAGTCCGCGGGCGTCGTCCAGTTTGCCCTGGCGAAAATAAACCCAGCCCAGACTATCGAGGTAAGCGCCATTGTCGGGATCCAGATCCACTGCGCGCTTGACCAGTTCGTACGCCTCGTCCAGACGCACGTCGCGGTCGGCGAGCATGTAACCGAGATAGTTCAACGCGCCCGCGTTGTTGGGATCGATCTCCAGCACCTTGCGGAACGCGGCCTCGCTCTGATCGTATTTCTTTTGCCGCTCAAAGCCGGCGCCGCGCAGGAAGTAGATCTGTTCCCTCTCCTTGTCGCTGTCGGCTAGCTGCTCGGCGCTATCGAGCGCCTTGATCATGTCATTCCAGTGTTTGCCCTGCTCATAAACCTGGGCCAGCTCCATTTCCAGTTCGCGATTGGCGGCGCGGCTGCCGCCAAGCTTCTTGATGCTGGCATCGATTTCGCGCTCCGCCGCGCCCAAGTCGCCCGCGGCGCGATAGGTTTCCGCGACCTGCACTGCAGTGTCGGCCTTTTCGCCATCGGTGTTGGCAAGCTGCTCGGCGTGGTCGAGCGCCTTTTTCATGTCACTCCAGCGTTTGCCCTGCTCATAAACCAGGGCCAGCTCCAATTCCAGCTCGCGATTGGCGCTGCGGTTATCGCTGAGCTTCTTAATGCCGGCCAGGGCTTCGCGCTCGGCTGCGGTCAGGTCACCCGCAGTGCGATAGGTTTCCACTATCTGATAAGCCGCGTCAGCCTGCGCATCAGCATCGGTATCGAGTGTGGCGTATTGGCGGAAGGCATCGACCGCAGCCGGATACTGCTTGGCATCGCGATACAGGAAGGCCAAATGGCGCACCAGCGCGGCGCGGATCTTGGCATCTCGACCGGCGTAACTGCGGTTCGGCAAAGTGTCCAGAAGGGATTTCATGGCCGCCAGCGCCTCGTCGGTCTTGCCCTCCGCCTCCAGCAGGAAGACATGTTCGTGGCGCACGTCGATGTTGTCGGCGTCCAGCAGTTGGGCGGCGGCGAGTGCCTTCTCAGCGGCCGGATAGTCGTGCTTGAAACGATAAATCTTGGCTATCTGCAGCAGGTAGGCAGGTTCGCGGGGATTGTCGGATGCGAGCTGCTGGTAAATCTTGAGCGCCCCATCCAGTTGGCCGGACTCGCCCAGGTCCTCCGCCAGTTCGCGCTCGAGGCGTTCGTCGTCCGGGTCGAGCGCAACCGCGCGCTGGAGCGCATCGGCGGCCGACTTGTAGTCGTTCATGCTCTCGTACTGCTGGGCAAGAATGCCGAGCGTACGCTCGTTCGGGCTCTTGTCGGTGAGCGCCTTCAGCTTCTCCAGCGCCTTGGCGGAGTCGCCCATATCGGCATAGACCGCTGCCAGACCCATCAAGGCGTCCTCATTGTCCGGCTCGGCCTGGAGTGCGCTGTTGAACGCCTTTTCCGCCGCCGCCGAATCGCCGGAGGCGCGGTAGAGTTTGCCCAGGTACGACCAGCTTTCAGCATCCTTGGGGGCTTGGCCGGTAACCTTCTGATACTGTTCGATGGCCTTCTGCAGGTAGTTGTCGTCGATCCGGGCGCTGGGCCCGTCGCCGATCGCCAGATGCGTGTAGATCTGCGCCAGAGTGCGCCGCGCATCAAGGTTGTTTGGGTCCTGCTTGAGAAGCCCTTCGGCCTGGTCGACCGCGTCTGCCAGACGGTTGGTCCTGACGTAGAGGTCCGTCAGTTCTTCCAGAATCATTCCGTCTTTGGGGTCGAGCTTAAGCGCTTCCTGGTAGTAGTGGATTGCCTTGTTGACATCCTCCCGGCTGCCCTCAGCCGCCGCCAGCTCGCCATATAGCCGGCCCATGGCAAAATTGTAATAGACTCCCGCCTTGTCGTCGGGAGCCGGGACGGGCGCAGCGGCCGGCGTGCTCTGAGCGAAAGAAGCACAAGCCAGCAAACCGGCCAGAAGGAGCACGTTCACTGAGCGCATCATGGGGTCCTTACTTGATTCCGGCCATTGGCGGACCCAGGGCCGAAGATCACCTTTTTATTGTATAACGGGCCTACGCCGCAATGCCCGGCTCCATTGGCGGGTCGCGCCTGCATTCGATACCTGCCACGGGTCCGGTTCGTGCAAGCGATGCTCATGGGTTCCACTCTGATGCCCCTCACCGGAGGCCGGCCCGACACAGCCGGCAATTCCCCCTTAAAAGAAGACGCCGCTGCGCGTCCGATGGTTGCAGTGGTGGGGCCCACGGGTTCGGGCAAGACCGAACTGGCGCTGCTTCTGGCGGAGGCGTTTCGGGGCGAAGTGGTGAACTGCGATTCGCTCCAGGTGTATCGCCATTTCGATATCGGCACGGCCAAACTTGGCGCCGATGAGCGGCGGGGGATTCCGCACCATCTGATCGACATTCTGGAACCCGACGCCCTGTTCACGGCGGGCGAGTTCGCGCGCGCCGGGCGGGATGCGGTGGCCGGGATTTCCGCTCGCGGCCGCTTGCCGATTGTGTGCGGCGGCACGGGCTTCTATCTGCGGGCGCTGGTGGACGGGCTGTTCGCCGGTCC
>CAVXJY010000151.1:0-71490 GCA_963761855.1 Bryobacterales bacterium | reverse complement strand
GCGTCTGGGTCCGCAATTCATCTTTGAAACGCAAGTGACGGCCGAACGGACCCCTGACCGGGCCGGCTGCATCCGCGGCTCGGTACGGCTGGTGGGCGGCGGCGATCCGAACCTTTCGGTGCGCCCGGTTCCTTACGCGCCTGGGACGGCCGCGGGAGCGCCAGCGCCCGGTGATGCGCTGAAGCCACTGGAGGAGCTGGCGGACCAAGTCGCGGCAAAGGGCGTGAAGTCGATCGATGGCGACATCGTTGGCGACGACACGTGGTATGTCTGGGAGCCTTACGCCGGCGAATGGAGCATTGACGATCCGACTTACGAATACGGCACTGCGGTTTCGGCGATCGCGGTCAACGACAACACGCTCACGCTGACCGTTTCAGCCGGTGCGCGGGAGGGCGATCCGGCGGCGATTGCGCTGGAACCCGCAGTCGAGTATTACGCCATCGACAACCGCATCCGCACGGTGGCCGCCGGCGGAGAAAACGCCATCCATGTGCACCGCGGGCCCGGTAGCCTGGAATTGGAATTATCCGGGACGATTCCGCTCGGCGGGCCGAGCCAGAATCTGGCGCTGGGCATTGAAGACCCGGCGGAGTATGCAGCGCTGGCGTTCCGGCAATTGCTGGAAGAGCGCGGAATCGCGGTGCATGGCGGAGCCGTGGCGCGGCATCTGCTGCCGGGCGAAGCCAGCGAGTCATTCGCCGGCGTGATCTTGGCGCGGCATGTTTCCGCTCCGCTGGTCGAAGATCTCCGCATCACCGACAAAGCCAGTCAGAACCTGCATGCCGAGATGGCGCTGCGAGCGGTGGCGCGCTCGCGCCGCGGGGTGGGCAGCCGCGCCGCCGGCCTCGAGGAGTTGCGCGCCTTTCTGGGCGAAGCCGGCATCGACAATGCCTCCTACAACATCGAGGACGGCTCGGGCCTCTCGCGGACCAACCTGATGACGCCGGCCGCGGTGGTGAAGTTGCTGCGTGACATGTACGATTCGCCCCAGCGCGACACCTGGATTTCCCTGCTCCCGGTGGCCGCCGTCGACGGCACGCTGGCCGGCCGCTTCAACGGCACGCCGGCGGCGGGCCGCATTCACGCCAAGACCGGCTCGCTGGCCCATGTGAATGCGCTTTCCGGCTACGCGCAGCGGCGCAACGGCAGTTGGGTGGCATTTTCGATTCTCGCCAACAATTCGAACCAAAGCGCCGCCTCGGTGCGTGGCGTGATGGACAAGATTTGTATTCTAATATGGAAGTAAAGCCATGCCTATATACGAATACAAGTGCCAGGATTGCGGAACCAAGTTTGAGAAACTGATGCGACGCTCCGAAGAGCTCGAACCGGAGTGCCCGTCTTGCGGGCAGAAACATCCCGAGCGGGAGCTTTCCACCTTTGCCGCCCATTCCGGCAGCTCTTCGCACGCGTCCGAGGCGCCGATCTGCCCCAGCGGCCGGTGCTCCAATCCCGGCATGTGCGGGATGAACTTCAACTAAGCGCGTTTCGCGCTGGTCCTCATACGGCGGTTGCGCGGCGTTGTGCGACAAACTTCCGCCGTGAGTATCGCATTGGTGAAGCCGGAATCCAGCTACCTGTAGGCAAGAGGTCCCACAGAGGTGTAACCTGGGAACCAGAGAGTTCCCGAGTGAAACGCGCCTGGGCTATTTTGGCGGCCGGAGTGTTGCTGGCTTGTGCCGCGGCAGCGAAAGACCACCACGCCCCCGTTTCAGGCGATGCTGATAACCCGGGCAGGGGCGTCAATGTCTACTCTCTCGAACGGGAAGTTGAGCTCGGCCGGCAGATGGCAGCCGAAGTCGAGCGGCAGGCGCGGCTGGTCGACGACCCGGTGGTGGTGGAATACGTCAACCGCCTGTCGCAAAACCTGGTCCTCAACTCGGACGCACGGGTACCCTTCACCGTCAAAGTGATCGACTCGAACGAGGTGAACGCTTTCGCGCTGCCGGGTGGCTTTCTGTTCGTCAACACCGGCCTGGTGCTGCGCGCGGGAAGCGAGGCCGAACTCGCTGGCGTGCTGGCGCACGAGATTGCTCATGTGGCTGCCCGGCACGGCACCAAGCAGGCCACGCGTGCGGAACTGGCCAACTATATCAGCATGCCCCTGGTTTTTGCGGGCGGCTGGCTGGGCTATGCGGTTCGCCAGTTGGTGGGTCTCGCCGTGCCGTTGGGATTTATGCAATTTACGCGAGGCATGGAGAATCAGGCAGATGCATTGGGCCTGGAGTATCTCTACCGGTCGGGCTACGACCCATTGGCATTCGTCGACTTCTTCGAGCGCATCGAAACCATGGAAAAAAGCAAGCCTGGTGTCGTGGCCCGCGTATTCTCCACCCATCCCATGACCGCCAGCCGCATCAAGTACGCGCAGAAAATAATTCAACGCCGGCTGGCCCCGCGGTCCGAGTACGTGGTGGACACTTCCGAATTCCAGGACATCCGCGGCCGCTTGGCGCAGCTTGAGGATCTTACCGCGCCCCGGAGGCGAGGCGATGGCCCTGTGCTGCGCCGGCGCCACGATAGCAGTCCGCCCCCTATTTACGCCGCGCCCGACGGCACCGCGGCCGGGCCGGCGAAGAGCGCGAACTGAGGGGGGCGAGGGCATCCGAAGCGCTGCAAGAGCTCCGCATGGGCCCCCGCCGGCGCACAGCGCACGGAGGCCCTCCTGAAAGCGGCTCAGTGTTTGCCGACCATCGCCTTTACGTCCTGGCGCAAGGCAGCCTGACTGGCCGGGCGGCTGTAGAACATATGGCCGCCCGGATACTCACGCACGGCGACACGCGTTGGATCGCCCATCAGCGGCATCTGCTCCACCGTCAGCACCGAGCCCATGAAAGGGCAGGAGAGGTCGTTCCAGCCGTGTGCAATGATGACGCGCAGCTTCGGGTCGGCCGCCACCGCCTGCCGCAGATCGGGCACGGCGCCCATGCGCAGGGCGCGGCTGTCGTGATCCCACTGGGAGCCCACCTCGTAGCTGAGCGTGTTGTAGCGCGCATCCGTTTTCCACCCGACCACGCGGGTCACAAAATCCACCATCGAGGTAGTGGTCGGCGCGATAATGCTCTCCAGCATCGGATCGTTGGTGCGCTGCTGGGGAGCGAAAGGGTACGGGTCAAACCCGGTCACATTCGAGTCATAGACGCTGCCGATCTTGCCGCTCTCGCGAAAGACCTCGCGCAGATATGCCCCGGTTTCCAAACGGCCGCCGGCCCGCCGCACAAACTCCTCTTCCAGGCCGGTCATCTCGGTCACACGCTTCACGATCCGCGGCGTCGCCTGCGGATCGGAGCGGCCCTTCAGCAGGTCGGTGGCATACTCGCCTTGCGTGTAGGCAATTACCGGCGCCATGGCTTCCGGCGTGAGTTTGTGCTCGCGCTCAAGGTGCGCCGCGGTGATCGAGGGCAGGGTCAGCATCCACGGAACCGGGGAAATGTCGCGGTTTTCATCCAGCGCGGGGTTCAGGTACGGCGAGACCAGGACGATACCGTTCATCGCCACGCCGAGCTGGGTTTGCAGGTAATGTGTGATCCGCGGGCCGCGATAGCCGCCATAGCTCTCTCCGACCAGGTATTTTCGCGAGCTGATACGCCCATTCTTGACCAGCCAGTCGTAAATGATGCGCGAAAGGTAATGAATGTCGGCGTCGGTGCTGTAAAACAGCCTCTTGGCATCGATCGCCGAAACCAGCGACCGGCTGTATCCCGTGCCGACCGGATCGATGAACACCAGGTCTGTGAAATCGAGCCAAGTAGCCGGATTGTCGGATAACTTCGTCGGATCGGACGGGCTATCCCCCTCGTCGCCGAACTCGATGTGCTTGGGTCCGATGGCACCGAAATTGAGAAATACGGACGCCGCGCCCGGACCGCCATTCAGCGCGAAGGTGACCGGCCGGTCCTGGCCTTCCATGGTATACGCGGTAAGCACCACCTCGCCAATCTTCTTGCCGTTGTCGTAGACCGGCAGCGTTCCAACCGTGACTGTGTAAGGTAGCGGTTTGCCTTCAAATTGAATGGTTTGCGCGACGTGCGCATCCGCGGGCAGCGGAGCTTCCTTGTCGGACGCTTTGTCTTTATCCTTGTCGGCGGTAGAAGCTGGCGGAGACGCAGGGGCAGGAGTAGGCACAGGCTTCGTTTCCTGGGCCCCGGCGCTGAAAGAGCCAAGAGCCAGCATGAGCGCGCCGAGCATGCCCGCAGCAGCAGTGTACCGAACCGGGTGCAGTGAAATAGAACTCATTTGGTTACAATAACGCAAACCGGCTGGCGGCGGGACCCGGTTGCAAAGAACCGGAACCGATTCCTGGCGCTGAGCGGCAGTGCTGGCGCGGCGCACGCAATCCCGCGTGCTGCGTGAAGACTCTTCTCGACACGTCTTCGCGCACACCTGGGCGGGCGTCGCCAGGAGTGCCGACGCGCCCGGCAGAAGTGCGTACGCCACACACCTACATTTGCTGTTCCCACTTGGCTTCCAGCATACGGGAGTATTCCCCGGAGGCGTACAACTGGAAGTGGAAATTGGCGGCGCTGATGGCGCTGTGAGGTTCGGCTTCCATGAATCCCTGATAGAGCAAGTCGCTATAGCGGTGATAGTTGAGCAGGAAATCCTGGGAGAGGATTTCCAGCGGCGGCGGCTCGCCGAACAGCGCGTTGAAACCGATGGCGCGGGAGAAGATTGCCAGATAGTCCGTCACTCCCCAGCGAGTGAGCTTTTCGCGGACCTCTTCCGGCGGGCAGACGGTGATTAAGCGGGCGAAGCTCTGGCGGCGGACACAGGCATTCTCGAGCTCGGCGATCCGCCAGGCCCATTCCGCGCATTGCTCGACCCAGCGCATCACGTCCTTGCCAATGAAGAAGAGCATACGTAGTTCCGCGTAGCGGCCGTTCATCACGCGGCGCTGCAAAGCTTCGTCCTCGGTTCCGTCCCGCGCCGCCAGACCGGCCAGCATCAATGCTGCCTTCGAGTTTTCGAGCAGGGTGGTTGGCGAGATGCGTTCGTTGAAGGGATGGAGAATCAGTGGCGGCAGGTCCCATTCGGCGTCGCCGAAGTCATTCGTGAGCGTAGGCATGTAGCTCCAACATCCTTATCGGCCGCCGCCGGCGGGAACTTTAGGGATGGTCACCGGATACCCGGTGCATTCGGGAGCTTCGCCCGCAACTTCTTGATAACAAAGTGGAGCAGACGCTTTCGTCTGCCAGCCCGACAGTTTCGTCGCTTATTTCACTGCCTTCAGTCCACGCGTGGCAGCTTACTATTCAGCTAACCCACTGTTAAGTAAGGTTTAAACCGAGGAATTGCAGGGCATTGCCGTAGCAGATATTGCGGATCATGGGGCCAACCAGATCGTCGGAATCGGGCAACTCCCCGGCTTCCATGTCTTTGCCGAACAGGTCGCACAGCACACGCCGGAAGTATTCGTGGCGCGGATAGGACATGAAGGACCGCGAATCGGTGATCATGCCGATGAACCGGGAAATCAGCCCGCAGTTTGAGAGCGCGTTCATCTGCCAGGTCATGGCTTCTTTCTGGTCGAGAAACCACCAGCCGCTGCCGAACTGGATTTTGCCGGCCACCGAGCCATCCTGGAAATTGCCGATCATGGTGGCGAACAGATAGTTGTCGGCCGGGTTCAGATTGTAAAGCACCATTTTGGGGAGGGCGTTTTCCCGGTCCAAGCGGTCCATGTAAGTGGCGAGCGCGTCGGCTTGCGGCCAATCGCCAATCGAATCGAAGCCGGTATCGGGGCCGAGTTCCTGGAAGCGGCGTGAGTTGTTGTTGCGGCGCGCGCAGAGATGAAGCTGTTTGGTCCACCCCTTGGCCGCGTCCCAACGGCCAAATTCGAGCAGCAGGAAGCTGGCAAAGCGCGTCTGCTCGGCGGGCGTCGCGGCTTGGCCGCGGCGGGCCTTATCGAAGATTTGGGCGGCCTCCTTTTCGTCGCAGAAGTCGGCGAAGACGACGTTCAGTCCGTGGTCGGAGAGGCGTCCGCCCATCTGGTGGAAGAAATCGTGCCGGCGGGCGAGCGCCCCGACGAAATCGTGGAAGCTGGAGACGGACGTGCCGCTCGATGCTTCGAGCTTCTTGACCCAGGGATTGAACAGCTCGGGCAAATCGACGTTGAAAGCCTTATCGGGCCGGAAGGCGGGGAACACCTTGGTGGCCAGGCCGGAAGCGGCCAGCGCTTTATGGTAAGAGAGGTCGTCGGTGGGATCGTCCGTGGTGCAGACGGCCTTGACCAGAAACTTGCCGAGGATGCCATGGGCACGCAGGTCCTCAGTGGCCAGCAGTTCGTTGGCGCGGTCCCAGACGCGCTGCGCGCTCGATTCATCGAGTAGCTCATCGATGCCGAAGTAGCGCTTCAACTCCAGGTGCGTCCAGTGATACAGGGGATTTCGCAGCGTATTGGGCACGGTGCGGGCCCAGGCCAGGAATTTCTGGTACGGGTCTACTTTGCCGGTGCAGAACCGCTCATCCACGCCGTTGGCCCGCATGGCGCGCCACTTATAATGGTCCCCCTCCAACCAGATCTCGAACAGGTTTTGGAACTGCCGGTTGCCGGCCAGGTCGGCCGGCGGCAGGTGGCAATGATAGTCAAGAATCGGCTGCCCTTCGGCGTATTCGTGATAGAGGCGCCGCGCGGTCTCGTTGCTCAACAGAAAATCGTCATGAATAAAAGACATGGGAACCCCTCGAATCGAGCAGCATAGCACGCCGCCGGGACGGCCGATTAGCGAGCAACGGGGCTGGGCCGCAACGCGGGAAGGAACCGGCGGCGAAACCACCGACGCGCCCTATGGCGCAAGCCTGGCTGGCGCATTTTGCGAAAGGACTTGATTGATACCTAGCGGCGGCCGGGCAGGATTAGTTGCTCGGTGATGCCATCGGCGTCGTTGACGATGGTGCCCTCTCTGCCGACCGGAGCCTTGCGGACGCGGCTGGGCTGTGCCGGCGCCGGCGCCTGCTTGGAAAGGGTGAACGGGTTGAATGCGCCGCCTGATCTGGCGGCGGCGATTTGTTGCGGCAATTGCGACAGGCTCTGGGCGATCATGGCGCGCTGCTGCTCCCATGCTTGCTTCAACTCTTCTTCCGGAACGCGCAGCGATACATCCACCGTTTTGCCCGTCAAGTGGCTTTCGATACTCGCCTGGCTCGCGCCTTTTTGCTGGTTCTTGGCCATCATCTCAAACACCGCCATGGTGCCCAGCATTTTCTGCGCGTCTTCGGCGGAGCGCATGTGGAGCTGCGCCGCCATCTCCAGGTCGTGATTCAGGGCCAAGCCGAATTCGAAGCTGTCGAGGGCCTGGATGCCTTGTGGCGCACTTTTGGACGCGGATACGCCATCCAGATGCTCGGCCACCGCCCAAATCCAATAACGCGTGCGCAGCGCGCTGGCAGCGGCCGCCAGGTGCGCATCCACCGCTTTCAATCCGCGCCTGTCAATCGCCCGTTCCACGCTGAAGCGGTCGCCGGCGAGAATGGTCGAGGGATCCACGAAGGCCAGCAACTGCTCTCTCTTGGCATCGATCGGGATGAGCGGCACGGTGTGGTAGCGGCCGATGGCGGCCGGAAGGTGCGATGGGTCGAAGCGGCCGCGCAGAATGACCAACGAGGGCGCCTTGTTCTCCATCGAGGAACTGGCTATCCACACTTCATCGAGATTCTGTAGCAGGTCGAAGCCCTTAAGGGGCATCGCCTTGGCCCAGGCATCGCCAGAGGCGCTCTTCACCTGTTCGATGAGCGCCTTGCCCCAGTCCGAATCTATAATGGTGCGCGCTTGCACGCCGATCAGGATTTTGGTATCGGCCGGAACATATTCTGCGAAAGGCGGATCGGCGGCCATCAGGGCTCGGGCCGAAAGCAAAAGGACGACCAGCGCACTCGAACGTAGCACGGGAATTTCTCCTCGTAACCAGCATGGCCCGTCGCCGAGGCAGTCCGCCAGATGTCTTGAGTTAGCAGCGAATTACTGACACTTGGGCGCGAATCACTTGAGCGGAACGCGCGGAGCATTTGAGCGGAATGAGAAGCGGGAGCGGGCTATTCCTGCATCGGCATCTGGTGCTCGATGTCGCGCCAGGCGCTGATTTTGAGGCGGCGGCAAACCCAGCAAAGCGGCTCCGAGGAGCCGTCGGCGGTTTCGGCCCCGCAAACCGAGCATTTGCTGCCGGGCTTCTTCAAGTGGTCGGCGGCGATGGCCTGGCGGGCCAGTTCGAGCAGTTCCGCCGGAACCACCTGGTCGGGTTTTGGATTCACCTTGCGTCGCATGGCATCCCCGTTCTCATCCCACTATGGCAGAAACCGCACATGGTAACAAGCTGTTTCCCGGCTAGGTCGTACTAATCGGTCTAGCCGCAATCCCTTAGGCGGCTTCGGGAATCTGCACAATCACCGCAACCTCAAGCGGCGACTGGCAACGCGGGCACCGCTGTCCTTCGACAACCCTGGCGCGCTTGCCCCGTAAATCAAGTTCAGCCGGAACCGTATGGGTACAAATCGGACAATAGACCTGCCCTAACGAGTGGCGTTCAACCAGTGCTTGCATGACCATTCCCCTCCTAATCCATCCGACGCGCCTGACGCGTCCTGGGTTTTGACAAATTGCTGAAGCATTCATAAACTTCCTCTGGCAGGACGAGTGCTACGCTGATAAGACAATGACTCCAGCCCCTCCTAAAATCCAACTCATCCAGGCGCCCGAGTACCGTGAGGATTATGCCAATAGCGTCCAGGTGCGGGTGAATCTCTGGGACTTCTTTCTGCTGTTCGGCCGCGTCACGCAAACCTCGCCTGATAATGTGGCCATACAGAATTTTCAAGGCATTTACGTGAGCCCGCAGCAGGCCAAGGCGGTGCTGAATGTTCTGCAGCAGAACGTCACCCAGTATGAAAGCGCGTTCGGCGAAATCAAGCTCGAGCCGCAGGCCGGCGGCGGCGTTGTGCAGTAGCCCTATTCGAGGTGGCTTGTTAACTCGTGATGGATTACCACAAGAGCAACCCTCCTGCGTGCGAGTATTTACACCTTAAACGACCCTCATATCCGTAATCCTGATACTATGTTGGTTGCGGAGGGGTGTTGTGTTTGTCATCACTCATAGGAAGCAATTCGGGCCGACGACATTCTTGTGGGAAGTGGCCGCTCCAGACGTAGCGCGGGCGGCGCGGCCGGGCCATTTCATTATGGCCCGCATCGACCAGCACGGCGAGCGTATCCCATTGACGGTAGCGGACTTCGATGCCGCACGGGGCACCGTCACGGTGGTCATCCAGGCGGTAGGTAAGACCACCTTCGAGATGCTGACGCTGCGCGAAGGCGACACGATTCTGGATTTCATCGGGCCGCTGGGACTACCGAGCCAGATCCGCAAGCTGCCGGGCACGGTGGTGCTGGTAGGCGGCGGCTTGGGCGTAGCGCCGGTTTATCCGCAACTGCGTGAGTACAAGCAGATGGGCAACCGGACCATTTCGATCGTGGGATTTCGCAGCCGCGACCTGGTGTTTTGGGAAGACGAGTTCCGCGCCGTGAGCGATGAGCTGATCGTCACCACCGACGATGGCAGCTATGGCCGCAAGGGCTTCGTGACTCACGCGCTGGCCGATGTGCTGGCGCGGGTGGGCGATGCCAGCGAAGTGGTGGCCATCGGCCCGATTCCGATGATGAAGGCGTGCGCGGAGACTACCCGGCCGTTCGGCGTGCCCACCGTGGTGAGCCTGAATTCGATCATGGTGGATGGCACCGGGATGTGCGGATCTTGCCGGGTGACGGTGGGTGGCAAGATGAAATTCGCCTGCGTGGATGGCGCCGATTTCGACGGCCACCTGGTGAACTTCGATGAGCTATCGTTGCGCCAGAAGCGCTTCGAGCGCGAGGAGAAGGCGGCGCTCGAACGCTTCCGCGGCGAATCCGCCAAGCTGGCCAGCCTGCGCGCTCACGTCGAGACGGCCGGCGCGGTGATTTCGACTTGCGAGCTGCCGGAGCCCGAAGCCACGCCGCCGGCGCCGCTGGGACCGAAGAACCTCAAAACCATTCCGCGCGAGCGGGCGCCGATGCCGCACCAGCCGGCCGAAGTCCGCATCCACAATTTCGACGAGGTGGCGCTGGGGCTGTCGCTCGAAGGAGCTCTGCACGAGGCCGAGCGCTGCCTGCGCTGCAAGAAACCGCGCTGCGTGCCGGGCTGCCCAGTGGGCATCGATATTCCAGGCTTCATTGCGGCGCTGCAACGCAAGGATATCAAGCAGTCGTACCAGATTCTGAAGGCATCCAACACGCTGCCGGCGGTATGCGGGCGCGTCTGCCCTCAGGAGTCGCAGTGCGAGGTGACCTGCGTGGTGGGTGCCAAGTACCAGCCAGTGGCAATTGGCCGGCTGGAGCGGTTCGTGGCCGATATGGCGATGGGGCGCGGCTGGGAGCAGCCCGCGGCGGCCAACGGCGGCGCGGCAGGCACCGGGACAATGCGGGCGGCGATTGTCGGCTCGGGGCCGGCCGGCCTGGCCTGCGCCGGCGACCTGGCACGCCACGGCGTCGCGGTGACCATTTTCGAAGCGCTGCACGTGGCCGGCGGCGTGCTGAAGTATGGCATCCCCGAATTTCGCCTGCCGGACGTGATCATCGACGCCGAAATCGAAAACATGAAGAAGCTGGGCATCGAGATCCGGCTCGACACCATCATCGGCAAGCTGTTCACCATCCCGCAGTTGATGGGCGAGATGGGCTACGATTGCGCGTTCGTAGGCACCGGCGCCGGGTCGCCCAAGTTCGCCGGGATTCCGGGCGAGGCGCTGAATGGAGTCTTCTCCGCCAACGAGTTTCTGACGCGCGTCAACCTGATGCGCGGGTACAAGCAGCCGCTGTACGATACGCCTGTGGGGTTGGGCCAGCGAGTGGCCGTGGTGGGCGCGGGCAACACGGCGATGGATGCGCTGCGCGTCTCCAAGCGGATGGGCGCCCAGAGCGTGACGTGCGTGTACCGGCGGTCGCGCCGTGAATCGCCGGCTCGCGTGGAGGAACTGGAGCACGCCATGGAAGAGGGCATCGAATTCCTGTGGCTGACGGCGCCGGTGGAAATCGTCGGCAATGCGGCCGGGTGGGTGACCGCCATGCGCTGCCAGAAGATGGAGCTGGGCGAACCGGATGCTTCCGGACGGCGCTCGCCGGTGCCAATCCCCGGCTCGGAATTCCTGCTCGATGTGGATACGGTGATCTACGCGCTGGGCACCACCGCCAACCCCATCATCGCCCAGACCTCGCCGGGGCTCAAGGTCAATAAGTGGGGATACATTCAGGTGGACGAACGCACCGGGATGACTTCGATTCCGGGCCTGTTCGCCGGCGGCGACATCGTCACCGGAGCGGCCACGGTGATTCTGGCGATGGGCGCCGGCCGGCGCGCCGCGCAGGGAATGTTGGAATATATGGGGCTGGCCGAGCCGCGAGCTGCCGAGCCGGCGCCGGCGGAGGTTCACTGAAATGCCGTCATCCTGTCCGAAGTGCCACCGCGTTCTCGAAGAGGACGAAATCTGCTGCGCGCAAGTGCGCTACACCTGGCGCTGCAAGAGCTGCCTGAAGCTAACCACCGGATTCGCCGTGCCGTATGGAAAGTGTTTTCTGTGCGGCGGCCCGCTGGAGGTTATCGAGGGGCGCGAGTTGGGCGATTCCATGCGCTTCCGCGCCATCCGCGAGGCGGTCGAGTTTGAGCTGAACTCGTTCCATTTTTACAAGCTGGCGCGCGATCAGGCGCAATCGCCCGAGCAGCGCGCCGTGCTGGAACGGCTCTACGAAGCCGAGCTCGATCATCTGCACGAGCTGGAAGAGAAGTACCACGCGCACCTGGACCGGGAGACCGTGGAACTCTCCGCCGATCACGACAGGCTGCTGGGGAACTGGCTGTTTCATGGCATCCACCTCGACCAGAAGACCGGCCTCAAGGAGCTTTACCAGGCTGCGCTCGAAATGGAGCGCCGCACGCGCGACCACTTCCGCAAGCTGGCTGGGGAACTGCCGGCCGGCCTGGAGAAAGAGCTCTGCGGCGAGCTGGCCGCCGAAGAGGAAGAGCACGTGGCGATGCTCGAAGGCGAGTTGGAAGGGTTGGGTTAGGGGCGCAGTAAGCCCGCTGCGCAGCCGTGTACGGTCCGCCCACTGATCGGAAAGTCTGCGCCACGCGTATGTGCTCAGTGATGATCCGTCTTGTCGTGGCGCCACTTCCAGTACGCTGACTGATCTTTACGTTTCAGCTTCCGGTAATTCCGGTGCGGGTCATGGTGCGTCTCTACCGCCCATTGGTTGTAATAGGCTCCTTCGCGGGAATCCCAAACGTGATAGTCCCCCCGGTAAGGATCGTAAACGCGATATCCCACGCCGACACTGCCAGCGCAGCCCGTCATCAACATTGGCGCGAACAGGAGCGCCGATAAGACGAATGATCGAAGATTCTTGCGCATTTCGATTGTTCTCCTTGTGTCGTGTCTCAAACCTACAACCGGCGCATCGTGTGACCCAACAGCGATAATACGAAGAGCACCAAGAAAAGCACTGCCAAGATCCTGGCAATGCCGGCAGCGGCAAACGCGATCCCGGCGAAGCCGAGGATGCCCGCGATCAGCGCGACTATAAGGAACACTAAAGCCCAGTACAGCATCCGATTGAGTTCCTTTCTCTGGTGCGATTTGCTCTATTACTCGGTCGCGTCACGCGAAACCGCATTGCACTCCGATGGCCAGAGAGTGTAAGGCGATCAAATTGCTTGCCGTGTGCTTCGCATCACAGGTCGCGTGAATAACAGATCATGCAGCAGCGTTTTACATAATCGGGTAAATACCTCATCGTTCCTGACTCCGGCGACTGCGCCGACTTGCAGGGAAGGTAACGAGTTGACGTCGTTGGCAGTCTGCATGCTCTACTGACGCGGAGCGGCTGGGTAAGCCGCTATATACTTCCAAGGAGAAATGCGTCATGAATTGGGATCAACTCGAGGGTAAGTGGAAACAAGCAAGAGGGGCAGTGAAAGAACAGTGGGGGAAGCTGACGGACGACGACCTGCAAGCCATCGGGGGTCGCAGGGACCAACTAATCGGCAAGATCCAGGAACGCTACGGCCTGGCGCGCGAGGAAGCCGCGCGGCGCGTTGAGGAGTGGATCAAAACGTACCGCGATGTGAGTGGCCAGGGTGCTTCGCAGCACGAAACCACCAAAGCGGGCGGCTCCATGGGCGGACGTTAGCAAGAATGCTCCCGGCGGTTGAGGTGAACCCTAATCGGTCCGCCACAACCGCACCGCCGGGAGGCGGCTGGGAGATTAGCGTAACTCGATCTCGCGCGTGTCGTCGGGCAGAACGCGGATGTGGATCTCGGTGCGCGGCGGCGGGAACAATTGGGGGAAGCGTTCGCCCCATTCGATCAGCACGACGGCGCCACTATCGATGATCTCATCCAGGCCCAGGCCTTCCAGCTCGCGGGCCTCTTCGAGGCGGTAGAGATCGACGTGATACACTTTGCCGCGGCCGTACTCGTGGATCAGGGTAAAGGTGGGGCTGGAAACATCATCCGGCAACGCGGCGCCGAGACCATAGGCGATGCCTTTGGCAAGGGTGGTTTTTCCGGCCCCGAGGTTGCCGATCAAAAGCACCACGCCGCGCCGCAATTTGACGGCGAGGCGTTCGCCCAGGGCGATGGTTTCGGCTTCACTGGTGGTGCGGAAGAGGGGCACACTCCTCCATGGCAGGGGGTAAATACCGAAGCAGGTCGGATGCGATCAGACTTCGCTCTCCGACCGCGCGCGCGCCGATCTGGCCGGCCAAGCCGTGCAGATAGACCGCCGCCGCGACCGCCTGGTCCGGATGCTGAGGGAACTGGGCCAGGAAGCCGGCGATCATGCCGGTAAGCACATCGCCGGTGCCGCCCGTGCCCATGGCCGGCGAGCCGGTGGGGTTGATCCAAACGCGGCCATCGGGAAAGGCGACGATGGTACGCTGGCCTTTGAGCACCAGGGTGAGCCAGCGCTCTTCGGCGAAGGCGCGCGCGACGCCGATGCGGTCGGCCTGCACCTCCGCGGTGGTCTTGCCGGTGAGGCGCGCCATTTCGCCGGGATGCGGCGTGAGCACGCGCACGCGGTCCGTGGGTGTGGCCTTGGCGATATCCACCAGCGCATCGGCATCGAGCACCATAGGCTGCGCGAGGCTCTGCATCAAGCCGCTGACCAGAATTGAGATTTCCGGTTGGCGTCCCAGGCCGGGGCCCATGGCGATGACGGTTTTGCCTTCCGCGGCGGCTGCCAACCCGGCGTTAAGCCCGATGGAACCGTGCGGCGTCTCCGACAGGGGTTCGGTCATCAGCTCTGGCGCATGCGCGGCGATTTGCGGGATGGCGGATTCGGCGGAAGCCACCGTCACCAGGCCCGCACCGGCGCGCAGTGCGCCGAGCCCGCATAAGGCGGCCGCGCCGGTTTTGCCACGCGAGCCAGCCACTACCAGCGCATGGCCGAACGTGCCTTTATGGCCGCCAGGCGGCCGCGACGTAAGCACGCGACTGAACATCGAGGGCTCGATCAGATCGATCTTCCCGTCGAGCAACAGCTCGGGCGGTGTGCCAATCGGCCGAACCACCAATTCGCCGATGGAGTCGCAATTAGGAGGCAACACCTGCCCCAGCTTGGGCGCGGTGAAGGTTACGGTGTGATCGGCGCGCGCGATTCTGCCCGCGGACTCGGCCGAATCGCTCGACATGCCGGAGGGAATGTCGACGGCTACGACTTTCGCCGGCCGCAGCCGGCCATTGATCTCGACGATTGCCTTTTCGACGTCGCCCTTGGCCGGCCCGCTGATGCCGGTGCCGAGCAACGCGTCCACGATCACCGTGGCCCGGTTAGCATCCAGCGGAATTTCGGTGGTAACCGGGCAACCGCAGGCTCGCAGCATCTTGTAATTCTGGAGTGCATCGCCATGAAGGTCCGTTCGATCGGCGCACAGCACCACGGTAAGCCAGCAACGCGGGAATCGCGTGTGGATTTGGCGCGCGATCACCAGGCCATCGCCGCCGTTGTTACCCTTGCCGCACAGCACCAGGACGCGCTGCGATTCGAGCGGGGCAAATCGTTCGGCTAGAAACTCCACCACGCGGCAGCCGGCATTCTCCATCAGGACGATGCCGGGGATGCCCATTTCGATGGTGCGCCGATCGACCTCGCGCATCTCGGCCGCGGTGAGAACCTTCATATTCGCCTTGCCACCACCATGGTCATATCATCCTGCAATTCGCCGCCTCCGGTCCAGACGTTGACGGCCTCCATGGTGCGCGCAATCAGCTCGGAGGAGTCCGCGCGCGAGTACCTGCATACCAGTTCTTTCAGCCGATCCTCCCCGAACATTTCGCCGTAAGCGTTTTCGGGCTCGACGATGCCGTCGGTGTAGGCCACCAGCAGATCGCCGTGCTGGAGCGGGACGGTGCGCTCCTCATAGCGCGCCGTGGGGAAAGCGCCCACCACGGTGCCGGTGGATTCGAGCATCTGCAGTTCGCCCGAGCGCAACAGGATGGGCGAAAGGTGGCCGGCGTTGGTATACGTGAGCGAGTGTGTGTCCTCGTGATAGAGCGCGAAGTAAAACGTGGCGTATTTCTCGAGGCTGGTGTTGGCGTAAAGCTGGCGATTGAGTGTGGCCACCAGCTTGGCGGTGGAAAGCTGGCTGGGAGCCGCGCCGTTGGTGGCGCCTAACTGGGTGCGCATGGTGGATTGAATGGTGGCCATCAGCAACGCGGCTGAAATTCCCTTGCCGGCGACGTCGCCAATGGCGAACGCGAGGGACTCTTCGGAAAGCGCCATAAAATCGTAGTAATCGCCCGACACCATGCGGGCGGGGCTGCAGACGCCCTTAAGCTCGAGGGTTCTGGTATACGGCACATCCTTGGGGAAGAGCTGCTTCTGCACCTCGCGCGCGATGGTGAGCTCCGATTCAAGGCGCTCCTTTTCCTTGGCCACCACCATCAGTTGGCCCAGGTTGGAGGTCATGGTGTTGAACGATGCGGCCAGCTCCGCGAGCTGGTCGTTGCCACTGACCGGGATGCGGTAGCCGAAATCGCCCTGCTGGATGCGCCGCGTGCCGAGGTACAACTGATGCACGGCGCCGGTGATGCTGCGGCTCAACTGTACGCCGGCGACGAGCGAAATCAATTCTACCAGCAGGAACACGATGGTCACCACCACGAAAGCGCCCAGGAAGGTTTCGGCCCAATCGAGCGATTGGTCGCGCGATTGAAAGATGGTGCCCAGGACGGCGGAGACGCGCGTATCGACGCGCAGGATCAGCACGCTATGTTCGTGCGGCGAGCGCCATCGCGGCACTTCCACCGGGTACCAGCCGCGTAGCTGGAAGTCGAACGCATTGCGCGCCTCCGGCACGCCGGCGCCTCGGGCGTGTCCTACCAGGGGCGCAAAGGCCACGTCGCCCAAACCCGGCACCAAGCTGCCGAGCACGTCAATCGTCACCGGCGCCAGCACCGTCACTTGCTCGCCGTTTTGGATGACGTGCGCCCAGGCGTAGAGGCGGTCCTCACCGCCCTCCCCCTTGACGATGAGCCCGGAGGCGCGCCGCCATTCGTCGGGCGGCTGCGAAATGGTGTTGCCGGGCGGATAGCGAAACTCGCGCTGCCCCGTGATCAGTAGGGAGAACTCGGGAAACGCATTGCGCGTGATGCTTTCGAAGCGGCGCAGCGCGGTCGAGGGATCCGTCACCGGCACCAGCGCCAGCGCCTCGGCAGACCGCAGCAGAACCCCCTGGCGGTGCCGCAATTCAGTGTCCACCAGATACACCGCCATCTGCCCGATCACCACGTAACCGGCGATGCCGGCCAGCAGCAGAATCAACACCACCGGCACCACCGCGATGAATACATAAGCCGCGATCAGGCGGTTGCGCAGGCGCCAGATGGCCTTGCGCAGCCCACGGCGGGCCAGGCGGAAAGCCACCACCACGGCCAGCAAAAAGGACAGGCAGGCGATCCACCATTGTGCATCCGGCATGGCGCCGGTCAGCCGCAGGATGATGTAGACCAGCGCCAGGAGCACAAGGGCCTTTTCCAAGCGCCCAAGGCTCCGCCACGAGATGCGCCCGCCCGGCTCCATCCTTTCCAGACTAGCGTACCCGAAAGACCTACGGTACAATCTCGGAATGATTACACGCAGATTGGGAACGGGAATTCTGTTCCTGCTTTTGGCTACGGCCGCTTGGGCGGCGGACGTGAACGGCACCTGGAAGGGCGACGTATCCACCCCGGACGGCAATACCTTCTCTTTGACCTACACTTTTAAACAGGATGGCGCCAAGCTGACGGGCACGGTTCTGTCGCCGCAAGGCGACGAGTTACCGATCGACAACGGCAAGGTGGATGGAGACAAGATTTCGTTTTCGGTGAAGGTGGATTTCAACGGTGGCACCGTTTTTTCGAGCCAAGGCACCATCAACGGCGATGAGATTGTCCTCAAGACTAAGGCCGATACCGGCGACATGGACTTCCCGCCGATGACGATCAAACGGCAGAAGCAATAGGCGTCCGTCAGCAGATGACCGAGTCAATCGCCGGCCGCGATAGTTCCAGGGCATCCACTCCGCTGCGGATGAACACCAATAGACCCTAATAAAACAAGGGCCTTATCAGTGTTCATCTGTGTTTATCTGTGGCTCAATGAATTCTTCACGCGAAATCGATGGCGGCGATCACCATTTGCGGCATCGCCTGATTCCAACTTTCCGGAACGCTGTCGAAGGCCAGCCGGAAAGGCTTCGATTCGCCCGGCGCGAGCTTCTGCATCTTGCGGCTGACGATGGCCACCCGTTCGCGCAGAATCACCTGCCCGTACGTATCATAGAACACGCAGACGATTTCCACGCTACCGAGCACGCGGTTGCCGGTATTGGTGATATTGCCGGTGATTTCGACCACTTCCTGCTTGAGGTAGCTCTCATGCGCCTGCATGTCGGAGTCGGTGATCTTCAGGAAGCCGTTGTGGATGTAGGCACGCGCCGCGCCGGTCAAAGGTGGCGGCGCGGGAGGCCCTTGCTGCGAGAGCCGGTTCAGGTAGAGGAACCCGGCGACACCCGCAGCCAGCACGACTACGATAACGACGGCCGCCGGCGGAATTGAAAATGGCTCGTGCTGCGGCCTGGCCGCCTGGTCCGTGCCCGCTGTTCTATTTGCCGCCAACGGTCATCTCTCCAATCTTGAGCGTGGGCGCGGCCGCCGAGCCGCGAAATTCGAGGTCGTCGCCAACCTCTTCGACCTCCATCAGCATCTCCTGCAGCTTTCCGGCAATGGTGACTTCGGAAACCGCGAACGCCAGCTCACCATTGCGAATCCACAAGCCAGCGGCGCCGCGCGAGTAATCGCCGGTAACGATGTTGACGCCCATGCCGATCAGTTCCGTGACGTAGAAACCGTCGGAGATTCCGGCGATAGTCCGCTCGGGCGATTGGACGCCGTTTTCGATGAAAAAGTTCCCGTGGCCGATACCCGCATTACCGGCCAGCCCACGCGAGGCATTGCCGGTGGTCTTCATCCCCAGCTTGCGCGCCGCATAAGTGTTCAGCAGGTAACTTCTTAGCACGCCGCGTTCGATGACCACGGTGCGCCGTGAAGCCACGCCTTCGTCGTCGAAGGGCGAGGTGCCGAACAGACCGGGAATAGTGGCGTCGTCAATTAGTGTGAGCTTTTCGCTGGCCACTTTCTGGCCCAGCTTTCCAGCCAGGAACGACTCATGCCGGTAAATCAGCATGCCGTGGACGGCTTCGAACAAGTTTGCGACCAGCGACGCGGCGGCGCGCGGTTCGAAGACCACCGGCACTTTCTGTGTAGCCACCTTGACCGGGTGCAGGCGGCGCAGGGCGCGCGCGGCGGCGGTGCGCCCGATCTGCTCGGGCGGTTCGAGGTGCGCCAACGAGCGCGCAGAGTGGTACCACGCATCGCGCTCCATCGATTCCCCTTCGCGCGCCACCGGCACCACCGCCAGGGAACAGGAACTGGTGCGGTATTCGCCCGAAAAACCGCGTGAGTTGGCGAAAATGTGCCGCCCGGCGTAGCTGTCGAACGAGGCGCCTTCGGAGTTGGCGATGCGCGGATCGGCGGACAATGCAGCTTCTTCGGCGCGGGCGGCCAGAGCGATTCTGGCATCGGTCTCAAGGTCGTCGACATCCGCCGAATAGAGATCCAGACCGCCCGGCAGCGCACCCAATTCCTCCGGCTCCGGGAGACCGGCGTGCGGATCGTCGGTGGTCACTTTCGCCAGCTCCATGGCCGACTTCACCAGGCGCTCGATCCCCTCGCCGGAGAGGTCCGACGTGGAGGCCGATCCGGTGCGTTTGCCGACCAGAATGCGCAGCCCGGCGCCGCGCGAGCCGGCCTCCTTCAGGTTCTCGAGTTCGCGCATGCGAACGTTGGCCGAAAACTCGTCGCCTTCCTCGATGCTGCACTCGGCGTCGCCGGCGCCCGCCGCCAGCGCCCGCCTCACAATGTCCCGAGCCATCTCGCCCAAATGGTTTTCACCGGAAGGCATAATCACAGGCTAACATCACGGGGGAAGAAAGCTCTGGGGTTCTCGTGGCGAACGCGCACAATCACATATTGGACGAGGTTCACGTTGATGCCTGTATTTGAAATGCTTGACAAGGACGCCGAAATCATCGAGGTGCTTTCGTGGCTCAGAGATCGGCTCGGGCCACACCGGCACGCGTCTGCGGGGGCGCCCCCCTCTCGCAAGTCCTCTCAGGCGCTTTTGCCGATATTCTCCCGCATGGCCTCACGGAGCATCCGGTTGAGATTGGTCTGATAGCCTTTCCCGTGCCGCCGGAGCCAAGCCACGACATCGGCATCCAAACGCACGGTGAGTTGCTGCTTGATCGGCCGGTAGAACGGGTTGCGGACAGCGTTCTCCCAGAACTTGTCATTCAGCGCGGGAGCGTCCGAAAAATCGATCTCTGCATCCGGCCGTTTCGCCAACTGCGCCAGCCTGCGCTTCCGGGCGGGCGTGATTGGTTTGTCAGCGAGCGTCTTAGACACGAGTTTGCTCATAACGGTTTCTCTCCTTCCTGGTTGCCCGGCGGGCCGAAATCAGGCGGATAACCTCGTCCAGCCCTTCCTCTCGCGCGGTGTGGACCACCAGAAGAAGGATGACCCCGCCAGCCAAGCCCAGCGCCCGCCAGCGCACTTCCCCGCCGGGCAGGTAAGGTCGCGTTCGAACAGGGCGCAAGGGTCTTCAAAGACTAGCATGGCGTCGTCGAAGCTGACGTGGTGCTTCCCCCGGTTGGTCCGCGCCTTGGCCGGGTCCCACTCGAACCGCAACATTCCAGCACCAGTATAACGCCATAATTGTAGCTACACAAATATACCGACCAAACGTGAGTCCGCCGGCGAGGATCACGCCCGGAATTCCTCCGCAGAAGACCAGTCGTCGGCCTCTTCCGCCGAGTCGGGCTGCCGCTGGTAGGCGTCTCTCATGCGAGCGTACTCATCCGTGCGGATGGTTTCCTTCGCGGAGTTCAGAGCCGAGTCGGCGGGTTCGATCGCTGTTTTCTTCGTTTCCATGGTTGTTTCAAGTGAAATGCGCGGTGCGCAGGCGGGGGCCTACGCCACTTTCATCCGCTATCCCGTCCCGCCCACGGTCATCTTGTCGATCTTCAAGGTGGGGATGCCGACGCCGACGGGGACGCTTTGGCCTTCCTTGCCGCAGATGCCGACACCTTCATCGAGGCGCAGGTCGTTACCCACCATGCTGACGTATTTCAGGGCCTCGGGGCCGTTGCCGATGAGGGTGGCATTGCGCACCGGGCGGGTCAGTTTGCCGTCTTCGATGAGGTAGCTTTCCGAGGCGGAAAAAACGAAGTTGCCGCTGGTGATATCCACCTGGCCACCGCCGAAGTTGGCGCAGTAGAGGCCCTTGGGCACGGAGCGAATGATATCGGCCGGATCGCTTTCGCCAGCCAGCATGAAAGTGTTGGTCATGCGCGGCATGGGGATGTGAGCGTAGCTCTCGCGGCGGCCGCTGCCGGTGGAAGCCGAATGCATCAAGCGGCTGGAGAGCTTGTCCTGCAGGTAGCCGGTAAGCACGCCCTTCTCGATGAGCACGTTGCGGCGTGTGGGATGGCCTTCGTCATCCACGTTGAGCGAGCCGCGACGGTGGGAAATGGTGCCATCGTCGATGACGGTGCACAATTCGCTGGCTACCTTCTGGCCCATGCGGCCGCTGAAAGCGGACACGCCCTTGCGGTTGAAATCCGCTTCCAGGCCGTGGCCGACGGCTTCATGCAACAGGATGCCCGGCCAGCCGGGCCCCAGCACCACCGTCATTTCGCCCGCCGGGGCGTCCACGGCATCGAGCATCGCCACCGCTTCCCGCGCGGCTTCTTGGGCGAAGTGCTCGGGCGTCTTGTCGCGCAGAAAGAAATCCAGCTCGACGCGCCCGCCGCCGCCCGCGTGGCCGCGCTGAGGCGGTCCGCCATTCACCCGCGCCAGCGCGGAGACGCTGAGACGCGCCAACGGTTGGCGGTCCAGCGTCAACACGCCTTCGCTGGTGGCCACCATCACTTCGCGCAGATTGTCGGCGTAGGTTGCCTGCACCTGAAAGATGCGGGAATCGTGAGCGCGTGCGGCGCGGTCGGCGCGCTTGACCAGTTCCACGCGCTGGCTGAAGGCGGTTTCGGTAGGAGCTACCAGCACCGGGTATAGATTATGTGGCTGGCCTTCGATCAGGCTCACCTTATCGGCATGGCTGGGGCCTCGTGCGATGTGCGCCGCCACGCGCGCCGCCTTGCGGATCTTCTCCGGGGAAAGATCGTCCGAATAGGCGTAGCCGGTCCGCTCCCCGGCAATCACCCGCACACCGACCCCGACCGAAACTCCCTGGGCAGCGCTTTTGACCATTGATTCGTCAATACTAATGGAGCTGGTGAGCAAGTATTCGAAATAGAGGTCGGCGTAATCGCCGCCGGCGGAAAGCGCTTCGGCCAGGTGGCTTTCCAGGTCGTGGCGCGCGATCTGGAAGCGGCTGGAAAAGATGGACTCGGAAAAGCGCATGTCTTTAGGCTATCATCGCGGTTCGGGGGATCGCATCAAACGGCGCAGGACCTGCCGGGGATTCGCCTGAACCGGGCGCGAATGCGGACCGGACCGTGTAACCTGTGGATAAGCCGTTTCGCCTATGCTAACGAAGTTAAGAACCGAGCCAGCGACCAGCCGCGGTGTGGCATGCTGGTAGAGTTCGAGCTGATCCGGCGCGCGCAACAGGGTGATAGTGCGGCATTTAACGAAGTCGTCCTGGCGTACCGGAAGCGCATTATGGGGACGATCGGCCGGCTGATCGCCCATACGGAAGATGTCGAGGACGTCGCACAAGAAGTCTTCTTGCGGCTGTATTTTTCGCTCGACCAGTTGCGTGCGCCAGAGGTCTTTGAACCGTGGCTGTACCGGCTGACGGTAAACGCGGCGTACGATTATCTGCGCAAGCAGCGGCGGCGGCCGGAGTTCCGCATGTCCGACCTTTCCGAGCAGCAGGTTATGATGGCGGATGCGGCGGCCGGCGGCAAGGTGGAGCACGAGGAGCAGCAACAGAAGAAGCTTCGCGAGACCGTGGATTCGTTGCTGGGCGCGGTTTCGGAGGCTGACCGTGTACTGCTGCTCATGAAAGAAGTGGAAGGGCTATCCTTACGGGAGCTTGAAAAGATCTACCGGGTTAAGGAGAATGCTCTTAAGGTGAGGCTGTTCCGGGCGCGGCAGCGGGTATTGAAGGCATTCGGGACGGCGGAGCAGAAGAAGCAGAACGGCTGAGGCCGTTGGAGCAAGCAAGCGATGGACCCAACACAGGGCGGCGACGAGGACAAACTGGATTCCCTCTGGCGGGCATACCGGGCGGCATGTCCGGATCGGGAGCCTAGCGCGAATTTCATGCCGGGCCTTTGGCGGCGGATCGAATCGCGGCGCAACTTCACGTTCTCCTTTCAGCGCATGATACGCGGCTTCGTGACCGTGGCGGCGGCGGTGACTATTGCCATCGGAGTGTACACTTCCCTGCCCCGTTCCAAGGCCGCTTCCGAACCGAGCTACCTGGAAGCGCTGGCCGATGCCAATAGCTTGGATACGCCGGAAAACGTGGGGCCGGTGCGGTTGGATTTGAACGAAGCGGGCCGATGAGCTGACTCCCATGCCCAAATCGCGCGTTCTCGCGTTTCTCGCCCTATTGGCAATCTTCGTCAGCGGCGTCGTATCCGGCGCATTCGGCTACCGGCTTTACATGGTATCTCCCGTATTCGGCCACAGCCAGCCGCCGGGCATAGTGAGCGCCCGCAGGAGTCCCGCCGTGGATCCAGAAGCGGTGCGAAGACGGCTGGTTGAGGAGATGCGCCAGCGCCTTAAACTGGACGACGCGCAGCTTGTGAAGCTCAACCGGATCTTCGACGACACGCGCGCGCAGTTCGACCAGATCCACAAGGAAATGAACGACCGCGGCCACGCCGTTTGGGACAAACAGGTGGCCGAAGTGAAAGCCATTCTGCGTCCCGATCAAGAGCCGCTTTACGACCAGTTGCGCGCCGAACACGAAGCCGCCCGCAAGCGCCGCCACGAGCAACAGGCCGCAAAGAAGTAGGGCTGACGCGTGTGGCGCGGTCCCGGCTGCGCTGCATTGGCAGACTTTAACTGCCAGGAAACCGCCTACCTAAACGCAAACCAGAGAACAAGCCCGAGGGCCGCGATGGCCACGGCGCCTATGAGGGCTCCGGTCAAACGATTGGGGTCTATCTTTACCGCCGCCTTTGTCCTGGTGAAAATGAACCCCAGCCCGGCGAAGAGAACCAGATCGGCCAAACAGTGCGCGATCCAAGGATTGCCGGTCAGCGACTTCATGAGGCCGTTCAGGGGAGCGTACGCATCCCTCGCCCAGGCAAGGGCCGTATTGAACAGCACAGCGATGGTGGCCGCCAGGACGTAGCCCGAGGTTACGGCTGTCAGCCTCGGGGATTCCGGAGCAGTTGGAGAATTCATTGCGAACCGCCGCGGAGCAGAGCGACTTTCACTCCGTGTTCGATGATGGCGCCCGAGCCTTCCACCGACAAGCCCGTAATCACGATCAATCCCGCCACGGCAAGAACAAGTTTCCGGGCCGCGGCGTTTGAAGATAGCTTTTCCCGAGCTGCCACCGGGAGGAGGAACGCCAGAATAGCAGCGATCAAAAACAGATGCTCTTTCGTTTCCATGAAGAGATTGTGGGCGAATGGCCACGGTCCCTTAAGAATCAGTATTTTGTCCGCCGGGTAGAAATGAACGTACCAATATCCGCCGCAGAGCCATGCGGCAGCCATCGCGAGCGCCGTCACGAAAGCCGCTGTCCGAATACGGGCGGCGTTCCCGGGTTGTGCGTTGAGCGCCTCGACAAACACCCACAAAGCCGCCAGACATCCGGTGACGCCGAACGTGGCATGCGCGAGAAGGATGATATCGCTGGCCGAGATATTCAATGCATCTCCTTTTCCCAGGTACGCCTGGCCTATATGTGTCCCATCAGGCCTGGAGGAGCCAGGCCGTTGAACGCCGTGCCGGCGGGCTTGCCGGCATCGCCCGGCTTGCCGCCCTTACCCCAGGTCCAATAGAGACCCAGGTAGGTGTAGGTTTCGGTCTGCCCGATGGCGGTGTGGCCGTAGCAGAACAGCAACTGAAATCCGGGATCGCGGAATTTGTAGTAACCGCCGACATCGATCAGAGTCGCCGGCCTTGTCTGGGGTGTCGCCGGCCCTTCCGGGCCGTGATAGAAAACCTCGGTTCCCAGCGTCCACTTCTTGCCGATGTCGCGCTGCACCAGCCAGCCGGCGAATGGATAGGTGCGATAGCCGGGCGCATTCACCACGGTCGCTCCGCCGCCCCCGTAGGTCGTCCATGGGCCAAAGCTCTTCTGCACCCAGAGCGGAACTTTATACCATGTACTGCCGACTCCCAGGCCTTTGGCGGCGTTACCGCTCGGCATCTCGAACATGGTAAACGTGCCGATCATGGGACGATGCTTGGATTCCTGCACGAACCGGTACTTGATTCCCAATTCGATGTCGCCCAAACCGAACGCTCGCGGGCCTGTACCGGCAGGCGCCAGGGCGGGATTGTTCGCCGGAAAAATCGCCGCGAGAGGAACGATAATGTGGAGGTGCGTGTTGGGAAGCGGTCCCCAATTGAACTCCCAAGCGGGGCCAAACGTGTCGGTTTCCACCGGGGTGCCGTCGGAAGACGCGAAGGTGTAGAACTCGTAGTGTTGGTAATCGATCGGCTCCGGATCGTCCGTCTGAAACGGCGGACCGGCCAGAGCAGCCGTTGAAACGCAAACCAGCAGCGCGAGGACCCGGGAAATTCTTGCGGCCCCAAGTGGGCACATCGGGCTACCTGGCATCAATCAGCTCTCCAAATAATTCACTCACTTTTTCCTTCATCGCCGTAAGCGCCTTCCTGCCGAGGGGCGTGGCCCGATAGACCTTGCGAATGGATTGCCCGCTGCGCTTTGCCGCCGACCGCAGGTATCCCTTTTTTTCCAGCCCGTGCAGAAGGGGATACAGGGTTCCCAGGCTGATCCGATAACCGTGCCGCGCCAACTCGTCGGCCATTTCGAGCCCGAAGATCGGCCCTTCGACGGCGTGATGAAGAATGTGGAGGCGGATCAGTCCCGAGTAAAGATCGTGATACTGAAAGCGATTATCGAAATCGTTTTTCGTTATCGACATACGATATATGCGAGGAGTATATCCGGCGCCCGGATCTTGTGTCAAGCACCTTGCTCACTCGGACAGATACGTGGGCTACGAGGGAGAGTTGAATTACAGTACCACCACTGGATGGTACAGATTGGGCAACACAGCTTCGCCGATGGCGACCAGATGGTTGTTGCGCGTCACAGCCTTGACGTAGCGGGAGGGCGGCTCCGAGCGGAAAGGGGAAGCGGGAAAATTGCGGCCGTTGCGGATCTGGCTGGCGGTCAGATCGTCGACAAAAACGGCGGCCATGCCGGGCAGCATCTGCGCGGCGGGAACCAGCGCGTCGATCAGCCGCTCTTCGGCCGCCAGGGATTCCAGTTGAGCGATGGTGCGCGCCTGCGCGATCTCGAATTCGCCGCTCGAGAGGCGGCGCAGATTATCCAGGTGCGCGCCGCAGCCGAGCAATTGGCCCAAATCGTGGGCGATGGAGCGCAGGTAGGTGCCGCCGGAACAGTGCGCGCGCACCCGCGCCAGCGGGCCCGTCAAATCGAGCAGGGTAAGCTCGTAAACCTGCACTGGCACCGGTACCAGCTCGACGGCGATAGCCTCACGCGCCAGTTGGTAAGCGCGGCGGCCCTCCACCTTTTTGGCGGAAACCGGCGGCGGGGTTTGCAGAAACTCACCGCGGAAGCGTTCGAGCGCCGGCTCGAGCGCAGCCGGATCGAGCTGCGGCTCGGTCTTCTCGCTGGTGGGTTCGCCGGCGCGGTCATAGGTGACGGTCGACCAGCCGAAGCGGATGACGCCCTCGTAAATCTTGTCGCTGCGGGTGTAAAACTGCGCCAGGCGGGTAGCGCGGCCGAGCACCAGCGGCAATACCCCGGTGGCGATTGGGTCGAGCGTGCCCAGATGGCCGATCTTCTTGATGCCGGTGATGCGGCGCGCCTTGCTCACCACGTCGTGCGAGGTCCAGCCCTCCGGTTTGTCGATGACGATGGCTCCGTCCAAGATTGTCCTTTCGGCTTCAACGGCCCGAATCGCATTAGCGCTTGCGCGCCAAACACACGTGCCCCAGCGTAAAATTCCGGTCGCGGTCGAGACCGTCCAGAAACGGCAGGATCAGAGCTGGCGGGACCACCAGAATCGCCGCCGGGATGAAGCCGAGCCAGCGAATGCCGCCTGCAAAGAATTGTAAGCCGTTGAGCAGCCGCCGCGCGAGCAGCCGGAAAAAGCCGCCGTGGGCGCGCATCTCGACAACTTCGAAACCGGCCTGCTCTAACAGCATCCGCAGTCCGTAACGGGTGTAACGGAAGTAGTCGTGCGGCGCCTGATGTGTTTCCCAGTCCTGCGGCACGGCCACCAGCAGCGGGGCGCCGTGTGCCAGCACGCGTCCGATTTCGGCCAGCGCGCGGGCAGGTTCGGCGAGATGCTCGAGGGTGACGATATTGAGCGCGGCGTCGAACGTGCCTTCGCGAAAAGGGAGGGCCGACAGGTCGGCGATGGCGTCGAGCCGGCTGTAATCCCACTTGGCGTCTCCCACCGCCAGGTCCACGCCGCAATAACGCTGCTGCGAGAAGTGATGCTTGTACTTGTTCTCACCGGCGCCGGCATCGAGCACGCGCACGCCTGGCGGCAGACTGCGCGCGAGAGCGGAAACGGCGTCTTCGATTTCCGCCTCCACAATCAGAACGTGGCGCCGCAGCGGGCGCGGCAGATGGTAGGCGATGTCCTGGTATCTCATGGCTTGCGGGCCTCGATCATGACCGTCGCGCCGGCGCCCGCGGCAGCTTCGACAAGTGTAAATGGCACGGCGGCCGCTACCAGTGCGAAGTACGCCAGGTCCTTGGCGATGCGCGCGGCGGAGCTTTCGGGCAGGCGGCGGGTGCGCCGTCCCATGGGGTCCATCCCCGGCGCCAGGCTGCTGGCCAGAGACGCAGGGTTGTCACGCCAGGAAAAATACTTGCGCCGCAGAATGGTAAAGCCGCCGGATTCGAGCAGACGATCGAGATCGCTCGAGCGGAAATCGAAGAGGTGGCGCGGCACGTCCAGACCGCTCCAATTGCGGCCGAGCAGGCGGGCCTGCCAGCACGCCACGTTCGGCGTCTGCGCAATCAGCCGCCCGCCCGGCGCGAGCAGATGATGCGCTGCGGCGATGTAGGCCCGCGGGTCATGGACGTGCTCCAGCACGTGAAACATGGTGATGACGGCGAAGCCGCCGGCGCGCAATGGGGCGCGCTCCAGCACGCCGCAAACGGCGGGCACTCGCTGGCGGCTCCAGGCGATGGCGGCGGCGGAAGCGGAGTTGTCCAGCCCTACTACCTCAAACCCCCGCTCCCGCATCATTGCCAACAACAGACCGCCGCCGCAACCTACGTCGAGCACGGGGCCGTCGACGCCGCAATCCCCCAGGGCGCGTTCGACGAAACGCGCGTGATCCCGCAACACCAGGCGGCGATAGGCTTCTTCCAGATGGCCGGCGGTGGTTTGATCGGGCGCGAACCAGTAATTCTCGGGATGATATTGGCGCGATTCGGCGGGCTCCGGCTGCGGGTCCAGCCGCATCAGACCGCACTGGCCGCAGCGCAGGATGGCGAAGCTGCGCGCGGTGGTCCGGTGCAGGCGGTCATTAACGCAGAACAGCGCGGCGGCACTTTCCGAGCCGCACAGTAGGCAGGCGCTCATGCCACTTCCTTCAGACGCAGCCGGTTGTTCCAGATCAGGCGCCGTACCTGGGCAGGTGTGAGGCGGCGGATGCGGCGCAGGGCAGCGCGCTTGTGGAGCATGCGGGGCGCCAGGCGTAAAGCCTGGAGCTGGCCGGCCACCAATCCCCGCAGCAGACGCCATTTGCCGGCCAAGCCAGGGAAATAAGCGGTATCGCCCGCACCGCGGCACGCGGCTAGCGCCCCGACAGCCAAGCGCGCCGTGAAGAATAGCGGATTGAGCAGCAGCAAGCTCCACGGAAAGAGCTTCAGGGCCAGCAGGAGGCGGTTTCTTTCGATTAGTTCCAGGCGCCGCACCGAGTCCTTGCCCAACGTCGAGCCGCGGTGGTGACGCACCACGGCCTGCGGCGTGTAGATGCATTTCCAACCGGCGATGCGTGCGCGCAGGCCGAGCTCGGCATCGTCGCCGTAAGCGAAGAAGTCCTCGTCGAACCCGCCAATCTCATGCAGCATGGCTTTGCGGTACATGGCTGCGCATCCATCCGGCCAGAGCACTTCCTCCTCGCGATTGTACTGGCCGCGGTCGGCCGCGCCGCTGCCGCGGCCGCGATTTTGGCCGTCGGGGAAGATCAGGTGGCCGGCCTTGTCGATGCGGCTGGGATCTTCCCAAACCAGTACCTTGCTGGCGGCCATGCCAATATCCGGTGCACCGCAGCAGGCCCGGTGAAGCGCGGCCAGCCATCCCTGGGCAGCTTCGGCATCGTTATTGATCAAAGCCACGAAGTCCCCTTGCGCGGCTGCGATGCCCTGGTTGTTGGCCGCGCAGAAGCCGCGGTTTTCGCGGTTGCGTATCACCCGAAGGCCGAATTCCGCTTCCGCCATCTCCGCCGAGCCGTCCGTGGAACCGTTGTCCACCACGATGACCTCAAATGCCGCCTCGCACTGCCGCTGGAGCGAGTCCAGACAGGCGCGCAGCAGCTCTCTACGGTTCCAGTTCACCACGACGACTGAGATCAACCGACTATGCTAGCAGGCGTCGCGCGAACCGATCCGTTTCGGCCGAACCGTAAGCGCCGGCCGGCTCCACGCCACTGCAGCTCAAAATCAATCCGTCAAAATGGACTTTCATGCCGAGTAAGTGACTGCGTTGTATCATGAAGAATAAGTGCCAGGTTTCTTCTTATGATGTCGGTAGGCGAGACCTTGCGACAGGAACGGCTGCGGCGCAAGGTGGACTTAGGGCAGATCTCCGAACAACTGAAGATCTCCTCGCGCATGCTGGAGGCGATCGAGGCCGACGCATACGACAAGTTGCCAGGCGGCGTATTCGCCAAGAGCTTCGTGCGCCAATATGCGGCAGTGCTGGGTCTGGACGAAGAGGAAGTGGCGGCGCAGTTCGAAGAGGCCGTGCAATCGCCCGAGTTGACGCATTTGGCTGAGCTCCGGCGCCCGCACCCCGGCACAGGGCTGCCTCGGGTGAATGCTCCTCGCTTCGGCGCCGGCCGGACACGTAGCGTCTTATCATCGCTGATTGCCGTGGTGGTAGTGATGATGGTCTGCTCGGGAGTATACGGGTGGTGGCAGCGGAGCCGCCAACTCGCTGCGACGCGGAAGGAGATGCCGCCTGCCGCGGCAGCCAAGCGCGCAACACCGCAGCCGGTGGCCCAAGCCCGGCCGCCGCGCGCTCAGATCCAGCCAAAGCCGGCCGCCGAGACCATCGCTGCCCAAAACGCGGCGCTCACGCCAGGCGCTGCGCCGCCTGCGGTGCAGTCGGGCATTCCGCAGCCGCTGGTGCCGGACCCTTCCCCTCCGGGAAACGAAGCCGTGCATGTAGAGTTGGTGGTCGCCGAGCCGGTCTGGATCAGCGTGCAGCGGGACGGCCACTCCGTCTACCAGGGCGAGCTCAAGCCAAACGAGATTCGCACCCTGTCGGCCAATACGGAAATCACGCTGAAGCTGGGTAATGCCGGAGGCCTGCGGATCGTTCTCAACGGCAAACCGATTCCCCCGGCTGGACCGGAAGGCCAGGTGCGGACGGTTCAGTTGACTTCGGGCGGTTTCCAGATTGTGCCGCCGGCGGCGCCCGCCCCGGCCCCGCTTCCGAGGGCGCCGGCCCTCCTGGAGCCTCGCTGACGCAGCGAATCCCGCTGGCGTTTTCTTTCGAGCAGCAGCAACTCGCGGCGCCGGCGCAACTTTACGTGCTCATCCACCTTGCGCCAGAACTTGCGGAAATAGCTGACCGCGGAAAGCAGCGCGAAGAAGATCACGCCCCACATCATCCAGATGCCCGGCTGGTGTAGAGCAGGATGGCGGGTGCTGACCAGCAGGCAGGAAACCGCCGCCACCTGCGCCAGCATTTTAGTCTTTCCCAGATCGCTGGCCCTGATGGTGTAGCTTTCCGCCGCCGCGATGGCGCGCAGACCGGAGACGGCGAACTCGCGGCCGATCACCAGAATCGCCATCCAGCCCGGCAGAACCCGCACCTGCACCAGCGAAATCAGCGCTGCGGAGATCAGCAGTTTGTCGGCGATGGGATCGAGCAAGGTGCCGATCGTGGTCACCTGGCTCCAGCGGCGGGCCAGATAGCCATCCAGCAGATCCGTGGCGGCCGCCGATAGGAAGATCGCCAACGCCAGCCATTCGTTGGTGGCTTGCCACGGCCCGAGACGAACGCCCACGTTTTCCTCCACCAGCACCGCCACCAGCAGAGGCACGAAGAAGATTCGCAGAATGGTCAGCGCGTTTGGAAGATTCATCCGCCCCCACCATTATGCCTCACGCAAGCCGCGCCGGGCCCGCCTGTCGCTGGAGCCGCTTTCGCCGCCTCCCGAGCGAGCCGATGAAGCGGCGATCGCCGAATTTGCCGGTTCTGAAAATAATTGGTGCGGCCCCAGGAACAATTGGGGGTGGTCACCCGTCATACTTACGTGCCCCGGCGCAAGAACCAATGGAGCGCTTCCCTGTGGGAAGCCGCCCGCATAGCTCTCGATTCATTGCGCAAGAACAAGCTGCGCAGCTTTCTCACGCTGCTGGGAATCATTCTGGCCACCACTACGCTGATCGCCGTTACGGCGCTGATTCACGGCATGGACCGCTACATCGCCGACAAGGTTTCCAACATGGGGGCGGACGGTTTTCGCATCGTCCGCATGGCGTGGTTCGGCCCTTGGGATCCGAAGAAGTTCTTCGAAATGGACAAGCGCAACCCGCAGATCCGGGTGGACGAGTACGATTTCATCCGCTCCAAAGCCACGCTGCTGAAGGATATCGGCATGATGACCTCGCGGCAGGCGCGGGTGGCGTTCAAAGGCAGCTCAGTGGAGGGCGTGACGATCAACGGCATCACCGACAACATTCCGGCCATCAATCACGTGCAGGTGGGAATCGGGCGCGGCATCACATACGACGAAGCGCGCCGCCACATGGCGGTGGCGTTCATCGGCAACGACATTTTCACGCACTTCTTTGAGGGGCAGGATCCGTTGGGAAAGACGATCGCGATTGAAGGCAACCCGTATGAAGTCGTCGGCGTGGCCCAGGCGCTGGGCAGCGTCTTCGGCCAGTCGCAGGACAACTTCGTGATGATTCCCATCGAGAGCTATTTCAAAACTTACGGAGCGCGAAACGGCATTAGGCTGGTAGCCAAGGCGATCGACCAGGAGCACCTTGCCCAGGCGCAGGACGAGGCGCGCGTGCTGTTGCGCTCCTACCGCCATCTGGGCCCCGCGCAGGACGACAACTTCGTGGTCTTCGCCTCGGAGACTTTCGTGACCCTCTGGGAGCGGCTCACCAAGACCATCGCGGCTATGGCGGTGGGCATCGTTTCGGTGTTCATGGTGGTGGGCGGGATCGTCATCATGAACATTATGCTGGCGGTGGTGACGGAGCGCACGCGGGAGATCGGTATTCGCAAATCGCTGGGCGCGCGGCGGCGCGACATCCTGAATCAATACCTGGTGGAATCCGCCGTGCTCGCCGGCGCGGGCGGCCTGGCCGGTGTGGGAACCGCATGGCTGATTGCGGTGCTGGTGCGCAGCTTCACGTCGATGCCGATGTCGCTGCCCGCATCGTCGATCTTCATCGGGGTGGGACTATCGTCGGTGGTGGGGCTGTTCTTTGGCATTTATCCGGCGCGTAAGGCGTCGAAGCTGGACCCCATCGAGGCCCTGAGGGCGGAGCGCTAACCGTGACGAAACTCGCCTTGCTCAACGGCCTGAAACTGGCGCTGGATACGATTCGCGGGCACAAGCTGCGCGCTTTTCTTACTGTGCTGGGAGTCATCATCGGCACCGGCACCATTATCGGCGTCAGCGCCATCCTCAGCGGATTCGACGCTTCCATCGCCAACGTGCTCCGCAGCTTCGGCCCGAATTCGATTATCGTCTTCAAGTTCCCGGTGGGCCCGCGCGTCGGCAACCTCAGCCCGGAGGAACGCACGCGCAAGGACCTGACCTACCAAAACGCTCTTGACATCAAGGAACGCTGCGCCGCGATTGAGGACGTTTCGCCCATGATCTTCCCCAACAAGAGCGTCAATGTGCGTTACAAGGGCAACGACATGTACGACGTCAACCTGATGGGCGTGGAGGAGGCTTATGCACGCGGCGGGCAGGTGGACATTCACGTGGGGCGCTTCTTCGGCGACGAAGAAAGCCGCCGCCGCATGCCGGTGGCGGTGGTGGGAGCCGACATCGAAAAAGGGCTTTACGCCAACATGGACCCGATCGGCAAGACCATCCTGGTGGACGGCCACGAGTTTCTGGTGGTCGGCACCATGCTGCGCCCGGCCGCTTCATTTTTCGGCGACACCGATAACCGCGTGCTGGTCCCTTACGGCATGATGCGCAAGATGTATCCCAACGCCAAGGAGATCGCTATCGTGGCGACGGCGTACGATGGCAAGCTGCCGGAGGCCATGGATGAGGTGCGCACCGTGCTGCGCATCGACCGCCGCGTGCCCTACAGCAAACCCGACAACTTCGCGCTTTCGACGGCCGACCAGATGGTCGCCGATTTTCGCCAGATTACCGCCATGACGTTTCTGGTGATGGCTGTATTGAGCTCCATCGGCCTGCTGGTGGGAGGCATCGGCGTGATGAATATCATGCTGGTGTCGGTGACCGAGCGCACTCACGAGATCGGCGTCCGCAAAGCGATCGGCGCGCGGACCACCGACATCCTGATCCAGTTTCTGCTCGAAGCCGCCGCGCTCACCGGCCTGGGTGGTATCGCCGGCATCATTTTCGGCTGGCTTATTGCGCTGATCAGCCGGCTGGTGTTCACCTCGATACCCGCCAGCGTTCCGCTCTGGGCCGCCGTAACCGGAGTGGTGGTGTCCGTCGCAGTCGGCCTCTTCTTCGGCATCTGGCCCGCCAACAAAGCCGCCCGGCTGGACCCGGTGGAAGCGCTAAGGTACGAGTAGCCGTGGCGCGGGCAGTCCTGCCTGCTGTGTCGAGAGTCATCTCGACATTTCTTTGGTGCGGGTGTGCCGCCCGGTGAACCAACAGCGTAGCGCTATGCGGCGACTTCGACGTAGTCTACAGACGTATGTGGTTCCGGGATTGGCTCACCCACTTCGCGCATGGCCTCGAAGTGCGCGGTTAGAGCTTCCTGCAAGTCTCGGCGCGTATCTTCCTCGGTAACACCCGCCGCCACGCACCCGGGAACGTCGGGCGAATAGGCGGAGTAGCCCGTCCCTGTCTGCTCGATGACCACTGGATAGCGGCTCGCGCTCATTTCAAGTCCGCCTTTCGTTCCCGGTTGTCATTGAAGCCCCCGGAATTCGTTCAGACTGATTCCGAGTTGCGTAAGGATCTTGTGAAATAGGGGTGGCCCGATCTCCTTGCCACCGTGGATTGGAATCGTCACCGATCGGCCATCGTGATGAATCCAGCGCTCATGACTTCCCGTCTGCCGGCGCCGTTCAAATCCAAGCCGTATGGCAGCGCGACGGAATTCCTCTGCCCGCGCGCTAGGCATTGACGATAGCGGTGCTGTCCGCAGGCAGCGAGAGGCCCTTCTCGAGGTATTCAGCGGCGATCATTTCAAACACGCCCCCGAGTTCGGCCAGGGCTTCCTCCCGCGTCGGCATGAGCGCGTAGCACCCGCGAATGGCAGGCACCTCCGCCACCCAACCATCCGGCTGGTTCCGATACAAGACCACCTTGTAGTCGTCAAGACTCATCCATCCCCATTCTACGCCGCCCTCTAACCTATTGCGAAAGACGCAACAAAAGTAATCCCTGAAGTGATGGGTGCTCGGGCCGGGTCCGCGCACCGCCGATGCGATCGCTCGCCACCATGGTACAAATTCCGTATGCCTTCTTTTCGCGTCGAGACGCCGCAGAGGTGTTATGACGCCATTGTGGAACGCGGCATTATCAGCCGCGCCGCGCAATTCGTTCCGGCCCGGGCCGGCAAGATTTTCGTGATATCGACGGAAGATGTGTGGCGGCACCAGGGAATGACGCTGGCGGCAGGCCTGCGCGATGTGGCGCACGAAGTTCTCTACCTGCCGGGCGGCGAAGAGAACAAGCGCATGGCGCCGCTCGAGGACCTGGCCGAGCGTATGGTGCTGGCCGGCGGGGACCGCTCGAGCGTCATCATCGCCTTCGGCGGCGGCATTGTCACCGACATGGCCGGCTTTCTGGCCGCTATTTTCATGCGCGGCATTCCCCTACTGCAAATTCCCACTACACTGCTGGCGCAGGTGGATGCGGCGGTCGGCGGCAAGACCGGCGTGAATCTCGAGAGCGGAAAGAACCTGGTGGGCAGTTTTCACCAGCCGGTCGCGGTGTTGATCGATCCGGCCGCGCTCGATACTTTGCCGGAACGCGAATACCGAGCCGGCCTGTGGGAGATCGTCAAGGCCGGGATCATTCGCGAGCCGGAGCTGTTTCACTTCTTGGCCGAGCGCAGCGCCGACGTGCTGGCGCGCAAGCCGGACGCGGTGGACCGCATCATCGCCGATTCCGTTCGCATGAAGTGCGAAGTGGTGTCGGCAGACGAGCGCGAGGGCGACTTGCGGCGCATCCTCAATCTCGGCCACACCTTCGGGCACGCGCTCGAAGCGGAAACCGCTTACCGCCGTTTCCTGCACGGCGAGGCAGTTGCGTTCGGCATGCGCGCGGCCGTGCGGCTGGGCGAAAGCGCAGGATACCTCTCCGCCGCCGACGCGCGGCAAATGCTCGAACTGATCCGGCGCTACGGGCCGGTTCCATCGCTTGACGGAATCGCCCCCGAGCGCTTGCTGGCGCGCCTGGTACACGACAAGAAAACCGTGCGCGGTAAAATCCACTTCGTGTTGCCGGTGCGTATCGGCGCCGTAGAGGTCGTCAGCGGAATCGACGAGCCGCTGGTGCTCGATGCTATCAGGTTCGCCCTTTCATGAAGGACGCTTTTTGATGAAGGGCACCACGCCCGCAGGCGCGCGCGATGAGCGGGAGGCTGCGCTCTGGGTGCGGGACATGTTCGGCCGCGTGGCGCACCGCTACGACCTGGCCAATCATCTGCTCTCTTTCAACATCGACCGCTACTGGCGCGCCCACACGGTAAAGCGCGTGCGGCATATCCTGAACCGGCCAGAAGCGCGCGTGCTCGATCTCTGCTGCGGAACGGGCGACCTGGCGTTGGCGCTTGCCCGCGCCCGCGGCGGGCTGGTGCTGGGCTCGGATTTCTGTCATCCCATGCTGGTCGCTGCGCGGCAAAAGGCGGAAGCGCGGCAGGCGCGCGTCTCCCTGTTCGAAGCCGATGCCTTGCGCTTGCCGCTCGGCGACGGCTCGGTCGATCTGCTGACGGTCGCGTTCGGCTTTCGCAACCTGGCCAACTACGCAACCGGTCTCGCCGAAATGCGCCGCGTGCTGGCGGCGGGAGGCATGGCCGCCATCCTCGAATTCTCCCGGCCGCCCAACGCAGCCTTCGCCACGCTCTACAATTTCTACTCGCGGCGCATTCTGCCGCTCATCGGCGGCGCGCTTTCCGGATCGCGCGACGCATACACCTATCTGCCGGAATCGGTGCGCAAGTTTCCTACGGCTCTGGAACTGGCGGACGAAATGCGCCGCGCCGGCTTCGCCGAGGTGAGCTACGAGTATCTCACCGGAGGCATAGTCGCTTTGCACTGTGGCGTGGCCGGCTGATCGACGCCCGCGCGTGACCGCCGCTTCCCAAAAGCGAACAGGTCCGGCATACCATCCCAATTGGAGCCAGCCGAGCACACTCCGCAGCCCTCGGACCGCGCCGACAGAAAACACAGCGTTTAGCGGCGTCCCCACAGGCGTTCCGGCAGCCGGACCGGGCTCGCCATCGGCCGCCAGTCGTGGCACGCCGTTTGCACGTCTCGCCACCTATGCTGAGAGATCTGCATCAAGCGCTACGCTCTCTACGCCGCGTTCCCAGCCTGACCGTCGTTTCCATACTGACCGTCGCCCTGGGCGTCGGCGCCGGCGTCAGCTTGTTCAGCGTTGTGAAAGCGGTGTTGCTGAACCCGCTGCCGTTCCCGCACGCAGACCGCCTGGCGTGGATCGCGGAACGCGGCGGTGACGGCTTCCCCTGGCCCGTGGCGTTTCCGAACTTCCAGGACTGGAAAGCGCAGAACCGCACCTTTAGCGCGATGGCGGCCTTCGGAGTGGATTCGGTGAACACCGGCGGAGACGTGCCGCAGCGCACCTACGCGGCCTCGGTCACGCCCGGTTTCTTTGATGCTTTGGGTGCGCAGCCGACGCTGGGCCGCACCTTTCTGCCCAGCGAACAGATAGCCGGCGCACCCCTGCGCGTCATCCTCGGCTACGGTTTGTGGCAGCGCGCATATGGGGGCGACCGGAAGATCCTGGGCCGCTCCCTCCGCATCAGCGGCTATCCCGTGACGGTGATCGGCGTGATGCCGCCCGGCTTCAGTTATCCGCCCAAGAGCGAAATCTGGGTGTCGATGGCCGCTGTTGGCGAACCCACGCCCAGCCGCACGGCTCACAATTACCAGGCGATCGGCCGGCTGCGCCCAGGCGTGAGTTTCGCCCAGGCCCAGAGTGACCTCGGCGCGATCATGCACCGGCTGTACCTGCTTGAACCGGGCCCTTTCATGGCTAAGGACGTCTCCATCGTTTCGCTCGCCGAGCATACCGTGGGGAAAGTGCGGCCGGCGCTGCTGGTGCTATTCGGCGCGGTCGGCTTCCTACTGCTGATCGTGTGCGTCAATGTGGCTAACCTGCTGCTGGTGCGGGTAACGGCGCGGGCCCGCGAACTGGCGGTGCGGCGCGCCCTGGGGGCCGGCCACCTGCGCCTGTTTGGACAGATGTTGACAGAGAGCCTGGTGCTGGCGTTGGCAGGCGGCGCGGGCGGACTGCTGATCGCGCTGTGGTCCACGGACCTGCTAAAAGCCCTGCTTCCGGCCGAGGTGCCCCGTGCCGCGGACATTCGCATCGACCTGGGGGTCCTGGTCTTCGCGCTCGCTACCGCGGCTGCCGCCGGCGTGCTTTTCGGCCTGCTGCCCGCCTGGCGCGCCGCCCGCATGAACATGAACGAGGCCATCAAGGTCGGCTCCCGTACTTACACTGCCGGCCGGCAGTCGCATCGCACGCAATCGGCGCTGGTGGTCTCCGAGGTGTGCCTCTCTCTGGTGCTGCTGGCGGGCGCCGGCCTGCTGGTGAACAGCTTTCTGCGGTTGCGCGCCGTCAATCCGGGCTTCCGCTCCGATCACGTGCTGACCGCGACCCTCTCGTTCGCTTCCACGGGTGACGACACGGAAGCTCCCCGGTTGCGGGCCAAGTATGCCAGCCTGCTGGCGCGCGTCCGGGCCATTCCCGGCGTGCAGGCCGCCGGCACTACCGACAGCCCTCCGCTGGGAATCTTTAACAGCGACGGTTCATTCAAGGTGGAGGGCCGCAAACTCCCCAGCGATGTCGACGCGATTTATAGCGTCATCAGCTCCGGCTATCTCCGCGCCCTGCGCATTCGCATTATGAACGGCCGCGACTTCACCGATGCCGACATCACATCGAGCGCCGGCGTGGCGATCGTCAGCTCCGAAATGGCGCGCCGGTATTGGCCTCGGCGCAGCCCTCTGGGCGATCGCATTCAGTTCGACAGCATGTACGCGAAAAACGCCCCTTGGTTGACCGTGGTGGGCGTGGCGGCCGATGTGCGCCAGGACAGCCTCATGGAGCCGCCCATGCCGCAGGCTTACGTCTGCTACACGCAGGCCAACCGCCTGTTGCTACCCGCGCTGATGATTCGCACCCCGCTAGACCCGGCCAGTCTGGCAGGCGCGGTGCGTTCGGCCGTGAGCGGGGTGGACCACGAAATCGCGGTGGACTTCAAAACCATGGACGCGGTGATGGCCGAAGCCGTGGCGCGGCAGCGCTTTCAGATGCAGGTGCTGGGCGGATTCGCCACCTTGGCGCTGGTGCTGGCGGCCGTAGGACTCTACGGCGTGCTTTCCTACCTGGTCACCGCCGGCCGCGGCGAAATCGGCATCCGCATGGCTCTAGGAGCGCAGCCGGTCAGCGTGTTCCGCATGATCACGGGGCGTGCGCTGCGTTTGTCCGCCCTCGGCGCCGCGCTCGGGCTCACCGCGTGCCTGGCGATGCGGCCGATCGTCGCCGCCCTCTTGTTCGGCGTCGGCCCCAGTGACCCCGTCACGCTGGCCGTAGCCACCGCGGCGCTGCTGTGCGTGGCCTTCGCCGCCAGCGCGTTCCCGGCCTTGCGCGCCATGCACACCGACCCCGCCTCCGCTCTGCGCGACGAATAGGCCGTTTGCGCAGGTTGCGAATTGCCGGCACAGAAAGGTTGCCGCGGATGTGCGCGCCACCGCCTACTTCTTCAGCTTGTTATGGAACGTCCCATTTGCAACCAGTTTCTTCAGTGCAGCGAGCCACGCCGGCTGGTTCGGGATGGTGGGCGCGCGATGCGGGTGAAGTTCGGGAGTGTCTGTTACCTTCAATCCCGTCATCCACATACTTCCCAAGACGCCCTTACTATGAAGGTTGGCTCCGAGGCCGTATTGTTTTCCGCCTATGGTGAAGAGGTTGAACCAATAGAAGCGGTATAGCTTGGCGCCCGACTTCTCCAGTCCTAAACTGCAAAGATCGGGCTCGGGTAGCTTGCCGGGATCGTTCTTGGCGACTGTTTGCGAAAAGAAGTCCTGCAGCTTCTTGCTGGTGTCCGCAATCTGTGCGGATGAATGAGAAGCTTCACCGGAACCTACTAAGACGAAAGCGCCCTCGACAGCGGTGAGCGCGTGCGGTTTGGTTGCCATGCGAACAGATGTACCAAAACGCGATAGCTCAGATCAAGGTTTTCTTCCATGGGAGGGCAAAGATTTTCATCAGAATTAACCGGGAATGTGATCTTGAACACATCCAGGCTCGACCGTGTTGAATTGCAACCGCCGCCCAATTGCGGAATCGCCCACGGACCTTTGGCCCGATATCCTGTTCTTAATTCTTCCGCGGCGTAATTCTTTGGCGGCGTAACCTCTCGGCCACGGTGCAATTCGCACCACGTTAGAATCAGGGTATCGGAATCACGGCGATAGTCGCGGTTGTGGCAGTGGCCGCTCTGCTCTTACTATGGGCCGCTGTTGCGCGGCGCGACTAAACGGGCCGGGAAATGGAAACAGACTGCATCTAGCACAAGTCCAGTACGCGTTGATCAACGTTCTGCTGCTATGGATGCTCACCGCGCCGCACGAGTTTGCGCACGCCTGGGTGGCTACCCGGTTGGGCGACGACACGCCGCGCAATCAGGGGCGCGTCACCCTGAACCCGCTGGCCCACGTGGATTGGATCGGCACTGCCCTCTTGCCATTTCTGACCTCGCTCACCGGAGCCGGCTTCCTCGGTTGGGGCCGGCCTGTTTCCACCAATCCGGCCAAGCTGCGCGGGGGTCTGAACGGCATGGCGGCGGTGGCGCTCGCCGGGCCGGCCAGCAACGTCGTGATGGCGGTGCTGCTGGCCGCGGTGGCCATCGCCGCCGCCCGCAACGCGCCCGGCCTTTCGGGGTTCGCGCAACGCGGAGTGTGGTTGAGCCTCTACCTGGCGTTGTTCAATCTGCTGCCGGTGCCGCCGCTCGATGGCTCCAAGCTGCTGCTGGCCGCGCGCATTCCGATCGCCCTCTACCGGGAGATCGCGCGGGCCGGCTTTCTGTTGCTGGTGGTGCTGATGGTCGCCACGTCGCTGGGCGCCTATTTGAGCCTGTGGTCGACGCTGGCGGCGGAGGCCATTTTCCGCGCGCTCGCCGTTGTCCTCTGACCGTAGTTTCAGCCCAACCGCACCAGGTGGCGATAGACCAATGAAACCGGCAGGCCCATCACATTGAAATAGCAGCCTCCGATTCTCTCGACAAACTTCGAGGCCCTCCCTTGGATGGCGTAGGCTCCGGCCTTGCCGTCGGGTTCGCCGCTAGCCACGTACTCATCGATTTCGTGGAAGCTGAGCGGCTGAAACCAAACCGCGGTGGATGCGTAGTCGCGGATCAGTGAATCGCCTCTCCGCAAACAGATGCCGGTGAGCACATCGTGCCGCCTGCCGGAAAGCAGCGCCAGCATTCGGCGGGCGTCGGCCGCGTCAACTGGTTTGCCAAGCAGCGTGCCGTCAATGGTCACGGTTGTGTCTGCGGCCAGCACCGTTTCCTGCGGCCCGGCCGGCGCCGCCAACGCTTTGGCCAGCGCCAGGCGCTCCACATAAGCGCGTGGGCTTTCGCCGTCGAGCGGCGTTTCATCCACCTCCACCGGCCGTACGGTAAATGGAATTCCGGCCTGGCGCAGAATTTCACTGCGGCGCGGCGACTGCGAGGCAAGCACAAGCATAGGACGATTATGGCGCGGCATGCTGACATCGGCCGCCCGGACCATTACTATAACCTGAGAGGGGAGCGCGCGCATGAATAGACGCAGTATGCTGGCAGGCATGGTCGTGGCTGGTTTCGACCTGGAGGCGCAAACGAATTCTTCACCCGCAGAATCGGTTTATATTCCCAAGGTCCAGCTCGTCGAGGACCGCAAGCTGCTGCACGACTTGATGGATGAGTTCTCCTTCGTCGATCTGGTCACATCGGAGCCAACCCTGCGCATCACTCATATTCCGGTTGTGCTGGACCGTACCACTGGCCAGAACGGCGCGATCTACGGTCATATATCGCGCCAGAACGCGCAGACCGAGGCCATTCTTGCTGGACGAAGGGCGGTTATCGTCTTTCACGGACCTCACTCCTATATCTCGCCGACGTGGTACGCCAAAACTGAAGTCGTTCCCACCTGGAACTTCGCCGTGGTCCATGCCACCGGCAAACTGAAGGCCGTGACCGGCGAGGAAGCGATGCGCGATTTGCTCACCAAGCTCATCCGCAAGTTCGAGGAGCCGAATTCGCCGTACGATCTCGCCAGCCTGCCTCGAAGCTACACATCCGGCCTCATCGGAGGCATTCTCGGTTTTGAGCTGGAGATTGAATTACTGGAAGGCAAGTTCAAACTTGGCCAGGAACGCAGCGAAGCGGACAAAGAGGGCATCCTGAAACATCTTCGAAGCGAAAAGCCGGAGCGTTCCCTCTACGATTTCACGGCCAGCTTCTACGCGCGCCCCAAGAGCCAGTAGACTACGCACGCGACTCATCTACAATAGCCTGTAGGGCCCCGCATGGATTAACCAGTTGGACCGCCGGCAACCGCTCCCTTACGGTCGCGGCTCTGAAAGGCGCATCGGAGCCGCGACCGTAAGGGAGCGGTTGGCACAGTTGTAATAGAACGGGTCCTTAGGCCGCGCATGCCGCTCACACAAACGCAGACCTCCCGCCCGGGGTTGCTTCGTCAGCTTGGCTTCTTCAGCGCCACCGCGCTGGTGGTCTCCAACATGGTGGGCACTGGCATCTTCGCCACCACGGGTTTCATGGCAGGCGACCTGGGAAGCGCGGGGCTGATCATCGCCTGCTGGACGGCCGGAGCGCTGTTCGCTTTTGCCGGCGCCCTCAGCTACTCGGAGCTAGGCGTCAACTTTCCCAGCTCGGGCGGCGAGTACGTTTACCTGACGCACGCCTTTGGTCCGGAATGGGGATTCATGACCGGCTGGGTCTCCTTCTTCGCCGGCTTTTCGGCGCCGATCGCGGTGACGGCGCTGGCGTTCACCGAATACCTCAGCCACTTTTTTCCGGTGCTGTCGCAGGCCAACACCCCGATCGTGCTCGGCTCGGGAATGTTTTCGCTGCACCTGGGGCCGGCCCAGGCGGTGGCGTGCGGCCTGATCGCGCTTCTCACCATCCTCAACTGCCTGGGCGTGGGTCTTACCGCCAAGGTGCAAAACTCACTCACCGGCACAAAGATCTGCGTGATCGTCGGGTTCGTGGTGCTGGGACTCGCGTTCGGCACGGGGAACTGGAGCCACTTTTCGCAGCACGTGGTGCGCACATCCACCGCCTCGCTGCCGGCGCAGTTCGCCATCAGCCTGCTCTGGGTGATGTTCGGGTACAGCGGCTGGAACGCGGCGACGTATGTAGCCGAAGAGGTGCGCCGGCCGGAACGCACACTGCCGGCGGCGCTGGCGGCGGGCAGCGCGCTGGTGGCCGTGCTCTACCTCGGGCTGAATGTGGTTTACATCTACTCCACGCCGCTCGAACAGATGAAAGGCGTCATCAAAGTGGGCGCGCTCTCGGCCTCGAACCTCTTCGGCCCGAGCGTCGCGGGCGTGTTTTCCGCGCTGATGGCGCTCTCGATCGTCGCCACCGTGAACGCCGAGCTGACCATCGGGCCGCGCGTCTATTACGCCATGGCCAAAAACCGCGCGTTCTTTCCGGCGGCCGGCAAGGTCCACGCGCGGTATCACACCCCGGTCTTCGCCATTCTCAGCCAAGGCTTTTGCGCCATGCTGATGACGTTGACTTCGTTTCGCGACCTGCTGACTTACATCGGCATGAGCCTGACCATCTTTACCGTGCTTTCGGTGGCTGCGCTGATGGTGTTCCGCCGCAAGCGGCCGGGCTGGCAGCGGTTGCGGCCGATCGACTTCGCTTACCCGCTGCTGCCGGTTTCGTATATTCTGGTAGGCGCCGCTATGGTGATCTTCGGCGTTAAGGAAGCGACGGTCGCGTCGCTCACTGCGTTCGCCACCGTGGGCGCGGGTGCGCTGGTGTATCACTTCAGCATCCGGCCGCGGCAGCGGGAATGAGCCCCGCCGGCGTTGCCACCACTGAGCGCCCCACGCGCGTTCGCTACTGGGTGATCGTCTTCGCCGTCACCCTGGCCATCCTCACCTATATCGATCGCGTCTCCATCTCCTATGCGGCGCTGTTCATCCGCCACGATCTCGGCCTTTCGCATTCTCAAATGGGCTGGGCCTTCGGCGCCTTTGCGCTGGCCTATTCCCTGTTCGAAATGCCGGGCGGCTATCTCGGCGACCGGCTGGGCCCACGCAGCGTGCTTCTTCGCATCGTGCTGTGGTGGTCGTTCTTCACCGCCGCCACCGGGCGTGCGTGGAACCTGGTCTCCATCACCACCACCCAGTTCCTGTTCGGCGCCGGCGAGGCGGGCTGCTTTCCCAACCTGACGAAGGCCTTCACCACGTGGCTTCCGGCCCACGAAAAAGTGCGCGCGCAGGGCATCATGTGGCTGAGCGCGCGCTGGGGCGGCGCCTTCACTCCGCCGCTGGTGGCGCTGGTGATGAGCTACGTGGGATGGCGCAACGCCTTCGCGCTCTTCGGCCTGCTGGGCGTGCTCTGGGCGGTGTTGTTCTACCGCTGGTATCGCAACGATCCGCGGGACAACACGCACTTAAACGATGCCGAGCGCCGCCTGCTGAGCCAAAGCGCCACGCTGGCCACCGGCCACGGCGACGTTCCCTGGGGCAAACTGATGCGCTCGCGCCAGGTGTGGATGCTCTGCTGGCAATATTTCTCGCTCTCCTACGGATGGTATTTCTACATCACCTGGCTGCCCACTTATCTGCGCGAATCGCGCCACGTCGAGATCGGCGCCACGGCCTGGCTCGGCATCCTGCCGCTTTTCGTCGGCGGCTTGGGCAATCCGGCTTCAGTGGTGGCGGGTAGCTGGCTGCGGCGGCACAGCATCAGCGTGACGTGGGCCCGCCGCATCATGGCGAGCCTCGGCTTCGCGGGCGCAGCCGCGTTCCTGGTGTTCTCGACCACCCGGACGGATCCGCTGTCGGCCATGCTGGCCATCGCCATGGCGAGTTTCTGCAACGACCTGGTGATGCCCGGCGCCTGGGGCGCGGCCATGGACGTCGGCGGCAAGTTCGCCGGCACGCTTTCCGGCGCCATGAACATGTGGGGTAACTTCGCCGGCTTCGTAGCGCCCGTGGTTATCGGCTACTTACTGCGATGGACGCACGGTAACTGGAATCTGACATTCTATGTTTCCGCCGGCGTGTATCTCACTGGTGTCGTCTTCTGGATGCTGTTAGATCCGGTGACACCGATAGAGCAGTAGCGCGGCCGGGCTGTCAAGCCGGCCGTGTCGAGGCTGCCATCATGGCTGCCCCGGATGATGCACGGGCAGGCGGCGCCAACGCTGTCTACTCATATCGCAGCGCTGTCAGCGGGTCTACTTTCGCCGCGCGGCGGGCGGGGAGCCATCCGGATGCCAGGGCAACGGCAACTAATACACCGAGCGCAACCGAAAGAGTAAGTGGGTCGGCGGGCTTGAGTCCGAAGAGCTTACTCTGGATGAGCTTCGCACAGGCGAGGCTGGCCGGGATGCCGACCGCTAAGCCAATGGCGATCAACGCGGCGGTTTCGCGGAGAATCATGCGGACCACGCTGCCACCTTGCGCGCCCAACGCCATACGGATACCTATTTCATTGGTGCGGCGCGCGACTCCGTAGGAGAGCACGCCGTAAAGGCCGATCGCCGCCAGCACTAAAGCGAGCGCGCCGAACGCGGTGGAAAGCTGCGCGATAATGCGCTGCTGACGCAGGTTGTCGTCGAGCAGCGCTTCCATGGTTCGCGGCGTACCAACCTTGATGGCCGGGTCAAACGCCAGCATCGCTTTGCGCGACGCCTCGATCAGGGGCGCTGTGTCGCCCATGGTGCGAATTTCATAGTGCAGGTACCCGGGGAACTCGCCCAACGGCTGCCGCGCGGCCAGGTAGAAGCGGCGGCGGATCTTTTCGTTCAAGTTGTGGTCGCGCGCATCGCGTGCCACACCGACAATCGTGAAGGTCTTGCGATTATCCGGGAACTCATCGGTAACGTGCTTACCGATAGGGTTCGATCCACCGAAATAGAACTTGGCGAAGGTTTCGTTCACCACGCAGACGGATTCGGCGCTTGCCGTGTCCTGTGGCCCGATGTCGCGGCCGAGCGGCAACGGAATACCGACGCTTGCGAAATAACCGGGGCCCACTTCATCGAAGCCGCTGTGCAGGTCGGCGTTGTTTTTCGACGTATAGCCTTCTACGCTGACTTCGTCGCCCGATTCATCGCCGCTGAAGAGGCCGTTCGTCGAGTAAGTCACCGCGCGGAGGCCAGGAATGCGAGCCAAGCGGTCGCGCAGGTCTTCGTACGCAATGGGCAGCTTGTCGCCCGAGTAACCGGCCGAAAGTAGGTCGGCGCTGACCACTATGAGCCGGTCGCGCGAGTAGCCCAGATCGACGTTTTCCAGGTTACGCAGCGTGCGCACGAACCAACCGGCGCCGATCAGGAGCACCGTAGAAAGTGCGATCTGTCCGATCACCAGAATCTTTCCTAGCCCGATGCGCGCGCTCGAGCCGGTGAGGCCGCGGCCCGCTTCCTTAAGCGTGCGGCTGACATTGACGCGGGACGATTGCCACGCCGGCGCGAGTCCGAAAATCAGGCCGGTGAACAGGCAGATGCCGGTGGTGAAGAGCAGTACCTTGAGGTCAGGGCGAATGTCGAGTGTCAACGGATCGGACCCGCTCGAGACCATGAGCACCAGAAGCTTGACGCCGGCGGCGGCGAACGCAGCGCCGGCCACACCGCCGGCTATGGCAAGCACCAGGCTTTCGACCAGAAACTGGCGCACCACGCGCGCCCGGCCGGCGCCCAGCGCGAGGCGCACACCGATCTCCTTTTGACGCGCCGTGGCGCGAGCCAGCAACAGGTTAGCTACATTGGCGCAGGCGATCAGCAGCACCAGCGCCACCACCGCCATCAGCACATAGAGTGGATCGGCGAAATCGCCGCGCAGGCTGGAGACACCGTTGCCGGCATCATGCAGCTTCAGGTTCTGCTTCAGAATTGTGGGCTGGCTGCGGCTGAGCTGCCAGAACTCCTCCGCCACGATTTGTTTGAAGACCACATCCACGTTGGCCTGCGCCTGCTGGCGCGAAACGCCCGGTTTGAGGCGGCCGATGACCTGCAGCCACATGACCTTTTCGGCGATGCGTCCTGGGTCGTCCTGCAGCCACATGCGGCCCGGCATAAGTTGCGGTTGCATGTCGAGGGGAACCCATACGTCCGGCGCGGCTCCGATCTGTTCGCCATGAAAACTCGGCGGAGTGACGCCGACTACGGTGAGATCGGCTCTGGCCACGCGCATGCGCGCTCCGATGGCGGAAAACGCGCCGCCGAAGCGCCGCTGCCAGTAGGCGTAGCTGAGGACCGCGTACGGCGCCGATCCGGGGCCACGTTCGTCGGCGCCCGAAAACGCGCGGCCCACCAGCGCATTGGCGCCCAGAACGGAAAAGTAATTGCCGCTGACCAGCCGGGTGTGAATCTCTTCCGGCGGCCCGCCGTTGACGCTGGCGTTATCGTGATCCAGTTCCGCCTGCGCCGCCAGGACGCCAGCGAAGGTCTCGGTGCGGTCGCGCAGTGCCTCGAATTCGCGCGTGGAAAGGATGCTCCGCTCGCCGGTGCTGGTCCCGATCCCCACGCCCGACTCGGTGGGATCGGTCAGCGCCACCAGTTCCTGCGGGTTGCGCACCGGCAGCATCTTCAAGATCACCGAATCGATCAGGCTGAAGACGGCGGTGTTGGCGCCGATGCCCAGTGCCAGCGAAACCACAGCCACGGCCGAGTAGCCGGGGCTCTTGGCGAGCATGCGGACACTGTAAGCGAAATCCTGGCGCAGTTCTGCGAAACCAGTCATGGCCATTGGACGCTCCCCTCCGGCATTTGGTTAGGCCAGCCGCGCTCCTCGAGAGTATTCCCGCGTCAGCCGCAACACCCTGATCAATATACGAATCAATACAAGAGATGATACATCCAAAGTTCGAGGGCAGAATCGAGAAATGAGCTTTGATCTCCAACCCATCCTGAAAGGCGAACTGGTGGAACTCAGGCCGCTTGGCGAGGAAGATTTTCACGACCTTTACGCAGTAGCTTCCGATCCGCTCATTTGGGAGCAGCATCCGGCCAGAGACCGCTACCAGGAAACGGTGTTCCAGGGATTTTTCCGTGGGGCCATGGCATCCGGCGGGGCGTTCCTCGTCAGGGATGCCAAAGACGGCCGCGTCATCGGGTCGACGCGATTCTGCGGATACGACGAAGCAAAAAGCGAGATCGAAATCGGATGGACGTTTCTGGCCAGGTCCCACTGGGGCGGTATCTACAACCGGGAAATGAAACGGCTCCTGCTACGGCACGCTTTCAGATTCGTAAACAGCGTGATCCTGGTGGTCGGTCCACAGAACCTGCGCTCGCAGAGGGCGGTGGAGAAAATAGGCGGAGTTCGTGTGGGAACAAGGCCCGACGATGCGCGCGGTCACGACAATTATGTCTACCAAATCACCGCTGAAGCATTCGCGAAACAGGCACGGACCTGAAAGAGCAATCTGCGGTCGCGGGCGTCGGCACCGCGCGCCGGCAACCGCTCCCTGACGGTCGCGGCTCCGAATGGCTGTCGAACGGAGCCGCTACCGTCAGGGCGCGGTTGGTGCGAGGGAGTCCCTACGGCTGCAAAATCACTTTCATCAAGCCAGGCTCGCGGGCGTACAGGCGGTCGAACCACGCCGGGCCTTCGGCGAGCGGGGCAATGGCGCTGATGAGTGGCTCGACGCGGATGGCGCCGCGCGCCAGCAGATCGATGCAGGTTGGATATTCGCCCGAAGAAGCGCAGGAGCCGAACAGGCGAAGCTGGCGCGTAACCACGGCTTGCAGCGGCAGCTCGATCTTAGGCGCGATATTGCCCACCAGCGTTAGCGCGCCGCCCTTGCGCAGCGCCGCAATAGCGTTCTGAATCGGTTCGGTGGCGCCGACCGCTTCCACGGCGACATCCGCGCCGCGTCCGCCAGTCCGTTCGCGGACGAAATCCGCCACGTCGCTCTCCTTGGGATTGACGACGGCGGTCGCGCCGAGTTGGCACGCCATCCCCAGCCTGCCCGAATCCACATCGGCGACGATGATCTGCGCGCAGCCGGCCAGCCTGAGCGCCTGCAGCGCCAGCGTGCCGATCATGCCGGCGCCCACCACCAGCGCGCAATCGCCCAACCGCACCGGCGTCAATCCCACCGCGTGTACGGCCACCGAAACGGCTTCGATCATAGCCGCGTGCTCGAAGCGCAGCGCATCGGGTAAATGGTAAGCGATGCGCGCCGGCGCCACCACGCACTCGGCGAAGGCGCCGTGGCGGCGGTAATCGCCGCAGGATACGCCCAGCACCTGGCGGTTGTCGCAGAGGTTGAATTCGCCGCGAGCGCAGAAAAAGCACGAGCCGCAATACACCGTGGAATCGAAGGTGACGCGATCGCCATCGCGGAAGCCGGTTACGCCCGCGCCCACGCCGGCTACCATCCCCGCGGCTTCGTGCCCCATCACCAGCGGCGGCTGGCGGCGCCCAGTGCTGCCATCGAAGCCGTGCACGTCGCTGCCGCAAATGCCGCAGGAATGCACCCGCACAAGCAACTCGCCAGCGCCGGGCGCAGGGGTCGGCATGTCCACCAGCTCCAGTTGCCGGTATTGTTTCAATAGCAGTGCGTTCATGACGGATTAAGTTGACAACTCAGCGGGCAGCGCAGTCATGGCTCAGTCTGCCTGAATGCCACCCTCACCAGCGTTACGTCTATCATGCGGCCTCGATATCGACTCGCACGCGGCAGCCCAGCGCCGTGGAGATGTTGACCAACGCGTCCAGCGAGAAGCGCGAGACCCTGCCGCGGAGCAGATCGTTCATCCGCGGCTGAGTCACCCCACAGCGGCTAGCCGCCTCTACCTGCGTCCAAGCCTTCTGTTTCACGAAGGCCGCGATTTGCTGCATCAGTTCGGCCCGTGCCCGCAGGTTCGCCGCCTGCCCAGGCGTGTCCGCGATGGCATCCCAAACACTGGCGTAGCTTTCGGATTTACTCATTTAGCACCTCTCGACAATTGCGCGAACCGTCTCTTGACAGTGTCGATTTCCTTCTTCGGAGTGGTTTGCGACTTCTTCTGGAAAGCGTGCAGCACATATACCGCCTCCGAGCTCCGCGCCACGTAGATCACGCGGTAAGCGCCGCTGTCGTCCGTTATGCGAATCTCCTCGACACCCTTGCCAACGGCGGCCAGTGGTTTGAAATCGTCCGGCTGCATCCCACGCTGCACCTTGTCCAGTTGGTAGCCCGCATCGTGTCGCGCATGCTCAGGGAAGTCCCGCAGACACTGGAGCGAGTCGCCGAGGAACCGCACTGGCCGCACGCTCTAATTATATCCAATCGGATATAGCACGGTGCCTGTGGTCGCGGGCTGCAGAGAACCTGTAGTGCGATATGGCGGCGGAAGGCAAAATATGAAATCCACTGAGTGGTCGCCAAAAGCACCAGGACTGCTGCGGCCGTTCGCCAGTCTGGCTGATCCCTCACCAAAACACCGCCGTAGAGGCAGACGACCAAACCAGCCGCGCCCAGCGCGAGGCCGAGAAGAAACTGCCAGACGGTCCTCATGGCTTACCTCCTCGTAGGAAAAAAGAGACGAGCTTTCCGCTCTTTCCCCGCCTATGCCAGCAACTCCGCCCGCATTACGGTGACCGCCTGCCCGCCGAGGATTACGCGGTCGCCGTTGACCCGCACGCGGACCACGCCGCCGCGCGCGGATGCCTGATAGGCGGTGAATTCCGTCTTGCCCAGGCGCTCCGCCCAGTAAGGTCCCAGGGCGGTGTGCGACGAGCCGGTGACAGGGTCTTCATCGATGCCGGAGCCGGGCGCGAAGAACCGCGAGACGAAATCGAAACCGGTTGTGGAGGCGCGGGCGGTGACGATGATGCCGCGCGCGCCAACTTTCTTTAGCGCGGTGAAATCGGGGGCGGCGGCGCGCACTTCCTCTTCCGATGCCACTTCCACCAGATAATCGAACTGATTCTTCGCGACGTTATTGGCTTTGACGCCGAGCGCAGCGATCATGCCCGCCGGCGTTTCTACGGTAGCCGCGATCTTGGCCGGAAAATCGAGCTCGATCCATTCGCCGCGCCGGTCCGCCAGCAGCACGCCGCTGCGCGTTTGAAAGCGAGCCTGCCGGCCCTCCGGTAAGTGGCCGTCTTCCCACAGCACGTGCGCGCTGGCGACGGTGGCGTGGCCGCACAGGTCCACTTCCACCGCGGGCGTGAGCCAGCGCAGGCGGTAACCGCCGTTTTCAGGGTGCAGGAAGGCGGTCTCCGAGAGGTTCATCTCGCGCGCTACGTCGCGCATCCAGGCATCCGCTCGCGGTTCGGAAAGCACGCAAACCGCCGCCGGATTGCCGGCGAAAGGCCGATTGGTGAAAGCGTCGACTTGGACGATGCGAACGGGCATAACAGGTTCGACTCCCTCCGTGATGCGAACCGATCTTTTTAGTCTACTCTAGAACGAAAAACCGGCAAGCTAAAGCATGCCCTACCTCCGCACGTTATAATCGCAACGTAATGGATGTATTCGAGGAGTTGGTGCGCCTGCGCGGGCTCGGTCAAAAGTGCGCGCTGGCCACCATCGTGGAGGTGCGCGGCTCGATTCCCAGCTACGAAAGCGCCAAGCTGCTGGTGCGCGAGGACGGCTCCATGGTAGGCACCGTCGGCGGCGGCTGCGTGGAAGCCGAGGTCTGGAACGCTGCGCGTGAAGTAATGGAAACCGAAAAGCCGAAGCATCTCACGTTCAGCCTGGGCCAGGATGCGGCTTATGACAACGGCCTGATCTGCGGCGGCCAGCTTGACGTTTTCGTGGAAGCGGTGCTGCCCATCCCACACGCGTTTATTTTCGGCGCGGGACACATCTCCAAGAGCCTGTCGAAAGTAGCCACGCTGGCCGGTTTCTCGACCGTGGTGATCGACGACCGCGAGAGCTTCGCCAACCGCGAGCGCTTTCCGGAAGCCGCCGCGGTGCACGCGGGCGAATACGAGGCCGTGTTTCCCACGCTGGCCATCAATGAGACCAGCTTCCTGATCATCGTCACCCGCGGCCATCGCGACGATATGCGCGTGCTGAAGCTGGCGGTGGGGACGCCGGCGCGCTATATCGCCATGATCGGCAGCAAGCGCAAAGTTCTCAACGTGGTAAAGGAATTGGAGAAGGAAGGCATTCCGCGCGCCGCCTTCGAGCGCGTCCACGCCCCCATGGGCCTGGACATCGGCGCGATTTCGCCCGAAGAGATCGCTATCGCGGTGGCGGCGGAGATGATTGCGGTGCGCCGCAACGCGGCGTCCAACTGGCCGGCGCTCTCGCTTTCGGTGCTGGCCGGAAGCGCGCCGCGCGCCGTCTCGCAGTGACCGCCGGGCTCATTCTGGCCGCCGGCGAATCGCGCCGCATGGGGACGCCGAAGGCGCTGCTGCGCTACCGCGGCGAATCGTTTCTGGATACCCTGGTCGGCCTATTCCAGGCGCGGTGTGCCCCGGTGATCGTGGTGCTGGGAGCGGCGGCGCAGGAGGTCCGCGCCGCCAGCGGCCGGGCGGCGACGTTGGTCGAAAATGAGCATTGGCAGAGCGGCCAAACCGGTTCCATGCAGTGCGGGTTGCGCGTGGTGCCGGAAAACGCCGAAGGCGTGCTCTTCACGCTGGTGGACCATCCGGCGGTGAAGATGCAGACGATCGACGCGCTGTTGGGTGTGGACGTCAGAGCCGGCAAGGACAATGAGGCGGGCGAGCTAAAGCATGCCCCACCACGCGCGCTGCTGCGCGTACCGCGTTACCGCGGATGCAACGGGCATCCCATCTGGTTTTCACGCGGCTTGATTGCGGAGTTCCTGGCACTGGCGGAGTCCGGCGCCGCGCGCGATGTGGTGCGCGCGCACGCGGCGTCACCGAATTCGTGGATCGTGGACGACCCGGGCGTGCGGGCGGATATCGACGATCCCGCGGCGTACCGCGCCCTGCTCGAGGCCGAGCCATGAAACTGCGCGCCGGCACGGTGTGGAAATTTGCCGGAGTTTCGCGGCGCTGGTGGCGGTGGCCGGCATTGTCGTGCCCTACATCGACACCGGCTCGTACGGCGAGCGCTTGCGAGGTTCGCTAGAACGCGCCTTGGGGCGGCGCGTGGAATTCCGGGGGCGGGTGCGCTTCAGCCTGTTCAGCGGTCCGGGATTTTCGGTGGACGACGTGGTGATCCACGAAGACCCATCCATCGGCCAGGAACCAATCGCGTACATGGACACGATGACGGTGCGGCCCAGCCTGTGGTCGCTGGCCGGGGGCCGTTTCGTGGTCGCATCCATCAGGCTGGATGGCGCGAGCATTAACCTGGCCAAGTCCGGCCCAGCCTCGGAGTGGGGCCGCTGGAATTTTGCATCGCTGGTCAATCGCTCCGTGATGAGCCGCACGCCATCGCTGCACGTGCGCAACAGCCGCATCCATTTCAAGTTCGGCGACGAGAAGTCGGTGTTCTATCTGACCGAAACCGATCTCGACATTTCTCCGCCGGGAGCGGTGGGAGGCGGATGGTCTCTTGATTGCTCGGCCCAGCCGGCGCGCAGCGATCGAACCGCGCCAGGGCTTGGGCGAATTCCGTTTGCGGGGCCGCTGGTACGTGGCGCCGGAGCGAGTGGACCTCAACCTGGAGATCGAGCGCACTCTGCTGGGCGAGATGACGGTGCTGCTGCGCGGCCAGGCCGGTGGCGTGCACGGGAGGATTTCGGCGCGGCTGCACCTGGCCGGGCCGATCGACCAGATCGGCATCGCCGGCCGGCTCAATATCGAAGATGTACACCGCTGGGATCTGATGCCGCCGTATGGGCAGGGTTGGCCGCTCGACGTGCGCGGCCGACTGAATTTGCCGGGCCAGGAGCTGGAAATCGAGTCTGGGTCGGTGAACGGAGCGGCGCTGCCGCTCGAGGTGCGATTGCACGCGAGCAATTACCTCGCGCAGCCGCGCTGGGCTGTGTCGCTCCACTGGAATCGTTTTCCGCTGGGTCCATTGCTGGAACTGGCACGGCACATGGGGCTCGAAGCGCCGCCCAAGTTGCAATTGGACGGCACGGTGGATGGCGCCATCGGCTACTCCGGCGCGGGCAGCCTGCAGGGCGGATTGGCGCTGCACGACGCGGCAGTCACTATCCCGGATGCACCGCCGCTGATTCTCGATCAGGCCAGCATCGTACTTGGGGAGGGCCATGCCCGGTTGGCCCCGGTGCTGGTGCGGACCGCGGGCCAGGACCAGGCGCAGGTGGAAGCCGATTACGACTTCGGCGAGGGTGCATTCGACATCGCCATCTCCGCCGCGCGCATGAAAGTGGCCGCGCTGCGCCCGCAGGTTGCTCTGGCGGCCGTCCCCTGGCTGGAACAGGTTCGGAGCGGCGATTGGAGCGGCCAGTTGCACTACCATCGCGACGACGACACGGCGGGATGGACCGGCAGCTTGCAGGTGAACCAGGCCGAAGTCCCCGTCGATGGCCTTGCCGATCCGCTGCTGATCGATTCTGCACGCGTCGAGATCGATGGCGCTCGTGTGACCCTTGACCGGCTGCGCGGCGTCGCCGGCAAACTGCGCTTCACCGGCGATTACGCGTACCTGCCGGGCGTGCCGCACCCGCACCGCCTGCACCTGCATGCCGCCGAGTGGGACGCAGCCCAAGTGGAAGCGGAATGCCTGCCCGCGCTGCGGCGCGGATCGAGCCTGCTCGAGCGCGCTCTGGGCCGCAGCACGCTGCCCGATTGGCTGAAGGCGCGCCAGGTGGAGGGCACCGTTCAGGTCGAACACCTGGCGCTCGATGGCGCCCGTCTGGACGGCGTGCGCTCGCATCTGCAATGGGATGCGGGTCGAGTGGAGTTCGGCGCCTTCGAGGCCAGGCTGGCCCACGCTGCCATCAAGGGGCGCCTGGCGGTGAATCTGAATGGCTTGCTGCCCGCGTACCGCTTCACGGGCCAGGTGAAGAACGTGCCATGGCAATCCGGCGGGCTGGATGCGGCGGGCTCGTTCGCGACTTCCGGCGTCGGCGCGCAATTGGTGGCCAACCTGACTTCGGCGGGAACGTTTTCCGGAACCGCCCTGGACTTCGGCGCCGTTGCGCCCTGCCGCGCCAGTGGCGACTATAGCCTGGCGTGGAGGCGGGGCGTTCCACAGCTCAAACTCACCGGTCTCAACCTGCTCACCGAAGACGAAAGCTACACCGGACGCGGCGCCACCCAGAACGATGGCAAACTGCTGATTGTGCTCACAAACGGCTCCACAGAGCTGCGGATCGCAGGCGACCCCGGCAAGCTACAGGCGGACGACTCCGCGCGGCAGTAACTCGCGCCGCCGCCTAATACGACGTGGGTTATAATGAAAGCAGCTTGTAGGGGCAGTTCTACCTTACTTTATGCCGCTTTACGAATATCTGTGTCATCGGTGCGGGAAAAGCTTCGACGTCCTTCAGAAGTTCTCCGATGAACCCCTCACCCTGCACCCGGAATGCGGTGGCGAAGTGGAACGGCTGGTGTCGGCTCCTACGCTGAAATTCAAGGGTTCCGGTTGGTACATTAACGACTACGGAAGCGGCAAAGCTTCCGCGCCCGATCCCAAGAACGGACACGCAAGCAAGACCGGTGGCAAGCCGGAGTCGAAGCCGGAAACCAAATCCGGGAGCACGTCCGACAGCAAACCCGCTCCTGCCGCCAGCGTCGACAAGTAACTCCTTCGCCGCGATTTTCTAAGCGTGGCTCGAATTCAATCCTCCTTAACATTCCAGTGGTAGCCTAAGTGGTCATGAGCAAAATCCTGGCCGTAATCCTGCTGGCGTGCAGCCTGTTGAGCGCCGCTCCCAAGAAACCGAAACTGGTGGTGGCGATCGTCATCGACCAATTCCGTTATGACTACCTCACGCGCTACCGCTCGGACTACCACGGCGGCTTCGACCTGCTGTTGACCAGGGGCGCCGTATTCACCAACGCCCGCTATCAGCACTTTCCCACCGTGACCGCGGTAGGCCACAGCATTTTCCTCAGCGGCGCCATGCCCTCTTTCAGTGGCATAATCGCCAACGGCTGGTATGACCGCGAGGCGGGCATGCAGGTTACCAGCGTCTCCGATCCGCAAACCTCGCTGGTGGGCGGGTCGGGAGAGGGTTCCTCGCCGCGGCGCATGCTGGTGGACACGGTGGGCGACGAGTTGAAGATAGCCGACAACAGCCAGTCGCGAGTGATCGGTATCTCGCTCAAGGACCGCGCCGCCATTCTGCCGGCCGGCCACATGGCCAATGCGGCATATTGGTTCGACAGCAAGAGCGGCAACTTTGTCTCCAGCACTTACTACTTCGCAGTGGCGCCGGTATGGGTTAAAGAGGCCAACGCGGCGCACCCCGCCGACCGTTACGCCGGCCAGACCTGGATGGGCCACCAGATGCCGCAGCCCGGCAAGCTGTATAGCGCGCTCGAAGCCACGCCGTTTGGTAACGAACTGGTGGAAGCCTTCGCCGAACGCGCGCTCGCCGGCGAGCAACTGGGCCAGCGCGGCGTCACCGACCTGCTGGCCGTGAGTTTTTCTTCCAACGATTACGTCGGGCATGCCTATGGCCCGGATTCGCCGGAAGCGCGCGCCATTTCGGCAGCCACCGATACGCTGCTGGGAAAGTTCTTCAGCGCGTTGGACCATTCGGTAGGCCTCGGTAACGTGCTGGTGGTAATGACTGCGGATCACGGCGTAGCCCCTGTGCCCGAGGTGAACCAGGCCCGCCATATGCCAGGCGGCCGCATGCCGGCGGGCATCCTTACCAAAACCGTGCAGGCAACCCTCAACGCGAAGTACGGCAATTCCGACTGGATCACGGCGTCGTTGGAATCGGTGATCTATCTCAATCGCGAGTCGATTGCCGCCAGGAAACTCGACCTGGCCGAGGTGGAGTCGACAGCGGCCGAGGCGTTGCGACAAGTGCCGCATGTCTTCCGCGTCTACACGGGCGCCCAGTTGGCTCAGGGCCAGGCGCTCGAAGATTCGGTGGGACGCATGGCGATGAATGGCTATTTCCCACGCCGCGGTGCCGACCTGGAAGTGCTGACCGATCCTTACTGGATGTTCAGTAGCGGGGGCACCACGCACGGGCTCCCGTTTGGCTACGACACGCACGTGCCGGTGATCTTCCTGGGGCCCGGCATTCGAGCCGGCGAGTATGATAACAACATCACGCCCAACGATATCGCCCCCACGCTGGCCACGATTCTCCACGTGGAAACGCCCTGCGGTTCCTTCGGCCGGGTGCTGGTGGAGATGTTCGCGCAGTGACGAATCCCGCTTCCGGCTCCGGATTGCAGGGCCGGCGGCGGGGAGCATACGATTGTGCGCCATAAGAACCAGCAGTGCCTGGTCCTGGGCTCTTGAATTGGGGTGTGCTACGCTAATACTTCTACACACCATTTCAGGAGTTTTTTCATGTCACTTCGAATGGGCCTGGGGCCGGTTGCGGCCTGCGCGGCTCTTTTTACGCTCGCTCCGCTCTCCTATGCGCAGCCCAAGATTGCAGTGATCAGTCTGCAAAAGGCCGTGTTCGATACGGCGGACATCAAGAAGGCCAGCGCCGAAATGGAAGCCCGGTATAAGCCGCGCGCGGACAAACTGCGGCAGACCCAGGAAGAGATGGCGCAAATCTCGCAACGGCTGCAGCAAGGCGCCGGTCAAATGACGCCGCAGGCCGAATCGGAACTGAGGGCGCAGGGGACCAGGTTGCAGAAGGAAGCGCAGCGCATGCAGGAGGACTTGCAGGCCGACGTGCAGGCCGACCGCCAGGACATCCTGACTAAAGCCACCCAGCGCATGACCGCGGTGGTCAAGAAAGTCGCTGAGGATAAGGGCTTCGACCTGGTGGTGGAGCAACAGTCCCTTGTCTACTTCAAGGCCGCCATGGACATCACGGCCGACGCCACGGCGGCGTACGATAAAGCGTATCCGGTAGTGGCGGCGCCGGTAGGCAAGTAACGCAGGTTCCGGGGAGGAAATGGGCGGCTATCTCGACCAGTACGGCGCCAGCGACGAGCGCCGCAGCAGGCGGATCAAGACGGGACTTACTGTCTTGCTGGTGGCCGTCGCCGCGATACTGGCCGCCAGCCTGGTCAGCTTCTTCTTTATACCCAATGCCGCTGAGAGGCAGGCGCGGGCTTTCATGGACGATCTTCGGTCGGGCGAATACCAGCAAGCCTATGTTTTGTGGGGATGCACCGCTACGCAGCCGTGCACCGGGTATGCTTTCCAGGACTTCATGAAAGATTGGGGGCCCGAGGCCGTGCCGCCGGGGAAGTTCGAAGTGCTCAACGGCGAATCCTGCGGCTCGGGAACCATCGTCGATATCGACGCTGGCAAGGCCGGCGACAAGCGGCTGTGGGTGGAGAACGGCACACGCACGCTCAGTTTTCCACCGGTCAACGAGTGCCCACATCGCAACCACGTTTATGACTTTTTCCGCGACCTGAAATACCGCCTGCACGGGCGCACGTATCTTCGCGGGTCGCAGCAGTGAGGGCGCCGGCGGCCGATCTTTTCATGCCCGTACTCGCCGTGAGCCGCATGGCCGGTCGGACCCACAGTACTCGAGCCCAACCGCAACCACCGCCTGATGCGCCCGCGCGTTGAATACCGCGGCAATCCGGACGGCGAAACCTGCATTCCAATCGGGGAACGCTGATGGACGAGCGAGCTTACTACACCGAAAGCCAGGCCACCAAGCCTGCCACCTTAAACTGCCCGTACTGCCGCAGCGCGGAATCGTACGATCTGCATTGGATTGTGCGCCGCAAGAAGGACCGCCTGCCGCCGGGCGGCGACGAGCGCGACCGCGCCAAATTCGCCAAAGCGCAGAGCTACATGGTGCTGCTTGACGACAAGGTAGCCTGCAAGAACCTCCGCTGCCGGAAACGGTTCGATATTTCCGGAGTCAAGACTATGGCCTTCCTGTAGGCTTCCCCGGCGACCTCACTTTAGGGGCTGACTGTAGTAGGCGGAACCGGCCCACCTGGTTTGACCGCGATCACCGTATCCGAGAATTTGCCACGGTAAACGATCACCAGCTTCTCTTTATTAATGAAGCTTCGCTGATTCACTCGACTCATGACATAGATCGACTTGTCGGCGGGAGGGTTGGGAGGCTCCGGCTTAAACTCAGGGAAGGTCTCTCGCTTCGACAACGTGCGGTAGTAGTTCAACGAAGGAAAACACAAATCGAACATTCCGACATCGGTGACGCCATAGGTATGGTTGTATCGCGCCAACACGGAATAGACTTCCTTTGAATCCGCGTCCCACCGATATTCCTTGAAATAGGACAGGCGCAGGCAGAGCAAGAAGTAGAAAGCCAGGCAGAAGGACACGGCGATGAGGCCGCTGCGAAGCCACTGTGAGACCCGTGATCGGGCCGGCGCCGCTACAACAACACCTCCCAGAAGGGTGCACAGAGGCAGCAGAAAGATGCCGGTTCGCCCCAGCGGCAGGGGCACCCTGTAGAAGCGGAATGCCAGCCAGTGCAACAACACACACAGTGTCACGATGCCGGCCAGCGCGGCCGCGAATCTTCCCAGCCATCGGGCGCGCGCCTCCTGACGCCACGAGCCGTCGAGCCACATCGCCAAGGTCTGGCAAAAACCGAGTATCACGAGGAGTGGCGGCAGCAGCGGCCTCAGATAACTCATCGCTTTGTACCATCCGTAGTCCTGGAATCGCGGGTCCAGGCGATAAAGGGAAGACTGCACCAGGCTCTGCCTCATTTCTCTGAGCGAATGCGCGCCCGTGCCGTAGTCATAACCCCACCAGTGCATCATGGGATAACCGCACATCAGGAGCGCGACAAGCAGCCCAGGCAAGGCACAGAATCCCACGATGCGCACCACGGAATCCGCTTCGCGCCGCCTTATCGCCCACGCCGCAATGGCAAGAAACACCGCCAGATCGACAAAGGCGAATGAATAGTTGGCGGTGAACGATAGCCCGAGCGCCAGCGATGCCAATGCACAGGACTGGCGCAGCGAGGGCCGGAGCTTCACCAGGTGCCACACTGGAATCGCAATCGCCGCCATCAGAAAAGCGTTCGCCAAACCGTAGCCCCGCGCTGCCACCATGTAGTCAAAAATAAATGGATTGTAAGTCAGACAAATGAATACGGGAAGCTGTATACTGAACCGCTCTGTGATGCTCCAGCACAAGAAGTAGCAAACACCAATATAAAGAATCGCACCTAACAGAGCGGGTGCTCGGATCGCGATGGTAGATGTGCCGAACGCATGCGTCGAAAGCCACATTAGCAGGGTATTCAGCACATGGTTGTTCGAGAATGGGTACCAGACGTTCGATGTGGCGACAAACCAGGCATAAGTGTCCGCCTCATCGATGGTGATCGATTGTACGCAGGCCCGTATAACCGCCCACACAAAGGCGAAGCCGGCAGTTAGTATTAACAGCCATTTTTGAAATATGCGTCGATCTGAGGATGTCATTGAAAAGGGACCGGCCAGGTAACAAACGGACGAGTCAGCCAAAGTTCCAATCGCGGACTCGACACAATTATATACTGCGTCTCGCTTCGCGCTGGGCATCCGGCAGTTGGGAGGGGCGGGAGGGTCGATCGGGCCGGCAACGCCGTTTGCGCGACGGAGTCGCACAGCCGGTTACGCCTGCGAAATGTTCCGCCGAGCCGCGACTGCCGGAAGAGCGATCAAGGCGGCGACTGGCGCTGGGCCGTGACGCGGGCGCGTGTGCAATCGCTTACTATGGAGGACATGATGCTACACCGCTCGATGGCCGCCGTGTGCGCGGCCCTGCTCGCCTGCGCTTGTTTTGCCCAGGCGCCGGCCAAGAAAGGACAACCCCACGTGAAGAAGCAATTATACGGAAAGATGCCTGACGGCACTCCAGTAGATCTCTACCTGCTCACCAACGCCAACGGCATGGAAGCCCACTTGGCCGCGTATGGCGGCACGCTGGTATCGCTGACCGCGCCCGACCGCCTTGGCGCGTTCGCCGACGTGGTGTTGGGCATGGATACCCTGGACGGCTGCCGCACCCAGACCGCCTGGTTCGGCGCCCTGATCGGCCGTTATGGCAACCGCATCGGCGGCGCGAAGTTCACGCTGGAGGGCAAGACCTATCATCTGCCAGCCAACGATGGCCCCAACACTCTGCACGGCGGGCCGCTCGGATTCGGCAAGCAGTTGTGGCAAGGGCGGGAAGTGGCTTCCGCGGAGGGGCCGGCGGTCGAGTTCACGTACATCAGCAAAGACGGCGAGGAAGGCTTCCCTGGTACTTTGACTGCCAAAGTGGTCTACACTCTGACGAATAAGAATGAGCTGAAACTCGATTACACCGCAACCACGAATAAGCCCACCGTGGTCAACCTCACCAACCACGCCTACTTCAATTTGAAGGGCGCCGGCGAGGGCGACGTCCTCGGCCATGAAGTCACCATTCACGCCAGCCGCTTCACGCCGGTGGATGCGACGCTGATTCCCACCGGCGAACTGCGGGCCGTGAAAGGCACGCCGTTCGATTTCACCAAGGCCACCGCCATCGGCGCCCGCATCGACAGCGATGACCAGCAACTCAAGATCGCCGGAGGTTACGACCACAATTGGGTGCTCGACAAGACCGGCGCCGGGTTGAGCAAGGCCGCCGAAGTGTACGAGCCGAAGACCGGACGCGTTCTGGATGTGTGGACCACCGAGCCCGCCATGCAGTTCTACACCGGCAACTTCCTGGACGGTACCCTTCATGGCAAGGGCGGCAAGGTGTACCCGCGCCGCGGCGCATTCTGCATGGAGACACAGCACTACCCGGATTCGCCCAACCACCCGGCGTTCCCTTCCACCGAGCTGAAACCCGGCGCCACCTACCACACGACGACGGTTTATAGCTTCTCGGCCAGATAGCGTGGAAATTCTCTGCGAGGGCCGGGCGGTGCGGTGCAGCCGCCGAGTTGCGGGCGACCCAGGAGTTGAACGGATGCAAGCCCTTTTAACAGGGCGAATCGGATACCATCATCAGAGGTGCATTGCGCCGCCTGACGGTTAGCGGCTCAAAACCTGACAAAAGTCCTCTTCATTGGAGAATCAAATGCGGAAGAACAATATCAGGATCAAAGCGATACCGTTCGTTATTCCGATTCTTTTCCTCTGGCCGGCCGGCGCACCAGCGCAAGCTGCGAAGGCTCCCTATCGGGCGATGGCTCCTCTCGACCAGTATTTGATTCCGGACGAGAAGGCTGAGATAGCACTCGCCCGAAGTTCCGCTCCGGCATCGATTTCGAATGCAGCCGAAGTGATGGTGCTGCGACGGGACGGCTACGCAACTGCTGTGAAGGGCTCGAATGGCTTCGTCTGCATCGTCGAGCGATCCTGGGCGAAGCCGACCGATGACCCGGAATTCTGGAACCCTAAGATCCGCGCCCCGAATTGCTTCAACCCGGCAGCCTCAAGGACGTTTCTGCCCATCTTTCTGGAGAAAACCAAACTTGTGCTGGCGGGAAAATCGCAAGCGCAGATCCTCGCTGCTACTACGTCCGCATTGGAAAACAGAGAACTACCCGCGCTGGCTCCGGGAGCGATGTGCTACATGATGGCGAAGCAGCAGTACCTGAACGACGACGGCATGAGATGGCATCCCCATGTCATGTTTTTCGTTTCGGGCGATGCCGCGAAAAGCTGGGGAGCCAATCTGCCTGGCTCGCCGGTGATAGCGGCGGACGATCCGGAAGAACGGGTGACCATCTTCATGGTTTTGACCGGCACTTGGTCCGATGGGACGCCAGCACAATCCACCATGCACTGACGGCAATTCGATCCGGGTTTGCCAAGCGTCTCAGCTATGACTGGCGGGCAGCCAAAAGTACCCAGGAAGTCCGAGCGCGAATAATGCCACAGCCTTAGGCCTTTCCAAAGCTCCCGGGATATGACGTTCGAGCCGATTATTCCCAAAAAGTCGGCTTGTGACAGCCGATTCCGGCCGCATCACGCTGCCTCGGAAACTGTCCCGCTACCCTGCCGGGGCACCCCCGGCCCCTACAGATTCAGGCCCTTCAAGTACTCGCGAAACGGCCCTCCCAGATCGTGGCGGCGGAGAGCATACTCCACCGTCGCCTTGAGAAATCCCAGCTTGTCCCCAGCATCGTGGCGTGTGCCCTCAAAGCGGCAGGCGTAAAGCGGCCGGCTGCGGAGTTGGTAGCGTAGCGCGTCGGTCAACTGGATTTCGCTGCCGGCGCCGGCGTCGATGCTCTGCACGCAGCCGAAGATCTCCGGCGTGAGCACGTAGCGGCCGATGATCGCCAGGTTGGAGGGTGCGTCGGCGGCGCTCGGCTTCTCCACCATGTCGCGGATACGGTACACGCGATCGGTCGAACCGTTATGGCTGACCGGTTCGGCATCGATTACGCCGTACGCCGAGATCTTATCCAGCGGCACCTCCATCACCGCCAGCACCGGTGCGTTGAAGAAACTGTAGACGTCCAGCAACTGGCGCAGGCAGGGCGTTTCGGCATCGATCAGGTCGTCGGCCAGCACCACCGCGAACGGTTCGTCGCCCACCAGTTCCTGGGCGCGCAGCACGGCGTGTCCCAGTCCAAGCGCCTCCTTCTGGCGTATGTACGACACGTTGATCATATCGGAAATGCCGCGCACAATTGCCAGCAGCTCCTTTTTCGAGCGGCTCTCCAGCAGGTATTCGAGTTCGAAGCTGACATCGAAATGATCTTCGATGGCGCTCTTGCCGCGGCCAGTCACGATGATGATGTTCTGGATGCCCGAGTGGAGAGCCTCCTCGACGCCATATTGGATGATCGGCTTGTCGACGATAGGAAGCATCTCCTTGGGCTGCGCCTTCGTGGCTGGGAGGAATCGCGTGCCGAGTCCCGCGGCGGGAAAAACGGCTTTGCGCACTTTAGCTGGCATCCTCTACAGTTTGAGGCCGGAACTCGCGTTTTGGCAAGCAGCCGATTGTCTTCCCCAGGCCGGCTATGGTATCAATAGGTTAACCTGGGTACACACAAATGGCTTACGTAATCGCAGAACCCTGCATAGGCACTAAAGATACCGCCTGCGTCGACGCCTGTCCGGTGGATTGCATTCACCCGAAGAAAGACGAACCTGGCTTCGCCGAGGAGGCGCTGATCTACATCGATCCGGTGGAATGCATCGACTGCGGCGCCTGCGTTCCGGTGTGCCCCGTGTCCGCCATCTTCGCGCTCGACGATCTGCCCGAAAAGTGGGCCGAGTTCACAGAGCGCAACGCGGCGTACTACAAGAACAAGAAATAGGCTGCCCCGCCGTTCCGACGCCGCACGCGATTATCCCGGAAGCGAACACCCTGGCGCGGCCGGCGGGCGGCATCTGATTCGAGTTAAACGTCCGCGACGCTGGCAGGCAAAGTGCTTTCCCGGTTGGGATGTCGTTGGCTCTACGTGCGCCAAAATTCCAAGCCGGCCTGGTAGCCGTTCTGGCAGCGTTGTGGTTGACCTTCCCCATGAAGCCTTCTGCGCGTCTGATGGCCCAAACGCGGGCCACCTCCACGCTGAGAGTTCGCATTGGCGGCGCGCGCAACGCCAAGGGTAAGATTGTCGTGCTCCTGTTCCGCGACGCCAACGGGTTCACCAGCGATGGCTCTAAGGCGGCACGGGCGCAGAACGTGCCGATCGACCGAAGAACGCTCAGCGCCGAAGCCGTTTTCGAAGGGCTTCCGCAAGGCACCTACGCGGTCACACTGTTTCACGACGAGAACGGGAACGGCAGGTTGGACACGAACTTCCTGCGGATTCCCAAAGAGGGCTACGGCTTCTCGAATAATCCGAAGAAGAGGGCCGGGCCACCGCCGTTCGAACAGGCCAAGTTCCCGGTCGAACAGCCGGAGTGCTCAATTGAAGTCAAGCTGATCTACTGGTGATGGAAACCGGCGACAGCGGCGCGCCGTTCCGCCTCCGCACGAGGGTTTCCCGGAAGCGAACACTCGGGCGTAGGCGCGCAGCGCTATGTGTTTCAATCCAAACGGCATCGACGCTGGCACGCAGGCTGCACCCGCAGGAAGCATGTTCAGCGATTTTCGCTTCGCCCTGCGCTCGCTCCGGCACAATCCGTCGTTTGCGGCAGTGGCTGCGCTTTCCATAGCATTGGGCATCGGCGCCAACACGGCCATGTTCAGCCTGGCGGACGCGATGCTGTTGCGGCCGGTTCCGGTACCCCATCCATCCGCGGTGCTGAACCTGAGCTCCCAAGAGCGCGGCCGGGATCCGGGTTCGATGTCTTACCCGGACTTCGTGGATTTCCGGGCCAGGGCCCACGCCTTTTCCGGGCTGATGGCTTACCGGCTGGGCACGTTCGGATTTGCCATGGACCGGCAGGCGTTGCCGGAGATGAAGGCCGGCCTGCTGGTTAGCGGCAACTTCTTCAACGTGCTTGAAGTTACTCCGCAACTGGGACGCCCATTCCGGCGCGAGGAAGACGCCGTTCCGGGCCGCGACGCAGTAACCGTGATCAGCCACGACCTCTGGCAGCAGGACTTCGGCTCGGCGCCCGATATCGTGGGCAAGAAGATCTTGGTGGATGGCATCGAGTTCACCATCGTCGGCGTGGCTCCGGAGAGCTTCACCGGGATCGAGCAGTATTTTCGTCCCGCTTTGTATATTCCGCTGATGATGGCGCCACGTCTGGCGAGCGGCGATCGCAACCTGCTCACCAGCCGCGACGACCGCGAGTTTCAAGTGAAGGGACGCCTCGCACCCGGCGTCACGGCCGGACAGGCCGCGGCCGAGGCGCGCGTGATCGCGAGCGCCCTCGCGCTGGCTTACCCGGCCACCAATCGCGATTGGTCAGCCGCCGTGCGCACCGAGTTGCAGCAGCGCGTAGACGAATCGCCTGGCGACGCCATGCTGGCGAGGATGCTGCTTGTGCTCGCCGGCGTGGTGCTGCTGATCGCTTGCGCGAACGTCGCGAACATGACGCTCAGCCGCGGCATGGCCCGCTCCGGCGAAATCGCCGTCCGCCTGGCCATCGGCGCGGGGCGGTTTCGGCTGGTGCGGCAACTGCTGGCGGAAAGCGTTCTAATCGCGCTGGCTGCCGGCGCCACTGGCGTCCTGCTCGCCGAATCGTTTGTGGACAAATTCTCGCACTGGAAAATACCATCGCAGATTCCCATCGAGGTCAACGCACGCATGGATGCGCGCGTGCTCCTCTACAGTTTGGGCGCCGCGCTGATCAGCGCCCTGTTCTTCGGGCTGATGCCGGCCATTCGGTCGACGCGCGCCGATATCGCAACCGCATTGAAAGCAGGCGGCAGGGCTGCCACATCGCACCGGCGCTTTCTGGGCAGAAACGCCCTGGTGGTCGCCCAGGTTGCGGGAAGCCTGGCTCTGCTGGTGCTGGCGACGCAAATGTATCGCGGTGTGTCGCACCTTCTTTCGGCGCCCGCCGAATTCCGCTCTACGCACATGTTGATGGCCAGCTTCGACCCGCAACTGGACCATTCGACCGATCAACAGGCGCGCGATTTCTACCAGCGCCTGGTGCAAGGGGCCAGCCGGCTGCCAGGGGCAAGCGCCGCCGCCGTGGCGGAACTGGTTCCGATATCGAACCATCCGGACTTCCAGACCATCGTGCCCGAAGGCTACCAATTGCCGAAGGACAGGAGTTCGATCGACGTAGAGGCGAACGTGGTCGGCGAGGGATATTTTCGCACCGTGGACATTCCGATTCTCCAAGGCCGCGGATTTCTCGAGACCGATACGGCGAATTCCCCGCGCGTGGCGGTGGTCAATCAGCGCTTTGCCCAGACCTACTGGCCGAAGCAGAGCCCCATCGGCAAGCGCTTTCGAATCGGAGGTCCCGAAGGCAATTGGGTGGAGGTCGTAGGTCTGGCGCGGATGAGCCAATACCAGGATCTGGCGGAGCAACCGATGGAGTTCGTCTATCTGCCGCTCTTACAGAACTTCCGCACTCAAATGACCTTGCTCGTCGCAACGTCCGGCCCCTCCGATAGCCTGGCCCAGCCGCTGCGCCGCCTCGTCAAGTCCATTGATTCCAACCAGCCGGTTTTTGCGCTGACCACCATGGAAGAGTATTTCTACGACCGGGCCACCAAGGTCATGAACACGCTGGCGGCGCTGGTGGGCGGCATGGGGCTGCTGGGCCTGGCGCTGGCGCTGTCGGGGATCTACGGCGTCATGTCCTGGGCTGTCGCCCGGCGCCGGCGCGAAATCGGCATCCGCATGGCGGTGGGCGCGGACCGGCTCTCCGTCGTGCGCATGGTGCTCAAGCACGGCGTGCAACTCGGCGCATGGGGAACCGCGATTGGGCTGGCGCTCAGCTTCTGGATGGACCGCGGCCTCGCCACCAACATGTTTATGCCCGTTCTCGATTGGCGCCTCGCTGCCCTGGTTGCGTTGGCCCTGCTCGCCATGACGCTCGCCGGGGCCTACATCCCGGCGCGCCGCGCCGCGCGCCTGGACCCCAACACGGTGCTGCGGGAAGAATAAAGACACCGGCGGCTCAGACCGCCGGCGCTACGGCCGCCGCTTCTGTTGGTAACGCCGGCGGTCTCAAGCAAGCCGCCGGTGCTCTTGCCCGCCAGATTGCGGGCCACCCTCACGCCTTCCGGTACGTCGCGCTGCAGGTATCCGTCTCCCACAGCCGGACGAATTGAATCCCTACGCCGGAGCGCGCCGGTAAAGACGCTTCCACTTCGTCGTAAATGAAGCGGGCCATGTTCTCGGCCGATGGGTTCAGCTTGTCGAACGGCGGAAGATCGTTGAGCCACTGGTGATCCATCTTGTCGATCACGGCATGAACGGCTTTCTTCAACTCCACGAAATCCACTAGCAGGCCGATCTCATTCAGTTCCTGGCCCGCCAGCGATACCTGGCAGCGGTAGTTGTGGCCGTGCACGTTTTCGCACTTGCCGTGGTAATTGCGCAGCGCGTGGCCGGCGGCGAAAGTCTCTTCGATAGTCACTTCAAACATGCTAAAACTCCCCGTGGCGCGGCTTGCCCGTGCACCATTCGGGGCTGTCAGGCCTGCTGTGTCGGCTGTCGAGCCGACATTCCGCACCTGCTAAGAAAGGCCGACCCTGCACGCAATACCGTGCGCGCCAAGTATCAAACACGGAAAAACTCCTCTACATCGTCCAGGCTGGTGGTGAAGCGGTAATCCGGCAGGCTGTCGAAAAAAACCTGGCCGTAACGCTTCTGGGTGATGCGGTTATCCAAAAGCACCAGCACCCCTCGATCCGATTTGCTGCGAATCAACCGGCCAAATCCCTGCTTCAACGCGATGGCGGCTTGCGGAATCTGGTAATCGTAAAACGGGTTGCCCCCGGCCGAGCGGATGGCCTCGATGCGCGCGTTCACTACCGGATCGTTGGGCACCGCGAAGGGCAGCTTGTCGATGATGACACAGCTCAGTTGATCGCCCGGCACGTCCACGCCCTGCCAGAACGATGAGGTCGCGAACAACACCGAGTGCGGCGTGGAGCGGAATTCCTCGAGCAGCGCCGTGCGCGGGCCGGTGCCTTGCAGCAGCGTTGGATAATCGATTTCCATCGATACGCGGTCGTAAACCAGGCGCATCTGCTGATAGCTGGTGAAGAGCACAAACGCGCGGCCGCGGCTGTGTTCCAGAATGCGGACCACTTCCTCGGCGGCGGCCTTGGTGAAAGCCGGGCTGCGCGGCTCGGGCAGATGCTGCGCCACATAGAGCAGCGCTTGTTTGTGATAATCGAAATGCCCCGCGACCACCAGCGTGCGCGGATTCTTTGCGCCCAGGCGTCCTTGCACGTAGTCGAAGTTGCCGGAGACGGCCAGCGTGGCTGAGGTCAGCACCACGGTTTCCACCTTGTCGAACAGGCGCTCGGAGAGGATGCCGGAGACCTCGATCGGCGTCGCCTGCAGGAAGCAGCCGCGGCCCCGTTTTTCCACCCAGAAGACGTACCGCTCGTCGTCCTCCTCGAGGATGAACCGCAAGCCCAGCGCCAGTTCCTGGTTGCGCCGCGCCAGTGGGATAACCTCGTCCGGCGGGTTCTGCAGCAGTTTCAAGTGCGATCCCACCAGCTCCAGCGTGGCCACCAGATCGCCATACACCTCGTCGTTCTCAGCGCGAAAGGCGTCGCGGCCCTGAAACGCGACCCGCCGCTCCTGTTCTCCGAACAGGCCGAAGAACTGCTCGGCAAGCTGCCCCAGGCGCTCCAGCACGCGGTCCAGTTCCGGTGTCGAGAACTTCTTCATGCGGCTCACCACGGCGATGTCGCGGCGCAGTTCTTCAAAGCGGTAACTGCTGATGGAAACGCCGAAGTACTGCGCCGCCACGTCTTCGATCTCGTGGGCTTCGTCGAAAACCACAGCGTGATATTCGGGCAGCACGCCGCCTTCGCGGTTTTCGTCGCGCAGCGCCAGGTCGGCGAAGAACAGGTGATGGTTGACGATGACGATGTCGCTCTCGGCGGCGCGCTGGTGCATCAGGGTGAGGAAGCAGCGGGAAAAGTTCGGGCATTTCTGGCCGGAACAGAGTTCGGCTCGGGCATCCATCTTGGCCCACGCAGTGGAAGATTCGGGCAGCGTCTTGATCTCGGCGCGATCGCCGAATTCGGTCGTCTTCTCCCATTCGCGGATGATCTCGAAATCGGCCACCTCTTCCAGACCCGCGAACACTGCCTGTTTTTCACCATCGTAGATTTTTTGCCGGCAGGCGTAATTGTTGCGGCCCTTCATGTAACAGACCTTGAGCGGCCGCTCGAAGTGCTGCTGCAGGAACGGGACGTCTTTGAAAAAAAGCTGCTCCTGCAGATTTTTTGTGCCGGTCGAGACTACAATGCGCTTGCCCGAAGCCAGTGCCGGCACCAGATACGCGAGGGTCTTGCCGGTGCCCGTGCCGGCTTCCACGATCAAGTGCCGCTTGTCGGCGAGCGCCGCTTCCACGGCCTCCGCCATTTCCACTTGCCCCACCCGGTATTCGTAATTGGGATGCCACTGGGCCAGCGCGCCATAGGCCGAAAAGAACTTGCGCGCGCTACTGGTGCGGGCCTGGGTGGGCACTGGAATGACTTGATTGTAGCAAGCGCACAATCCATCCCGATCCGGTCCCGCGCAGCCGCCGCCGCCCGAGCGCGCCGTCAAGCGGGGCATTGAAATCGGCGCCCCCCTGATTCCCACGCCGGTTGTTTGGGACTACAATACCGGCAGGAGGCTACTCATGTCCAGCATGTGGGCTGTCCTGGCTTTCGCGGCGGCGGTGGTGGTGCCCGGCTGGCTGCTGCATCATTTCGGCACCTTCCGCTGGTACTGGCATCTCTTGTCAATCGCGCTGGCGCTCGCGATCGGTCTGGTGCCTACTCCGCCGTCCCTGGTCAACCCGGTCAGCGAGCTGATCACCGGCCTGGTGTTCGTATTCCTGGTGGTGTGGGGCATAGGCGGGCTGCTGCTCTTCCGCCCGCACCAGGCGAAACACCTCGAACGGCACGCCTGAGGCCGCCGAACTTTAGGAGAATGCCCCCGGATACGCTCCGGCGCCCGCGGTGCGGAGTCGTAGCTGCTGTCGAGCGTAAGAATGCCCTCAGCGCAGTATTGCGCCAGGCTTGGGCCGTGTCCCGGCGCGGCGCTTCACTCAGCGGACGCCGGACAAGAACTCACGCTTGCTGTTGGGCGAGCGGCCCGATCAGCGGCAGAACCACGGTCTTGCCCTGATACGTTTGGATGAGCATATACAGCCAGATGCAGAGGCAGAGCAGTCCAAACAGCGGCCAAATCAATGCATAGAAGAACCAAAAGCCTCCTCCGGCTTGGAACAAAATGCCGAACCCGATGCCCAGCACGATTCTCACGGCGATGACGCCCACGCTCAGGAAGATCGACTGGAAGGCATGGAACCGAATTACCCGGTTCTGGCTGTACGGCGCTATCACCAGGAAAATGATCCCCGTGACGAATCCGAGGACATAACAGAGCGCGCAAGCCACGTTATCGGCCATGGGCGCAGCGCCCGCCATTGGCGGCGGCGCGCCTTGCGCCGGCGGCGGCGGCGCTCCAGCGCCCACTGGAGCGCCACACTTGGGACAGAATTGTCCGTCAACTTGAGTACCACAGCTTGCACAAAACGGCATAGAACCTCCTTAGGAACTCGCAGCAAATCTCGCCGAATAGGAGCAGCCTATTTTCCCGGCCCACCATGCCAGGCGTCCAGGAACTGCACGGCCCACCCGCCCAGCCAAATTACCATAGCCGCAGCGCCATATGCCAGACCGGCGCCCGTGATCCACCGCCGTGCGCTCAGACGCCAGGCGGGCCGCCCGCTGCGTCCGGCCATGGCGTAGCCAAGCAAGGCCACGGCGAGGCCCAGCGCACCCAACACGAACACCGGTCCGGCCGGCATCACGTGCCAGGCGGCGCCCAAATCTCCCTGCAAGGCCAGCACCGTGCTGCGGCTAAGCCCGCAAGTGGGGCACGGCAGTCCGGTGGCGCGGCGAAAAGCGCAGGCGACAAGAATCGGCTTGCCCAGGAAGTAAACCCGCTCCAGGTCGGCGGCCAGCAGCAAGCGCGCCAGCACGGCATCGGCCAGTATGGTCGTTCCAACCACCGTCGCTACCGGGGACCGCCAGCCAGCCGAATTCATCACGCCCCCCGTGGAATATTGACCACGTAACAGTTCACGGCCTTGTCGTGCAGCGTCTGGCCGCGCTCATCCCACAAGGGCCAGAGCAGATCGAGCGCCGGCAGGAACGGCACAAACGCCAGCCCCACGCGCACCACCAGGCGGAGGAAAGCCGTGCCCTGCGTGAGCAGGTTGCCGGCCGCGTCCACTACCTTGATGTGCATCACGCCCTGCCCGATGGAGCTGCCGCGCAGCGCAATCAGGTACACGCCGTTGTACAGGCCAACCAGCAGAGTGGCAACAGGGAACATC
>CAVXJY010000150.1:0-15360 GCA_963761855.1 Bryobacterales bacterium | reverse complement strand
AGTGTTTTCATTGGTTTGGTCCGTTATTAGTGTAGGCAATACCGCTGCTTGAGTAGACGAGTGTGTTGGTTCTAACCGGAAATCCGGCAACTGCGAGGGACTGAGTGTCGGTTTCTGAACACGTTATCGGTCTCGACGAACAGTAGGTGACATTATCGGTGAACTGCCCGTTTTGGTTGAGCGAGCCGTCTCCCGTGTGGCTGCCACATCCGGGGGGGTTGTGCGGAGCGAAGCTCTCGGTGACCCCCGTTCCGCCTAAACTCATAGTTCCATCCACTGGTTGCTTGTCCGGATGAGTGTAAACCGTGTAAATATAGGTCTGTTGGGTCCCGTATCCTAATGTGCACGTGTTCGATGGGGCGGGATTTGTCACGTAGGCGAGTTGCCGGGCAGTCACCTGCATTGTTTGGGATGGACTCTGACCGCCGGCAGTGTACGTAAACGTCAGTGTCCGGTCCGAGCTGCTCGCGCTTTGATCCGGCGTGGTGAATTGCACTACTGGTGGAGGACCGGCAACCTGCGTCACCCTGTCATTGGAATCGCTGGAAGTAGCCGACAGGGTTCCTCCCGAAGGCTGGGAGTTCGCTGCGGAATAGCTGTTCGCCCAGAGTTCTTGCGGATCGGACCCCACAAAAATGAAGGACTTTCCGGAAACCGAGATTTGAGTTCCGCCCGTAGCCGACACCGGCGTACCCGGCGTTGTCGTCGGAAGGTCGCCCGGCCCGTCGCTGGCGAATGCCTGCCCGCCGAATCCGCCGGACGTGAACGTCCAATTGCCGCTTCCCGCCACGTTCGCGGTGAGCGAGCCTGTGACCTGGGAATCCGACCAGTTGCTGAGGCTGTAGGTAGCCGCAAACGGGAACGACATGGTTGGAAGGTTCGTACCCAGATTGCTGCCAGTGATTGTGAAAGGCGTGGCAGTTCCGACGGTGAAGCTTGTCGGGCTGATCGATACGTTCGACGGGCCTGGGTCATACACCGTGACCGTCCCCTCTTGCGACGGGGCAGTGCACCACCACTGCAGATCTAAGGGCTGATAATTATATTCCTCGGTTATTCCCGCCGCCGTGATTCCTGCCGACCCGGCCGTGTTGCCGTTGATCGTCGGCGCCGGTGGGCCCGAGGGTGTCGGAATGGAGGCAACCGAGGGGTTCGACGACGTCCAGTTGGTCGGCCATTCGGTCGTCATGTCAAAGGTCCCGCCGCAGAAACCTACCTGACCCATATACAAGTCCATTTGGTAAGGACCCATCTGGCCGCTGCTCCCCGCCGCGATCATCACGTTGTTGTTCGGCATGGACGAGGTTCCGCCCAGCACAACCATGTTCAGGCAACCGAAGTTTCGCGCCAGCCCGATGCCCTGCTGCGACACCAGCAGCCGCCCAGTCCCCTGCCCGAAATTCGGCGTAAACCATTGCGCCACCCCCGACGTCGCAGCCGCCGGCAAGACCAACCCGTTCTCGTCCTTCACCCCCGTCGCGATCAGGTTACCAATATCCAGCGTCTTCGTCTCCAGCGCGGCAAGCTGGTACTTCCGCTGCCAGAGCACCCCTCCCGACGCGATCGCAACGAAGAACGTCTGCGGCGCGCTCGAGTAGTTGAACATCACCAGCGTCGAAGCCGCCCCTTCCGCCGTCGTCCACGGGTGCGCGCCTGCGTTGTAAGGCTGCATCGAATCTCTCGCCAGCAGTTGCACCGATGGAGTTTTCGTCCCGCCGAAGACCACCATGCTCGCATAGAGCGCGCCCTTAGCTGCGTTCGATTGCACCGCAATCGAATTGCGCAACTGCGGGTCGCCGTTCAGCGGCCCCAGCGGCACCGTAACACTCGATTGTCCCGGCACCGTCAGAGTGGCCAGAGGTTGCCCGTTCAGGAAACCCGTGGCTACGTGTTTCCTGTTCTCCTGGAGACGCAGGGTCACCGCCAACCGCCATAAATGAAAACACGTAGCCTGTCACCACTTCCACAAACTAGCGCTCCAGCCGCTCCCCCATCTTCATCGCTGCTGGTGCGCGATCGCCGCCCATGAAAACAGGCTACGTGTCTCCTGGGTTTTTTCGCCCAAAGAACGGGAAAACACGTAGCCTGTCACGGTTTTCATGTCACGGTTTTCAGACCCGACATTGAAGTTAACTTGGGCAGCCGCACGGTCCCCCCCTTTTGCCCGACGGGTTTTCCCTCCCAGTTCTCCCGAGGCCTCTATGGGTTAGGCTTCACCGGCTTGGCTGCCTGGTCTGTAACGTGCCTGCGCACCTCGGCAATCTTCGCCTTTAGAGGGGGGCCCTGAGCGCAAAGGTCAAGGTACCGAAGAATAAGCAGGGTCGTCCTTGGCTCACGATCAGACGGGTTCTCTATCCAGCCCGGCTCGGAGAAAGCGCTGTCCAGTATCGAGGCGGCGCTCTCAATCTGGTCGTTGCTGAGTTCGCGATCGGAGAGCACCCTGCTTAGGGCGACAGCGGCTGAATCGCCTGCTCTCCTCATTTGCTTAACGCCCTGCCCATCAACATAGCCACCAAATACGTACTTCTCAATCGTCTGCTCCAAGGTGCGCCCGGGCTGCTGCGCAAACGCGGCGCCGGATAGCGCGAAACAACAAAGTGCAACGCAGATTCTCACCTATCACCTCGTCACTTTCACGTCGTTGCCGTTCGTAACGGTCCCATGCCCGAAACCCGCTATGCCGGCCAGATCGCTTTCGGTCCAGTTGTTCGTCCGGACCGTATAGGTAGGCTTGGGTGTGTTGTATTGCATCTGTATCGTCTGCGTGAAGGTCAGGCTGGTACTCATTGGCAGGTTCTGGCACGCGCCGACCGCGGAGTCTGTGAACTGGCCATTGGAATCAGTAGCAGGGCCCAACTGCCCCAGGGGCAGGTTCGATCCATCGGGATAGGTGCCGCTTTCCCATGGAGTCATGCCGGCGACCTTCATTGGCTGCGGCGGGTTGTTCTGGTCCATCACCTGATACGTTACGCTGGCCTGTATGCCGTAATTGTGGTTGCCGGTGCAGCCCGGTGACGCCACACCCGACGATACTACGGTCAAAGAGCTCGGCGCCTGTACCGTCACGGTCCCCGTTTGCGGCGGGGCGGTGCACCACCACTGCAGATCTAAGGGCTGATAATTATATTCCTGGGTTATTCCCGCCACCGTGATTCCTGCCGACCCGGCCGTGTTGCCGTTGATCGTCGCCGCCGGTGGGCCCGAGGGTGTCGGAATGGACGCAACCGAGGGGTTCGACGACGTCCAGTTGGTCGACCATGGGGTCGTCATGTCATAGGTCCCGCCGCAATAACCTACCTGTCCCATATACAAGTCCACCTGGTAAGGACCCATCTGGCCGCTACCCCCCGCCGCGATCGTCACGTTGTCGTTCGGCATGGACGAGGTTCCGCCCAGCACAACCATGTTCAGAGAACCGAAGTTTCGCGCCAGCCCGATGCTCGGCTGCGACACCAGCAGCCGCCCTGCACCTTGCCCGAAATTCGGCGTAAACCACTGCGCCACTCCCGACGTCGCAGCCGCCGGCAAGACCAGCCCGCTCTCGTCCTTCGCCCCCGTCGCGATCAAGCTGCCGATATCCAGCGCCGTCGTCTCCAGCGCGGCAAGCTGGTATCTCTGCTGCCAGAGCACCCCTCCCGACGCGATCGCAACGAAGAACGTCTGCGGCGCGCTTGAGTAGTTGAACATCACCAGCGTCGAAGCAGCCCCTTCCGCCGTCGTCCACGGGTGCGCGCCTGCGTTGTACGGCAGCATCGAGTCTCTCCCCAGCAGTTGCACCGATGGAGTTTTCGTCCCGCCGAAGACCACCATGCTCGCATAGAGCGCGCCCTTGGCTGCGTTCGATTGCACCGTAATCGAATTGCGCATCTGCGGGTCACCGTTCAGCGGCCCCAGCGGCACCGTCACACTCGATTGGCCCGGCACCGTCAGAGTGGCCAGAGCTTGCCCGTTCAGGAAACCCGTGCCAGGCTGTCACGGGTTTTAGAACTCAGTTGTGCTGCGGCAGCCGCCATCATCACCTGGGGGCCCGGAACGAGCTCGATCACCATCGCTGCGAGAATAGCGCCAGCGTTTGGGGGCATGTGGCCGCTCTAGCGCATTACCGGTCTGCGCCCGCCTTTCGCAGATCCTCAGCCAGTCGGCGTTCAGCTTGGGCTTCGGACGGTCTCCCGGCGGAGTCGAACACCTCGCCGAGCAGATCATGTAAATCCGCCTTGCCGAGCCGGATGTCCGTCTCCAAGGAAGCGGGACGCTGAGTGCCCCCAGGCTCCACGCTGTTGCCTTGGTCGTCAAGCTTGGACAATACGTTCCGACACAAATCAGTCGCCTTGTCGTATTCGTGGCGTGTTTGATACAACGTGGCCGCGAGCTTGGCCAGGTGAACGCGGTACGCGACCGGCTGAGGCTCCGCGGCCGACGCCTCGGCGGCGACCTTCGCCAACCGCCGGGAGACATATAGGCCTGAATCCGCCGTTTCCGAGAGTGTGGCGCCATTCCATGCGTACACCCGGATCCAAGCCCCGCTGGGATCGGTCCACTTCCCGCTTGCGACGATTCTGCAGGGTGCACTCATGGCGCAGTCCAAATCGAAGTCGAACGCACCGATCGCGCCCTCGCCAACCAGATTGTGAAGGCCGTCTCGCCCCAGCGCGAAGACGCTCAAGTATGAGCCAGCGCTCGCTCCTTCGGCAGTCTGAACGAACACCTGCCCGAGGCCCACGCCTGTGAGATCCTTGAGAAACAGCCCTGGAAAGGACTCCTTCCCGCCCACATAAGTGCCTGGTAATTGCGCTTCAAACTCCTCGTGCCGACCGCCACCGTCCGTAACAACGCGTAGCATTAAACCGCCGACCGTCCGGTAAACGAATGCCAAGTCCCGGCTTCCGCGTCGAGCGATTATTCCGGCTACGATTGCCGGCTCCATCTCGGTCTTGCCGTCTGGAAGAACCCTAGCCTCTCGCGCGAACTCAGCTCCACGCGGCAAGTACCTGGCTGCCTCGTCCTCTGGCGACCCTGCAATCAGCGCGGTCACAGAGCCAAGGAATAGCGTCGTCCACACAAGTTTCAGTACTCTACTTCGGTGGGTCCTCATGTCGTTCTCCTCATGTTTCAAGCACATCACTGGCCGAAGCGCCACAGTATGGTCGAGTTCCCAGTCAACCCGAGCGCCGAGAATGTACCGTCTGCCAAGTCAATTCCGGCGCAATTTGAGCACGACGCCGTCGCCGCTCTCGGCACGCCAGAGGTGTTCCAGTAGGGGTCTGCGGGACCAACGCACGGGTTGCCAGCGGTGGCTGTGGAGTTCGGATACCACGGTCCAACGTCCTCGAGCGGAGAAAAGGGGTCAGCCTGAACCGGACGGAAGAAAGGGGCCGGTCTGAACCGACCGTCATGTATATACGCCCTTCGTATATAGTGTAATCGTGTTGGCTAGGATCGAGGGCTTCGATTGGGACACGGCCAACGTGGGTCATATTCTGCGCCAAGCAGTTACGCCGTTCGAGGTTGAAGAGGCAAAAAACGCGTGACAGGCTGTTTCCGTTTTCCCACCACAGATATTCGGGGTGGCCACGAAGACCCGGAGCCCGGACTCAAGTGACAGCAACCAACTGCACGGCTTCCGAACCCGCCCGCGTGCGATCACCGGCCTTTCCATTTTCTTAACTCACGCCTGAACAGCAGCTTGCGCGTCCGTCGCCCCCTCCCGGAGCCATTGTCAACGGCACACGCGGGATAATCGTATCGGGAGCGGTTCCTCGATTAACCGTAAAGCGCAAAAGTGGGGCAAATTCGCCCCACCAAAAACGAGTCAGGTGTCTGATTCCATTGCAAAGCGCTCTCAATAAGTGGGGCGAATTCGCCCCAGTTTTTGGCGCCCGCCAGCGTGAACGGAGCGATTTCGATCCCGCCATATCCCGCGCGCCGGATAGTCTTCACCGTTTCCGCGAAAGCCCGCTTCTACGAAAACCTCGTTGCACATCGAGTGGCGAAACGCGTACGGCATGAAATTACCGTATACGTTCCGTCACCGGTCTCGGCCCCTTTTATAGCCCTCACCTCGGCCGCGACGGCGTCGTCGAATAGAACTTTCAGATCCCTTTGTCACATTCGCGGGCCGAACTACATATCCTTCAGTAGCGGCGCCTTGCGGATTGCCGCACATCCATTCGCCTGGCTGCGTCCGGCTACTGGAGACAAGACTAGACAGGCCGGATAGACAACGGCTCGCTGTAGCCGGTTGATCCGGACGCCAAGGCGCCGTTCGTCTCGCGTCCTCCGCTGGCCGAAGGAAGGAAGATCTCAATGCGAGCGTATCATAATTTATCGTTGACCCTTTTGGGGTTGGCCGCTCTTGCCGCGGCCTCAGCGCAAGGCGTCGATCCAGCACCGTTGAAGAACTGGGCGGCGCCGCTATCCTGGCAGCCGACCACGCAACAGGAAAAAGCCGTGGCGCAGGAGAGAGCGGCGAAACAAAATGGCATGAACCCGCAGATCCAGCCCGCCAGCGGCACCACCGAGCTGGGGATGCTAGTCGCGATCACGCCGTGCCGGCTGGTCGACACCAGGTACGACATGCCGACGCCCTATGGGTCGGGGGCGTCCTCCCCACTCGTCTGGACGGCCGGCTCGACCCACAGCATACCGGCGGCGGGACTGTCCTCGGGATCGTATTCCGGTGTGGCGAATCCGTGCGTGGGCCTGCCGGTGGCGGAAGCGTACTCGGCCAACATCACTGTGTGGCCGCAGCCCGTGGGGACGGTTCTGAGCTGGTTGAGTGTGTGTCCCACCGGAACGGCGACGGCGACGTGCTCTGCCACCGCCGCGCTGACGGGCTATGAAGGCGGCACGACGGGGACGGCGGGAATCTCGTCGAACGGAGCGGTGATTCCGGCCAATGCATCGGGATCGTTCGATGTGTACGTGACCAACGCGACCTACGTCATCATCGACATCAACGGCTACTATTCGCCGATCAATGAAGGAACCGGCAATATCTTCGTCGGATCGGGAGCGCCGGCGAGCAATACGGGCAGTTACAACACGGCCACGGGCGATGCTGCGCTAACCGGCAACTCGGGCGGCGGCGAGAATACGGCCAATGGCTTCGCCGCCCTGTCAGCCAACACATCGGGATCGAATAACACGGCCATTGGTTATGAGGCTTTGCTAAACAACACCGCCGAGAATAATACCGCCGTCGGCTCAATCGCGCTCCAACTTGACACGACGGGGCAGGGTAACACGGCCGCGGGTTTCGAGGCGGCGCAGTATAACACCACCGGCAGTTGGAACGCCGCTCTCGGAATGGACGCGCTGCTCAACAACACCACCGGAACCGACAATACCGCCTTGGGCGCCGGCGCGCTGCCCTACAACCAGACCGGCAGCAGCAACATCGCTATCGGGTACAATGCCTCGACCTATACCGGGAGTAACAGCAACAATATAGAGATTGGCAATCCCGGGGCCTCCACCGACAGCGGGATCATCCGGATCGGAGGAAATGCAACCTACCCGGCTACCTCGATGCAGACGCAATTCTTCGCCGCGGGAATTTACGGCGTCAACGCGGGCGGCAATGCCGTGTACGTAACCTCGAGCGGGCAGTTGAGCAGCGCGAGCTCCTCCCGCCGTTTCAAGCGAGACATCGAGGATATGGGCGACACAACGGGCGTGGTAATGGCCCTGCGGCCGGTGCGGTTCCACTATAAAACGCCTGGAGCGGATGCCGGCGAGGAGTTCGGACTAGTGGCCGAAGAAGTGGACGAGGTAGCGCCGGAGTTGGTGGGCCACGGCCTGGACGGGCAGGTGGACTCGGTACATTACGATAAGGTGAACGCCATGCTGCTGAACCAGGTGCAAATGCAACAGCGGCAGATCGAAGAGCAGAAGAGAGAGTTCACCGCCCGTCAGCAGGCCCAGGACGATCTCATCCAGAAGCTCGAATCACGCCTCACCGAGTTGGAAGAACGGGATAAGCCGAGCCAATAACCCGGCCCTGGGAAACCGCTGTCCCAGCAACCACGACGGAAGCGGATTCGAGGCGGTGACAGACGGGACGTTCCCCACGCGAGGCCGTGACAGACGGGACGTTCCCCGGCGCCATGCGACTTTAAGGAGGGCTGGCGAAGGAATGATGCAGGGGACAATTGAGGCACGGACGATCTGCCGGCTCAGCCAGATGAAAAGTGCAGAGGAGAACTGCGAAATACGCCGTTCCCCCACCCACGTATGAGAACCCGGTACAGGCACCCCGGAAGCGCATTTAATCGGCAGAAGCAGGCATTGCGCCCGGCTTCTGCCGATTAAGCGACACCCAGCATCCAGGTCCCCAAGCTCGATGCATACGTCCCGCCCACGAGAGACCGGCACTCTTTCCTCGCCCGGCCGGGGCCGAAACGCCGCGACGCGGAAGGCGGCGTCAGGCCCGCGGGCGGACCCGGGCAAGCACCTGTCCCGCGAGTAGCGCGGACGCTCTACTTCGCTTCCGCCAGCGCGACGATGTGGATGCGGCGATTGCGCTGCCAGCAGGCTTCGTCGTGATCATCGCAGACCGGGTGATCTTTGCCGTAGCTGATCACGTTGAGCTGGTCCGCTGGGATACCGACCTGAACGAGGTAGTCCTTGGCGGATTCGGCGCGTTTGTCGCCGAGAGCCATGTTATACTCCTCCGAACCGCGCTCGTCGCAGTTACCCTGGATGGTGAGCTTGTAGTTCGGGTAATCCTTCAGAATGTCCCGCAGCTCCGCCGAATCGGCCTGAAGGGCTTTCAGGGCGTCGGGACGCAGCGAGGCCTTGTTGTAGTCGAAATAGGCGTCTTCGATCTTTGCCAGCAGTTCATCGATCCGGGCGCGGGTCGCCGCATTCGGCATTCGCGGCGTCTGCGCAACGACAGGTACCGGGCGTGCCATGGGGGTGGGCGCAGGTGCAGGAGCCGGCTTCGCGGCCGCCATAGTGGCGGGAGCAGGCGCGGGCGGCGCGGCGCTCTGAACCTTCTTCTTGGCGCACGCCGCCGTGAGCAAGCTGACCGCGGCAACGGCAATGAGCGTTCGTTTCTGGAGGTGCTTCATATTGTTCCTTCCCTATTTACCATTGAACCCGTTGCTGGGGCTGCGGCGGAATCCTGTTCGCACAGGATTTTTTCGCCCGGGAGGTTGCATTAGACTCGGAACCGGAAGATATCGCGCTGCCGATGCTCGTCCCCTGCCCGAACCGGCGAGTTGGCGGACCCAGGGGCGCCGAACCGTCTGGGCTGATACGATCCTCAGCCTTGGGACACGTGGCGGCAACATTACCGCGGGCGATGGGCACAGGGAGCGGAGCGGGGGGAGACTAGCGGCGGAGGATTGAAAATGCGTAGTTTTGTGCTGCCAATTGCGGCGGTTCTCCTGTTCGGCGCGGCTGTGCTGGGCGCTGACCAGGACAGACCGAACCTGAGCGGAACATGGAAACTCACCCAGACTGGCGCCGATGCGAGCCAGACCAATAAGGATTTTGTGCTCGTCATCCAAGAGGATGGGAAGAGTATTCACATTAAGGAAACCCGTGGGCCCAACCTCAAGGATGACGTTTCCAGCCTCACCTGCGACACCATGGGCGACGAGTGCGCCATGCAGGACGGCGGAGACAAGGCGAAGGCATTCGTCTATTACAACGGCCCGGTACTGGTGATCATGAAGACGCACGGCCGCAAGGGCGACACTGTGGACAAAGAGCGGTTATCGCTATCGCCCACCGGCGATTCGCTGGTCATGGAGATCACGCACATCCAACCGGCAGGCAAGGACGAGAAGCTGCTGCTTTCTAAAGGGCACTAACCGGGTTGATTCGCAATCCGGACCCCCCATTGCGCGACTCGACGTGCCGCTCGCCCTCCGCGGCCGCCGGGTCTTCTCTTGCCCTTGCGAATGAAGCTGTTTTGCGGGTGTGTCGAAATCCTGTTCACACAGGATTTTTTGGCCGTCTATGTTTCGATTACACTCAAGACTGGAAAAGGTCGACCCCTATCTTGCTTTCCTACTCGGGTAATCCGATAGCGGGCTCTGGCGAGAGGCGCCGCAAGCCGTCGTGGTTTATTCTGTCGCTGGGCTTTGGGGGACTGCTGATCTGTATCGTGCTGGCCGCCGTGGGCACGTTGGTCGCCTTACAGCGAGTGCGCAACAGCGAAGCTCAATCGCGGAAGGCGTTTCTAGGCCGGCTGGGCGCTCTGGATCAGATCCGCGCCCAGATCTACCTGTCGGGCACTTACGTGCGGGACTTTCTGCTCTCGCCGGACCCCGATACCGCCAAGGCCCAGGTGGCTCACCTGGTCGCGTTAGAACGCGAGACCCGCAGCGCCCTGGAGTCCTACGGGCGCGACCTGGCGCCCGAGGAGCGGCAACCGTTTCTTTCCCTGCGCAGCGAGATTGACGCCTATTGGCGTGTGCTCGACGCCACGGTCGGGTGGTCGCCGCAGCAACGGGACCGACTGCGGCTTTCGTTCTTTTACGCGGAATTGGTGCCGCGGCGCACGGCCATGTTGCAGGTCGCGGACCGCATCGCCGAAGTGAATGAGCGGGGCCTGACGCGGTCGGAGGCGCAGTCGGAGGCCTCGGCGGACAGTTTGCGGCGTTCCCTCATGCTCACCTTTGCGGGCACTCTGGGTGGCGGCCTGATCCTGGCGCTGGTAACCATCGGCTTTACCCTCCGGCTGGAGCGGGAACTCGACCTGCGCCGGGCCGACTTGCAGAAACTGTCGACGTTGCTGCTGCGCGCCCAGGAAGACGAGCGGCGCTCCCTGGCACGCGAGCTTCATGACGAGGTCGGGCAATCCCTGTCGGCGATCCTGATGGAAACCGAAAGCGCCGAGTGCGCCGATCGGACAGCCGACACCCGCGAGCATCTGGATTCGATCAAGCGGTTGGCGGAAAAAACGGTCAACCAGGTGCGCGATCTTGCGCTCCTGCTTCGGCCGTCGATGCTGGACGACCTCGGCCTGGTGCCGGCGCTGAACTGGCATGCGCGCGAAACCAGCAAGCGCACGGGAATGAACGTGGTGGTCTCCGCCGACGACGCCATCGACAGCCTGCCGGATGAGCATCGCACTTGCATTTACCGCCTGGTGCAGGAGGCGGTGAATAACGCCGTTCGCCATGCGCACGCGCGCACCGTCGAGGTAGCGGTTCACAAGGCGCACCAGAAGGTAGACGTCACCGTGCAGGACGACGGAGCGGGCTTCGACACGCGCTTCATGCGCGGCCTTGGCCTGCTGGGCATGGAGGAGCGCATACGCCGCCTGGGCGGGCGCCTCAAAATCACCTCCGAGCCGGGGCGTGGGACGCTGGTCCGCGCGGCACTGCCGGTCGCCGAATTGGACGCGAGGAATGGTCATGAAGCCAATTCGTATATTGCTGGCTGACGACCATACCGTGGTTCGCGACGGACTGCGGGCTCTGCTGGAGCGCGAGTCCGACATGACCGTGGTGGGCGAAGCGGCCGATGGGCGGGAGTGCGTCCAACTGGCGGAGACAGAGGCGCCCGACGTGGTAGTCATGGACCTCGCAATGCCGAACATGAACGGCATGGAGGCAACACGGCGCCTGCTGGCGGCGAATGCTCGCGTAGGCGTGGTGATCCTGAGCATGCATCAGGACGAGAGCTACGTCCTGGGCTCGCTGAAGGCCGGCGCCAAAGGATACCTGCTCAAGGATTCGATGCGCGGCGAGGTGGTGCAGGCGATTCGGACCGTGTCCCAAGGGCGCTCGTTCCTTACGCGCAAGGTCGCCAGGATTCTCCAGGAAGATTATGTCAGCCGGCTGCAGCAGCGCGGCCTGGAGGACCGTTACGACCTGCTCTCGGACCGCGAGCGCGAGATCTTGCAAATGATCGCCGAGGGCCGCTCCAACAAAGAGGTCGCCAATCTGCTGAACATCAGCCCCACCACAGTTGAAACACATCGCGCCCATATCCTGCAAAAGCTGGATATCCACAGCGTTCCGGAGCTGATTCTTTACGCCGTGCGCAAAGGCATTATCTCGTGACGCGTCGGTGAAGCAGGCTTCAGCGTTCCAACGCCCGCTTGCGGGCGCACGCCTTTCACGGCACCAGCATAATCGGCGCTTGCCAAAAAGCGGCTTTCTGGGCGGCGGGGTCCAGGACTGAGATCTGGCAGTTGTAACGGCCGGGAGGGAGCTTCGCCAGCGACAGGCTGAACTTCAGCGGCAGGGTCTTGAGGTGGCTTTCGAGCAGCTCCGACACCTGCAATGGAGGGGTTTCGAACACCTTGGCGCGGCCGCGATAAAAGGTCACAAAGGCTACCACGGGCTCGGGAGTCGCAGTGGATTCATAGGCCTGCAGGTAAACGTACATCTCGCGGCTGGCGCTGAATACTCGAGTGACGCTGGGGATCAGCTTCTGTCCGTCCAGAACCAGGGGATTCATCACCTGTAGCTTGTCTTTGCCCGCGGTGTAGAGAGCGTCTTTCAAATCCACGCGCTGGCTGCTCAAGACCACGGAGCTGATGGGAATCCGCTTGACGTCCTTGTTGAGGTTCGGAATCGTGAACTTAGTCATGTAAGTGCCGATGCGCCCGGTTTCATCGTCGCGGGCCAGCACTTTGATGCTGTAACTCCCCGGCAACAAGGTGTAGCCGGTATCGTATTCTATGGGACGTTTCACCAGCTCGGCGGCGGTTGCGCCACTCAACTTGATGTCCACCTTATCGCGAATATTCTGAATGGTGGTTCCGTATTCGTCCTTGATTTCGCCGATGAAATCGATGAGCGTGCGCTCGGCGCCGCCGCGCCGCGCCAAAGCCAGCTCGCTGCCTGGAATCTTCATCACTACCGGCACATAATATTCGGCGCGGTTGAGCTGAAAGTAATTGACCTCCATGGCGATGGTCAAGTCGGTGATGGGGTCACCGAGCATCAGGGCTTCTTCAAGCTGCCGCTCTTTGTCCGCGGCCGTGAACTTATTGAATTCCTTGCCGCCGAAGTAGCCTTGGCGGTAGTCGAGTTTAGCGGAAGTGATTTCCTTGAGCGAGATCTTCACGCGGCGGAACCGGCCGTCCAGCGCCGCATTGGTTGTGTAGTAGCCGATGATGTAGTAACTGGAAAGGGCTTCCTGCGCCTGGAGGATGCCGCGGCCGAGGTCATTGACATCGAGCAAAGCCTTGCCGCCGGTATCGGAAGCCAGCGTGTACAGCGTATCCTGCGAGCTTTGCAGGCTCTGGGCATTGGCCATGGCGCCGCCGCCGTTATACATGGACAGGCCGCCGACGGATCCATGGGTAGCATCTCCCATCGGCGGCAGCGCCACCAGGCCGCGCGCATCGATGGTGAAGAGCGCCACGTTGGCGCGGATGGCGGCGTTAGTGGTGGCGCGTAACTGCGCCTGATTGTCCACGCCGTTGAGGATCACGCCGCTGGCAAAATAGATGAGCGCTTTCTTCTCATTCAGGCTGCCGAGCATTTTCGCGGCGGTCTGAATGGCGGAAAGCTGGCGGTCGGTGTTGAAGATGTTGAATTCGCTATCGTCCTGGCCGAAGGCGGAGAAGGTATCCGAAGCCATGTCGCCGCTGTCGGATTCCTCGAATCCCTCGCCTTCGCCGATGATTAGCTTCTGGATGGTCTGGAGCAGCAGTTCGCGGTCGCTGGTGAAGTCCTGCAGCACTTTCACCGAGCCGCCCTCGTATTCCATAAGAGCCACCAGGTCGGAGGTGGTGACCCCCGTGCTCAGAAACTTCTGGGCCGCCTGGAGCGCCCGCAACTGGTCCGCCACCGGCATGGCGCTCATGTCGAAATAGAGCGCCAGCAGCCGCCGGTCGCGGTAACGGATGTCGCCCGGTGTTTCGGGCGCGATGGGCGTGCTGGTGACGGCTGGTGCGGCTTTCGGTTCGGTGAGTTGCGCCACTGCTGCGGCCGGCGGCGCCGGCGTGTTATCCAGCCGCTGAAACTCGCAGAAGCTGATGGTCTGCGGCTGGCCGTCTTCGGTGACCACGAAATCTTTCGCCGTCAGACCCTCAATCGTCTTACCGTTCTTGTCTTTCACCGATACGGTTTCCACCACAAGCTGGGTCGTGCTTTGGAATTTAACCGCGGGGCCAGATTGCTGCTGCGCCAAGGCGGAGATGGCCGCCAAACAGAACGTCACGAGTAAATGCGCGCCCGTAGCGTGACAGCCGCGGCTCCGATTCGGCGTTGCCGATTTTTCGCTGGTCATCGTCTTAGAACCTCAATCGCAGGGTGACCTGCAAAGCGCGCATGGCGTTGGCCGACAGGGGTAATCCAAACTGGGTGCTGGTAACGGTGGTGACCCAGTTGGGATAGATAACGTGGTTGAGCACGTTGGTCGCATCGAAGCGCAGGTCGGCATTCCAGCGATCCGTGACGCGGAAGGTTCGTGCCATGGATGCGTTCAGACTGAACTGCGACGGCCCGGTGATGGAATTCCGGCAGGCGTCGCCCCATTCGCCGGCAGGCGGAGCGGTGTAGGCCGCGGGATTGAGATGACGGCCATCCGTGGCGCTGTAGAGCGGAGCGCCGGTATAGTCGGGCCGGATGCTTCCGGTCACGCCGGTGCCGTTGACGGCGGCCAGATAAATAGGCGTCAGCGGCATCCCCGTGCTGGCGGTGGGCGTCAGCACGAAGGTCCAGTCTTTGAGCATGGCGCCGCGCCAGCCTCCCACCAGCGTTCCGCCGGCCACGCCCATGCCGGTGGTGTATTGCAGGGTTGCGTTCACGGTGTGACGCTGGTCGAAATTGGACAGGCCACGCTCGCCGCTCAAGTCGAGCCAGTTCTGCGCGATCAGCGTGCCGCCCTGCCCGCGGCCGCCCAACGTGGAATCGTCAATGGCTTTGGCAAAGGTGTACTGCACACTGGCCATCAATCCGTTGTGCAGGCGCCTTCGCAACTGGGTCTGCAGCGCCTCGCGGGTGGAATCGCCGTTCGACGTTACATAAAGAAATCCGGTGGGGCACGAAGGGCAGGGATTGGCCGCGCCCAGCGGATAGGTGTTGGGCAGGAACATTTGCATCCCGCGCGTGCCCTTGACTCCGAGGTAGGTGACAATGGCCACCAGCGATCCGGGCAAGTCGCGCTGCAAGGACAGGTTCCAGTTCTGCGAATAGCCGGCGCGCAGGTTGGGATCGATGGCGAAGGTGTTTTGCGTGGTGGTGGGAGACGGAATGAATCCGTCGGCCAGAGTCAGTGGATTGGCTGCGGTGTTGGCCACGGTGAGGCTCTTCGATAGCGGGGATTGCTGCGCCATCTGCAGGGCCAGCGGCTGGTAAAACGAAGTGTTGTAGTAGATTCCATAGCCGGCGCGCACCACCATCGAGGAGCCAAGCATGGGGTGCCAGGCGAGCGCGACACGCGGCT
>CAVXJY010000149.1:0-48577 GCA_963761855.1 Bryobacterales bacterium | reverse complement strand
CCCTGCGACAGAACCTTGCGCAGAAGCGAAATCTTGCTGGCCAGGCCGACTTCTTGGACGAAAATGTCGGGCCACAACGCCTTCATCAGATCTTCTTTGCGCATCAAGTGGCCGGGGTTGCGCACCAGTAGTAACAATGTCTCGAAGGCTTTGGGTGGAAGGGGCAGAACCTGGTTGCCGCGGCGGAGGATGCGCTCCCCAGGCACCAGCCGGAACGGGCCGAAGGCATAGGCTTGGGGCTCAGCCGCCTCGGCGCGGGCTTCGGAGCCCGGAGGGATGGCGGTTTGATCCGGCGAAGTCGGCGACGTCCGTTGAGGTTTCATCAAGAAAACATCAAGTTTCCGTCAAGACTTGTTCGGCCCACACCAGTGATACTGTTCCCATACAGGTCCGAACAGAAAACAGAGTTTCGGATCCTGATATGTATATGTACAAATCTTAGCGTAAACGGAGGATAGATATGAAGCATGGTTTTGTGGCGCTCTTGGTCCTTTCGCTGGTTGGGTCTCTTCCGGCGTGGGCCCAGGACAGACCGAACAGGGACAATCCTCGAATGAACATGACGGTGAGCGTCTGCGAAAACGTCGGCGGGATGCTCATGACGAACATCAATGCGATCGCGCTTCCGAGCGCGACCAACGGCACCAACCTGGGCCCGGTGTCCGGCGATCTCAGGGGTTCAGTGGCTGCGACAATTCTCGGCGGGAGCGCGTCCGCCGGCTACGATGTCCAGCATTACTGGGTTACTGCTTCGGGCGACACAATCACGTTCAATGTGGCCCATCTGAAGCCTGGTGCGGTGACCCGCTATGGAGCCAGCGCGGCGGCGGGCGATCTCGTGGCCGTGGGCTGGGGGGACTACGTATCCGTGATCAGCGGCGGAACCGGCAAGTACGCGAATGCGACAGGCAGCCTGGAGTACTTCGGGCTGGCGGATTTTACCAACCTCACCCTGGTGTTGCGCTACCGCGGCCAGGTCTGCTACGCGCCGTAATCACCGCGCATCAGCAAACGAAAAGGAGATCGGTATGAGATTCGCAACCTTCGTCGCACTCGCAATCTTGCTCCTGGGATCTTTCGCGACATTGAACGCCGGCGATCCCACCGGCGCTGGGCAGGTGGCTTTCGCCTTTTCCGGTGGTTCAACCTGGACCTCTGCTTCCGGCGGTATCTGCAAATGGTACCTCCCGCTGGTCCGGGGACAGAACCTGCCGATAGACGCAACCAAACCCATTTCTGCCAATGCCTACTTCGTCTGGGTGTCGGAGTTTTCAATCGCCGCCGTGCCTGCCAACGGCTTTGCTCTTGTGCTGGCCCCCGCCGGGACCGCCAACATCTATTTCAACGCCAACCCTACCGGCGACTACTGGAACCACCCGAGCGCATACGGCCCACCCGTCGCCACGTTTATCAGAGAAGCCAGTATGCTCTACAGCGGCGATGGCCTTTGGTCGGACACCTTCACATTCTCGGCCGACCTGGTATCCAGCAAGACCTTCATGCTGAACGGGAGACCGTTCAACTTCAGGAACGTGATCCCCAATGGCATGACCTGCTTCGAGTCTGGGCTGGCGGCAAAAGCAGCCGACGGGTCGCCCATACCCAGCACGTATGAAGCGGGCACCTGCGTCGCAAACGGGGGGCAGTAGTGAATTTGTCCCGACGGTCCAGTAGCGTGCCAGAGGAATTGGCGAAGAGAATAAGCACACTACGGCCTGGAGGGGTGGGGAGAAAGACATAAACTCGTTGCGGGTGGCTGGGGCTTCGCGGACAGACCCAGAGGGCCGTATGTTCCGGCCACCCGATGCTTCGAAGGAGAAGGTTCCAGGGCACGGGCCCGCTTTGATTGCGAGCATCTCCTCGTCCGAAGTGTAGCCTGGCAGCCTAGATTGGCACGGCGCGGCTTCATCACATGATTTGCCGGCCGGGGGGGCAACATGAGAGCCATCCGTTCGGTTGTTTCCGTGGCGTTATTTGCAGCCGTGGTGCCGTCTGCTCAAGGCGAAAAGCCGACCCCTGCCCTCGCGGAAGCTCGGACCGCCTGCTCATTCTTGTCGAGGCGGACCGTTGAGGAAGCCTCCGGGGTTCGGGTTGCGGAAGGCGTGCCGCGGTTGAGTTTCGGGAGTGTTACGAGTTGCTCGTTCGAGGCGGAACACGGCGGCCGGGCGGCGATTCTGGTTCGACAGGCTCCAGCCGCCGATTGGGTGAATGAACAAATCGCCCGAATGAACCGGGGCGTCGCCTTCGGGACCTATCGCGAAGTGTCTGGAATCGGCGAGCGGGCGTTCGTATACAGCATTCGAGGGTCGGGCGCCGTCTTGTGTATTTTTGGAACCGAGTACTACTTGCAGATTTCGCTCTTTCGGATGGGAGAAGACTCCGAAATCATGGCAGTCCTGGCGAAGTTGGCGGCAAGTGCGCTGGCGCGCCAGAGTGACACTACACAAACAAAACTGCTTCGCCCGGTTGGCAGCTCGGGCACCTGTCCCACTAGACCAGGACGGTGAAGGCGGTTTCGGTGCGCTGAACGGGACGATAGAGGGTGTCGCGCTCCACCGGGGTGCGGCCGGCTTTGCGAATGAGTTGCAACAGTTCGGCGCGGCGCATGCCTTGGCTGGTGGTGGCGCCGGCATCGTGGTAAATGCGCTCTTCGACGATGGTGCCGTCAATATCGTCGGCGCCGAAGCGGAGGGCGATCTGCGCCATCCGCGGCGTCATCATCACCCAATACGCCTTGATGTGGGGGATATTGTCGAGCATTAGCCGCGCCACCGCGATGTTGCGGATGTCGGCGAAGCCGGTGGTTTTGGAAATGTGCTGGAGCGCCGTATTATCGGGGTGAAAAGCCAACGGGATGAAAGTGACGAAACCGCCGGTCTCATCCTGCAGGCCGCGCAGCTTCGTCAGGTGGTCCACGCGGTCTTCGTCATTCTCGATGTGGCCGTAGAGCATGGTGCAATTGGAGCGCAAACCGAGCTGGTGCGCGGCGCGCGCGGTTTCCAGCCAATCGGTGCCGTCAATCTTGTGGTCGCAAATGATGCGGCGCACCCGCTCGTCGAAAATCTCGGCGCCGCCCCCGGGCAGCGAATCCATGCCGGCATCGCGCAGGCGCTCGAGCGTCTCGCGGACGCCGATTTTCGCGCGCCGAGCCAGGTAAGCGATCTCGACCATGGTAAACGCCTTCAGATGGACGCGGGGAAAGCGCGCCTTGAGGCCGCGCAGCATTTCGCAATACCAATCGAGGGTCAGCTCGGGATGCAAGCCGCCGACAATGTGAAATTCGGTGACCGCCTCAGTGTAACCTTCGCCAGCGCGCTGCCAGACCTCTTCGAGCGACATGGTGTAGGCTTTGGGATCGCGCACGCGCTTGCCAAAAGCGCACAGGCGGCAACTGGCGACGCAGACATCGGTCGGATTGATATGGCGGTTGACGTTGAAATAGGTGGTGTTGCCGTGCAGTCGCTCGCGGACCAGGTTGGCCAGGTAGCCGGCCGCGAGGATGTCGGGGGAGCGATAGAGGGTGACGCCGTCCGAGAAAGACAGCCGCTCGCCGGCTTCCACCTTTTGGCGAATGCGCGTGAGATGCGGGTCTTCGAAGAGGACTTGCATATGATCAAACACCCGAACGACGCAGGAAAATATCAGCAGCCCAGAATATAAAGAATAACACGCTCACCCAGCCGTTCATGGTAAAGAAGGCGGCGTCGACGCGCGACAAATCGTGCGCATGGACAAGGCTGTGTTCGTAAACCAGCAGGGCCGAGACCGAGCCGACTCCGGCCAGCGCCAGGAAGCCAAGCGACAGCGAGTCGGCCAGCGCCAGGAGGCAGACGATCATCAAAAGATGCAGGCAACGGGACACCCAAAGCGCGCCGGAGATGCCGAGCAGGCGGGGAACGCTGGCAAGCGCTTCGGCACAATCGAATTCGTAATCCTGGCAGGCATAGATGATGTCGAAGCCGGCGGTCCAGAAAGTGACGGCGGCAGTGAGCCAGAGAATGCGCAGATCGAGCGAGCCGGCCACAGCGATCCAGGCTGCCGCGGGGGCGATGCCGAGCGAGAAGCCGAGCACCAGGTGGGAGAAGGAAGTGAAGCGCTTGGTGAAGGAATAGCAGAAGACGACTGCCAAAGCGAGTGGCGCCAGGCGCAGGCAGAGCGGATTGAGGCGGCTGGCGGCGAACAGGAAAACGGCCGCGGATACGGCCACAAATCCCCAGGCAAAGCCGCTGGAGAGCAGGCCGGTGGGGAGATGGCGCGTGCGGGTGCGCGGATTGCGCGCGTCCAGGTCGGCATCCACCAGGCGGTTGAAAGCCATGGCGGCGGAGCGCGCGGCCACCATGGCCACCACGATCCAGGCCAGCTTCGCCGCCGTCCCTTCGCTGCGGAACCCCTGCTCGCGAAATGCCAGCAAGGCGCCAGTGAGCGCAAAGGGCAGAGCGAAGACCGAGTGCTCAAACTTAATCATTTCGAGCGTGAGGCGCAGGCGTTTGAGGAGCATGAAGAGAATCCGCATGAAAATGAAGCAGATGCCGGTCTGGTTGGAGGCTCTTCTTCCCCTTCCGGGGCTCCGTCAAGCCGCCGCTTCCCCACGGCTTACGAAGCACGCGGAAAAACGCGCCCGCAAGCAGGCGTTGGCAGGCTGAAGCCTGCCCCAACCTTTTCCAGGTATTTTACCGCTGCGCCGCCGGGTTTGGGTACAATGATCCATTGCCGGCGCCCGAACGGGTCCGCCAGAGCGTGGCGAAACGGGCTTTCGGCCGGGAAAGCGTCGCTATGCTCGAAATTTGCGCCATGTCGGACCAGGGCTGTGTCCGCGGGAACAACGAGGATTACTACCAGGTGGAGGCGGAACTCGGCCTGTACGTTCTCGCGGATGGGATGGGCGGGGCTAAGGCGGGCGAACACGCGTCGCGCCTGGCGGTGGAGACCGTGGTGGAGATTGTGCGCTCGGCCATGTTCCGCGATTCGCAGGCGTTGCTGCGCGGCGTGGAGGAGGCCAACCAACGGGTGCTGGCAGCGGCCCGGTCAGATAGCAGCCTGGAGGGGATGGGCACCACGCTGGTGGCGGCGCTCGAGAATCCCTCCGGGCTGGATATCGCCAGCGTGGGCGATAGCCGGGCGTACCTGCTGGATGCAAGCGGTCTGAACGCCATCACCGACGATCAAACGTGGGTCAACGAAGTGGGCCGGCCGCTGGGCCTCAACGAAGAGAGCCTGCGCAACCACCCCATGCGTCACGTGTTGACAATGGCGATTGGGGCGAGCGCGCCGCTCACCGTCAATTACTACTCGGTGACGCTCGAAACCGGATCGCTGGTCCTGCTGTGCAGCGACGGGTTGCATGGCGTGGTGGAGGCGCCCGACTTGCAGCGGATGCTCGAAACCGGCAGGGACGGCACGCAACTGGATGAAGTCTGCCGGCAATTGATCGAGGCTGCTAAAGCGGCGGGGGGCCCCGACAACGTTACCGTCATTCTGATGAGAAAAGCCGCCTGACGGATTCACCATCTAGACACGGGCGAATTGAGTGTCTAGCGGGATTTCGAAACAGGCCGGCGGGTTTCCGCTGCCTTACGGTCGCGGCTCCGAACGCGCTTGCAGACGCAAGGCCAAGTTGCCGAACTGCAGGCGGCGGCAGGCGGTTTACGCGTCTTTACCGCATCGCGCTGGTGTGCTGGCGGCGCTGATAGTTGCGCTCTGGCCGCCGGCGGCGGCGCAGGTGGCCATCCTGCAGATTCAGGTGACCAGCGGGGAAGGGATGGTGCACGCTCCGGGCGCGCGCGATTCTCGCGGCATCGCGGTGTTGGTGACCGACGAGACCGGCCGGCCGGTGGAGGGCGCGGCAGTGAGCTTCCACCTGCCCGACCGGGGCCCGACCGGCGCATTCGTCAATGGACTGCACACCGAAGTGGCGATCACCGACGGTCGTGGCGGCGCTTCAGTCCGCGCGATTGAGTTTAACCGCATACCGGGGCGCCTGGAAATCCGCATCGTGGCCTCCAAGGAGCAGGCGCGAGCGGGTACGGTATCGTTTCAATACATTGCGGGGACGAGCCCGGGCGGGGTGGCGGCAGCGAAAACACAGGGCCGCTGGCATCCTCGAAAAAAGTGGCTGATTATGGCCGCTGCAGTGGCCGGTGCAGGAGCGGCGGGCGGTGCCCTGGCGCTGGCGCATTCGTCGCCGGCACAGGCCTCAAGCGCTCTGTCGATGGGGACGCCCAGCATCACCGTGAGCAAGCCATGAAGCACGGGCGTACCGCGATCCTGCTGCTGGCCTTGCTCGCGCCCGCAGCGCACGCGCAGTTCAGCCTTTATCGGACTTCGTGCAGCGCTGGGCAGCTGGTGGGCACGCTCTTCGACTTTGGATCGGTGAATACGAGCCAGCCGGATGTTGTGACCTTCTGTCTGCTCAATTCGACCGGCCAGACGCAGACGATGGCTCTGTTATCGGTGGGCGGCGTGGGGTTCTCGCTCAGCGGAGCTGCTGCGCCGACCAGCGTCAAGGCAGGCGGCAGCGTGAGCTTCACAGTCACTTTCCAGGGGGCATTGGTTGCGGCCTACAGCGGTTCGCTGCTCATCACCGGCATTTCGGTGACGCTGCTCGCCGACGTGGCGCCGGGCCTCACCTACGAAGTGCAACTGCCTTCGGGCGCCAGCATACTGGGCGCTTCGCCGGTAGATTTCGGCAGCGTGCAGATGGGGTCGAACGCGACGCTGAATTTTCTGGCCGTCAATCAGACCGCGGCCGTCTTGACGGTGGGTCCGATCGGCGTATCGACGGGCGATTTTGCGCTGGCGGGCTCGTGCCCGAGCGGCACGGTGCTCGACCCGCAGGCCAGCGCCGCTTTTGCCATCAAGTTCAGCCCGGCGGCGGCCGGCACACGGACGGCGGTGCTGTCGATTGGCAGCATGCAGTTCACACTGACGGGGATCGCACCGTCGCTGCCTCCGCCGCCGCCGCTGCTGTCCGTCACCCTGGGTGAAGCACAGAGCGCGCAACAGGGCTCCGTCGCCGTGAGCTTTGGCGCGCCCGCCGCGGCAGGCGGCTCGGGCACGGTGACCCTCTCATTCTATGCACAGGAGGCTGGCGCCACGGACCCGGGAATCGCGTTCGCCGCCGGCGGACAGAGCGTGCCGTTCACTTTCAACCAGGGCGATACGGCAGCCCACTTCGGAGCAGCTGGCAGCGCTCAGTTCCAGACCGGCACCACGGCGGGAACCATCACCCTGGCGGCGCAGATAGGCAACCAGGTGACCCAGCAGAACGTGGTCATCGCGCCCGAGTTAATCGCAATCGCAGCCGTCGCAGGCACCCGGCAGACATCGGCGGTGACGGTAAACATCACCGGCTTCGACAACACGCGCACCGCCGGCCTGCTGACCTTCACCTTCTACGATTCGAACGGCAACGCGATTCCGCCCGGCGCCATCCCCTACCAGGATGCTGCAGGGTTTAGCACGTACTTCGCTGCGTCAGACGATGGCGGCCAGTTCGAGTTGGCGGCGTACTTCCCGGTGAACGGGAGCCCGTTGCAGGTAAGTGCATTTACCGTGCAACTTGTGAACGCAGCCGGAACCGCGACCACCGCGCGCGCCAACTTTTGAGCCGCTGCGCCATCCCACCAAATGGATTTTATAATTTCGCAAAGGCAAAGCGGGCACAAGCAAAGTTCCGCAAGAGCAGCGAAATTCGAGCCAGTCCCGCTTTGCGCTAGCGAGCTCCGTCCAGCCAGCCGTTGAGCGCAGCGCGATTGATCGCGATGCCGGCGCGCGAGTAGCGCAATAATCCTTCGCGCCGGAACTGGCTCATGTAATGGGTGACAATCTCGCGGGAAGTACCCACATACTGTGCCAGCAACTCGTGCGTGAACGGCGCCATAAACACCGTCCCGTCCTGGCCCGCGGTGCCCAAGCGTTCGGAAAAGCGAAGCAACGAACGCGCCAGGCGCCGCGCGATATTGTCCACCGAGAAGCTTTCTACGCGCCGGGCAAGATCGCCGGTGCGCTGTACCAGAATCTGGAGCAGCGCCATGCCCAGCCGAGGACGCTTGGCGATGGCCGCCTCGATTTCGGCGGAGCTCCACGACATCAGCCGCGTGTCTTCCATGGCGACTGCCTGGTCCGACCGCGGCGGCGTATCTAGAAACGCCGATTCGCCGAATAAGTCGTCCGGCCGGTAGATATCTACCACTACCTGGCGTCCATCGCCGGCCAGGCGCGACACTTTGACTTTGCCGCTAATTACCAGATAGATCGCAAACGACGGTTGATGCTGATCGTATACAATTTGCCCTTTGGGATACTCCACGACATTGGTGCGCGGCAGGTGCGCCAAGGGATCTTCCAAGGATCGTACTGGCACCATCACCGCCGAACTAGTTGCCATTTCCATACCCTCCATTCGGACTTGTAGTATTCCTCCGACACTTCGGTTATTGCCGGCCGAGCCTCTGAGGTAGCTCAAACCGGGAATACTAACTATCACGATGATACGTCGTTCCTAGTTCAAGCGGCAAGCTGGCGCTGCGTCTGTTCACAGGGGGTCGAGGGTCCAATAGATCGCATCGCTCCGTAGCAAGGAACATGCATTCTGCCGTGTAGAAACATACACTTGGGAGGTCGGCGCGGCGTGGCGGTGGAGGCGTTTCCGAGGCAGCGCAATTTTACAAGTTAGTACAGCTCGCGACGGCGCTTGGACAGGAGAAGGGGCCTGTGCGGGACGCATTAGCATCGGAACTTCATGGGCGGGAAGGTCCGGCTAACGGCCTTACGCGGGCTATATGATGGAGAGGTGTCCGGAACCCGCCGTCTGCTGATGGCGCTAGTGCTCTTCGGGGGCGCCATCTCGGCGCAATCCTACACGGCACCCGCCGGCGACCGTCCCGCATCGCGCCGGAGCGGGCCGTCGATTCTACCCGGCGGCAGAATCATCGCGCCGCTGGGCGAAGATTACCCCACCGGGCCGGGCACGTTCGGCATCGCCGTCAGCGCCTCGGGAAAAACCGTGGCCACCGCTAATGGCGGTCCGTTTCGCTATTCCTACAGCGTGCTGGAGCGCGCACCGGGGGAAGACCGCTGGCTGGTGCGGCAAGTGGCGGCTGGGTCGCTCGAGGCTTTCGAGCAGTCGGCGCCCGCCGGCTGGCACAGCGTATCCCTGGGAGTCGCGCTGGCCGGCGACCGCGCCATTTACCTGGCGGAGGGCGAAAGCGGGCGCGTGATTCTCTTCGACTCCTCCGACGAGCGGCGCCGTGTGTTCGATCTCAACCAGGGAGGTTTCACGGACAGCTTCACAGGGGACCTGGCGCTGGATGCGGCGCACGGAATTCTGTACGTCGCCGACCAGGCAAATTTTCGTATCGCCGCCATCGACGTGCGGACGCACCAGGTGGTGGGTTCGGTGCGCGTGGGGCGGCTGCCATTCTTTATGGCGCTGGCGCCGGACGGACGTAAACTCTACGTCACCAACTGCGGGATGTTCGAATACCGGGCGCTGGCGGGAGCCCCGGCGGCCGGCCTCCCATTTCCCGCGTTCGGCTTCCCCAGCGCGGAAGCGGTGCGCGGCACTGTGCAGGGCGGCATTCGGGTGCCTGGTTTGGGCGAAGCCAACGCGCGCGAGGCCGATTCGGTGGCCGTGGTGGACGTAGCCAACCCAGCCGCGCCCAAGGTCGAGGCGTTCGTCCGCACCGGGTTTAAGTTCGGCGGCGCGGTACACGGCGGCAGCGGTCCGGCGGGCATCCTGGCCGCCGCCGGCCACGTATTCGTTGCCAACGCGAACGACGATTCGGTGAGCATGCTAGACGCCGCCACCAACCAGGTGGAGGCGGAGATTCCGATCCGCATTCCGGGCCTCGAAGGGCTGCGCGGCGTGATCCCAATCGGCCTGGCCTATCACGAAGCATCCGGCTGGCTGCTGGTGGCGGAGGCGGGCATCAACGCGGTGGGGGTGATCGACGTGCGCGAGCGGCGCGTCATCGGGCACTTGCCGGTGGCCTGGTTCCCGACGCGCGTGGCGATCGACGGCGATACCGTGCTGGTCACGAATGCCCGCGGCCACGGCGTAGGGCCGAACGCACCGGGAATCGTCGCCGGCGGCACGCTGCCCAGTTGGTTGTACCAGGGGACGGTTACGGTATTTCACCTGCCGGCCCGCGAGCAACTGAAGGCGGATACCGATACGGTGCTGGAATTGAATGGCTTCCGGCAGCGGCCGGAGACCGCGCCCGTGCTGCCGCCGGTCCGGCACGTTGTGCTGATCCTGAAAGAGAGCATGAGCTACGACGAAGTGCTGGGCGATATCGTCAGCGCCCGAAATGGGCCGGTGATGGGGGATGGCAGCCTGGCGCGGCTTGGTTCGCATGGTCTGGCGGACGGCCAGCGGCGGCGGCTGAGCATCAAGGACGTCGACATCACGCCCAACCACCACGCCCTGGCGCGCCGCTGGGCTTCGAGCGACAACTTTTATGCCGATGGCGAAGCCAGCGTGGAAGGGCACCACTGGCTGGCCGGCGCCTATCCGAACCCGTGGGTGGCGAGCTCAGTGGCGGCGGCCTACGGCGGGCAAAAGAGTTTCCGGCTGGGCCCCGCTCCCGGGCGCCTGAGCTTCGCCGGCATGGCAGCTTCGGTGGCGCCGGAAGATATCGGCGAAGCCGGCACGTTGTGGGACCACCTGGCGGCGCATGGCGTTTCGTTCCTGAACTTCGGCGAAGGATTCGAGCTGGCCGGAGCGCGCGAAGGGCCCGGCCTGGGGCCGGCGGGCGTCCGCCTTCCCACCAACATGCCGATGCCCGAAGCGCTGTTCCGCAATACCGTGCGACTGTATCCGGGCTTCAACCTGGCGATTTCCGATCAGCAACGCGCGGCCCGTTTCATCCAGGAAATCGACCGGCGATATGGCAAGACGGGCGCCGCGTTGCCGGCCCTGTTGTTTGTCGACTTACCTGGCGACTACCTGGCCGGAGCGCGTCCCGAGGATGGGTACCCATATCCGGAATCGCACGCGGCCGACAACGATTATGCACTGGGCCGCATCGTCGAATATCTCTCCGGCACGCGCTGGTGGCCGGACATGGCGGTTTTCGTTACCGAGGCCGATGCCCATGGCGGCGTGGACCACGTGGACACCCACCGCACCGTGCTGCTGTGCGCCGGGCCGTGGGCGAAACCGGGCTACGTCTCGCACCGCAACGTGAGCTTTCCGGGGTTGTTAAAGACCGTTTTCCGCTTGTTGCAGCTTCCGCCTCTCAACTTGTTTGATGGCGCCGCCGCCGATCTCACCGATTGTTTCGCCGAATCCCCCGATACCTCCCGTTATCGCGCCGCGCCGGTAGATGCGCGCATCTTTGACCCGCGGCGGGTCGCGGACGGCGCTGTAAAAGGAAAGTTACAGGACGCGGAATAAGGCTGATCGCAAGTGAACCGTTTTAAGCTCGAAAACCGCGTGCAGCGGATGGAGAGTAACCCTACTTGCCAGCCGGATGTTCCTCGGCCTGCCACGTCACTTTCCGTTTGGCGGATTTGTCTGCCAGTTTGGGAGGGATGATAGTCAGATTACCGCTCGCCTTGGTGCCGGCGATTGTCCCCTCCAGCCGCACCTGAACCACACCGCACGAAGTCGTCGTTTGCCCGGTAAACTTCATCGTGTGGTCGCTGATTGGAACAGGTGATCCGGTAAACAGCTTCGTACCTTCTTCTTCCGAGGCGGCACAACTAACACCTTCGCTAATTGATAGCGAAGCTACCGCACCATTGACCACCGAGATACTAAGCTCGCGATCTTCGGATGTCTTACCGCGCCATGACTCTGGAGATTGTGCCTGAACAGGATATAAGAATGTCATCAACAGGAACACCCGGACCGCTGCATTCATGCGGTCATTATACACTAGCGAAAAGACTTAAAATGGCCGAATCAAGCGTCCATGTTGCCGGCGATCCAGCACCAGCCGGGTTCCGCCAAACCGTATCTCGGACAATAAACTCAACAGCGTGGTGTCCTGCCCAGGGAGTAAGTGCGTACCGGCAAGCAAATGAGTGGCGGGAATAGCGATTAACTTCAGTTATGCCGAGAGCGGGAATCCCAAACAGAAGTTGTGTTTCTGAGGCTCAAGCGTCGTCCGCGGTGATATACAACTACGGCTACTGTCTCCTGTCATGCCGCCCGTCTCTCTCTTGACCCTGCCTCGGGATTGAACTCAGCGCGTTTCAGCCGGTGCTATCATCTAAAAGGACTTCGATGGCCGAAACTGCCAAGCCGCGCGTTTGTTTCGTGCGCCTGGCGATGGGACCCTGTCTGGCCTTGAACGGTACGGTTGAGATACCGTAATTGCCTCGGTCGCTCTCGAGCTGTCGATCCCAAACCTGACGACTCTAGCTCCTATCGCGCCGATTCACCGTGTGTTCATGTGGCGAAGTCCATACTACAGGGGACGTCGCGAGTTCACGGCGCGACACACTGTTCCCAATGCTTTCTGTTCCATACTCGCCGTTGCGGATGGCGCTTGGCCTGATGTTGGCTGCCGCGAGCCTCGCGCAGCCGGCCCCGCCGCAGTTGAAGCTCACCCTGCAACAGGCCATTGATCGCGCCAAGCAGTATGGCCCGAGCTTTCTAGCCGCCAACCTGGCGGCGGCCAGCGCTCACGAAGACGTGATGCAAGCCAAGGCGGCACTGCTGCCCAGCGTCAGCGCCCTCAGCCAGTACATCTATACGCAGCCGAACGACACGCTCACTGGCATCTTTGTCTCCAATGACGGGCCGCACGTCTACAACCAACAAGCGCTGGTACACGGCGACATTTACGCGCCGGGGAAGCGCGCCGACTATCACCACGCCCTGGCAGCCGAAGCCGTGGCGCGCGCCAAGGCCGATGTGGCGGCGCGCGGGCTGGTGGCCGTTGTGGTGCAGGACTATTACGCCATGGCGGTGGCCGGACGCAAGATCGAGAATACCCGGCAGGCGCTGCGCGAAGCCAGGCATTTTCTGGATGTCACCGAACAGCAGGAGCGCGGCGGCGAAGCGGCACACTCCGATGTCATCAAGGCGCAGATTCAGGTGGAGCAGCGCCAGCGCGACACCGAAGACGGCCAGCTTGCCCTGGATAAGGCGCGCCTGGCGTTCGCGGTTCTGCTGTTTCCGGATTTCCGCCAGGACTTCACCATCGAGGACGATCTGGACAGCCCAGCGGCGCTGCCGCCATTCCCACAGGTGGAGGAGATGGCGGGGCGGAACAATCCCGATATGCGCGCGGCGCAGGCCGCCGTGGAACAGCAAACTCACGCCGTCGAATCGGCGCGGGCGGCGCTGTTGCCTACGCTCTCCTTCGACTATTTCTTCGGCATCAATGCCAACCAGTTCGCGCTGCACAACGCGGAGCAGCGGAACAACCTGGGATCGGCGGCGCAGGCGCAATTAACCGTGCCGCTGTGGACCTGGGGCGCGGCCCGCAGCAAGATCCGCCAGGCGCAGATCGGACTCGAGCAAGCCAGGAACGATTTGAGCTTCGCCCAGCGCCAGTTGCTTTCCACGCTGCAGGCCTTCTATCAGGAAGCGCAGGTGGCCGGCTCGCAGGTGGATTCGCTGAGGCGTTCGGCAGCGCTTGCCGCCGATAGCCTGCGGCTCACGCTGCTGCGCTACCAGGCGGGCGAGGTGACGGTGCTTGAAGTGGTGGATGCACAGACCACGCTGACGCAGGCCCGCAACGCCCGCGCCGACGGTCTGACGCGCTACCGCCTGGCGCTGGCGGATTTGCAGACTCTGACGGGAGCCTTCTAGGAAATGCGGCAACGGCAGCAGAATCTTCGCAGCGCACGCACTTCTGAGTGCAGCGTGAGCATTCCAGCCGGCGGCTCCGTCCTCAGGGCGCAGCGCCACGGCAGCGGCATGGCCGCGGTCGTCGTCCTCTGCCTGCTGGGTGCGGGTTGCACCAAGAAGGAAGCTGCGGAAGTGGAGGGCGTGGCGGCCGTCGAGGTTGCGGTGGTGGCGCAGGATTCCGTTCGCCGGCTGGTCGAAGCCGATGCCGTGCTCTACCCCTTCGACCAGGCTTCGGTGATGCCGAAAATCGGCGCGCCGGTGCAGAAGTTCCTGGTCAATCGGGGCGACCACGTGAGGGCTGGGCAACTGCTGGCGGTGCTCGAAAATCGCGACCTGGAGGCCGCCGCAAGCGCCGCCAAGAGCCAGGTGGATCAGGCCGAAGCCAATTTGCGCAGCACCGAATCCGCCGCGGTGCCTGAAGCCGTCACCAAGGCCCAGACCGACGTTGCCTCCGATCGGGAACAGATGGACGCCGCCAGCCGCGCGCTGGAGAGCCGGCAGAAGCTGTTCCAGGAAGGCGCTTTGGCCCGCAAATCGGTGGACGATGCGGCGGTGGCTTATGCGCAGGCGAAAGCGCAGTTTGAAACCGCGAGCGAATATCTTCGCGCTTTTGAGAGCGTGGGCAAGCAGGAGCAAATCAAGACTGCGCAGGCTCAGGTGGCTGCGGCGCAGGCGCAATACCGCGCCGCTGCCGCGCAAGTGAGCTATTCGGAAATCTTGAGCCCCATCGCGGGCGTAATTGCCGACCGGCCACTCTACGCCGGCGAGATGGCCGCGCCAGGCAGTCCGTTGCTGACGGTCATGGATACATCCCGCGTGGTGGCGCGCGCCAATATCCCGCAAGCGCTGACCGCGAGCATCAAAATCGGCAACGCCGCCGCCATCCGGCTCACCAACGGCCAGACGGAAGTGCCGGCGCGGGTGACGGTGGTGAGCCCGGCCACCGATCCGGCCAGCACCACGCTGCAGGTTTGGGCGGAGGCGGCCAACCCCGGCGAGCGGTTGAAGCCGGGAGCCAGCGTGCGCTTGAGTATCGTCACTGAAACCATCGCGCGCGCCGTGGTGATTCCCGCAGGCGCCATCCTGCCCGGTGAAGAAGGAGGTACTGCGGTGCTGGTGGTGAGCGCCGATTCCACGGTTCATCGAAAGACCATCGAGACCGGCGCGCGCGATGGCGACAAGGTGCAGATCCTGAGCGGCGTTGCGCCCGGCGAGCGGGTGGTCACGGCCGGCGGTGTGGGCCTCGACGACAATTCCAAGGTGCGGATCGTCCAGCCTGGCGCAAAGGATGACGCCGGTGATTCCGGCGGCAAGAGCGAAGAGATGGAATGAGCGACAGCTTGGAACCACCGCCTGGCACGGATGCGGCCGGCTCTGGCCATTGGACCGCACGCCACGGCCAGCCCATCATCTTCGTCATTCTCACCCTGGTGGCCGTCGGCATCTACCTGGCGCTGACCATTCCGGTTGCGGTCTTCCCGGAAACCAATTTTCCCCGCATCGTAGTGGGCGTGGATAACGGCGTATTCCCCATCGACCAGATGCTGGTCACCGTCACCCGGCCGATTGAAGAAGCCGTCAACACGGTTCCCGGCCTGGATCACATCTGGTCCATCACCAGCCGCGGCACGGCCGAAGTCGACTTGTTCTTCAATTGGAAGATCGACATGTACCGCACGCTGGAGCTGGTGAACGCCGAATTGGCGCGCATCCAACCCACCCTTCCGCCCACCGCGAAGATCACTGCCAACCGGCTCACCTTCGCGGCCTTTCCCATCATGGGTTACAGCCTGACATCCGCCACCGTGCCGCAGACACGCATTTGGGAGATGGCGACCTATGATCTGAAGCCGCGGCTGAACCGCACCACCGGCGTCTCGAGCGTGGTGGTGCAAGGCGGCCAGGTTCCGGAGTTTCAAATCGAGCCGGATCCCGGCAAGCTGGTCGAAACCGGCACCACGGTGCCCAACATTCTGGATGCGATCGCCCGCAGCAACATGGTGGATTCGCCGGGGCTGATCGAAACCAACCATCAGCTTGTGCTCAGCCTGGTGAGCGGGCAGACCAGGACGCCGGCGGAAATCGGCAATATCGTCGTGAAGACCACGCCCGCCGGCGCGCCTGTTCACATCGGCGATCTGGGCAGCGTCGCGCCCTCGGTGATGCCGGTCTACACGATCGTCACCGCCAACGCCCGGCCCGCCGTGCTGCTGAACATCTACCGGCAGCCCGACAGCAATACGGTGACCGTGGCCAACGCCGTCCATAGTGAGATCGAAAGCATCCGCCGGACGCTGCCGAAAGGCGTGGAGCTCGAACCGTTTTACGATCAATCGGAGCTGGTCAACGACTCGATCCGCAGCGTACGCGACGCCATCCTGGTGGGGCTGGTTCTGGCGTCGCTGATCATGGTGCTGTTCCTGCGCGATTGGGGCACGTCGCTGGTGGCCGGGTTGGTGATTCCCGCCACCATCGCCATCACCTTCATCGCCCTGCGCATCCTGAATGAGAGCTTCAACCTGATGACGCTGGGGGGCTTGGCGGCTGCGGTCGGTCTGGTGATCGACGATGCCATCGTGGTGGTCGAGAACATCGTCATGCACCGCGACCGCGGCCAGACGCGCGCCGAGGCGATCCGCAGCGCCATCCGCGAAATCCGAGTCCCACTGGTCGGCTCCACGGTCACCCCTATCGTGGTGTTCCTGCCGCTGATCTCCATCACCGGAGTCGAGGGTGTATTTTTTCGCGCCCTGGCCATCACCGTTACCATCGCGCTGGCGACCTCGCTCGCCCTGGCGCTCACCTGGACGCCTACTCTCAGCCATTACCTCATTCGCCGCCGGGGCCGCCGCCGTGCCGAGAAGTTTGACGAGAAGTTTGACGAGGAGTCTGACCAGCGGCTTGAGCATGCGCCGCGGCGCGGCATGCGCATCTACGGAAGTGTGTTGCGCTTCACACTCGAGCACCGCCTGGTGCTGGCCCTGTTCACGGTAGGGCTCGTCGGAGCATCGTATATCTGCTATACGCGGCTTGGTTCGGACCTACTGCCGGAGATGGATGAAGGTGGCTTCGTGCTGGATTACATCATGCCCGCCGGCTCGTCGCTCGAAGCCACCAACCGCGTGCTCACCCACGTGGAGCAAATCTTGCGCGCTACGCCGGAAGTGGAGAGCACGTCGCGGCGCACCGGGATGCAGCTTGGCCTGGCCACCGTGACCGAAGCCAACACGGGCGACATCGCGGTGAAGCTGAAAAGAAATCGCGACCGCGGCGTGGAGGAGGTGATGGCCGACGTCCGCGCGCGTGTGCGCCATGCCGAGCCGGTGCTCGATATCGAGTTCACCCAGATATTGCAGGACATGATCGGCGACCTGAGTAATGCGCCCGAACCCTGTATCATCAAGCTGTTTTCGAACGACCCCGCCGCGCTGCGCCAGTGGGCGGAGCAAACGGCCAAAGCCATCGGCAAGATTCACGGAGTGGTGGACATCCTGGATGGGATCGAGAACACGATCAGCGGCCCCGCCACGGTTTTCAACGTGGACCCTGTGGTAGCGGCCCGCGCCGGTTTCTCGCCGCAGGAAGTGGAGGTGGATGCCAGCGCCGTTCTGCAGGGCGAGCCCGCCGCCACGCCGGTGGTAGCCGGAGACCGCTCCTACACGATTCGCGTCCGCTTCCCCGAGCGGACGCGCGCCACGCTTGATGCGATTCGCAACACCGTGCTGGTGAGCGGAACCGGCAAGACCGCCAGCATCGGCTCGCTGGCCGGCATGGTGCAGATTCCAGGCCAGACCGAGATTCGCCGCGAGAACCTGCAGCGCGACGTGCAAGTGACCGCCCGCTTTGAAGGCCTGAACCTGGGCGAAGGCATGGACCAGGTGCAACGGGCGGTGCGCGATCTGCACATCCCTTCCAGCATTCGCGTGGCCTACGGCGGCCAGTATGAAGAGCAGCAGAAATCTTTCCGCGAGCTGGTGGTGGTGCTGATGCTGGCCATCGTGCTGGTGTTCACGGTGTTGTTGTTCGAGTTCGGCAGTTTCGCGGCTCCGGCGGCGGTGCTGGCTTCGGCCATCCTCTCCACGTCCGGCGTTTTCCTGGCGCTGCTGGTGACCGGTACCACCTTCAATCTCTCGTCATTCATGGGATTGATCATGGTGATCGGCATCGTAGCCAAGAACGGGATCCTGCTGCTGGACGCCGACCAGAGATTTCGCGCCGCCGGCATGCCGGCCGAGGAGAGCATGCTGCGCGCCGGCGAGCGCCGCCTGCGCCCCATTCTGATGACGGCGCTGGCCACCGTGGCCGGCATGATTCCGCTCGCGCTCGCCTGGGGCGCCGGTTCGCAGATGTTGCAACCCCTGGCCATCGCGGTCATCGGCGGCGTCCTCGCCTCGATGATTCTTTCGCTGGTGGTGACGCCAGCCGTAAGGTATTACTTGGAAGTAGGAACGGATAACGTTGAAGGAGCAAGACAATGAAAAAGGCTTTTGCGTTCGTCCTGGTGGCGGCTGCGGCGTTCGCCGCGGAAGGCTACCACGTTCTCAACAAGATCAAAATCGGCGGCACCGGCGGCTGGGACTATGTCACCGCGGATGGCGCCAATCATCGGCTTTACGTCTCCCACGGAACCAGCATCGCGATTGTGGATACCAGCACCGGCAGCGTGCTGGGCACGGTCGCCGACCTGCATGGCGTACACGGCATCGCGATCGCGGACAAGCTCAACAAGGGGTTCATCAGCAACGGGCAATCCAACACGGTGACGGTTTTCGATCTTTCCACGTTTGCCAAGACGGCCGAAATCCCCGCGGGACGGAATCCGGATGCCATCTGCTACGAGCCGAAGACGGAGCGCGTTTTCACCTTCAACGGCCGCTCCGGCGACTCCACCGCAATTGACGCCAAGTCCGGCGCCGTGGTGGCCACATTCCCGCTAGGCGGCAAACCGGAATTCTGCGCCGTCGCCGGCGATGGCAAGATTTACGACAACCTGGAAGATAAGTCGGAGCTGGTGGAGATCGATGCCGCCAAGCCGGCGGTCATTCGCACCGCCAAGCTCGATCCTTGCGATGGGCCGTCCGGCCTGGCCATCGATACCAAGGACGGCGTGCTGTTTTCCGTCTGCGGCAACAAGACGATGGCCGTGACCGATATCAAAGAAATGAAAGTGATCGCGACGCCCGAGATCGGCAGAGGGCCGGACGCCGCCGGCTATGACCCAGGCACGGGCATTGCCTTCAGCTCCAACGGCCGCGACGGCACGCTCACGCTGGTCAAACAGGTGAATGGCAAATGGCAGCCCGTTGAAACCGTCACCACCGAGCGTGGCGCCCGCACCATGGCGGTGGATACCGAGACCCACAAAGTCTACCTGCTGACCGCGGAATTCGGCCCCATGCCTGAAGCCCAGCCGGGCCAGCGCGTCCGCCCGCCGATTCTGCCCGATACCTTCCACGTGGTGGTAGTCGGAAAGTAGACTGGGAAGTCCCTCCGACAACAGCGGCGCATGGAAGGAATCACCTGCGCTGCCAGTCCCGGAACCGGACTTGGGATTCCTGGCGGTCGACGTCTACGGGTCGCGCATTACCCGATCGAATGGCAAGCTGCGGAATTGGGGACCTTGGCGAGTGGTCGGCAACCTTAACATGGTTGACCCCACGGGATGCGGCCCCTTACAGTCAGTAAGGGAGCCGGATATGAGTTTCGGGAATTTGCAGTGGCTTTTCCCGATTGTGGCTACTTTGCACAACGTGGAAGAAGCCATATGGTTTCCGGATTGGACGAAACAAGCTGGTCGTTGGCACGCCCCCGTTGCACCGGGTGTCTTCCGTTTTACCGTTGCGGTCTTCACAGTCCTGGCTTTCGGTATCACCTGGCTGAGCGCCATATCGGGCAAACAGACGGTCTGGACCTACCTGACTTTTAGGTATATGGTCGGCGTGTTGGCCAATGTGCTGATCCCGCACGTCGCAGTCTCAGTGGTAACGCGCAGATACATGCCGGGTGTTGCGACGGCCGTGGTGCTGAGCCGGATTCGGCCTACGCTAGCTCATCCGCCGCGGTGGCCTCAGCAGATGCCGTGGCAGTTTTGAAAGATACGTCAACCGCTCCACTATCGGCAACAGGCGCCGCACGGTGTGGCCGTGCAGAATCAGGCTGCCGATTACCAGCGCCGGGTGCGGGATGGTGGTGCAGCACCGCGAACACACATCCACTTCGCCGCCGCGGCCGGCCGCGTGCAACCGCCGCATACGCTCTATCTCCGCCCCGTTCCAGATGTTCACCAACGGCTGATCGGCCAGGTTGGCGAGCGGCGCCCCGTCCAGCATATAGCTCTGGCAACAGGGATACACGTCGCCATTCTGCTTGACGTACAGGGGGCCGCGCCACAGGTAGTGGCAGGGGTGCTTCCAGTCTTCCGCGCCATGGCCCGCGTCGGGACGCATCAAATTAGTCTCGTCTTCCTTGATTCGCACCTGGTCCACACCGGGAAGACCGCTCCAGAACGCCAGAAAATCGCCGACCTCGCCGGCGTTGCCCTCCATCGACACCATCTGCACCACCACCTGCAGCCTGGATCGCCGCTCGTGTTTCATCCGGGCGAACCGCACGAAGTTGTCGCGCACCTTTTCGAACTTGGCGCCCTTGCGGTAGAACTCGAAGGTCTCTTTCTTGGCGCCGTCGAAGCTCAGGGTAATTTCATCCAGCGGCGAATCGAGTACGCGCGCTGCCAGGCGCTCGTCGAGAAACGTGCCATTGGTCGAAAGCAGGGTCGCGATGCTGTGGCGATGGCAAAATTCGATGCGGTCGAAGATGTGCGGGTCCATGAAGGGCTCGCCGAGGCCGATCAGCATCATGTGCTCGGCGGAATCGGCGGATTCCCGCACCAGCCGCTCGAAGATCGCGTCCGCCATGTCGGCTTTGGGCTGAGCGTGGTTCTCCCGCGGGCACATCGGGCAGTAGAGATTGCATTTGGCCGTGGTCTCGACGATGTATTCGACCGGCAGCGCACCGAGCGTGGTTCGCCGCCGCAGATAGCCCCACAAAAGCTTTGCCCGATTCCAAGCCCGCATGAGCTTTCATTGTATCCGGCACTTGGTAGGGCACGCTTCAGCTTGCCAACGCCCGCCGGCGGGCGGTTTTGCTCATTTGCTGAGAAGACAAGATCGCCGCTTTCGTCGCAGGTACCGCCGCCACCGCCGTTCTGTTGGCTGAGCGCACTACACTAAAGCTTGGTGCGATGAAGATCGCGATCACGGGCGCTTCGGGTTTTATCGGGCGGCGGCTGATGAAGTTTCTGGCGGGCCGCGGCCACCGGCTGCGCGCGCTCAGCCGTCATGCGGGTACAAATCTGCCGGCGGGGGTCGAACTTTCCGTGTGGAACCCGCTCGGTCCCGCGCCGGAAGCTGCTCTGCGCGATGCGGACGCTGTCGTGCATCTGGCTGGAGAAACCGTGGCGCAACGTTGGACGGCCGAGGCCAGGCAGCGCATATCCGACAGCCGCGTTCTGGGTACACGCCACCTGGTGGCGGCGCTGGCGAACTGCTCCCCGCGGCCGCCGGTGCTGGTGTGTGCTTCCGCCATCGGCTACTACGGCTCGCGCGGCGATGAGATGCTCACCGAGGATTCCGGCCCCGGAGCGGGCTTCCTCGCCGACCTTTGTGTTGCCTGGGAGCGGGAAGCGGCGAAGGCTGAAGCTTTGGGCATGCGGGTCACGCGCATCCGCATCGGGCTGGTGCTCGATGCCGGCGGCGGCGCGCTCAAGCCAATGCTGGCCCCATTTCGCGCCGGGCTGGGCGGCCCGCTGGGCGGCGGCCGGCAATGGATGTCCTGGATTCATGCCAGCGACCTGGCGGAAATGATCTGCTTCGCATTGGAGCGGCCGGCGCCGCCGGTGATGAACGGCGTTGCGCCCGGCGCGGTGACGAACGCTGCGTTCACTCGCGCCCTGGCTGCAGCGCTCCACCGGCCGGCGTTTCTTCCCGTACCCAAGCCGGCGCTGCGGATATTGTTCGGCGAAATGGCGGAGATGCTGTTCGCCAGCCAGCGCGTCGCGCCGGTGGCGGCCGAATCCGCGGGTTTCCAGTTTCAATATCCGGAACTGGGCACGGCGCTCACCGATCTGCTGCGGCGGTAGCGGCCGCTCGCCAATGGGTCCGGCTCCGCCATTCACCGACCTTGCCCGCCCGTGCGCAATCAAGTTACTCTGCGGCTGGGGTCAGATCATGTCGATTCCGTGGTGGCCGGTCGCAGTTTTGGCGTGCTTCCCGATGATTGCCATCCATGCGCAGCAAGGGCAGGTCTCCGGCCCCGTGGCGGGATATGTCTTCGATGGCGCGTCGCTGCGGCCCATTGCGGGCCTACCCGGCGGCGCGACGCTCGGCGCGACAATTGATTTGAAGCTCACGGCAAGCGCCGCAGTGGTCTCTCCGCAGCTCGATTCTGCTATCGTTACGGCCGGCGATGGCTCGTTGCATCTGTTTCGACTGAGTGGCCAGAGCGCCACCGAAGTCGCGTGGGATGGCGTGCCGCACGGGCCTGGGCGCTTGGTTTACAGCCCTTCCGGCACCGCTGCCGCGATTTACGCCTTGGGTCGGGTGCAGGTGATGAGCGGTTTGCCGGACTCGCCGCAGCCGGCGTTCGCGGTCCAACTCGGTCCATCGCCAGAGAGACCGGTGAGCGAATTCACGACCGCCGCGCCCGACGCCATGGCCGTGAGCGACGATGCAACCTGGCTGCTGGTTGCGGGCGACGGCCGCCTTCGGCTGCTGGGCGCGTCCGGATCGAGCACTGGGCTGGTGGGGGGATCTCGCGCCCTGGGTGTGGCGTTCGCGCCAGGCGGTCACGCCGCCGCGATCTTGGACGGCGCGGGCCCATGGCTGGTTGTGTTTCCCGATGTCTCCACGGCTCCCGGCCAGCGCATCCCCGCGCCTGGTCTCACCCAACCCTCGGGCGTGGCCTTCTCCGCCGACGGCAAATTTGTGTTGGCCGCGACCCGCGCCGGCAAGTCCGTGACGATTTTCGATCTTGCCGCTGGCGCCACCACCACGCTCGATTGCAACTGCGTTCCCACCGGAGTGTCGCGCATGGGAAACCTGTTCCGCCTCACCGATGCAGGTTCGGGTCCGGTGTGGCTGGTGGATATGAAAGCGAGCGCACCCCGCATCGTGTTCGTGCCCGCGCGAGCCAATCAGTAACTTCGCGGCAGATCGATATCGAAGGTGCAGGAACACTCGCCAGCAAGCAGGCGTTGGCAGGTTGAAACCTGCCTCACCGCTTACCGCGCTACCGCGTGAACCGCTGCTGCGCTTTCTTTCAGCGCTTCAGCCTTGTCCGCCACTTCCCAGGTGAAGCCTTCTTCGGTGCGGCCGAAGTGGCCGAACGCCGCCGTCTTGCGATAGATTGGGCGGCGCAGATTCAAGGCATCGATGATGCCGCGCGGCGTCAGCGAGAAATTCTCGCGCACCAGATCGGTGAAGCGGTCGTCCGGTATAGCGCCGGTGCCGAACGTATTCACCGTCACCGAGACCGGCTCCGCTACGCCGATGGCGTACGCAAGCTGCACCTCCACGCGCGAGGCCAGTTTGGCGGCCACCAGGTTTTTGGCGATGTAGCGGGCCATGTAGCACGCCGAGCGATCCACCTTGGTCGGGTCCTTGCCGGAGAACGCGCCGCCGCCATGCCGGCCCATGCCGCCGTAGGTGTCGACGATGATCTTGCGGCCCGTCAAACCCGTATCGCCATGCGGCCCGCCCACCACGAAGCGCCCGGTCGGGTTGATGTGGTACTTGGTTTGGGAATCCACCATGCCGGAAGGAACCACCGCGTCGATGATGTGCTTCTTCACCTCGCGGCGCAATTCTTCGATCCCGATCTCCGAGCTGTGCTGGGTGGAAATCACCACCGCCTCGATGCGTTTCGGCATGCCGCCCGCGTACTCCACGCTCACCTGGCTCTTGCCGTCCGGCCGCAGAAAGTCCAAAATGCCCTCCCGCCGCGCATGCGACAGGCGTTGCACCAGTTTGTGCGCCATCATGATCGGCAGCGGCATCAGCTCGGCCGTTTCGTCGCATGCGTAGCCGAACATCAGCCCCTGGTCGCCCGCGCCGCCCGTATCCACACCCATCGAGATGTCGGGCGATTGCGACTGAATCAGGTTATGCACGCCGCAGGTGTGGCAATCGAATCCGTAGTTGGCATCGTTGTAACCCACGTATTCGATGGTGCCCCGTGCCACGCGCGGGACGTCGACGTAGGTCTTGGTGGTAATCTCGCCCGCCACAATGCAGGTACCGGTGGTCACCAGCACTTCGCACGCCACACGCCCGGTGGGATCTTCCGCCAGAACGGCGTCCAGAACGGCATCGGAAATCTGGTCGGCAATCTTGTCCGGGTGGCCCTCGGTCACCGATTCCGACGTGAACAAGTATCGTTGATTGTCTAACAAAGGTTTTCCTCCTGCGTGTGTCACTCTAATTTAACATGCGGAGCCGGCCCGCCTTAATAGCGGTAATGCTCCGATTTATACGGCCCCTCGGGCGCCACGCCCAGGTAGGCGGCCTGTTTCGGCGTCAGCGTGGTCAGCTTGACGCCGATCTTTTCCAGATGCAGCCGCGCCACCTCTTCATCCAGTTTCTTGGGCAGCGTGTAGACCCCGGGTTTGTACGAATCGCGGTTCTTCCACAGATCGAGCTGCGCCAGCGTCTGGTTGGAAAAACTGTTGCTCATCACGAAGCTGGGATGGCCGGTGGCGCAGCCCAGATTCACCAGCCGGCCTTCGGCCAGCAGGAAAATGCTGTTGCCGTTGGGGAAAGTGTACATATCCACTTGCGGCTTGATGTTGGTTCGTTGCGCACCGCAGGTGTTCAGCCGATCTACTTGAATTTCATTGTCGAAGTGCCCGATGTTGCACACGATGGCCTGGTCCTTCATGTGGCTCATGTGCTCGAGGGTGATGATGTCGCAGTTGCCGGTGCAGGTGACGTAGATATCGCCGCGGCCAAGCGTATCCTCGATGGTGGTCACCTCGAAGCCTTCCATGGCCGCTTGCAGCGCGTTGATCGGGTCGATTTCGGTCACCACCACGCGCGCGCCCATGCCGCGCAGCGAATGTGACGATCCTTTGCCCACGTCTCCGTAGCCGCACACCACGGCCACTTTGCCGGCCACCATGACGTCGGTAGCGCGCTTGATGCCGTCTGCCAGCGATTCGCGGCAGCCGTAGAGATTGTCGAACTTCGACTTGGTCACTGAGTCGTTCACATTGATCGCCGCCACCAGCAATTGGCCGGCCTCCTGCATCTTGTAAAGCCGGTGCACTCCGGTGGTAGTCTCTTCGGAAACGCCGCGCCACTCCTTGACGATCTCGTGCCAGCGCCGCGGATTCTCGCTGTGAACTTCCTTCAGCAGATTCTTGATGACCGCTTCTTCGTGGCTGCCCGAGGGGGTGTCCACCCAATCGCTGCCATTCTCCAGTTGATATCCTTTGTGGATCAACAGCGTGGCGTCGCCGCCATCGTCCACCACCAGTTGCGGCCCTTTGCCCCCCGCATGGCTCAGCGCCATGTAGGTGCACCACCAGTAGTCCTCCAGCGTCTCGCCCTTCCACGCAAATACCGGGATGCCGGCGGCGGCGATGGCGGCTGCGGCGTGGTCCTGGGTGGAGAAGATATTACAGCTTGCCCAGCGCACCGTGGCGCCCAACTCCACCAGCGTCTCGATCAGCACTGCGGTCTGGATGGTCATATGCAGCGAGCCGGTGATTCGCACGCCCGCCAGCGGCCTTTCCGGCGCGTACTTCCGCCGGATGGCCATCAGGCCCGGCATTTCCTGCTCGGCGATGGAAGTTTCCTTGCGGCCCCATTCGGCCAGCGACAGATCGGCGACCTTGTTGACAACTGCGTTCTGGTTCAGTGTGGCTGTACTCATTCTTTTCCCTCGTATCAAGGAATCTTGATACATTGATATTAGAAGATTCGAAGGCATGGCGTCAATCCTGAAATCGCTGCGGCTGGCGGCCGATCCCGGGCGGCTGCGCCTGCTCCTGTTGCTCGAGCAGGAGGAGCTCTCCGTGGCCGAGATGCAGGACATCGTGGGCAAGCCGCAAAGCCAGGTTTCCACCCACCTGGCGCAATTGAAACAGGCCGGCCTGGTGGCCGATCGCCGCACCGGCAAGAACGCGTTCTACCGCCTGAATGCGCCCGCCGGCCTGGTGAGCATCCTGCGCCAAGCCGCAGCTGAGGTGCCCGAAGCCGCCCAGGACCGCGCTGCTCTGCGCCTGGTGCTGCGCCGGCGGCAGGATAAGATGCGCCGCTACTTCGACGAACTGGCGGGCAAATTCGGCCGCCAGTACGTGCCCGGCCGGTCGTGGAAAGGGATCGCCGAAGCGCTCCTCAGCCTCATGCCGCCGCTGGTCGTCGCCGACCTGGGTGCCGGCGAAGGCACTATCGCCCAGCTCCTGGCGCAACGAGCCCGGCGCGTGATCGCCATCGATAACGCTCCCAAAATGGTCAAATTCGGCGCCGCCCTGGCGCGCAGGAACGGCATCGCTAATCTGGAATACCGTCTGGGCGACTTGGAAGACGTGCCCATTCGCACCGGCACGGTCGATTTGGCCTTCCTCAGCCAGGCGCTCCACCACGCGGCGCACCCGCAGCGCGCCATCGCCGAAGCGTGGCGAATTCTGAAGCCGGGCGGCCGCGCCGCCATCCTCGACCTGAACCGCCATCACTTTGAGGAAGCTCGCGAAATGTATGCCGACTTATGGCTCGGATTCGCCGAATTCGATCTCGAACGCTTTCTCAAACACGCCGGCTTCCGCGACGTGGAAACGGCCATTGTTCACCGCGAGACGGAGGCCCCTTATTTCGAGAGCATCCTGGCGACGGGAGTGAAGAGGTAGGGCATGCCTTAGCTTGCCCAGAACATGCTTTAGCATGCCCCGGTGGGTCTTCTTCTATGGTTCTACGGGCACGCTAAAGAGCTTGCTGAAAAACGCTAAGACATGATCAGCCGCAGATAAACGCTGATGAACGCAGATTGAAAGGAATCGGCTTATCCGCGTTCATCAGCGTTTATCTGCGGCCTCCAGGTATTCTTTCAGACTTTTTCAGCAAGCTCTAAAGCATGCCCTCACCACCTACTGCACCTGCGGTGCGCCCATGTGCATACCCCGGCCGTGGCTCACGGTATAGTCCGCCGGCGTCTGGAACAGGGAGGCGTCCGGTTCAGCGCGGGTGATGTTAGTGAGTTCGGTCACCGTGGTGCCGAAGCGCGGGTCGCTGGTTTTGACCATCACCGGCACCTGGAGATCGCTCGAAACCCAGGTCTCCCGCACTGCTTGAATCGCCTGGGCGTTGCCCATAGCTCCAGCCGGTATGGTGCGCGTAACCCGCGTTCCGGTAGCCATCAGGCCGTTTATCGTCTGCGTACCCAGGTCTTCCTTGACCACGTTGGCTGAATTCGCGCCAGGGCGCTGGCCTCGCGCCATCCGTCCGTTCGACGCGCCGGCCGGGGGCTGCCGCATCGCCATCTCGCTAACGGTCTTGGACTGCGGATTCAATCTTCGCATCACCTGCGCCACCGGGTCGGAAATCGTCACCATAGTCTGGCTGGCCTGTCCATTGGTACCGGCGAAGGTCACCTCTTCGCGCACCCGTCCCTGGCTGTCACGGAACAGGCTGGTTTGTTCCTGCCGCTGGATCGCGTTGCCGTTGGCCAGCGTCTGCTGGTGCGTCGTCACTGCGACCGCCGAAAACGGCGCGCCGGTCACGGTAGTGCCGCGCAGCAGGCTCCCAGCTCCGGGCATACCCATTCCGAACCCGCCAAATCCCATCCGGCCGCCGCGCGGCCCCTGCGCCAGCAGCGCACCGCCGGCTATCAGCGCGATTACAACCGCTCTTTTCATCTGTTTCGAAACCTCCACTCAATAGAGGATTGCGGGACAACCCCGGAAAGTTCCAAAGAACGCCAATTTCGGGGGCAGGCAACCCCTACGGGGTGCGAGGACGCTCCCACCTACCGCGAGTTCCGCTTCTGCGAATCCTTTTGGCTTGGAACGATCCAGACCTGGGCGGAGGCGGACTTCGTTGGATCGGCGACGCTGGTTGCTGCCACAGTCACCTTCAGCCGCGATTCGACCGCCGCCGGCGCGGTGTAAAGGCCGGCCTGGTCGATACTGCCGAGCTGCGGGCTGATGGACCACGTGACGGATTGATCAACATCCGGCGACAATGCCATGGCGCCGACGAACCGCTGTGCCTCCGAAACGATCCGAGTAAACCACGGCCCCATCGGCGGGTGACGTAATCCGAAGGGTCTGCGCCATTAGAAAGCCGCTGGGAACGTACAGTGTCAGCACTAACGCGCAAACGTACGCCGCCTGCCGCGCCGTGCTAATCTTCGCCGGCGATCTTTACCAGGCTCTCACCCGGCTGACCGTTCAGCACCGCGTCGGCCTCTTCGGCGGTGAAGGATTCCACCTTCGCCGAGATATTCATCGAGCAGAATTTGGGCCCGCACATGGAACAGAAATGCGCATCCTTGAAGCCTTCCTCCGGCAGCGTTTCGTCGTGCATAGCGCGGGCGGTTTCCGGGTCGAGCGAAAGCTCGAACTGGCGGTTCCAGTCGAAACGATAGCGGGCGCGGGAAAGTTCGTCGTCGCGATCGCGCACGCCGGGCCGCTTGCGTGCCACATCGGCCGCGTGGGCGGCGATTTTGTACGCGATGATGCCGGCTTTAACGTCCTCGCGGTTGGGCAGGCCCAGGTGTTCCTTCGGCGTGACGTAGCATAGCATGGAAGCTCCGTACCAGCCGATCATGGCCGCGCCGATGGCCGATGTGATGTGATCGTAACCGGGCGCGATATCGGTCACCAGCGGCCCCAGCGTGTAGAATGGCGCTTCGTAACAGAGCTCGTTTTCCTTCTGCACCTGCAGTTCGATCTGGTCCATAGGGATGTGGCCGGGCCCTTCGATCATCACCTGCACGTCATACTCCCAGGCTTTCTTGGTCAACTCGCCCAGCGTTTCCAACTCCGCGAACTGCGCCTCGTCGCTCGCATCGGCGACGCTGCCGGGACGCAGGCCATCGCCCAGCGAAAAGCTCACGTCGTGCTTTTGAAAAATCCGGCAGATGTCCTCGAAACATTCGTAAAGAAAGTTCTGCTTGTGGTTCTTGACCATCCACTCGGCCAGGATGGAGCCGCCGCGGCTCACGATGCCGGTGACGCGCCGCGTGGTGAGCGGAATGTGCTGCACCAGCACGCCGGCATGGATGGTCATGTAGTCCACGCCCTGCTCGGCCTGCTCCTCGATAACGTCCAGCATCACCCGCGCGTTCAAGTCTTCCACACGGCGCACGCGCGACAGTGCTTCGTAAATGGGCACGGTGCCGATGGGCACGGGCGAAGCGCCGATAATGGCTTGGCGAATGGCGGGGATGTCGCCGCCGGTGGATAGGTCCATCACCGTGTCAGCGCCGTATTTCACCGAGTAGCGCAGCTTTTCCAGTTCGCCTTCCACGTCCGAAAGCACCGACGAGTTGCCGATATTGGCATTGATCTTGCACTTCGAGGCGATTCCGATGGCCATCGGCTCCAGGTTGGGGTGTTGGATGTTGGCGGGAATAATCAGGCGGCCGCGCGCCACCTCGGAGCGCACCAGGTCGGGCGGCAGGCTCTCGCGCCGCGCCACGTAGTGCATCTCTTCGGTGATCTGCCCGCGGCGCGCATAGTGGAGTTGCGTGCGGATTTGGTCGTTCTCACGTTTGGCTACCCAGTCACTGCGCATCGACGGCTCCTCTGAAGTCCGCGGACACCGCTGGCCCCCTTTTTGGGCGGCACCAGAAGCGCCCGCGGCTTAACTTGGCGGGCGAATCCCGCGCCGGACTATTTCTTCTTCTTCGGCTTCTTGACTTCCTTCTTGGGGCTCTTGTCTTTTGCCATTGATCCTCCCTTATGACTAAAGATTATAACCATTATGGCGGTGCGCGCAGCGAAAATGAGCCATCGAAATTAAGCCAAGCTGCTCTACAATAGAAGTATCGACAGGGCCGACAGTTTGAACCGCTCAGGCCGCGGCGGCCGCTTCAGGCGGCGCCGCTTTATTCGCATGCCCGATAAATTTCACGAAGAGTGTGGCGTGGTCGCCATTTACGGCCATCCGGAAGCTGCCAAGCTAGCCTATCTGGGGCTCTATGCATTGCAGCACCGGGGCCAGGAATCGGCCGGCATCTGCACTTCCGATGGCAACCACATCTACACGCGCAAAGCCATGGGGCACGTGGCGGATATTTTCACCAGCGAGGTGCTGGCCACGCTGCCGGGCGAGCTGGCCATCGGCCACACGCGGTACTCCACGACCGGCGACACGGTGCTGCTCAACGCGCAGCCGTTTTCGGTGTCGTGCAATAAGGGCCGGCTGGCGGTGGCCCACAACGGCAACATCACCAACACGGCGGAACTGCGCGCGGAGCTCGGCCGGTTGGGCTCGGTATTCCAGGCCTCGAGCGACACTGAGCTGGTGCTGCACCTGGTGGCGCACTCCTCGGAACGCGCGCTGGACGGAGCGCTGCGGGAGGCTCTGCTGCAGGTGGAAGGCGCCTTCTCGCTGGTATTTCTGGCTCAGGACCGCATCCTGGTGGCGCGGGACCCGCATGGCTTCCGCCCCCTGGCGGTGGGCGAAATGGAGATTTCCGGGGGTCGTAAATGCTACGTATTTGCCTCCGAGACCTGCGCGTTCGACCTCATCGGCGCCGTCTACCTGCACGATGTGGAACCGGGCGAAATGGTGATGGTGGGCCCGGAAGGGATGACTCGGGAGCGCTACGCGCCGGAGCAGCAGCGGGCCCAGTGTGTGTTTGAGCACGTCTATTTCGCGCGGCCGGATTCGATGGTCTTCGGGCGCTCGGTGGAAGAATCGCGGGAGAATCTGGGGCGCCGCCTGGCGCGGGAATGCCCGGCGGATGCCGACCTGGTGGTGCCGGTGCCGGATTCGGGTGTGGCGGCGGCCATCGGCTACTCGGCCGAATCGGGTCTGCCGTTCCGCCAGGCGCTCATTCGCAATCATTATGTAGGGCGCACCTTCATCGAACCCTCCCAGGCCATACGCGATTTCGGCGTCAAGCTCAAGCTCAACCCGGTGCGCTATCTGCTGAAGGACCAGCGCGTGGTGCTGGTGGACGATTCCATCGTGCGCGGCACCACCAGCCGCAAGATCGTGCGCATGGTGCGGCAGGCCGGCGCGCGCGAAGTTCACCTGCGCATCTCCTGCCCGCCCACCGTTTCGCCGTGCTTTTATGGCGTAGACACGCCCAATCGCGCTGAGCTGATCGGCTCCAGCCACAGCGTGGAAGAAATCCGCCGTTTCGTGGAGGCGGATACGCTGGGGTATCTTTCGATCGGGTCGCTGCGCAAAGCAGTGGACGACGACGAAAAGCACGAATATTGCTACGCCTGTTACACCGGCGATTATCCGACCGAATTGGTCAACATCGAAGGCCTCATCGCCGGCAGCCAGAAGCGGTAAGGAGGCCAGGATGGCCAATTACCACATAGCTCAGGTCAATATTGCTCGAATGAAGGGTCCGCTCGATGGCCCGGTGATGGCGGGATTCGTTGCCCGGCTGGACGAAATCAACGCTCTTGCCGACCACAGCCACGGTTTCGTCTGGCGGCTTCAGGCATCCGGCGGCAACGCAACCTACCTGCGGCCCTATGATGACGACCGAATCCTCTTCAATATGTCAGTCTGGGAAACCATTGAGGCGCTAAAACACTACGTGTATCGCACCGCGCACGCAGAACTGGTTCGGCAGCGCCAGGCATGGTTCGAGAAGTTCGCTGGCGTATACGTCGCGCTGTGGTGGGTGCCCGCCGGTCACACTCCCGGCATCGACGAAGCAAAGAAACGCCTCGCTTACCTCGATGCGCACGGTCCAACGCAGTTCGCGTTTACCTTCCAAGCGGCCTTTCTGCCCGACGAGGAGTTCCAGCAGTCGATTGATTGGTCATCCTTCGAGCCATGTCCGGCGGTTTAGCCGGTGAGTTCGCCCTGCAGGGCGAGTACTGCTGCGCCTGCCACAGCAGCGACTATCCGGCCGAACTGAACCACACCGAAGGCACCATCCCCGGCAGCCACAAGCGTTAAGCTTTGGGTGGCGCAGGCCCCCGGCCTGCGAATCAGTCCCTGACTTCCCGAGCGCGTAGGGATATGATGAGCTTTGTATCGAGCCATGTATCGATAAGCTGTGTATCGATAAGCTGTGTATCAGGGCACGGCTTAGCCGTGCCGCAGCCGCAATTAGGAGCCGGGCTTTAGCCCCTGTGTGATCGCCGAAACTATAGTCCACTCGGCACCAAAGAAAGCGGCAGAGCCCCTGGATGCCTGCGTTTTGTTGCACGGCTCAAACCGTGCCCCGATACAAGACAACAATCCTGTGTTGACGAGGTGCCGCGCGGCGGAACGCTTAAATGGGAAACTCCAGTGAAAGGGACCTGACCTGAGCATACGCCCATGCCTCTCCTTCTTGACGGAAATTCCCTGACCATCGCCGAAACCTGCGCCGTAGCGCGTGCGCGCACCGCGGAGGTGGTTCTCGCGCCCGCCGCTCGCGCCGCCATGGAGCGCTCGCGCGCTGTTGTCGACCACTTAGCCGCCGGCGACGACCCCATCTACGCAGTCAACACCGGCGTCGGCCTGCTGGCCGGCGTTCGCATCCCACGCGAACAATTGGATCAGTTGCAGCGCAACGTGGTGCGCTCTCACGCTGCGGGCGTTGGCGAGCCGCTGCGGCGCGAAGTGGTGCGCGGCATGATGCTGATCCGCGCCAATGTTCTCGCCAAGGGCCTCTCCGGCATCCGCCCCCTGATTGCCGAGCGCCTTTGTGAAATGCTGGGCCGCGGCGTCACCCCGGTGGTGCCTTCACAGGGCAGCGTGGGCGCATCCGGCGACCTGGCGCCGCTGGCGCATATCGCTCTGGTGTTGATCGGCGAGGGCGAAGCCGAATTCGAAGGCGCTGTGCTCGAAGGCGCGGAGGCCATGCAGCGCGCCGGCATCTTTCCGGTGGAACTGCACCCCAAGGAAGGCATCAGCCTGATCAACGGCACACAAGCCATGCTCGCCATTGGCTGCCTGGAGTTGGAGGCCGCAGAAACGCTGGCCAACACGGCGGATGCGATCGCGGCACTGACGCTCGACGCGCAGCGCGGCACCCCGCGGGCCTTCGACCCGCGCATCCACCAGGCCCGCCCGCAGGCCGGCCAGCTCAAGAGCGCGGCGCGCCTGGAGCGCTTCTTCGAGGGCAGCCAGATTCGCGAATCGCATCGCGGCTGCGGCCGCGTGCAGGACGCCTACTCGCTGCGCGCCGTGCCGCAGGTTCACGGAGCGGTTCTCGATGCGCTGGCCGAAGCGCGCCGCGTGTTCTCCATTGAAGTGAACTCGGCCACCGACAATCCGCTCGTGTTCGATTCCGAAATCCTCTCCGGCGGCAATTTTCACGGCGAGCCGGTGGCGCTTCAGCTCGATTATTTGGCTATCGCGCTGGCGGCGCTGGCCGGCATCTCCGAACGCCGCATCGACCGGCTGGTGAACCCGGCGCTCAACGAAGGGCTGCCCGCCTTCCTCGCCGGCCATCCCGGACTGGAATCCGGTCTGATGATGGCGCAAGTCACCGCCGCCAGTCTGGTGGCCGAAATCCGCGTGCTGGCCAACCCCGCTTCCACAGGTTCCATCACCACCAGCGGCAACAAGGAGGATTTCGTTTCGATGGGCATGACCGCCGCGGTGAAACTCGAGCGCGTGACCCGCGATGCGCGCTACGTGCTGGCTATCGAAGCGCTCTGCGCCGCGCGCGCGCTGGACCTGCTGGCGCCGCTCAAAACCAGCCCCGCGCTGGAGCAGGTGCGGGCGTGCATTCGCGCCGCATCCCCGCCGCTCGAATCCGACCGGCCGCTGTATCGCGACCTGGCCGCCCTCGAAGCGCTGATCGCGGCGGGCGGTCTTCAACTGGCGTAAACGCTGAAGCGGGCCACCGTGCGGAAGCCCATCCGTTCATAAAGAGCCAGCCCGGCTTGGGTGGATTGGAGCACCACAGGCCGGGACGGCCGCTCGCGTTCGGCCTCCTCGAGCGCATGGCGCATCACCGCCTCACCGTAGCCGCGACGCTGATGCTCGGGCAGCGTACCCACGTTATACACCCCGATGGTGTCTCCGCAAGCGATGGTGGCCGCGGTCGCAACCGGCAAGCCGTCCACGTACCCGACGTAGCCCGCGAAGCGGTCCCATACCGAATCCTGGTCGAACACTTCGTTGAACCAGGCGATGGGGACGTGAAAGCAGACCGAGCCGATACCGCGGAAATCGTCGCCGGTGCGGGCGTCGTTCACGCGCCGGACTTCCATCTCCGGCAACGGCCGCTTGGGTGCGCTGAGTTTCTCGGCCACCATGCCCGGCAACTCGGTGGTGCGGCGCAGACCGTGCCGCTCGAACACCTGCCGCAGGCGGCGGTGGGCCTTGGGGGCCAGCCAGTCCTCGCACACCCAGAACGACCACTCCAGGCCGCGTGCGTTGAATTGCAGCGAGCACATCAGAATACACCGCGCCAGTTCGGCTTCGGTCGCGACCGGGCCGGACAGGAACGCCGCATTGAACATCTGAAACGCGACCCCCGCCGACGCGATGCTGACGCCCGGCAATTCGCGCACCTCACCCGCTACCCGGCTGGCCGCGATAATGCGGAACGACTCCCGCAGGTTTTCCGCCACCGCCTCAAAGTTCACAAGGTACAGTATCGCGCAGTTGGGGAGTGGGGCACGCGTGGAGAAGCTCAAGCCATCCGCCCCATTTATCCTCATTCTGGGCTCCGCAGCGGCCTGCGGGCTGCGCCGCGGCTTAGAGCGCCGTCGCCTCACACGCAGTTAAATCCGTCGCCGACGTGAGCAGCGACTATTCTCGACGCCACCACCGAGCCAGGGGAAGCAACTCCGCGCGCGTGGAGTTCTCCGAGACCTCCACCATCCTCGCTTTATGGAGCAGGCGCAGGGTCTTCCTAAAGTGCACAAGACCGCGCAGAAACGTGCCTGTTTGGACCCGAACCGATGGGGCGCCGTTCAGAGGCCGCGGTGGGACGTGGAGCGGCGAGCGCGATGGTTCTGGATGATCGCTGCCAGAGCACGCAAGGCCTCGTTCGCCTGTGCCGGATTCGGGAACGCGGCGGCCACGTCGGGCTCCAACACGATTACAGCGCTGCCCGCGGCGTACCGCGATGCGTACTTGTTGCGTGAGGCGCGACTGAAGTCATACTCGGGAAGAATCTCGCCGGCATCAGCTTGTTTGGTTGCCCTGCCTTTAGTGAGTGATCTCTTCATAGTTCCTTCGCTCACGGCGGGTAGCCCGCCGCGCGCTGATTATGCGAATCGCGTTGCCACGGTCAACGTACATGACCGCAAGCAAACGCCGGTCCTGCGAAAGGCCCAAGAGCGGGTCCCACTCGAACTTCAACGCCAACTTTCATTATATGTGCGGTTCGCAAGGCCCGCGCCGCAGCATGGATTGGCGGCGCTCTTGCTTTTCATCTGTGCTGATCGGCGTGCATCGGCGGCAGGGATTCTTTCGCGCTTCCCGGCGCAGCGGTAGAATTGGTTTCGCGGCTCGAGCGCGGCAAAGGACCCGTCACCCATGACAGTCGATTGGAAAGGCGTTTTTCCCGCCATCACCACGCAGTTCCACACGGACGAATCGCTCGACCTCGCGGCCACGGCGCGACACCTGGAGACCATGATCGCGGCGGGCATTCACGGCGTCGTGTTTCTCGGAACCGTCGGCGAGAACACGGCGCTCGAATACCAGGAGAAGCTGGCCCTGCTGCGCGAAATGAAACAGGTGGTGCGCGGCCGCATACCGCTGCTGACCGGCGTGGCCGAATACACCACGCGTCTGGCCTGCCGCTTCGCCGCCGATGCGGAGAAGGCCGGCGTCGATGGCCTGATGGTGCTGCCCGCCATGGTCTATAAGTCGGATCAACGCGAGACCATCGCGCACTTTCGCACCGTGGCTCGCGCCACCGGGTTGCCCATCCTCGCGTACAACAACCCGGTTTCGTACGGCGTTGACATCACGCCGGAAATGTTCGCCGAACTGGCCGGCGAGCCGAACCTGGTGGCGATCAAGGAGTCTTCGGAAAACGTCCGCCGCATCACCGACCTCGCGAACCTGCTGGGCGGCCGGTACATCTTATTCGGCGGCGTGGACGACCTGATCCTCGAAAGCATCCTGCTGGGTGCACAGGGCTGGATCAGCGGGCTGGTGAACGCCTTCCCGCAGGAGAGCCGGCTGCTCTGGGACCTGGCTTCTTCCGGCCATTGGGAGAAGGCGCGCGCGGTTTACCGCTGGTACACGCCGCTGCTCCACCTGGATACGAAAATCAAGCTGGTGCAGCACATCAAGCTGGCGATCGCGGAAATTGGGCTCGGCTCTGAAACCGTGCGTGCGCCCCGCCTGCCGCTGGTGGGCCAGGAGCGCGAGGAGATTCTGGCGATCGTCCGGCGAGCGATTGCGACCAGGCCGGCGCAATTGGCTGGGGTGCAGGTGGAGTGATGCCCCAGGAGAGCATGCTGCCGTGCAGTCTGCTGTGCACAATGCCAGGCTGCCCTACCAACTGTTGAGGTGCGAGATTTGCAGCGAATCCAGGTGATTGATTCCCACACCGCCGGCGAACCGACGCGCGTGGTGATCGCCGGCGGTCCCGATCTGGGGCCGGGGACCGTGGCCGAGCGCCTGGATCGTTTTCGCGCCTCCTGCGACTGGTTCCGCTCTGCCGTGGTCAACGAACCGCGCGGCAGCGACGCCATGGTGGGCGCGCTGCTGTGCGAGCCGGCCGACCAAACCTGCGATGCCGGCGTCATCTTCTTCAACAATGTCGGCTATCTGAACATGTGCGGGCACGGCACCATGGGCCTCGTGGTGACGCTCGCACACCTGGGCCGCATCGGTTTGCCTGCAGAACCCGTTTTGCACCACGAAAAAATGGTCCGCATCGAAACCAACTGCGGTGTGGTGGCAGCGCGCCTGAACCCGAATGGCAGCGTGACTCTGCGCAACGTGCCCAGCTACCGGGCGGCGGCGCGCGTGGCGGTGGAAGTGGAAGGCCACGGCTCCGTGGTGGGCGATGTTGCCTGGGGCGGCAACTGGTTTTTCCTGGTGCCTGAACCGCATCAGGCAATCGCGCTCGATCGCCTGGAGGAGCTCACCGATTTTGCCTGGCGCATCCGCCAGGCGCTTGCCTCTCGCAAAATCACCGGCGACCATGGCCGCGAAATCGACCACGTTGAGCTGTTCGGCCCGCCCAGCGCGGCCGGCGCGCACAGCAAGAACTTCGTGCTCTGCCCCGGCAAAGCCTACGACCGCTCGCCCTGCGGCACCGGCACCAGCGCCAAGCTGGCGTGCCTGTATGCCGAGGGCAAGTTGCGGCCCGGCGACGTCTGGCGGCAGGAAAGCATTGTGGGCAGCGTTTTTGAAGGATCGATCACGGTGGAGGGCGGCCGCGTGCTGCCGGAGATCACCGGCTACGCATACGTCAACGCCGAAGCGGACCTGATCCTCGATGAGCGCGACCCGTTCTGTCACGGCATCCCGTCATCATGCCACCCACCTACGACGTAGCCATAGCCGGAGCCGGCATCGTGGGCGCCGCCGTGGCCGATGAATGCGCTGCAGCGGGATTGCGCGTCGTGGTGGTGGAACCGGGGCCAATTGGCGGCGGAGCGACGGCCGCGGGCATGGGCCACATCGTGGTGATGGACGATTCGCCGGCGCAGCTCGCGCTCACCCGTTATTCGGTCGCATTGTGGCGCGAGCTGGCGCCGGAGCTGCCGCCCGAAGTGGAATACGTGCAAGCAGGCACCATTTGGGTCGCGGCCAATCCGGAGGAGATGGCCGAAGTGGAGCGCAAGCGCCAGGTGTACCGCTCAGCCAGTGTGCGCACCGAGGTGTTGGATGCGCGCTCGCTCGCCGCAGCCGAGCCGCAGCTTCGCGCGGGCCTGGCCGGCGGACTCTTGGTGCCAGACGATGCGGTGATCTATCCACCGTGCGCCGCGCGCTTCCTGCTGGAACGCGCACGGGCGCGCGGCGCGGAGGTGCGCGCGGGTGCGGCCGCGGAGCTGACGCGAGCGGGGCAGGCGCTTCCGCCCGCCAACCCAGCCGCCACCGGCATTCGCTTGCGCGATGGTGAATTCCTCGCGGCAGGCATCGTCGTCAACGCTACCGGAGCTTGGGCGCCGGAGCTGACGCCAGGCATCGAAGTACGCAAACGCAAAGGCCACCTCGCCATCACCGGCCGTTACCCAGGCTTTGTGCGGCATCAACTGGTCGAGCTCGGTTATCTCAAGAGCGCGCATTCCACCCAGGCCGATTCGGTGGCGTTCAACGCGCAGCCGCGGCGTACAGGGCAAGTGCTGATCGGCTCTTCGCGGCAGTACGATGTGTCCCAACCCGGCGTCGAAGCTCCCATCCTCAGCCGCATGTTGCGGCGCGCAGAGGAGTATCTGCCGGGCCTGGGGGACCTATTGACGATTCGCTGCTGGACCGGCTTTCGCGCCGCCACGCCGGATAAACTGCCGCTGATCGGCGCGGCCGCCGGCACCGATCGGCTATACCTTGCGACCGGTCACGAAGGCCTCGGCATCACTACCTCGCTGGCCACCGGGAAGCTGGTAGCGGATCAGATTCTCGGTCGCCCGTCCGCCATTCCCCGCGAACCTTACCTGCCCGGCCGAAACCACGAGGCGCCGCATGGCTGACACGGTTACCATCACCGTGAACGGCGCACCGGTCGCCGTGCCGGCGGGCGCAACCGTAGCGGCGGCCGTGTCGCTAGCCGGCATCCACATTTTCCGGCGTTCCGTCACCGGCCAGCCGCGCGCGCCCCTGTGCGGCATGGGCGTGTGCTTCGAATGTTGTGTCACCATCGATGGCCGCGCCCACGTCCGGTCCTGCCAAACCGCCTGCGCCGAAGGCATGGAGGTGACCACCGATGCCTGACCGTTCTTCGTGGGGCAGGTTGTTAACCTGCGGACCGATTGCCAATCGGTCCAACCGGGCGTCAGCCCGGCTTCACTTTCGCCGGCTATGGGCTCCCTATGCCTGACCGCGCCTTCGATGTGCTGGTAATCGGCGCCGGCCCCGCCGGCCTGGCGGCGGCCTGCCGCGCTGCGGAATCCGGCGCCAAGACGGGTGTAGTGGATGAAAACCTGCGGCCCGGCGGGCAGATTTGGCGCGCCTCGGCAGGCCGGCTGCCCGTGGCTGCCCAACCCTGGGTGGTCACGGCGGGAAAGCGGGGGGTGGAATGGATTCCCGCTGCGCGCGTCTTTGCCGCGCCTCAACCGGGGCAGCTGGCGATTGAGAACGCGGAAGGGGAATCCTCGCTTAATTATCGCCGTCTGATTCTGGCTACCGGCGCGCGCGAGCGCTTTCTGCCCTTCCCCGGCTGGACGCTGCCCAACATAATGGGCGCCGGCGGCTTGCAGGCGCTGGTGAAATCCGGTTTGCCGATCGAGAGCAAGAAGGTCATCGTTGCCGGCACCGGACCGCTGCTGCTGGCGGTGGCGCAATACCTGCGCGCGCACGGAGCCGACATGCAGTTGATCGCCGAACAGGCGCCGCGGCGTGCGTTGGCGCGGTTCGCCGCCGGGCTGCTTCAGCATCCGGAAAAGGCGATGCAAGCGGCGCAGTTCGCGTGGTCGCTGTTCGGTGTCAGGCATCTGACGGATTGTTGGCCGGTAGCGGCCGTTGGCGAAGGCAAGCTGGAAAGCGTTACGCTGTGCCGAGGCGGCCAAACGTGGAGCGAGCCGTGCGACTACCTGGCCTGCGGCTTCGGTCTGATTCCCAATACGGAGTTGGCCGCCCTATTGGGCTGCCGCATTGGCGCGGCGGGCGTGGAGGTGGATGAGTTCCAGCGCAGCTCCGTAGAAACCATATACGCTACAGGCGAGGTCACCGGCATCGGCGGCGTGGATCTCGCCGTTGCGGAGGGCGAGATTGCGGGCTTCACCGCCGCCGGCCGGCCCGAACGCGCGCGGCGCTTGTTTCATGCCAGGGCCACGCACCGCAAATTCGCCGCCGCGCTGGACCGGGCCTTCGCCCTGCGCGAGGAATTGAAGACCCTGGCGCAGCCGGAAACCCTCATTTGCCGCTGCGAGGACGTGTCGCTCGGCCACATCCGCGGCTGTTCCGGATGGCGCGATGCCAAGCTGCACACGCGCTGCGGCATGGGCCCGTGCCAGGGCCGCGTCTGTGGTGGCGCGCTCGAGTTTCTGCTCGGCTGGAAGCTGGAGTCGGTGCGCCCGCCAGTGCTGCCCGTCAGGGTCGCCAGCCTGATTGGGATGAAGCCGGGTGAAAGAAGCTCCTTGGAGTTGCCCAACTCAAGTAACGCTCGGTAACGGTTGCCGGGCTATGCCTGCAAGCGTCTTCCGTCTTACTTCTGGAACTCGATTCCGCGCACCACGCCGCCGGCGCCGCTCTTTCGCACGGCGTAATCGACGGTGACCGTTGCCGGAGTTTGCTCGCCGCAAGTGAACTCCGTGGGACCGCGCAGAATGCGCACACGGCTGGGGTCGGGAATCGTCAGGCGGAGTAGGCCGCTCGTCGACCGCACCGTGATTTGAATGCCGTTTGCAGCGCAGTCCACTTGCTGCAATGTGCCGCTGACGCGGTGAATTTGGTCGCCGGGCTCGATAAACGGGTTCCAGTCCGCAGCGTCGTTGGGCACCCGGGTGGCCATCATCTCCGGCCGGCCGTTTGAGTCGCTGCGAAGCTGCACGTCGAGGTGGGTTTGCGCCATGTACTGAATCCTGGTGGCGCGCTCGAGTTGCTCTTCCGTGGTGGCAAGCGCCAGCGCTTTGGCCGCCGCCTGCCTGGCCTCATCGTTCCGGCCGAGGCCGAGTTCGGCGCCGGCCACCACGCACCAATACGCCTGCGTCCGGTTCGGCGCGATGGTTTTCATGGCGTGCAACTGGGCGAGCGACGCCGCGTCGTGGCCCTCGTTCTCTTCCAGCAGCGCCAGCCGCCAGCGCGCGTCGTCGAGGTCCGGCTGCAATGCCAGAGTGCGCTCCAGCGCCGCGCGCAGTTCGTCGTCCGAAGCGCTGGCTCCGTCGAGCAGCGTAGCGTAGCGGTAGCAGATGTCGCCATCGGCGAGACCCAGATCGAGGGCACGCTTCCACCAGCGGCGCGCTGCCGCCGGGTTGCCGCGCGCCATCGCCACTACGCCCAACCCGGCATAAGCGTCCGGCTGTTCCGGGGCTTCACGCGCGAGTTGGCCCAACAGCGTTTCCGCGCGGTCGAGCTGCTGCGAGGTGACCAGCATATCCGCCAGCACCAGTTGCATAGCGAAGGCGGTCAGCGGCCGGGCTTCGACGGGCGCCTGCACGGCCGGAGCAGCCGTTGCCGGAAGCGGGCTGCGGGGACGTTCCCCGATCCACGAGCGCGCGTCGCTCGCGATCGCCTCCAGTGGTTTGCCGTAAACCGTCTCGAGCGTCCGCCCACCGGCCGTGCCGGCGCCAACCTCCGCCAGCAGGCTCGAGAATCGCGGCGCGTAAGCTGGCGCGCGGACCAACATCTCGGTCAGCGCCCAGCTTTGCGCGTAAAACATTTCCGCGCTATCGCGATTGTCGAGCAGCGGCGAGTCCGCCGTCAGCGAGACAATCTCGGACAGCGGCAGCCAGGGGCGCCGCCGCAATAACTGCAGGCGTGCCGCCACATCGCCCCGGTCGTCGCCGGACGGCCCGGCGGCCGCCGCGGAAAATACTTCGGCGAATCCTTCGTTCAACCAGACCGGAGGAGTGAGGCCGATCCGGTGAATCAAGGCGTGCGCGTATTCGTGAGCCAAGGCACCGGCGAGGGCCGCTCCAAGGCCGGGCAGGGCGATATAGTCCCGGCTTTGGGAACCCGCGTAAAATCCGTCTGAAACGGGCCTTGGACGATATGCTGCGTATTCATCCCCCGAGCGGAAGCCGATCACCCGCAGCCGATTTGCCGCGGCCGAGCTCCAGCCCAACTCCCGTTCCGCCACGCCGCGCAGCCACTCCAGCTTCCCCAAGGCGTCGCGGGCCGCTGCCTCCGATTGGGAGTAGACCTCGAAGTGGCTGGCTTGAACCACCACCCACGGCGCCGGCTCTGCGCCCGATGCGCATGCGCAGATGCAGCCCACCGCCAAAAAACGGAACGTCACCCTCCCCAGCACCTCGTCTCAATCATATCGCCGCTTTCTTGAGGCGCGATGCCGGGCCGGGGCGAAACAGTCCGTGTCTCAGGTCGGCTGATGCGCAAAGCCAGCGCCTCTTCTGCTACGATTTGATCCAGCCATGGTCCGCCGTTCGCACAAGCCCATCACGTCGCGCGAAGCCGCCCGCCGCCTGCTACGCGCGCCCAGGGACGCGCGGCGCGACGCCGCCTTCCGCAGGGCCATCCGGCAGATTCCGCGCGGCAAGGTGGCCACGTATGGACAGGTCGCGGCGGCTGCGGGCTACCCGCTTTATCACCGCCAGGTGGCTCAGTTGTTGCGCAGTTCTCCCGCGGGATCTCTCCCCTGGCAACGCGTGTTGGGGTCCGGCGGCGCCATCAAGCTTCACGGCGAGGCCGCGTTGGAGCAGCGCATCCGCCTGGAGATGGAAGGAGTCCGCTTTCGCGGCAAGTGCGTGGACATGGATGCGCACCAGCACCGCTTCCGGCCATGGGAAATGGAGGAATAGTCTGCGGCGCGCCGGGCGCACCCGTGTGCGCAGTCGCGCCTTAAGCGGAGTCGCGGCTGCGGCTGCTCGCCTCGGCGGGCTCTGGCGCTGGCACGTGGCTCGCCTCTACCTCCGTCTTCGGCGGGCGGCCGCGTCTGGGTCGTTCAAACTGGAACTGCTCCAGGCTGGCGATGGCGGCATCCAGGTCCGCCAATTCCTGCCGCAATTGGGAAAGCACCTTCGCCAAGTCCATGTGTGCTCTCCTGAAGATACCACTACCGCGCCCTAGGCGGCTCAGCAAAATGGTTTCGTTCTGAGTGTTCTCCGTGGGGCAGCTTGTTCAGCTGCGGCCGATTGTCAATCGGGCCCCCGGCACACTTCCGGCAGAGGTGCGCCGGCAGGACGAAAGGCGCGCAATTCGCGTCGGGCACGGCACCCGCAACCTATGCCTGAGTGCGGCGCGAAACTATCGGCTGAATCGCGATGCTATCCCGCGAGATGGATCGATCGCGCCACGTCGCCGGCGCGCTCTGGCACGAACCGAACCGATACCGTCTTGTTGGCGTCCGTCTGCAGATCGTCGAGCTTGAGGCGGTGGCTGCCCGATTCGATCCGCGTCGAAGCCGTGACCACCATGTCGAAAGGAGTTCCATCCGGACCCTTGACGATCAGGAGTCTTTGAGCGGGATCGACATTCATAATCGTGGCCGATAGCGTCTCCGCAGGCCAGGCACTGCGAGCCGCTTTGACGGATGCTGTAGCCTTCGCCGGAGTTTTCGCCGGCTGCTTCTCGGCTGCCGTCACGGGGAGCGTCAGAAGGAAAGCACACGCAGCGATTCCCAGCGCATGAAAATGCGTTTTAATCATTCTCTTCTTTCACCTCTATTAATTAGACGAGCCGGCGCGGAGAAGGCGTTGCCGCTGCGCGGTTAATTCACGCCCGATTCAAACGGTAACTGTGATGGCGCACACCAGGCCGGGCTTGGGTGCGGCGGCGGAGTGTAATCTTTCGAACGAATAGTGGGCTCGGGTTCTCTCGCAGATCGCTCCAGCCGCCCGGCCCGCGAATCGATTCAGCTCACTTGGGGGCGGGTCCCCGCACAACCTGAACGAACGCGTCAGGCCGAATCCATTTCTGGAAAGCCGCCCGAACCTGCTCCGCTGAGAGCGCGTAATAGCGTTGCGCGGCGCGGATGGATTCATCCAGTGGCAACCCGACCAGGGCCCTGGCCACAAAGCCGCTGGCAACGGCATCTTCACTCGATTCGCTCATGGTGATTTGGCGCAACAGCAGAGCCTTGGCTTGCTGGAGTTCGGCTTCAGTCACATCCGTGGTGCGCATGGCGACGAGGTCCCGCTCCACCAACAGCCGCGCCTTGGAGACGTTTTCCGGATCGCAACCGTAGGTGACCGAATACGTCGCCCGCGTTTCGGTTGCGTGCAAAGCATTGTCCACGTTGTAAACGTACCCGGTCTTTTGCCGCAGATCCCGATACAGGCGGGTTGCGTAAAAGCCGCCGCCCAGCACGTGATCGCCAAGCTGCAGGGCATAGTAGTCGGGATTAAAGCGATTGATCGGCACCTCCTGGGCGAGTTCCACCAAGTCCTGCACCCGGGTCGGATCCGGTACGTTAACGGCGGCCGGCTGGTTCGGAGGCACCGCTGGAAGAGTCACCGTGGGCTTCGTTCCCTCACTCTTCCACGCGCCGAACCACTTCTCGAATACGGTCCGGGCTTCCTCGGGCGTGACGTCGCCGATCACCGCGATGGTGGTCATGTCAGGACGAAACACTTTGGCGTAGTAGGATTTGATGTCGGCAAGCGTCAAAGCCGAGACCGTCGGCGGCGTCGCTTCCCGAAGCGCCGGGTCGCCCTTGGGCAGCAGCGCGGAATCCAGGGCGCGATTCGCGCGGTATTCCGGCGTGGCCAGTGTGCCGGCGACGAACTGCGCCACTTGGCCGCGCACAATCGGGAACGCAGCCGGCGGCAGCGCAGGGTGAAGTTCGTTGTCCGCCAGCAGTTCGACGCCTTTCGCGAAGTCTTGCTTCAGGACCTTCAAACTGAAGTTCGTTCCACCGCTTTCGGAGGCGGCGATATCATCCAGGGCTTTCTGGAACGCCAGCCGGTCGCGGGTCTCGGTCCCGTAGGAGAACAATTCCCCGAGCACGTCTTCGTCGCCTTCCTGGCCGGACGGAGTCTGCAAATCCGGTTCGTGTTTCACGGCGCCGATCACAGTGACGGTCGAGCTCGCCTTTTCCGTTTGGACGATCAGGCGCAGGCCGTTCGAAAGAGTCATATCGGCCGGACGTGCGGGTGCTTCCGGCACTTTCAGCCTCTTCACTGAGGCTTCCGCCCACTCAGGCAGGGCCACCGGCTTGGTGGGAGCCGCTGTAGTTACCTCGGCGCCGCCGAAGCCCTTGCCGGCGACCGCTGCGCCGGAAGCCGACGGTTTCAGTGTGGCGACGACCGCGTCCGCGACGGACAGATAGGTCTTCGCCACCCGGTTTACGTCGGCCAGCGTCACTTTCTTCATGGCTTGGACAAGATCCTCGGGCGACTCGCGGCCTTCGTCGGCGAGTGCTTGCGACCAAACCGCCGCCAGGTCCGAGATCGAGTTCCGCTGAAACTCGGCGTCGGCGATTTCGCCCTTCTTGGCCGCTTCCACCAACTCCGCGGGCACACCCTTGTCAGCGTAGGCCGCCAGGATCTTCTTCATCTCGCCGGTAATCGGCGCCGGGTCGGCTGCGGCAGGTACCGCCGCAATCGCAAAACCGATGCTGGCTTTGGGATAAGTTTCGGCCACTCCAAATTCCGTTCCCAAGGCCTTGCCGAGAGGCACCAGCCCATAGAGATCGGCGCGCTGGCTGCCGATGACATCGCTCAGAATGCGGACCGCGGCAAAATCGGGGCTGGATGTTCCGGGCATACGGAATGCCACGCACACCAGGACATAGGGCAGATTGCTCTCGATCGTGAAGCTATCCGCCTTGGCCGGCGGCAACTGGATCTCCGGGCGAGGCGGAAGCGCCTTTCGCTTGATCGGCCCGTACAATTGCTTGACCTTCGCCAGTGCCGACGCGGGGTCCACGTCGCCGGTGATCACTAGAATGGCGTTGTTCGGTGCGTACCACTCCTCGTAAAACTTCTTGAGCATAGCCGCGGTGGTCGCGTCGAAGGAAGCCTTCGTACCCAGTGCATCGTGCGCGTAGGGCGTGCCGGCAAACAGATCCTCGTTGAGCCGCGTAAGGAATTTGTACGTCGGATTCGACAGATCGCGCGCCACCTCCTGCTCGATGGCTCCGCGTTCTTCCGCCCATTGCTCCTGGGAGTCGTCGACATCCTGCATGCAGGCCGAATCCAGCCGCAGCGCGACCTCGAGATCCTGGGCCGGCACGGTGACGAAGTACTGCGTGATGGTTTGCTGGGTATCCGCGTTTTGGGTGCCGCCCAGTTGCGCATAGATCGCGGCGATCTGGTCCGCGCTCAGTCCCGCGCATCCGCGAAACGCCATGTGCTCCTGCGCATGCGCCATCCCCGGGAAACCCGCCGGCGTTTCGTCGGCGCCCGCCAGGTAGTTCTCCTCCACCGTGACCACCGGCGCCAGCGGATCGCGCACAATTACCACTCGCATACCGTTCTCCAGCGTTGCCCGGACGGCGGAGTCGCCAGTCTGCTCCCCGGTCGGGGCCGCGCCCGCAATCATCACCAGAGTCATTATCAACAGGATTCGGCGCGACTGTACAAAGCTCAGGGCGTGATGGAAAGAACTGTGGCGCGGTTTCAGCGATGCGATATTCATAGTCACCATTATCTGCCGTCACCCGCCGCGGGGAAAACCAGGGACCAAAGGGCAAACCAAGCGCTGCCGATTAACGCCGGAAAAGGTAGTAGCGTAATTGGTTTACCCCATTACCGCGTTAGCACCGGGTCAATATAACCTACAACCATTCTGCCGCCCACAACAACGGCGGGTTGGAAATGAACCCGTCTGGCCGCGCTCTCCATCTCCTTACTGCTCCTCTTACCACGCCCCATGCACCCAGACGGAAAGGGCGAAGCCCGCCGTTGTCAAAACTAATTTTTGCCACGACGGCCGCGCCGTCCGCTCCCGCCCCCAGGCGAACAGGATGCAGATCAGCACCCCTTCGCTCAGGAGAAAGGGCCGTCCCTGGTCCAGCCGCACCATCAAGTTGGGCAGCGCCACCAATTGCGCCAGCAGCGCCGCCATCCAGGCCTCGGGCCGCCGCAGCCACGGCAACCCGGCCAGATAAACGCACAGCATCATCGCCACCACCGAAAAGCTCATCAGCTCGTCCTCGTTCCAGCCGGCGGCGCGATGGAGATGGCGCAAAATCCAATCCCAGCCGGGGCTGTGGTCAATTTTGTATTCCGGCCGCAGGACGACGATCTGGTTGTATTCCTTGTCCGTCATCACCTTGGCCACATGCCGCCGGGCGTCTCCCCCGGGGACGAAGCCGTAGGAGAGGATCTGGAAGGCGATGAGGAAAAAAGCGGCCGGCACGACGATCCAGACGAGCAGCGGAACGTAGCGTTGCAGGCGGGGCGAATTCATGGCCTCAACTGTCGTTCACGGTTTCGCGCAACGCGCGCGCCAGGGCGGCTTCGCTTTCGGCCGCCTTTTTGCTTTTGCCGCTGCCGCGGCCCAATTCCTGTCCGTCGTGCCGCACCACGCATTCAAAGACGCGGTCGTGCTCCGGCCCGGTCACGCAAACCACCTCGTATTGCGGGGCCTGCGGACGAGGCGGCCTGAAGGAACTCCTGCAATTCGCCCTTGGGATTCTCCAGCGTCGGGATGGAGGTCAACTCGCCAAAGGCCTCATGGAAAGAACGCAGCACAAAATCCTGCGCCGCGCCGAATCCGCCGTCCAAAAAAATCGCCCCGATCAGCGCTTCAAACCCATCCGCCAGCGCCGAGGCCCGGCCCCGCCCGCAATTGGCCTCCTCGCCCCGGCTCAGAATCAGATAATTCTGCAACTCGATCCGCCGCGCCTGGTCCGCCAGCGTCCGGCGGTTGATCATCTGCGCGCGGGCCTTGGTCAGCGGCCCTTCGCTCGACCTCGGGAAACTTGTCATACAACTCGCGCGTCAGCACCAGCCCCAGCACCGCGTCGCCCAGAAATTCCAGCCGCTGATTATGCTGCGAGGTGCGGTCCCCCTCATGCGCCACCGAGGGATGGGTCAACGCCAGGCGCAACAAGCCGATGTCTTGAAATTGATACTGCAGCCGCGTTTGGAATGCCTGCAGATCGGACCCGCCGGCAACGGCGCTTCGGGCGCTTCAAGGGGCGGTTTCATGGCAGACGGGGGCCCCGCCTACAAAGCTCGTTCGCGCGCTCGGTCTGAACGAGCGGCGACTAAGCGCGGCGGATGAAGCCAAGCTCGCCGAAGTGTTGGGCGACACGGATAGCGCCGACACGGTTGATACCACTAGCGTTGACGCGGCGGCTCGCGCCGCAGCGGCGGCAGCGGCAGCGGCAAACCCGAATCCTTTTGTTGGGCTTCGCAATCCAATGTAACGGCAAGGTGATCCAGCCAAGCAAGCGGAAGTCGCAATGCGGATCAAGCGCGACGGTATCGCGGCAGTCGTGGCGCTCAGTAAGGCGGCAGGCGTCACGCTTAGCGGTCTGCCGCTGAGAAAAGCGGGATGACCGGGGCATTGTCGCCCGGAGGGTAGAAGAGGGGGAATTGGCCATGGGACGATTAAAAACAGGGGTTGGTCACGATCGTAGCCTTCGCGCGCGTTCGCCCGCAAGGGAGAGGCTACGCTTGCGACGCACCATGATCCACAAGCCGCACGAGCGGGTGACAAGGGCATCGCGCCCGCGTTCATGAAACCGGCTGCCAGCAAAGCCTTACATCCCGTCGCGCTGCATAATTCGGCAACGCCACGCCAAATTTCCGGAGCCGGCAAGGGCGGTATGGGGCACGCCGTCAATAGCGGCGGCGAAGTCATCGGCACGAGCGCAGCGGCGGTGCCGCACGCCTACGGCACGGGCATTCCGAAGCGCCGCGAAGCGGCAAGCGATGCGTTA
>CAVXJY010000148.1:0-9189 GCA_963761855.1 Bryobacterales bacterium | reverse complement strand
GGCCCGGTTCTCTCAATCGTTCTAGCTTTCGGGACGGGATCGATTGTCGGCGCTAAATTGAGGCCAGTCGCACCGCTATGCCGATGAGGACGATGCCTCCAACTGCGGCCGCCGAAACCCCGAATCCAGGCGAGCGGCGATGAGCGTCAGGCAACAAGTCTCCGGTGGCCGTAAAGAGGAAGAACCCAGACGTCACCCCGAGAATCAGCGCGAGGTGATGTGAAGGCGGGGCGGAAAGAACGACAACGGTGCCACCCATTATGGGTGCAATCGCGTCCGCAAGAAGAAATGCCAAATCTTTCTTGCTAGCTGAATCCCCACGCGTCACCAGCAGAATCGTGTTTAGTCCATCGGTAATGTCATGGACGATGATGCCAACCGCGACGATGAGTCCCATCCGCCAGGAAATCATGGTGGAGGCAGCAATGGAGGCCCCGTCCATCGTGCTGTGTGCGATCAGTCCGAGCGCACTCATGCGGCCAACGTGGCGATCGGGCCCGCAGTCGCCATCCGGACAATGTTGCAACGAGACAAACCGCTGCCCGAGATAGAAGATTAAGAATCCCACCACGGTTAGGCCGAGAATTTCGCGGCTCGTCCATCCCCCCTGGCCCGCGGCGTCAATCGCTTCGGGTAGCAGGTCGAAGAACGTCGCTCCCAGCAGGACTCCGGCACCGAAACCGAGCAGCAAGTGGATGTGCTTGCGGGCGCGAAGAGCGAGCCACCCGCCGAATAATGTTGAAAGAGCTGCAAACGCGGTGAGCAGTATGGCTCTCATGTTGTTTTGTTTTTCTCGAATTAGCTCGTGCTGTAACCAAGTTGCCCTGTCAAATGCCGACGCTTCAATTCGATGGTACTTCAGGTTAAATTGGCGATGTTCTCTCGCCCGGTTTCATTCTTTCGTTTAGGTCCGGGTAAGAGCCGGGCAGAATTCAGAATGAAGGTAAGCTCCGAAGCCACATGGATAAAGGCGGCTAACAGCGGATTCAACATGCCGAACGCGGCCAGCCCCACGCCGACACTGTCCACTGCCAGAGTTCCCCCAAAGTTCTGCATGATAATGCGCCGGCAGCGTCGGGAGATCTTGATAGTGTCCACCAAGCGCAGTAGATCATTGCCAATCAACATGATGTTCGCGCTTTCGCGTGCGACCTCAGTACCCGATCCCATCGCGATACCAACCGTTGCCTGCATCAGTGCTGGCGCGTCATTGATTCCATCGCCGACCATTGCAACCTTGTTCCCATCGGCGACCAACCGCTTAATGATGGCGTTCTTTTCATCCGGCAGAATCCCGGCATGAACCACGTCGATGCCAACTTCTTGCGCGATAACTTGGGCAACCGGTCTGGCATCACCGGTCAACAACGCAGTTCGCAATCCCATCGCGTGGAGACCGCGAACCGCGTCGCGAGCTTCCGGCCGCAGCGTATCTGCGATTCGGACGGTTCCCGCGTACTCGCCGTTAGATGCAACCAGTATCTCCGATGAATGTTCGCCCCCTGTGACCTGTCCGTCGAGATGAATCTGTTTCTGCTGCAGGAAGGCTCTGCTCCCGACCAGTATCTTCCGGTGGTCGAGAGAACAAGAAATGCCTGCGCCAGGTATGTACTCGAATCGTTCCGGTGAGGTTACCGTCAACCCGGCTTCAGCTGCTTTGCCGACAATGGCCTTGCCCAAGGGATGTTCGGACCTTTGCTCCGCGATGGCGGCAAGCTGCAAAACCTCGCGCTCCGTCCGCCCTGTTGCAGCAACAATGGATGTAACCAAAGGGTTCCCAACGGTGAGCGTGCCGGTTTTGTCGAAAACCACAGTGTCCACTGAACTCAGTAGTTCCAGATACAAACCGCCCTTGACGATGGCGCCTTCGCGGGCTGCCCGCCCAATTCCTCCCAGGATAGCGAGCGGAGTTCCAGCCGCAATTCCGCAAGCACCGGCGACGATGATCACCGAGATGGTCGATGTGAGATTACGAGTAACGATAAACGTCAGAACTGCGCAGCCAAGGGCAAACCACACCAAATAACCGGCGAGCCGATCTGCGGTCTTCTGGATCGGGGCACGCGACTGTTCGGCTTCCTCAACCGCGTTCAAAATGCGGCCGAAGGCGGTGTCACGTCCGATTCTCGTGACTCGAACTTCCAGTGCGCCGGACTGATTGACCGTGCTTGCAAAAACTGAAGCGCCAGGTAGTTTCTCAACCGGAAGAGATTCTCCGGTGATAGCCGACTGATCGACGAAGGAATTGCCAGCAACCACGTCCCCGTCGACGGGTATACGCCCTCCTGGATTGACCTCGATCAAGTCTCCTATATTGATGTTCGCCGTGCTTCGCCGTTCGGTCTTGCCATTTCTCCGAACCGTCACTTCGCTAGGCAGAAGGTTGAGGAGGTCACGAATCGCGGTGCGGCCACGTCGGACGGTAAGACCTTCCAGAACTTCCGCAATCAGCACGAACAACACAATCACTAGCGCCGTGAAGAACTGTCCGATGGCAAGAGCCGCGAGGATTGCGATGGTCATGGACAACTCCATCGTCATCCGGCGCTCCACCACATTCTCGGCGGCCTCTTTGAGGATCGGATAGATTCCAATCAGAGTGCCCACGATCCCGATGATGCTGACGCGCGCCAAGGGTTCCCACACCTTCGCCCAGACCAGGGAGGCCGCAATCGCCACTAAGGCTATGCGAATTCCATCCTGTAACTCGAATCCATGGTCGTGGCCCTCGCGTTCCGGATCATGACGTTCAGCGCGATGTGCGTTGGCGGCAGCCGCGCCTACTTCCGCATGGAAAGGTGGCAAACTTTCTTGTACGTCGGGCATGGTTTCCTCTACTTCAAATAGGATTTGGTAACGCTGATCACGTCTTCAACAGCATTGCCCTTATGAGTCTGGTGGTTCTCCCGGCGCTCGACGAGATGGAAACGGATATGCCCCTCAAGCACCTCCGACATCAAGGAGTTGATTGAGCCTCTACATGCGGCAATCTGCTGAAGAATGTCGGAACATTCGTTTTCGTTCTCGAGCAGGCGTTCGACCGCTTCGACCTGGCCGCGGACTCTGCGGACGCGGTTCAATAGCTTCTTCTTGTCTCTGATCGTGTGAGCCATGCCTCCACTGTATACTGGGGGGTGGTATATACGCAATGCCTCGGAATGATCTTGCGCGAGCAGATTTGGATTCGCTCGCGGAAATGGCCCGCTGGACGACCCTTGAGCTACGCCCTGCCGCCTTTCCTGCTGCTGGGCCGTGTGGCCGGCCTGCCCGACAACGAGATCCACGCCCGGTGGGAGTCTGGCGATCGCGAAGATGTGATCAAACAAGCGCTCGCGCGCGAGCCCGGCAAGCGGGCGCGCCACTAACATCGCCCGGTGTCTTTTCCCTTGCGTGCCGCGCGCCCTGCCAATTATGTTGTTGTGGGAAGCGGGGCGCGCTTGGGGCGCACTATCCACGTTTGGACCAGATACAATTCGGAGCGTAGGGCTCCGCAGAAGATCCGAACGAACGGAGGCGCATGTCTCGTTCACTTTTCTCAGTCTTGGCTGCTGTGATGACCGTGGGCGGCCTGGCCGCTGTGGTGTCCGTCTCGCGCATCGCCAGCACCATTTCGCCCTCGTCGAGGAGGCTGCTTACATGCGCCCTGCTTGTGGCTTACGGGGCTGCGCTCTTTCTTCGGCCGTCGTTTTGGCCGGTCATTGACCTGGCGGTTCTCGCGGGAGCCGTCGGCGGTGTGCTCTGGCTCGAACGCGGACTCCAGACACCGCCGGCGGTGGCCGTGTTTCTCGCCGTAGCGGCGGTTGTCGACTATCTGTCGTTCTCCGGTGGCTTCACACGCGTCCTTGTCGAGCGATATCGCGCCGGCTCCGGCGGCCTGCTGTTGTACCTCAGCCTGGACGTGCCGATTCGCGGGCACGCAATTCCGATCGTCGGCATCGGCGACCTGCTCGTCGGCGGAGCTGCCGCCACGGCGCTGATCCGGCTAGGGCTGCGTCCGGCCGCTGTCATAGGGACGATCGCCGTCGGCCTCCTGACCGCTCTCGCTTACGGGCTGTGGCGCGGCGGAGCCCCGGCCCTGCCATTCGTCGCAGTCGCCGTGTTCCTTCTGGTTTGGCGGCAACATTCCGCCGCCGGCATCGCGGCGAAGAGCTGAGTCCTGTCCGAACAGGATTGGAACGTCAGCGCGAAAGTGATATTCATAATCGGGAGGGAGTGCTGTGCTTATTTGGAGCAGGCGGGAAGCCTGGCCAGGCGTCGACTTCGACTTTTGTCGCCTCCGGCGCATCTCAGAAGAGTGATCCGGATTCTAATGGCGGTGTTGCTGGCTGTCGCGCCGGCAGCCGCCGCCGTGCCAATCGGCTGCACGGGAAGCACACCCCTGGGAACCTTCCAACTCTCGGTTCGCCCTTTTGCCCCGGGTTCGCCCCTGCCATTGAAATCGGTGGCGGCAATTCCGGCGGGTTCGCGCCTGCTTTGGAATCCCGTGCATCTGGCGCAGCGTTCTTCGAACAGTGCCGAGGTCGCGGCCGTTCTGGTGCCGGCCGCCGATGGCGACCTGGTGGTTTTGGAGCCGCGCAAGGCGGGAGCACGCGCCGAATGGCAACTGCTGCAAAGCCCGGAAGTGATCGCGCTCGTGTTCGGACCGCAGGGTCTCAGTGAGGGCAGAATCAGATCGCTGGTGGCTCGTAACCGCGACTTGGTGAGGCAGCTCGCAGACTATGCCGCGCAAAGTTCCCAGGCCGAATCGCTGGTGCAGCAACTCGCGGATGCGGAGCAATCGGGCGCCAGCACGGATGCCGTTCTCAAGGGATTTTCCTCTCAGTATGGCGCCGGCACGCAGAAGCTCAGCACGGGGACTTCCTCCGATCAACAGGCGGTGGTGCTGCTGAAGACGCTGATGCCGGCTTCCAGCGCCTACGACCCGCTGGCCACTCAGAACGCTCAGGTGCAGCAATCGAGCGGCTTGGCGGCCTCGGTAGCGGGGCTGTTCTTTGGCAACCCGGTGGGACTCGCCGCGGGCGGCGCCGCTTTGTTTCAGAACCTCAAGACCACCTTGTTCCCCAACACGGAATTTCGCTCGGCATTCGCGCAGGCTGCCGACAAAGACGCTATGGCGTTTTGCGCCAACAACGCGGCGGCCAAGGCCAAGACGCGCATCGCTTACCTCTGGGCTTATCGCGTGCCGGACATGAAGATGCCCGTGACGTCTCTAGCCGGCACACTGCACCTGCCGCTCGGATCGAAGTCTACAGTGGAGCTGAAGTTCAGCGGGGGGTCCACGGTAAAGGAACTGGAACTCGCGCGCGACTGGCGATTGACGCCGGTCTCCGGCGCCAAGCCCATCCCCATCGAGACGCGAATCACTCCCGCGGGCGTCATGGAAATCGATCTTGCCAAGACAAAGGCCCCGGCCGGTGACTACCAACTGGCTGCCATGTGGGATTGGGACCCGCTGCCGGTTGTGGGAACTCTGCATTTGCATCCTTACGGCGATTTGACCCACGTCACGCTGGCGCCCGAAGAGCACGACAAGCTCGTCGAAGGGAATGGCCTGGTGGCCGTGAAGTTGTCCGGGGCGGATTTCGAGTTTCTCGAAAAGGTCGCGATTGAATCCTGCGCCCGGGATGCCAAGCTGGTGGATGTCGAATTCACGCTTCCATCGGGCAAGCGCGCCGGCCCGCAGAATTCGGTCACCGTGTATGTCGACACCGCCAGGCAGGGTTCGTACGATCTGCTGTTGTCTCAATCCGACGGGATCGCGCACAAAGTCCCGGTGACCGTCCTGCCTCCGAATCCGCAAATCTCCGATCTTCCGATTCGTCTCAACATGGGGGAGACCCGCGAGGCCGTTCGCCTCCTGGGAAGCGGCCTGGAGCGCATCGAAGGTGCGTCTTCGGCCGCGGGTGAGATCACCGGGGCGCCCGATTCCCACTCCTGGTCCGGCGAGATTCGGCTGAAGGCCGGATTGACCGAAGCCCGGAGCTTCTCGCTGCTTCTGAACGTTAAGGGCCTCGATAAGCCGTTGACCGTGCCGGACGCGATTGAGGTCGTCGGGCCGCGGCCCAGAATTCTGTCGGTGCAAAAATCGCTGGCGGGCGATTTCGGCATTGACATCGGAGCCGACGAATTGCCGGCCGGCAGGGAGGCGGGGCTGGCGCTGACCGTGAGCCACCTGCAGACCTCCGCCCGGCCGCGGCTGGAGTTGGGTTGCGAAGGCGGAGACTTGCGTCAGCCGCTGACGCTTTCCCCGGGCGAAACCTCGGGCGGAGCCAGTCTGACCTACGCAGGGCCGGGCGCGCTGTATCTTGCCGTGGATCCTGGCGTCGTCGGCTATGCCGGATGCCGCCTGGCGGCCACCGTGATTCTGGATCCGGAAGGCCGCTCGGATCCCTTCGTTGTCGGCCGCGTGGTTCGCCTTCCCCGGCTCGACAAGTTCACCCTCACCACTGAGAAGATTGGCGACTCCGGCTATGCCGGCTTTCTGGAAGGCCGCGATCTCGACGTGATCGAAAAGGCCGGATGGGATGCCGAACATGGCGTGCCGGTAGAATCGATTCCGGCCCCAATTCCTGGCTCCGTCCCCGGCTCTTCCCGCCAGACGCTGCGCATTGTGATGCCCTGGCCTGCGCCCGGCCCCCACGCGCTCCTGTATATCTGGCTTCGAGGCGAGGCGCAGGGACGCAAGACGGCTGTTGCCTATTGAACGTCCCCGACCCAGATGACAGTTTCAACCGGGCTCGGTCTGCCGGGCCCGCATCTCCCAAATCGATGCTGCGCACCTATCGTGAAATCGATGCTGCGCATCTACTGGGGCGGCGGAACCTTCACCCGCGCGGCGGTCTTGACCAGCGTTTCCCAGTTGCCCTCGGAGATGGGAATTCCGTTCCGCAGGCGTTCGGCCTCCATGCGCCATTCCGGATCGCCCGCCACCAGCACTTCGCTGTAGCCCGGCGCGGGCTCAGCGCTCTTCACCAGCGCCACCAGGCTCTCCATACGCGCCGTGAACTCCTCCACGGGCATATAGCGGGCCACGTCGATGGCGAGAAACATCTGGCTCGTTCGCACCAATTTCCCGCGGAAGCGGATGCCACCCACCTCGTTGGCCATAGCGCCGCCTGAGAGCACGGCGCAGAGAATCTCCACCAGAAATCCCAGCCCGCTGCCCTTGTAACCGCCGAGCGGCATCAACATGCCGTGGTACGCCTCCTCGGTATTGGTGGTCGGCACGCCTTCGGAATTGAACGCCCAGCCTGCGGGTATCTCCGGTTGATGGTTGATGAACGCCTTGAAAATCTTGCCCGCCGCCACCGTGGTGGTCGCCATGTCCAGCAACCAGGGCCCAGGCACAGCCATGCAGATGGGGTTGGTGCCGAAGCGCCCTTGCTTAGCCTGCCAGGGCGGCACAATGGGCGAGGCATTGCACATCACGATGCCGATCTGGCCGGCGTCGCGCATTTTCCCGGCCCACCACGCGCAAGCTCCGAAGTGGTTCGATTCGCGCGCCGTCACCAGCGCCAAACCCTGCTGCCGGGCGATGCGAATGGCGTGGCCGCAGCAGGTTTCTGCGATCCATTGCCCGATCCCGTTTTGCCCGTCGAACAACAGGCACGACCCGCTTTCGGAAACCACGCGACCCTCGGCATGAGGGTCCATTTCGCCCGCCAGCAGTTGATCGATGTAGAAAGTCAGCAACTGGATGCCGTGCGAATCCACGCCACGCAGGTTGGAGGCTACTAACGAAGCCGCAACGATGGCGGCTTTGTGCGCCGGCACGCCGGCGGCTAACAGGATAGACTCACTGAAGCTTCTGAGCACGGGAGCGGCAACGGTTGGCATGAATTCTCATCCTAGCGCAGACATCGGTCCACGGCGCTTCGGACTCGTTAAGTGACGAGTGCCAATCACTTTCATGCCCGTTCTGAGCCGCGACCGCGAAGGAGAGAACGCCGCCGATTCGCCTGGCTATTTCCGGCTTGGCGCCTACTTTGAGGGCACGCCCTTCGGCGGGAACGCAGGGTTGGGAAAATCCACCTTGATTTCGGCGTTGATGCGCTCGGCCCACTCTTTGGCGTGCTGCTGCTTCAGTTGGCTGAAGATCTGGTCGCGCACTTCAGATAGCGGGCGGGTGGTGACGATCTCGGCCTTGAAAATGTAGAAGCCGTGAGGCTGCCGCACGGGCTCCGTCACCTGTCCCATCTGCAGCGGAAACACCGCCTTACGGATGGCATCCGGCAGTGGATCGGTGGTAGAAAAGGTTCCGAAGTCCCCAGCCTTGGCCTTGGAGGTTGGGTCCTCAGAGTTCTCGCTGACCAGCTTTACGAAATCGGCACCGCCTTTGATTTGGGCGACCAGTTTGTCGGCTTTGGCCTTGGCCTGTACCTCGGTCAGTTCCTTGTCTTCCGCGGAAGGCGACTCAGCGAAAGGAATATAGATGGCCTTGACCTTGATCTCCTTGTATTCTTCCTTGTGCTTGCCGTAATAGTTGACGATCTCGTTCGGCTGCACAGTGGAAGTCGTGATTGCGTCCTGCACCGCCGCCAAGGACAAGTTGTACAGCCGCGAGAAATAGAGGACTTCCTTGGTCGGGCTTTGCTCATCGAGCTTTTTTTCAAGGGCGAGTTGCTCATACTTCAGCATGGTGGCGTACTCGTGGAAGAACTCGACGGGATCTTCCCTGACGGCGTTCTGCATGGCAGCCGGAAGCGCGGGATAGAGCTTCTTTAGATCGCCCATGGTGAATTTCGTGCCGTCCTGAAACTCGGCAATCACCGTCGGATCAGGCAGATCCGGCAAAGTAACAGCGGCCTTGGGATGCGCAGCGGCTTGGGGCGGACTCACTAATGGTGGCGCTGGTGTTTGGGCGCTGACCGCGCCAAGGCAGACCAATAGAAGGAAGCAGGGATTTTTCATAAAAGTTTGGATGTGATTTTTCAGTATATCATTCAGCACACGAACGGCCTTGCTGTGCGGGGGCACTCTCTTGAGACGTGGCAGGGCGCGAAAAGGTTTGGGGCGGCGCTATCCCGCCAGGCCCGGCAGCCCACCCAGGCTGCGCGCGGATTTCACGGCGCGGAGGATCGCCTCCGCCACAACTTCAGCCGCTGCCACGCCGAGCGAATTGATATCGGCCTCGAGCGAGCCCAGTGACAAGGCAAAAACAATATCGCCATCCATCGTTGTGTTCACCGG
>CAVXJY010000147.1:0-15723 GCA_963761855.1 Bryobacterales bacterium | reverse complement strand
GTGGTGCCGCTGGTGCGGCGTCAGATCCGCAGCTTCGGCCATTCCCTTCGTGACGGCGACGTGACGCTCCAATCCACGCTGGTGGATGACGCCCTGTTGCGCGAGCGGTTGCTGGCGCTGCTGGCCGGCTTCTTCGCCCTGGCGGCGATAGCACTAGCGGGCGTGGGCCTGTATGGCGTGCTCAGCTACTCGGTAGTGCGGCGGACCAAAGAAATCGGCATCCGCATGGCTCTCGGCGCGAAGCAGGCGTCGGTGGTGCGGCTGGTAATCCGCGAAATCCTCGCCGTCGCTGCCATCGGCTTGGTTGTTGGACTCGTGCTTGGCCGCCTGCTGGCTCGCCCCGTGGAAAGCCTGCTCTACGAAGTGAAGCCGGGCGATTTCTGGACGGTCGCTTGGCCGGTAGCGCTCCTGCTGGCCGCGGCCGCACTGGCCGCGCTTCGCCCCGCCTGGCGCGCCGCCAAGGTGGAACCCGCGGTCACGTTGCGGAACGAGTGAAGACCGCGTCAAGCCCCTACGTTCCCGTCACGATACCGCCATCGACGCTAATCACGGCGCCGCTGACGAAGGACGCTGCGTCCGAAGCCAGCCACAGGTACGCGTTGGCGATATCCTCGGGCTGGCCCATGCGGCCCAGCGGCGTGTGCACGCGCATTCCTTCCAGAATCTTCTCGGGCATGGCCTTAATCATCTCGGTGGCGATGAAACCCGGCGCCACGGCGTTGACGCGAATGCGGTACTTGCCGAGCTCCCGCGCCCACACACGCGTCATCCCGATCACGCCGGCTTTGCTGGCGACATAATTGGTCTGCCCGAAATTGCCGTACAGGCCGACCACGCTGGTGGCGTTCAGAATCGCGCCGCCCGCGCCCGCCTGGATCATGCGCGCGGCGGCAGCCCGCGTGGCCACAAACACGCCCCGCAGGTTCACCGCCAGCACCGCGTCGAACTGCTCGTCGCTCATGGTGCCGGCGATGGCGCCTTCCTTGAATTTGACGAGCTGCCCGTCGCGCAGTATGCCGGCATTGTTAATCAGCGCGTACACCGGCCCCAACGCGCGCGCTGTTTCCTGCAGGGCGCTTTCCACCGAGGCCGCGCTGGTCACATCCACTTTCTGAAAAATGCCGCCCGCTTCCGGCGCCGCCTCCTTCACGTCCCAGGAAGCGACCTTGCAGCCTTCCTGGGCGAAGCGGCGCGCCGTGGCCTTGCCGATGCCCGCCGCCGCGCCGGTGACAATCGCCACTTTGCCCGCCAGTCCGGTCTCAATCATGACATTCCATTATCGCCGGACCGGCTCGTTTAAGTACGCCTCACCGCGGCAGGACACGCTATAGTAAAAGGGTCACCCATGCGAGGCCCACGCTGGCTCCTGCTGCTGGCGATCGCCGTGATCCTCGGCGGCATCGGCTTCACCTATCGCGCTCAGAAAAGGTCGGAAGCGGCAAACGCGCCCGCCAGACCCCAGCAACTTCCCGATGATTTGCATTCCAGCGCAGAGTTGTGGCACTGGGTGGAAACCGACGCCAAGACGGGTCACGTCCGCGCCGACATTACCGCCGAGGACTTCCGCGAGATTAAAGACTCCTCGCGCGTCGACCTCAAGGGCATGAAACTGCGCCTGCCCGGCAAGAAGGGCGACACCTACGACCTGGTGGATGCGGCCAACGCCCAGTTTTACAAATCGGAGCATCGTCTCTATTCCGAGGGCGAAGTCCAGATCACGCTGAATCTTCCGGTGTCGGGCTCGTCGCCGCGCGCCCCGGTGGTCATTCATTCCGCCGGCGTGACTTTCGACACCGAAACCTATCGCGCCGAAACCGACAAGCCCTCTACCTTCACTTTTCAAAACGGCAGCGGCAAAGCCACGGGCGCCTACTACGATCCCGGCACGCACGAATTGCGCATGAAGCAGGACGTCGAGATCCACTATCGGCCGAACGGCCCCGACGCCAAGCCGATGACGATCGAAGCCGGCGGGCTGGTCTTTCACGAGACCACCCAGACCATCGAACTCACTCCCTGGGGCAAGCTCACGCGGGAAGGCACGGTGGTGGAAGGCGAGTCGCCGCTGATCCAGTTGCAGAACCACCAGATCCGCAACGTACATGCCCTCGACGCTCGTGGCACCGAGGATAACGGCGACCGCCGGATCGAGTACTCGGCCGGCGAACTCTTCATGGACTGCAACGAACACGGTGAGGTGGAGCACATCGGCGCCCAGACCAACGCACGCCTGGTATCGAACGCGTCCACTTCGCAAACCACCGTCACCGGAGACCGCGTGGATCTGTTCTTCGAGGTGCGCGACAACCGGAGCCTGCTCAGCCGCGTGGGCACCGCCGGCCACGGCGTGGTGATTTCGAAACCCTTGCCGGCGCCCGGCAGCGAGCCCGGCGACACGCACGTGCTCTCAAGCGACAAGCTGGAGATGAGCATGCGCCCCGGCGGCAAGGAACTCGACCGCGTGATCACGCATGGGCTTTCCAGCCTGGAGTTCGTGCCGAACGGCCCCGCCGCCCACCACCGCGTTTTGCTCGGGAAGGACTTCCTGATCGCCTACGGCGCCAATAACCGCATCGACACCTTCCACGCAACCGACGCCCGCACTACCACCGATCCCAACGCCGAGGAGCGCAAGCGCAACCACGCCCAGTCCACTACCAGCAGCCGGGAAATCTACGCGCGCTTCGATCCCAAGACCAGCCACCTGACGGCGATGGAGCAATCCGGCGGCTTCACCTACGCCGAAGGCGACCGCCATGCCCGCGCCAATAAAGCCACCCTCGATTCGGACCAGAATATGATGGTGCTCGATGGCGCCGCGCGCATGTGGGATGCGACCGGCGCCACCAGCGCCGACCGCATCCGGATGGATCAGCGCACCGGCGACTTCGTCGCCGAAGGCCACGTCAATTCCAGCCGCATGCCGGATCAGGACGCCAAGAAGAACTCGCAAATGCTGGCTACCGACGAACCGCTGCAGGCGCAGGCGCGCCGCATGGTTTCCAAGGACAAGAGCCGGATCATGCACTACGAAGGCGGTGTGGTGATGTGGCAGGGCGCCAACCGCATCACCGCCGAAACCGTGGACGTGGACCGCGAGAAGCGCTCCCTGACCGCGGACCGCAACGTGGTCAGCAGCCTGTGGGAAGAGCCGAAGGACGAGGAAAAAAAGAAGACCGCCGTGCCCGTGCTCACCGTGATGCACGCGCCGCGCCTGGTCTACACCGATACCGACCGCGTGGCCGTGTACACCGGCGGCGTAGACATGTCGCGGCCGGGGATGCATATCACTTGCCGCGAATTGCGTGCGGTGCTCGCCGATTCCAGCGCCGATTCGCGCCTCGAGAAAGCCTTCGCCGATGGTAACGTGCGCATTGTCGCCACCACCGTCGACGGCCCCCGCATCGCAACCGCTGAACACAGCGAGTACTACACCGACGAGCAGAAGGTGATCCTCACCGGCGGCAGGCCGCGACTGGTGGACAACGCCGGCCACTCCACCGAGGGCGCGAAATTGACCTACTTCTCCAACGATGATAGGCTGCTGATAGATGGGGCTTCCAACCGGCCTGTCCAGACCTTTATCACCCGCCACCGAAAATAACAGCGGTGTGAGCAAACTCGAGACCTCGGAGATTTCCAAAACCTACCGGGGCCGCCGCGTGGTGGATGATGTCACGGTGCATCTTCATCAGGGCGAAGTGGTCGGCCTGTTGGGGCAGAACGGCGCCGGCAAGACCACCACATTCTACATGATCGTCGGCCTCATCACGCCGGATTCCGGCCGCATTCTGCTGAATGAGGAAGACATTACCGGTCTGCCCATGTACCAGCGGGCGCGCAAGGGGATCAGCTATCTGCCGCAGGAGGCTTCGGTTTTCCGCAAGCTCACGGTGGAGGAAAACCTCATGGCCATCCTCGAGACGCTCTCGCTGTCCACGCGCGAGCGCCGCGAGCGGATGGAGATGCTGATCGAGCAGTTGGGCCTGGAAAAAGTGCGCCGCAGCCGTGGCTACATGCTTTCCGGCGGTGAGCGCCGGAGGGTGGAAATCGCACGTTCCCTTGTGATCAGTCCGAAGTTCCTGCTGCTCGACGAGCCGTTTTCCGGCATCGATCCGATCCAGGTGCTGGAACTGCAGCGCATCATCTTCGATCTGAAGCGCGCCGGTATCGGCATCCTCATCACCGATCACCAGGTGCGCGAAACCCTGATGGTGACCGATCGCGCCTACATTATCGACGAAGGCCGCATTTTCCGCGGCGGCAGCCCCGAAGCCCTCGAGCGCGACCCCGAGGTGAAGCGCATTTACCTCGGCGAATCGTTCAAGCTGCGGCTATAGAGGAAAGTGGGGCCGGCGCTTCCGCCTGCCAACATGTTTCCCGCCCATCTTCAGCCGCGTGGCGCGCCCTGCCGCTCTACACCCCGGTCGCCAGGTGCAGCAGGCAGAACGTCATCCACGCGATCAGCGCCGCCATCGGAATGGTGAGCACCCAGGCCCACATGATATTGGTGGCGATGCCCCAGCGCACGGCTTTCAGGCGCTGGATGCTGCCCACGCCGGCAATCGCCCCGGCGATGGCGTGGGTGGTGGAAACCGGCAGGCCCAGGCTGGTGGCCAGCAGCACCGAGCCTGCCGCGCCGGTTTCGGCGCAAAATCCGCTGCGCGGTTTGAGGCGGGTGAGGCGCGTGCCCATGGTGCGCACAATTCGCCAGCCGCCGCTCAGCGTGCCCAGCGCGATGGCGGCGTGGGCGGCCAGAATAACCCACAAGTGAACCTCGAAGTTCTTCTGGAATCCCGAGGCCACCAGCAAACCGGTAATGATCCCCATGGTCTTCTGCGCGTCATTGGAGCCGTGGGAGAGACTGAAGGCAGCCGCCGACACCAACTGCAGCTTGCGGAAATAGAAGTCCATTTTGCTGGGGCTGGAACGCCGGAACAGCCAATACACCGCGATCATCAACAGATAGGCCGACACCATCCCGATCAGCGGCGCGGCAACAATGAAGACGATGGTCAGGCTCCACTTGCCGGCGATCAGCCCAGCGAAGCTGTGAACGAAGCCGCGCACGATCCCGGCGTGCGCCATGGCCGCGCCCGCATAACCGCCGATGAGCGCGTGGGACGAACTGGTGGGCAGCGCCAGCCACCACGTGATCAGGTCCCAAAGAATAGCGCCTGCCAAGCCGGCCATGATGACGTAGGGCGTCACCAGATCCAGGTTCACGAAACCTTTGCCCACCGTCCTGGCTACCGCTGTGCCGAACAGGAACGCCGCCACGAAGTTGAAAAATGCGGCCCATACCACGGCTTGTCCGGGAGAAAGCACGCGCGTGGCCACGATGGTGGCGATTGAATTGGCGGCGTCGTGAAATCCGTTGATGAAATCGAAGACCAGCGCGATGCCGATAATCAGGACGGCCAGCTCAAAGGTCCCCATCGCTCAACTGTTCTTGACCACGACATTCTGCAGCACATCGGCCACATCCTCGCAACTGTCGATGGTTTCTTCGAAGAAGTCGTATACTTCCTTGAGCTTGATGAGGGTGATCGGGTCCTTCTCTTTGTTGAACAGATCGGCGACCGCGCCGCGGCCGATTAGGTCGCCCTCGTTTTCCAGGCGATTGATCTCGATACAATGCTCCATCAGCGGGCGCCCCGCTTGTAGCGCCTCAAACGCGCTGTGCATCGACGTGGCGCAGCTCCGCACGATTTCCGCCAGCGTCACCATGCTCGGCGGTATCGGGTCGATGTGGTACGACAGCAATCGGTGCGAAGTGTCTTCCATGCCGTCCAGCACATTGTCCAGCGAGGAAGAGATGTTGTGAATATCTTCCGGATCGAGCGGGGTGATGAAGGTCTGGTTGAGACGGGTGAAAATCTCGTGAATCAGCTCGTCGCCGCGGTGCTCAAGTACGTTGATTTCCATGGCGAACGCGGCCAGCCGTGAGTTGCCGGCGCGCACCGCTTCAAGCAGCAAACGCGCCGCCTCGGAGATGATGTCCGCCTGCTTGAGAAACAGGCCGTAGAATTTCTCTTCACGTGGAAGAAGTCTCATATTAAGAGGGAATCAGGAGAAACCCATCTTAATAGCATTGCAACAACCAGGTCAATATTGGCTTACGATTCGGTGACGAAGGGGAACAGTTCGGCGGCTGCATCTTCCTCGCCCGCGGCATCAGCCTTCAGAAAACGCGTATCGAGCAGGCGCCCGGTGTCGATGTTCCCCATGGCGGAAAGGATGTTCTCCTTAAGGTGGGGATATTCCTGTTCGAGGCTGGCGAACAGGTCGCGCAGCGAACGCCGCACCGTACCGGTGCGCTGTGAACAACCGCAGGGGACGATCGGGACGCCGAGTGAATCGGCGTAAGCGCGGGTCAGATTCTCGGTGACGAACACCAGCGGGCGAATCAGCCGGAAGTCGCGCTCGCGCGACCAGGTGACCGGCGGCAATGCGCTCAGTCTCCCTGTAAACAGGGTGTTGCGCAGCAGCGATTCGCAGAAATCGTCGGCGGTGTGGCCGAGTGCGATCACATTGGCGCCCAATTCTCGTGCAATCTGGTACACGGCGCGGCGGCGGTAGCGGCTGCACAGATCGCAGCCGTGCTCGGGCTGGTCCTGGAGCAGTTTGAGCGACGGTGCGTCGCGGAAATAAGTCCACGCCACGCCGTGCTGGCGCAAATATTCGCCCAGCGGCTCGATAGGGCGCAGGAACTTGCCCTGTTCCACGGTAAACGCGCAGACGGAAAACTCGATGGGCGCACGCTTGGCGAGCATCAACAACACTTCCAGCAGAGTGGCGGAATCCTTCCCGCCCGATAGCGCCACCGCGACGCGGTCTCCAGCGCGAATCATCCGAAAGCGATGGATAGCCTCCCCTACCTTGCGCAGCAGTGTTTTTTCCAGTTCCACTGCTTCGATTATAATCGCGGGCGACCGCATCCCCACGGTCGCGGCTTTGACCGCGCATCGCAGCCGTCAGCGTAAGCCGGCGGTTGGCCGGAACTCGCCTTATTTTGCCGCGCTCTTAGGCTTGGCCGCGGCCGCGGGCTTCATCGCCGGCGGTTTCGGACGCCAGAAGGCGGGATCCTCGTCCTCGTCGGATTTGGAAATGTAGCTGATGGTGGGATTCACCTGAAAGAGGTTGACCTCTTCGGATGCGACGCCGGCGGCTTCGAATTCGTCCAGCTTCCTGAGCCGGTCGGCGCCCAGGGCCGAGGCTAACGCCTGGTTCAAGTCGTCCGCACCGTCCAGCGGTTTCAGTGAGGCCAGGCCCTCAAAGAACATGTAGGTTCCTGCCGGCGCACCCGCCTTCACCTCATAACACAGGAAGGTCCGGTCGGCATTGGCCCTCTCGTAAGCGGCGATCACAACGGCTCCCTCCTCCAGGAAATCCGTGGTGTGCCCCGGCCGAACGTGGTAAGTGAACACGCGCACGAACCGCGTCCTGCCCACATCCAGCTTCTCCGGACGATAGCTGAGTTGGGGGCGGTAAACGGCCCACATGGTGGTGCTCCTTTGGCGCAGCGCGCCATCCCGGGCGTCGGCTTCGTCCAGCGCGCTCTTCAATGGCTCCTTGTCGGTTTCGGCCTGCCATGTTTCGGACATCTCGAAAGACGGAAACCCCTCCACGAACCATACCTCATTGTCGCCGGATAGTGCGGAGAGCCCCAGGTAGTGGCCGGGAAATCCTGCCTTGCGGAAAGCCCGCACGTATGCCGCCTCGGTTTTCTCATGGGCTGCGATCTTACCTTCCTGGATTAACTCGCGCCCGATCTGCAGGACCGGAGGCGGGGCCGATTCCTGCGCGAACACTGTGAGTGCGCCCCCCGCGGACAAGACGGCCAGGGCTATCAGCATTTTCATGGTTAACCCTCAACTTTCTTGGGCGGTGACGGGCTCATTCGCCGTTCTTGACCGCCAGTGTTTATAGAGCCTACCACAAACATCAGGCGGCAACAGGGGTTCTGGCTGCAGTGACCGGACGCGGTTGCTAGACGTGATCCAAGTCCGGGAGCGAATGGGACGCGACAGGAAGATCTCGCCGGTCGGCTAAGCATTCTCCGGCGGAGCCAGTTCGGCGGCGTGCGCCGTCAGCTCACCGGGACGAAACGGCTTGCGCAGCGTGCGGCACCGCCGGAAACGGTCCGCCAGCTCGGGATCGGGAAACGCGGCAACGTAAATGAGGGGAAGCGTTTCAGCGAATTCGAAAAAATGCGCCGGCACGTTGGTGATCAGCAGGGAGACGGCGCGAAGACCGTCCCGCAAGGTCCGCAGGGCGTCTGCCAATTCGGCTTCGAGAACCACATACCCCTGCCGCTTGAGAATGCCGCCGACAAACCTACGAACGAGTGGGTCCTCCACAATCAGCACGCACCCGGCATCGCTTTTCTGCTGCATCTATTGTCCGATCGCCGAAGGCACACACCCTGTGTTCAGGCTCCGAATACCAATTTTGCGCACGTCCGCCGGCCATCTACAATACCCGCCGATGAGACGGAGGTACTGCCCGGCGGTGAGGCGATTGAATTAACAATAACTCGCACCAGCGCCCGAATACTTGGTGTGCCAACTCCTTTAAACGCTGGGCGTTGTGCGCTTTGTCGATGGGCGACCCGAGCTCGCGCGAACCCCCGCAATTGGAGTTCTGCGCGCACCAGTCAGCAATCATTTCAGGCGTAACTTCCAGGTGAAACTGAAGGGCATAGGCGCTCGAACCGATGCGGAAAGCCTGGTGGCGGCAGGCGGACGAGGAAGCCAGCCAGTGCGCGTCCGGCGGCAGATCGAAGGTTTCGCCGTGCCACTGAAAGACAGTTTCGCTCGGGGCCGCGCCGGCAAACAGAGGATCGGCGAGACCCTCGGCGGTCAGCTCGATCTCGAACCAGCCAATTTCCTTCACCGGGTTCGGATAGACGCGGGCGCCAAGCGCTTTGGCGATCAACTGCGCGCCCAGGCAGACTCCAAGCACAGGGCGTCCCGCTTCCACCGCCTGCGCGATCCACCGCGCTTCCTGCTCCAGGTATGGCAAGCCGTCGTTTACCGACATGGCGCCGCCCATGAAGATCAGGCCTTCATAGCGCGCTGGGTCGGGCGCGGCGGCACCGGGCTGGTAAAGGTCGGCGTAATCGATGGCGATGCCGCGGCGCAACAGCTCCGGTTCGATGAGGCCGAGATGCTCGGAGCCGGCGTGGCGGAAGGCGAGAACACGCATGGGAGAACGAATTCGCGCTTACTTGTTTTGGGCCACCTGAAAGTGGCTCAGACCCGAGGCGTAGCGTTCGATGCCGCGCATCAGCGCCTCGGCTACTTTCTGCCGGTACTCGGGCTTGCGCAGCAGAGCTTCCTCTTTGGGGTTGCTAAGGAAACCGATTTCAGCCAGCACCGAGGGCATGGTGGCGCCAATCAGCACCACAAAGGGAGCGCGGCGCACACCGCGATCGTGCTCACCCGGGAAGTGGCGCGAATAGAGCGCGAATAGCGACGACTGGATGCTTCCGGCCAGATCCCTGGATTCCTCCGCTTTGTCGTGCAGGGTGATCTGCTGGATCAGGTCGTGCAACTCGAAAATACTCGCCACCGAGCTGGCGTTTTCGCGGGCGGCCACCGCTAGCGCATCCTTGGCCTCGGTGAAGTTGAGGTAGTAAGTCTCGACGCCGGATACCTTCGGCACCGAAGAGGCATTGGCGTGGATGGAAATGAACAGGTCGGCCTTCTTCTCGTTGGCCAGCGCAGTGCGGCTCTCGAGCGGAACGAAGACGTCGGTGGAGCGGGTGTAGATCACCTCGGCACGCAGGCGTTGCTCGATGAGGCTGCCGACGCGCAGCGCAACATCCAGCACCAGATCCTTTTCGAGCAGGCCCCTGACGCCTTCGGTGCCTTGGTCGTGGCCGCCGTGGCCGGGATCGATCACCACGCGGTTCAACTTGAGGCCCAGTGCGCGGATGAGGGATGTTTCGCCGCTGGCGGTGCGGCGCGCGGCTTTACCCACTTCCTCCGGAGACGTCTCCGCCGGCCCGGTAGCAACCCTCGGAGTGGGAACAGGCTCGACAGCTTTCGCCAGGAGGGGCGGCTTGGGAAGCGCCGCCGGCGGGGGCGTGACGGGCATCGCCACAAGGGCCGGTTTAGACGGCACCAATGGAGGTTCGACGGTCTTCGTCGCCATGAGGGCCGGCTTGGGAGACGCCAACGGAGGTTCGACGGCCTTCGTCGCCACGACGGCCACCTTGGGTAGCGCCAACGGCTGGGTGACGGCTGACTTCGACGCTTCCAGCGTGACCGCGCCAGGCGCCGCCGGGCCGGCTCGGATGATGGGCGGCGGCTTGGGAAGTTCCTGCTTCCTGATGTCCCGGTCCGGCACCGTCAGTTTGAAAGGAGTTGCCGGGGCCGGGGCCGACACACCGCGTAGCTCGATGATCAGCCGGCCAGGATTGGCGAGTTGTGTGGTCGTCGCGCGAACGTCGCCGGTCAGGTCGATCACCACGCGCGTGGTGCCTGGATTGGCTTCCGCCACACGAATGCGCTTCGCCACCGGGTCCGCGACATTTTCCGAGTAGAAACGGGAGCCCAGCGCGCTACGTGCGTTTACAATATCGAAATAGATGCGCTCGGGGTTGTGGAGTCGGTCTGAGCGGACATGGAATTCGCCGCTCACCTCCACCACGACGCGTGTCACGCCGCCCATCGACCAGTGCCGCACGGCTGTGACCACAGACCCAGGCGCACTTCCGGGTTGCGCGCCCAGAGCGCAGGAGAGAAGCGAAAGCACGGCGAAACGCTTCATGTTCACTTGCCACTACTGCGAAACGTAGCGCAGCGAGCCATCCTCGCCAACGACAGCCCGCACGTGCGTCGTATCGTTAGGCTTAGCTACTGCGTGTTCGGCTTGAGGCCGCGGTTTTTCGGCCACGGCGGCAGGAGCCTCGCGCAACTGCCGCGCCACCAATTTCAAATAATTCTGCGTCTCCGCGTACGGCGGCACCGTGCCGTACTTCGCCACCGCGCCTTCGCCGGCGTTGTATGCCGCCAGCGCCAGGGGGTAATCGCCGCCATAAAGGTTCAGCAAATACCGCAAGTACTTGGCGCCGCCCTCAATATTCTCGGCCGGGTCGAAGACGTCCGCCACACCGAAACGTCGAGCCGTGGCCGGAATCAACTGCATCAGGCCAAGCGCGCCCTTGGGCGACACCGCCGCGGGATCATAATTGCTCTCCACTTTGATGACGGAGTGAATCAGTTGCGGCGGCAACGAGTGCTCGGCGGCGGCCCGCTCGACAGCATCCGCGATCGCCGTAGCCGACATAACCGTCACAGGCTTGGCTGCGGCTGCGTGGGGATCCGCCGGACGGGCCGCGCGGCCGGGCGCGTTGCGACCGGTTATCACCACTACGCTTCTCACCAGCCTCCCCGTGCGCGGGTCGGTACCAACCACGCTGACCATGCGCCCTGCGGCATCTGCCGTGGAGGGCGATGCGGCTACTGCCGTCATCGCCGATGCCAAAGCCAGTATAAAACAAAGACACCGCAAAATGTTTTAACCTCTCAGTATAAAACAAAAAGGCGCCTTCGTGAAGCGCTTATTTGCAATGGTATCATTTCCCTGTGAGCCGGGCCGGATTCGTGCCGACGGGCGGTCGCAGTAGCCACATGGGGCGCCGGCAGGCGCTGCCGCCCGCGACCCAAATTACGCATTCTCAAAGCGCCACCACCGCGGAGGCATGGGCTAGCGCGTGACCAGTGAGCTGCATCCGCACTACATCGAGTTCCGGCACGTCTATAAGACGTTCGATCAGCCGGTTTTGGTCGATACCAGTTTCTGGGTCAACGCCGGCGAAACCGTGGCTATCATCGGACGCAGCGGCGTGGGCAAGTCCGTAACCCTCTCGCACATCATGGGTTTCCTCAAGCCGGATGCCGGGCGCGTGATCGTGGCCCATGAAGATATCACCGATATGAGCGAAACCGAGCTGCGGCGCATCCGCAGGAAGGTGACGATGGTCTTCCAGTCGGGCGCGCTGTTCGATTCGCTCACCGTGGCCGAAAACGTGCTCTTCTCGCTCGAATTGCGCGAGGACTACGACGAGCAGAACAAGGAGGACGTGGTCAACGGCCTGCTGAAGATGGTGGATATCGCCGAAGCGCGCGACGCCTACCCTGCCGATCTTTCCACCGGCTACAAGCGGGCGGTGGCGATTGCGCGGGCGATCGCGGCGCAGCCGCAATGCATCCTCTACGACGAGCCCACTACCATGGTCGACCCTATCATGTCGGACCATCTGGCCACTATGATGCTCCGCCTGAAGCGGCAGCTCAAGCTGACCTCCGTAGTGGTGACTCACGACCTGGACCTAATGTACAAGGTGGCGGACCAAGTGGTTTTCCTTTATGATGGCGGCGCGATTTACTTCGGCTCGGTCGACGGCTTAGCCAAGTCCGAGCACCCTCATATCCAGGAATTTCTGGAGATGGACCGGGTGGAGCGGGTTTGACGCCGGCGCGTTACTGGCGTCCGCAGTAGCCCGTGGCACCAGTTAGGCCAGTTTTGAGGCCCGCTGTAACGCCCGGTAGCTTTGGGGACTTTCTCCCGACAGCGCCTCAGCAGCGGGATTCCGATGTGGCGTAACTGCGGTCGAGGTCGTGAATCAAGTCTACCCATTCGGACCTGGCTGCTTCGTCCCATCGCCGTGGCTTGCGCTTCCACACAGCCCAGGAAGGCGGCATGGCCCGTGCCGCGTCCCCCTCACCCCCCAAGGCGACCACTTGCAGATCAGGAGAGCGGAAACGGAGCCTGCCCGCGAATTCGCGAGCGCCCTGCTCGGACGGCGATGCGATCAGCACGTCGACCGGCAAACGAAGCATATCCACCATCTCCGCCGCTTCGGCGACTCCTTTTGCGGGAATAGCGACGTATCCGGCCGCGTCCAGGATTTGGCCCAGCCAGAACACAAATCCTAAATCCCTGTCGACGATCAGGACGTTTTTCACAGGCACGAACTCACGGCGTCGCCATGTGCAATTTATAGTCCAGACACGACTTATTGATTCTACAAGGTTTAAAGTGCGACGCTCTCCAGTAATGCGGAAAAAATCCCCGGTTTTACAGACAACCGGCTCCTATTTTGCATGCAGCGGCACCTCCGCCAGATGGTACCCAGCAGCAACATCAGGGGGCCTGAACGGCGTCGAACAGCAACTCCCACGACGCCGCGATCACCGCGTCAACTCGCCCGCCGCCGCCGCTTCGCCCGCGTTTTTAACAATGGTTACAGGATGCCTGGACGTGGGAATCCCGAAAAAAAGCGGGCCCATCGTTCTCAACACCGGGCATGAGCGAGCGGCAGAAAAGAAGGAATTCAGAGCCACAGATAAACACAGATGAACAGCGATAAACAGTTGTTTTCAAATCTGTGTTTATCTGTGTTGATCGGTGGCCGGTCACGTTATTAGCTTTGAGGATGCTTCCGCAAGCCCAGGCCTTGATCGCCGATGAGGCTTCTCTGGCAAAGACTCGGCGGACCGCTCAAGAAAGTCCCAATTCATCGCGCCGGTTAACAGTTTCGCTTCCGTTCGCGTCTTTACGGCAAAATTCCATTTTCCGAGGAGGGAAAAACGGATGCGAAACGTACTGCGAATTACCGCGCCCGCAGCGCTATTGGCGCTGGCTGGGTCGCTATTTGCCGGCGGCTTCTACCTGATGCTGGGGAATCCCGAGGCCAGTCCGGAAGCTCGTAAACTCAACGCCGTGGTCACCGTTAAATCGGCCGGCTGCGTGCAACCGGACGCAACCAGGGTCAGCGCCACGGCCATCGGAGTCGTGAATGGAGAACGGCGCGAGATACCTCTGAACGTGAGGCCCCTCTCGACGCCCGGCATGTTCGCGATCACGCAGCAGTGGCCGAAGGAGGGCCGTTGGGTGATCCGCCTGGAAGCCACCAACGGCAGGCTGTTCACCAGTTCGCTGCTGACCGCCGGGCCGGATGGCGTGGACCGCTATCACGACAAGGCCAGCCACCAGCCGTTCAGCTCGGCCGATATCGAGGCCATGCTGCGGCAGTAACATGCAAGTAATGCTCGCGACCATTCCCGAGCCGGCCGACGACGAGCGTCTGATTCACCAGGCCGCGGGCGGCGACCGTGCCGCCTTCGGCGAGCTCTACCTGCGGTACGCGCGCATGGTTCACGCCATTCTGCTGGCGCGCGTGCCGCCGGCCGACGCGGAGGACATGGTACAGGATGTTTTCATGGCGGCCATGGAACGGCTGGGCGCGTTGCGCACCGCCGCAGCCTTCCGCGGCTGGCTGGGCGCCATTGCGCGCCGCCGCGCCATCGACCATTTCCGCGACGGCCGGCGGCGTGCCGAATTCCCGCTCAGCACCCGGCAGCGTGGCTCGGTGATCTCCGGCGGCGATCGGGCGCTGATTACCCTGGACCTGCTGCGCCGCCTGCCGGAAGCTTATCGCGAAACTCTCATCATGCGCCTGGTGGAAGGCATGACCGGTCCGGAGATCGCCCGGCAAACCGGCCTCACCCCGGATTCGGTGCGCGTGAATCTGTGCCGCGGCATGAAGATGCTGCGCGAGCTGTGGAAAGGCGACGACCATGCGTGAGGACTACCTTTGGGACCGCTCGGGGCCGCCGGATCCCGAGATCGAACAGATCGAGATGGAACTGGCGGGCCTGCGCTATCACTTCGACCGCGGCCGGCCTGTGGCAGCGCGCCGCGCGCGCGGCGGTTGGCTTGCCGCGGCGGCCGTGCTGCTGGCCGCTGCCGCCATGCTATTCCGCGGTTCGGGCGCGCCGGCCGTCCCCACGGCCTGGCGCATGGGAAGCGTAACGGTGCTGCAGGGCCAGGTTCTGCGAAGCGGCGACTCACCGATCTCGCTCGAATCCGAACCGGTGGGCCGTGTCGAGCTGGGCCCCGGCTCGGAGCTGCGCGCCGCCACCAGCCGCCAACTGGAGCTGCGCCGCGGCCGCCTGCACGCTTTCATCTGGGCTCCGCCGCGGGAATTTGTGGTGGAAACAGCGTCGGCGCGTGCCGTGGATCTGGGCTGCCAGTACACGCTCGATGTGGATGGCGCGGGCAATGGCCTGCTTCGCGTTGAGACCGGCTGGGTGGCGTTCCAGTCGCATGGCCACGAATCGTTCATCCCCGCCGGCGCCGAATGTCCGACGCGCCAGCGGCAGGGTCCGGGCATTCCGTTTTGTGAGGATGCGCCGGAGGCATTCACCGCCGCTCTGGCGGCGTATGAAGCCGGCGATGAGGCGGCATTGGCTCGTGTGCTTGCCCTTGCCCGGCCGCGCGACGGTCTGACGCTTTGGCATCTGCTGGGGCGCATTCCGGCCGCTGCGCGCGGCGTTGTCTTCGACCGCTTCGCTCAATTGGTTGGCGCGCCCCGCGAGCTGCGCGCCGGGGCGATACGCGGCGATGCCAAAACCCTGGACCTGTGCTGGAACGCGCTCGACCTGGAAGACACCGGCTGGTGGCGCGGCTGGGAGCGTCCTTGGCAGTAGCGGTGCGCTAGCTGCGGCGGGCAGCTCGTCTTGCCGGACGAACCGGCGCCGCGATACGGTTCGCCTTCAGGCAGGGGACACGGGCGAACTAAACATGCATCCGAAGGAATAGGAATGAGGTGGTACGCTGATTCTGCGTGGCTGGTTTCTGGGCCAGTAATTGCCGTATGAGGGACTTGAAGAAGCAGGAGCGAACCGCCATCGAAGCCGTCGCCCG
>CAVXJY010000146.1:0-64499 GCA_963761855.1 Bryobacterales bacterium | reverse complement strand
CCACCACGCTTTACCAGGCGCGTGTGGCGGCGCAGCAGGCTGCAGGTTCGGTTTCGCGCCGCCTGGCGCCGATCAAAGAGAAACTGCTGGAACTGATCGCCCGGCTCGAAGCCGGCATCGATTTCGCCGACAACGATGTCTCCGTGGCCGCGGATCGGGAGATCCTCGGCCGTCTGGCGGCGCTCGACGCCGGCGTCAGCGAACTCGCACGGACCTTTCAGTATGGCGCGCTGGTGCGGGATGGCATGTCTCTCGCCATTGTGGGCCGGCCCAATGTGGGCAAGAGCAGCTTGTTCAACCGCCTGCTGGAGCAGGACCGAGCCATTGTGACCGAAATTCCCGGCACCACACGCGACGTGGTTTCCGAAACCGCCGCCATCGGCGGCATCCCGGTGAAACTGCATGACACCGCGGGCATACGCGAGGCCGCCGGGAAGATAGAGGCGATGGGGATCGAGCGCAGCTTTCAAGCCATGGCCGATGCGGACCTGACCCTGGTGGTGCTGGATGCCTCGGCCGCGCCCGAAGCGGAAGACCTGCGGCTGATGGAACGGGCGCGCTCGACGGGGCGGGCGCTGATGGCGGCCAATAAAAGCGACCTGCCGCGCCTGGCCTCGCCGCCGGCTGAGGCGATATTGGTTTCCGCCCTCACCGGCGATGGCGTAGCCGGTCTGCGCCAGGCCATCCTCGACGCCGTGGCGCCGGCCGGCGCCTTCGAGCCCGAAACCGGTTTTATCACCAGCCTGCGCCACGAACAACTTCTGCGCGAATGCGGGCGCTGGCTCGAGAAGGCGCGCACGGCTATCGGCGCCGGGATCCCTCACGAGATGCTGTTGCTAGATCTTTATGCCGCGCTTCAGCCCATCGACGCTATCACCGGCGGCACCACCGCCGACGATATTTTGAACCGCATTTTCTCCACATTCTGCATTGGAAAATAGCGGTGCAGGCGGAGTTCTGGGCACAAAGGGACACACCGAGACGCTGTTTAGCAGACCGCTGGCGGGTACGGTGGGTTAGAGGTTGACCTTATGCGGTGAGCGATTCCCAGGGATCGGGCGGCAGCAGCGGACCGGTCTTGGTGGCAAGGGATTCCCACGGGTCAGGCGGCAGCAGCGGACCGGTCTTGGTCGCAATGGATTCCCACGGGTCGGGCGGCAGCAGCGGACCAGTCTTGGTGGCAATGGATTCCCAGGGATCGGGCGGCAGCAGCGGACCGGTCTTGGTGGCAATGGATTCCCACGGATCGGGGGGCAGCAGCGGACCCGTTTTGGTCGCAAAGGATTCCCACGGATCGGGGGGCAGCAGCGGACCAGTCTTGGTGGCAAAGGATTCCCACGGATCGGGGGGCAGCAGCGGACCAGTCTTGGTGGCAACGGATTCCCACGGATCGGGGGGCAGCAGCGGACCGGTCTTAGTCGCTATAGATTCCCACGGATCGGGGGGCAGCAGCGGACCCGTTTTGGTCGCAAAGGATTCCCACGGATCGGGGGGCAGCAGCGGACCAGTCTTGGTGGCAAAGGATTCCCACGGATCGGGGGGCAGCAGCGGACCCGTTTTGGTCGCAAAGGATTCCCACGGATCGGGGGGCAGCAGCGGACCAGTCTTGGTGGCAAAGGATTCCCACGGATCGGGCGGCAGCAGCGGACCAGTCTTGGTGGCAACGGATTCCCACGGATCGGGGGGAAGTAGCGGACCCGTCTTGGTCGCTATAGATTCCCACGGATCGGGCGGCAGCAGCGGACCAGTCTTAGCACGAACGGATTCCCACGGATCGGGTGGCAGCAGCGGACCCGTTTTCGCGTTGGCGTAATTCGCCGACGCTTTCCCAGTCACCGCGGCAGAAGCCGTTGTGCCCTGGCAGTTATTCCACGCAAACGCGACGGTCAGCAAAGTCAAGGTCGTGCAACGGACTACTTGGATCGGGCGGGTACGCATTTTCTGCAGAGCTCCTTTTTTTTGCCTTGGTGACCATCGGCGGGTCACGTTTTTGGGCACCGATGTTGCCATCTGACTAGACAACGTCCTGGTGGTACCAAAACTAGGTGTCCTTAAGCAGTTTACTCTAGAACCACTCAACAATGCCATGAATAGTGGGGGCAAATCTACTATCTTTCGGAGGTAAGAGAGGCGTGTAGCATCAGGTTAATACCTGATGTCGGGGCTAATCATTACGATGGGGGGAACTGGCGTGCCGGAAGGCCTTCTCCGGGTAATCTGGTGCGGAGTTGAAAGCTGACGGGCCGGGGGGTGTCAACCGCATATCCGCGGACACCTCATCCAGCATTTCCAAGGTGCAGGTCCGGCTCTCCATGGCGAAAGCAGTTAATAGCAGGTTGTCGCAAACCGCGTTGATCAAGCGGGGCACGCCCTGTGTTCTGCGGTGAAGTTCTTCCAAGACGGCAGGACCGATAATACTTTGTTCAGCGATACCGGCGCGCTCACAGCGACTGTTGATATAAGCCAGCGTCTCGCTCAGGTCGAAACCGCGCAAGGCACAGCGCAGAGCGATCCTTTGCTTCAGTTGCCGGAACGACGGATCTTCCAGTTTGAGGTCCAGTTCCTGCTGGCCGGCCAGAATGATCTGCAGCAATTTGCCGCGGCGGGTCTCCAGGTTACCCAGCAGTCTGATTTCTTCCAATACGTCCCAATCGAGGTTGTGCGCCTCGTCTACAATGAGCACCGTAGTCCGGCCAGCCTCCGCTCGCTCCAACAGCAGGTGATTCAGGGAGAGCAGCACTTCCGTTTTGGACAGCCGGTTGCAACGCAAATCCAGATCGTAAGCCAGCATCTCGAAGAACTGTTCTACGGTCAGGCGGGAGTTAAACAAGGATGCAAAGGCGATCTGCTGCGCGTTCAGGAAGTCGCGCAAGCACTCCAGCATGGTGGTTTTTCCGGTGCCCACCTCGCCGGTCAGCACAATGAAGCCCTTGCGACTCTGGACACCGTAGATCAGGCTGGCGAGCGCTTCTTCATGCTGCCCGCTGCGAAACAGGAACGCCGGATCCGGGCTCATGTTGAACGGGTTCTTCGAGAAGCCGAAAAAGGCGTTATACATACGGCGCGGCGGCCACTGAGGACAGCTAAAATGTTAGCACGGAACCGCCTGCCGGCCCCAAATGCTAGGCCTGCGCCGGCGGTGAGGGCGGAGCTTGCGCCGGAGGAACCTGCGGCGGCGGCGTCTGGCCGGAGGGAGCAGCTTTTCCGACGGCCTTGACCGGGCTAATCAGAATATGAGCACTCCGGCCTTCCAACCGGGGCACGCCTTCCACCGAGCCATACGCCCCCAGGTCGCCCGCAAAGCGCATCAGCAGTTTCTTGCCTAAATCGGCGTGGGCGATTTCGCGGCCGCGGAATTGTACCACCGCTTTGACCCGGTTCCCATCCTGCAGGAAGCGAATCGCGTGCTTCATTTTGAAATCATAATCGTGGTCGTCGGTGTTGGGGCGGAATTTCAGCTCCTTCACCTGCACCACGTGCTGCTTCTTCTTGGCGTCATGCTGCTTCTTCTTCTGCTCGTACTGATAATGGCCGAAATCGACTGCCTTGGCCACGGGAGGTACCGCAGTGGGCGCAATCAGCACCAGGTCGAGGCCCAGTTCCTGAGCCTTGCGCAGCGCCGCGGCCGTAGGCATGATCTCGCTCGTGCCATCTGGGAACACCGCGCGCACCTCGCGTGCGCGGATGAACTCATTCACGTTCTCTCTACGGTTTTGTCTGCGAGGGGGGAAATTTCTTGGATACATTCGTTATGCGTGAGTTGAAGGTTGGTGGCTAACGGGAGGCGCCGGGGCCGGGCGTTCGAATTCGCCCGAAACGAGCGGCGGGTTGTGAGAGATAAGATGCAAGCGCAAGTAACGTCAGTCCTAGTGTACACCAAAACCGGCAAGCGGAGTGTAAAAAGGATTCGGACGGTTCGGATCCCCGGCCCTCACCCGGCTTGCCCGGCTTCGAGCGCGCGCTCCAGCGTGGTGATGTCGACCAATCCACGTACGCCGTACAGCGCGGGCAGGATGCGGGACGCGGGATATCGGCGCCGCAGTTCGGCAATCCGCATGGTGCCGGATCGGTAGGCTGGGAGATACATGCGGCCGAGCAGGGGGTGACGGCCCCAGGCGCCGGAGAGTTTATCGGCGCGCTCGGGCGATACCAGGAAATCGCGGCGTAAGGTTTCGGCCACCGTGCCCTGCGCCACGCCTTCGCCCCAGGTCAGGAACGAGGATTGATTCTTGGCATCGTCCTGCAACAGGGCCAGCAGAACGCCGATCTGCAAATCCGGGTCAGGCAGTTGATCGACTTCGGTAACGCCGTAAGCCATCAGAATAGCGTTGTTGGCGATGCCTTCGAACAGGGCGGCGGCGCGCGTGTTCATGGTTAGCACAGTGGCCTCGAAGCCGACCTCGCCGCGGACGTATAAGCTTTGTAGGTAGGCGAAAGTGGTGACGTGGCCTGGAACCACTTCGTGGCTTACCAGTTGGAGAAACTCCGGCAGCGACGTTTCGAGCGAGGCATTGATCTCATAAGTGGCCTCGTATTCGGGACTACCGCCGGAGCGGCGGGCGCGGCCCAGATAATTCATCGATCCGGAAAACCAGGCATCTTGAATCGGCAGGAACTCGATGTTAGCGCGTGGAACCAGGGCGAATTCGGGCGGCAGATGAGGAACGACATTGGCCGCGGTGAGTTGATCGAAGTAGCCGATCACGGCGGCGCCGAGCAAGCGGATGGATGCCATGGAGACGCGATGGCGTGCGCGCCAGGCATCCACGGCTGCGAGTAAGTCGCTCGAACCACCGAGCAGTTCCGCCACGCGCTCCCGCTTTTGCGCCGGCTCGGAGGGTTCGGGGGGCCGGCCGGTGGAGGCAGTCACGCACCGTTCGTAAGGGACCGGCGCGCGCCGGCCGAGGATCTCCATTGCCAGGTCCCACATGGCGTCAAAGCACAGGGCCAAGCCGGCGAAGTATTCGCCGCGCAGGCCGCCGTCCTCGGCGCCGGTGCGCTTTAGTCCCTCAATGGCGCCGGGGATATCGACTTGGGCGAGGTAGCGGTCGATGGCCTCGGCGTCGGGTATTTTGGCGGCAACGCCGCCCGAAGTGCGGACGGGCGCAGCTTCGGCGACGGTGTAGGCGAGGGGCAGCGGCTCGTCGCTGAACCAGGAATCGGCGATGAACCGGCCAGTGCCGGAGGCGCAAAGCACGTCGCCGCCCCACAGCGTATCAATGCCCAGGATGGCGTTGCCAACCAGTTCTTCCAAGCGTGCGCTCATACTTCATTCTCCTTCTGCCGCTGGGTGGCGCTGAACCATAGATAGGCGCAGAGGCCCAGGAACATGAGGCCGGAAAGGCATTGCGAAACCAGATCGTTCGCGTAGAACGGGGTGCGGATCCAAGTTTCCTTATAGCCGGGGATGAGCCGGCAAGCCGCGCCGAACACGCCGCCGAGCGCGCCGCCCGCCATCAGGCCGCTGGCGATGACTACGCCGCGCTCCCGCGCCGTGGCATTGCGCTTGGACATCAGGTGGGCCAGGAATCCGCCGACCAGCGCCGGCGTGTTCAGCTCCAGCGGCAGATACATGCCAAGCGCGAAAATCAGTGCCGGGATGCCGAGCATTTCCATCGAAAGCGCAATGGCGGCGCCGGCGCCGAATAAAAGGTACGCCACCGGCTGCCGGCTCATGAAGCCCTGGACCAGCGCTTTCATGATGGAAGCCTGGGGCGAGGGCAGAACCACGCGCGGATCGCCGGGCACGGCTTCGCCGAACTGGAAGGCGCGGGCCAACATGACGATCGTGAGCCCGACGGCGACCGAAGCGGCCAGGACGCCGAGGAATTTCACTTTCTCCTGTGCCGCCGGCGTGGAACCGAGCCAATAGCCCACTTTGAAATCCGTGATGGCCTGGCCGGAAACCGAAAGGGCGGTGCACACCATTCCGGCCAGCGCCATCACGAAGAACATGCCGGTGGTGCCGGAGAGACCGAAGCGCAGCAGCACAATCGACGAAATGATGATGGTGAGCATGGTCATGCCGGAAACCGGATTGCGCGCTACGGTGGCGATGGCGTTGGCGGCCACGCTGGTGAAGAAGAAGGAAAACACCACCGCCAGCACCACGCCGATAAGGATCACGGCTGGCGCGGAGGACAGTGTCCCCAGCAGGGCGCCTACGGCGATCGAGCTGACAATCACACCCGCCAGCACGGTCATCACTGTCACGTCGCGATCGGTGCGCTCGCCGGTTGCGGTTTCGCCGGCGCGGAAGGTGCGCGCCGCCACGCCGAACGAGCCGGCCACGATGCGGATGGATTTGATGATGCCGAAAATGCCCGCTGTGGCGATAGCGCCAACGCCCACGAAACGCACATAGCCGCGGAAGATCTCCGTGGCCGTCATTTGGGCGATGGGGATGGAGGCAGGATAGACGGCGGCGGTGTGCTCGCGGCCGATCATCCATACCAGCGGCACCAGCACCAGGTTGGAGAGCACGCCGCCGGCGCACAGGATCATCGAGCTGCGCAGGCCCATCACATAGCCGAGGCCGAGAATGAATCCGATGGCGTCGAAGCTGACAGCGACTTTGGCGCGCTCCGACAGCACGCGCAGCGCCGGCACGAATTGAAAGTCGAGATATTCCTTCCACACCTGGAAGGTGGTCACCAGAAAATCGTAGACACCGGCAATGGCCGTCGCCTGCAGCAGCAGCTTGGCCTGCGATCCCCCCTTTTCGCCGGTCACCAGCACCTCGGTGATGGCGGTTGCTTCCGGGTACGGGAACATGCCATGCATGTCGCGCACGAAGTAGCGGCGCAGCGGGATCAGAAACAGGACGCCCAGGCAGCCGCCGGCCACGCAGATGCAGATGGTTTGGAGCGGGTGCGGAGCGAGATTGAGAATGTAAAGGGCCGGCACGGTGAACACAGCGCCGGCCACCACCGATCCGGCGACTCCGCCGATGCCGGTGATGATGACGTTTTCGAGGACAGTGGACCGGCGCCGGTAGACGCGCGCCAGGCCGATGGCCAGAATCGAGATGGGGATGGCAGCTTCCATCACCTGGCCCACCTTCAGCCCGGAGTAAGCGGAGGCCACGGTGAAAACCACGCACAGAAAAACGCCCCAGCCGATCGAGCGGGGCGTGAGTTCGGGTAACCTCTCTGCTGCGGACACAGGCGGCAGGTACGCCTCGCCTGGAACCAGAGGCGTATAGGCGTTGGAAGGTAGCTGTTTAGCCGGCGCGGCAGTTGCCATGAAATCAGCCTTCGGGAGTGCGGCGAACCCGTATGCTACTACACTTCAGGCGGGGCAGTCGGCGACCGATTTAGGCAGATTCTGCCGGAAGCTCACTCAAAACACAAGGTTTAAGGTGCGCTTTTCGGCAATTTCTGCCGGAAATGGTTAATCCACCCAAATCTGGCGCGAGGTCGACGGCACGGACCTCCTCACGGCGCCGCGGTCACGTTGACCGTCACCGGGGCGCTGGCTATGCCGCCGGCGGTCACCACCGCCGGCTGCGCGCCCAGTGGAGCATTCAGTGGAATCGTGAAATTGATCTGCGAAGGCCTGCACCCCGTTCGAGCGCCGGCTGGATTCTACTTGGATATCAAAGGGCGCCGGCCGTTGCGGATTTCGGGTGCCAAAACACGGATCACCTGGTTAGCGACGTCCGCTATGTAAACGCCGCCAGTCGCGTCCACGGCCACGCCCCAGGGCCCATTCAGCTCCGCGTCGGTTGCCGGGCCGCCGTTGCCGGAGTTCCCCATTGTTCCATTGCCGGCAATCGTGGTGATGATGCCATTTGAGATCTTGCGGATTACACTGTAGGGGCCGTTTTCCGCGATATACACATTGCCCAACGCGTCCACGGCCACGCCACCGGGAGCGAACAGGCCGGCGTCGATGGCCGGGCCGCCGTCGCCGGAGTAAGCATTGGTTCCGGTCCCGGCAATGGTGGTGATCCAGCCGTTGGAAACCTCGCGGATCATGTTGTTATCGAGACCAGGGTCGGAAATATACACATTGCCCGCGGTGTCCACGGCGACGGCCGCCGGCGAATTCAACAGCGCGCTGGCGGCCGGCCCGTCGGCTGGCGAGTAACCCCGTATTCCAATGCCGGCGAGGGTGGTGATAATGCCGTTCGAGACCTTGCGTACCACACTGCAAACACTGTCCGCGATGTAGACATTGCCCAACGAGTCGACGGCCACACCAAAGGGCGCGCACAACTTTGCGCCGGTAGCCGGGCCGTTGTCGCCGGAGTAACCGTAGGTCCCGGTTCCGGCGAAGGTGGTGATGACGCCGTTCGAGACCTTGCGGACTACGGAGTTATAGGTGTCCGCGATGTAGACATTACCCGATGCGTCCACGGCCACGCCATAGGGTTGGTTCAAAGCTGCGTCGACAGCCGGGCCGTTGTCTCCGGAGTAAGCGTATGACCCGTTTCCGGCAAGGGTAGTGATCGCGCCGTTCGACACCTTGCGGATGGCATTATCCAGTGTGTCCGCGATATATACATTGCCGGCTGCGTCTACGGCCACGCCAAAGGGCTGACTTAGCGCCGCGCCTCTGGCCGAGCCGTTATCGCCGAAATTCCCGCTGGCGCCCCCGGCCACGGTGGCAATCGCGCCTTTCGAAACCTTGCGGATTCTACCGTTGCCGGAGTCCGCGATATACACGTTGCCCGCTGTATCCACGGCCACGCCATTGGGCATGTTCAACTCCGCGCTGGCGGACGCACCGCTGTCGCCAGAGTAACCTTTGATTCCATTACCGGCAAAGGTTGTAATCACGCCGTTCGATACCTCGCGGATCGCGTTGTTATCTATGTCCGCGATGTAGACATTGCCGGATGCGTCCGCGGCCACGGCTGCCGGATAGTCGAACATCGCACTGGTGGCGGGGCCGTTGTCTCCCGAGTAACCGGTGGTTCCCTTGGTGCCAGCGAACGTGACGATCACACCGTTCGATACCTTGCGGATCAGGGTGTTGCCCAAATCGATAATGTACACATTGCCGGAAGCGTCCACGGCCACATTAGTGGGTTCGCTCAACTCCGCGCTGGTGGCCGGGCCGTTATCCCCCGAGTAACCGTTGGTGCCATTTCCGGCAAAGGTTGTGATGACGCCATCCGAGACCTTGCGGATCACGTTGTTTTGGGTGTCCGCGATATACACGTTGCCGGATGCGTCCACCGCCACGCCCTGCGGGAAGCCTAACTCCGCATTAGTGGCCGGGCCGTTGTCTCCCGAGTAAGCGTCCGCCCCATTTCCGGCAAAGGCGGTGATGACGCCGTTCGAGACCTTGCGGATTCGGTTGTTACCAGTGTCCGCGATATAGACGTTGCCGGCGGCATCCGCGGCCACGCCACCCACCTGGTATAACTCCGCGCTGGTGGCCGGGCCGCCATCGCCGGAGTGGCCCAGCGTTCCATTTCCGGCGAACCGCGTCAGTTGCCCGGTTATGGCATCGACGCGAAAAACCACGTTCCATGGATCCGCCGCGAAGTACGTATTGCCCGCGCCATCCACGGCAACGCCCACGGAACCGGGCGTAAGGCGCACGGAGGTTGCGGGAACGTTATTCAGCACACCACCGCCGGCGAAAGCGCGTATGGTATAGTTTTGCCCCAGCGCAGAGGCGCAAAAAACCAGGATTAAGGAGAAGGATGTTAGCGGCCGCATAAGAAGGTCCTCCGAATTTGTCTTCATCAGACTCACCGTTCGGGCCTGCTGGCCCAGCAGCAACTAGTGTACACGCACAAAAGGCGGACTCTGTTACTGGGCGCGACGCACGGGAATACGATCCGCTTTTGGCGCCATCTTCGAGCGCCCTCCATCACAGCGTGACTCGGTTGCGGATGGGGGCAGGCGATTGCTCGCCTGCCCCCATCCGAGTCTGACCTGGCGAATAGTTCAGAATACGAAGCGGCCGCTGACCTGCATGCGCTTCGCCTGCGTTCCATCCGGGAAGCCGTTGTCGGCGCTCGGAACATACAGGTTCTGCGGCGTAGCGGTCAGGATGCCGTTGGCTTCGGTGTAGGCGATAGAGCTCTTATACGAAGTGGCCGCCCACGAACCCGAGACATTGAACATGTCGAAGGCCAGGTACAGCTTGCGTGGTGAATCTCCGAAGGGGATGATCTTGCTGATGCGAGCGTCTGAATTGTAGCGCGGCGGCAGGTAGTAGTAGTTGTACGGCAGGAAGGGTACGCGGGTGCTGAGCCCCGAGCCATTGATGGTGCTGTTCTTGAACATACCGCTAACGGGTGTGCCGGTGATCTGTATGGTTTCGTTGCCGTAGGGTTGGCCGCTCGCCATGCTGGTGATGGACGAGAGTTGCCAGTTGTTCACCACGTACTTAAAGAAACTGCCCGTGCGGTGTGTCACCACCGGCGACCAAACCCAGGAGATAACCGCGCGGTTCCGCTGATCCTCGGTGCCGCTGCCTTTGTCGGCCTTGAAGTTCCCGTTATAGGTCCAGTAAGAGTTGCCGTTCTGGAACAGGTTGTCGGTGCTTTCGCCGTAGCTTTGGCCGTCGTCGATTTCGTGCGCCCAGGTGTAGGAAACCAGCCCTTGCAGCCCATGCGCGAACCGCTTGTTTACCTGCACGGATAAGCCGTTGTAATAGCTGTTGACACCGTTCACATCTTCATCGATGGCGCCGTAGCGGGTATCCGGGCGGGCGCCGGTATAGACCGTAGTGGCGAAAGCGCTCACCGGGGCGCCGCTGGCGTTCTCGATGCCATAGACGAAGTTCGCGGTGTGGTTCGGGAAATTCTGATCCACAACGCCGATCATCTGCACGCCCCGGCTCCAGAGGTAAGAAACCGTCACGCCCACATCTTTGGTGATTTGGCGCTGGATGCCGACATTTCCCTGTTCCGAGTACGGTGTCTTGATGCCCGGAGAGTAATACTGTAGGTTGAGGCCGGAGGCCGCTGCGGCCGCCGATGGAACAGAACTCAGAGCGTTGGGGAAAACGGGACCCGCGGCGTATTGCGAAGGGGTATTCCCGGGAAATCCTATCAGGCTGATACTCTGCTGGTAAAGCCCGTTCCCGGTGGTGAACAGGTCGTCGATGGTGCCGCTCTGGAAGCGCGCGTAGAACATCCCGTAGCCGGCCTGCAAAACTGTCTTATCGTCGAGGCGGTAAGCGAGTCCCAGACGCGGCGCCAAGTTTGTCGGCGATGAATGCAAATGGCAAGTTTCGGGATAGTCCTTGTTGCAGATCGTGGGCTGCGGCAGTTTCGCATATTCGTAGCGCAAGCCGTAGTTCAGGGTCAGCCTGGGGGTGGCGCGCCACTGATCTTCCAGATAAAACCCATAGTCGTTGATTCTGGTATCGAGCACTGGATTGCCGAAGGCCTGGGAATAAGTCTGCCAATATTTCACGCCCGACGGGCTGGAATAATCCAGCGCGAATTCGTTGACCGTCTGATAGGTGTACGAGCCGAAGGCGGGCGAAATGTAGTAGACGTAATCCTCGGTGGTGGCGATGTCCGTGCCGAACTTAATGGTGTGCTTACCCTTGGTCCAGGAAGCATTGTCCTGAAACTGGAAACGGCTTTCGCTCGGCTCGATGCGCGGCAAATAAGATGCCGGTCCAAGTTGCGTGCCGTTGACGGAGACCTGCAGGTATCCGAGGCCCTGTCCTAACTCCGCGTTGTCGAATGAGTCGGCCTGGCGGTCGCCTGCGAAACCGAAGTGGAACTCGTTGACGAAACTCGACGTGGGAACCCAGGTCCAGGCCAGCCCTCCATTTCGCACCGTCACGAAGTCGTCGCCATTGCCGGTCAACGCCGAACCGCTGGTCGACGAAACGCCGGTCTGGATGCCGTTGGGCGAAGTGTCATGCAGGAAATTGAAGGTGGCGCTCAGTGTGTTGCGGTCGGTCGGGTGGTAATCCAACCGGCCGAAATAAAGCTCCTGGTCGAGCGTTCGTGGAATCACGCCGAAGAACCGCGGGATCAACCCGTTGATGGCGTTGCATTGGGCGGTGGTAGCCGCCGGCACTGCGCTCGTCCCGCTGCCGCTGGCAACTCCGCAAAGGTTCCAGGTGCGCGTGGTTCCGTTGACCGCGGTGGTGTTGAGGCTGCTGGTCATCGGGAAGTCGCGCCGCGTTACCTCGGTGCTCAGGAAGAAAAACAGCTTGTCCTTCTTGATTGGGCCGCCGAGGGTAGCACCCAATTGGTTGCGCTTCTCGGAAGGCACCACAGCGGAGAATGGATCCTGACCGTCAAACCCCGTGCTGCGGTAGAACCAGAAGGCCCCGCCGTGAAATTCGTTCGACCCGCTGCGGGTGACGGTGTTGACCACACCGCCCATGGCGCGCCCATACTCTGCCGAGTAATTCGAAGACACGACTTCGAATTCCTGCACGGCGTCCTGCGAAATCTGCGACGCGATGCGTGTCCGGCCGGCGTTTTCGTTGTAGAACTGTTCGGTGGTGTCGGTGCCATCCACCAGGAAGGAATTCTGTCCCGCGACGCCGCGGAAGGTGAGCAAGCCGTAGTATCCGTCATTGCTGACGCCGGGCGTCAGCAGGACGAAGGAATCCACGCGGCGCCCGTTAATCGGCAAGTTCTGAATCGCCCTCTGATCCACCACGCCGGAAACGTCCGATTTGGTGTCTTCCACCAGAGGCGCTGTGGACACCACTTCGACACGCTCGGCCGAGGTAGCGACCTTTAGATCGACCTTCAGGTCGATATTCTGGCCGACCCGCAGAACAATGTCGTTGGCTTCATAGGTCTCAAAACCCGCCGCCGTGATGGTCACCTTGTAGCCCGGACCGGGCGTCAGTGCCGGCGCAGTGAAGATGCCTTCTGCGTTGGAGGTGAGAGTACGAAGCGTACCTTGACCGGTGCTGGAGACGACTACCTTGGCATCTGGCACGACGGCACCCGATGCATCCCGGACAACTCCGGAAATACTGGCGACGCCGCCCGCCGACTGTGAGAACGCCAATGTCGAAGCGGAAAGCAACAAACAAAATACGAACAGCGAACCTGTAAAGCGCTGACGCATGAGACTACCTCCTTAGTTTTTTAGACCCACCGGCATATCAAGCGCGTATTGCACGCGCGACGCACCCGAGCGCAGGAGGAAACACTCCTGGCGCTTTTTTTCATGCCGTTTTTGCCTCGTTTTGACCCTTAGAGGACAGAGTATCAAAAATCACATTACAACGAAGTTCCAGACTTGCGACAAATAGCGCACCCCTCGACGTCTTGCCGGCGGGGCCCGCGAGCGACGGCGGAAGGCGCCGTGCGCTTGCGGGTTGTGAGCAGAGCCGCATCTATAAGCTAACTTGTAACGATTTTCGTCACAGAATAGCACCTCCCTCACGTGGGGTAAAGGCTTAAGTGGCGTAATTGGCCGGCTTAGATGGTAGGCTGTTGCTATCGCACATTGATTCCGGCCGCAGGGGAGTTGGGGCTGCGCAGGGCTCGGGACCGGCGGCACCGGACCTGTACGCGCTCGCGCAAGAGGAGGTTACGCATCAGAAAGTACGATGGAATTCCGGTGACACACCTCAGACACGTGGTACGCTCAAATTGAGTAAAGTGCACGTTCCCTGTAACCCTAACACACTTCATATAGATAAAATTCTTGCTTTCCCACTACATCTTGGGGCACTATTACGAGTGCGTTCTTTCAGCAGGAACCCCGAAGGAGATGACATATGGGACAACTTACCGTCGGCTTGAGTGCGAAAATGGAAGCATTGAGGACGACTCAGACCAACCAACCAAGCAGGACCGGGGTATCGTTCCCCCGTTTCTTCACCGCCAGGCTTGAGCCAGGCAAGACTCCCTATGATGAGGTGCGCTGGGAGACCCGCACCGCCTCGATTGGCAACGACAAAGGGTCGGTGATCTTCGAGCAGCGCGACGTCGAAGTGCCGGCGGATTGGTCGCAGACGGCCACCAACATCGTGGCCAGCAAGTATTTCCACGGCAAACTGGGTTCGCCGGAGCGTGAGGCCAGCGTGGCGCAGTTGGTGGAGCGGGTGGTGAATACCATCGCCGGCTGGGGAAAGAAGGACGGGTATTTCGCCAGCGACGAAGACGGCGAGAACTTTCGCGCCGAGCTGGCCCACCTGATGCTCACGCAGAAAGCCTGCTTCAATTCGCCGGTATGGTTCAACGTGGGCGTGAAGGAAGCGCGCGGCTACGGCTGGGTGTACGACGACGCGACCGGCCGCATCAAGAAGCTCGAATCCGGCGCGGTGCGCCCGCAGTGCTCGGCCTGCTTCATCGTTTCCGTCAAAGATTCGCTGGAATCGATTCTCGACCTGGCCAAGACCGAAGGGCATGCTGTTCAAGTGGGGCTCCGGCACGGGGACGAACCTTTCGGCGCTGCGCGAAGAAGACGCCGTGCTTTCCGGCGGCGGGCGCGCCAGCGGACCGCTCTCCTTTATGAAGGGCTTCGACGCGTTTGCCGGCGTCATCAAATCGGGCGGCAAAACGCGGCGCGCCGCCAAAATGGTGATTCTCAACTCCGACCATCCGGACATCGAGAAGTTTATCTGGTGCAAGGCCAAGGAGGAGAAGAAAGCCTACACGCTGGTGGAGGCCGGTTACGACGCTTCGCTCGATGGCGAAGCCTACAGCTCTATCTTCTTCCAGAACGCCAATAACTCCGTGCGCGCCACCGACGATTTCATGCGCGCCGCGCAGGAAGACGGCGAATGGTGGACCAAGCATGTGTTCAGCGGCCAGCCCAAAAACCGTTACAAGGCGCGCGACCTGCTGCGCCAGATCGCCGAGGCGACCCATCAGTGCGGCGACCCCGGCATGCAATTCGATACCACGGTCAACCGTTGGCACCCGTGCAAGAACACGGCGCGTATCAACGCTTCCAACCCGTGCTCGGAATACATGTTCCTGGACGACTCGGCCTGCAACTTGTCCTCGCTGAACCTGATGAAGTTCGTCGGCCCGGACGGCCAGTTCGACGTCGAGGCCTTCCGGCACGCGGTGGATACGATGATTCTGGCGCAGGAAATCATTGTCGATAACGCCAGCTACCCTACCGAGAAGATCGGCGAGAATTCGCACCGCTTCCGCCCGCTGGGCCTTGGCTATGCCAATCTGGGCGCGCTGCTGATGTCGATGGGCGTGCCGTACGATAGCGACCAGGGGCGCGACATGGCGGCGATCATCACTGCGGTGATGTGCGGGCAGGCTTACCTGACCAGCTCTCGCGTGGCCGAGGCAGTAGGGCCGTTCGCCGGTTATGCGGAAAACGAGCAGCCGTTCCTGGAAGTGATCCGCATGCACCGCGATTCGGTGGACCGGGTGCGGCGGCTGAACCTTCCAACCGCTTTGTACGAAGGCGCGCGGCAGTGCTGGGACGACGCGTACGAATCCGGGCAACGCTGCGGCTATCGCAATGCCCAGGTCACGGTGATCGCGCCCACCGGCACCATCGGCTTCATGATGGATTGCGATACCACCGGCATCGAGCCGGACCTGGCGCTCATCAAGTACAAGAAACTGGTGGGCGGCGGCGTGATCAAGATTGTCAACAACACGGTGCCGCAGGCGCTGATCAAGCTGGGCTATTCGCCCGACCAGGTGGAGAAGATCGTCAGCCACATCGATTCCACCGGCACCATCGAAGGCGCGCCCGACCTGAAGCCCGAGCACCTGGCGGTGTTCGATTGCAGCTTCCGGCCGCAGAACGGCACGCGGTCCATCCACTACATGGGCCACGTGCGCATGATGGCGGCGGTGCAGCCGTTCATTTCCGGCGCGATTTCGAAGACCATCAACATGCCCGAGGAATCCACGGTGGAGGACATCGTGAACGCCTACACCGAGAGCTGGAAGCTGGGGCTGAAGGCGGTGGCCATTTACCGCGACAATTCCAAGCGCGTGCAGCCGCTCAGCTCCGGTGCAGGCAAGAGCGAGAAGAAGGCCACGGCCCCGGCTGCCGCCGCAGCGCCGGCGGAGAAGGTGGTGTACCGTCCGGTGCGGCGCAAGCTGCCCGACGAGCGGCGCTCCATCACGCACAAGTTTTCGATCGGCGGCCACGAAGGCTACATCACGGTGGGCATGTACGACGACGGCGCGCCGGGTGAAATCTTCATCACCATGGCCAAGGAAGGCTCGACCATTTCCGGCCTGATGGATGCCTTCGCCACGGCGGTCAGCTTCAACCTGCAATACGGCGTGCCGCTGAAATTCCTGGTGGACAAGTTCGCGCACGTGCGTTTCGAGCCCAGCGGCTGGACCGGCAACCAGCAGATTCCGTACGCCAAGTCCATCATGGATTACATTTTCCGCTGGCTGGGCGCCAAGTTCCTGGGGCCGGAGTACGCCGTCACGGAAGTCGGCGAGACGCCCACCCTGCGGCCCACCGAGCCGGACCCGCAGCAGCAACTGCCCTTCGCGCCGGTCACCGCCGATGCGCCGCTATGCGCCGAGTGCGGCTCCATCATGACGCGCAACGGAAGCTGCTACAAGTGCGGCAATTGCGGCGGCACCAGCGGCTGCAGCTAAGCGCATCCTTTCATAAGCGCGTCCTTTCAGAAGTTCGTCAGGGTATTTTGGGCCGTTCGAGGGGCGGCCTGCCTCGGCCGCGGCCGGGCTGCAAAACGCAGCCGCGCACCGTTTCACCATCTGGAGTGAAGAGCCACAGGGCTGGAGACCAATATCCAAAATGCGTCTGCGTCGCGCTGGGTACAATGAGGGATTGCGTCTCTTCTTTCTTCCGCTTTTCTTCCTGGCTTCCCGTCTTGTCGCCCAGCAGCCGCCCGCGCCACCAGCAGCGACCCCGCAGGCGCCGGTCCCGCAGCATGAAACGGTGGTGGTCACCGGCACCTTCGAGCCTCTTACACTCGATGAGATGGATCGCGCCATTACGGTGCTGCCGGCGCGCTCGAACGATCTGGTGCTCAATGCGCTGGTGGACTTGCTGCGCACCGACCCCGTGCTCGACCTGCAGGAGCGTGCGCCCGACGGCGTGCAGACGGACCTCTCGATACGCGGCGGCACGTTCGCGCAAACGCTGGTGCTGCTCAATGGCCTGCGCCTGAGCGACCCGCAGACAGGCCACCACGACGGGGATATCCCGGTGCCGCTCGATACCATCGAGCAGGTCGAGGTGCTGCGCGGTTCGGGCTCCACGCTCTATGGCTCGGACGCGATCGGCGGCGTGATCAATATCATCACCGCACCGCCGGAGGACATGGAGGTGCGGCTGCGCACATCGGTGGGCAACGATGGCATCAACCAGCAGCGCGCCTCGATTTCGGATACCTTCGGGCCGGTCAGCGAGCAGATCAGCTTCGCGCGCGATTTTTCCACCGGCTTCATGCCGGACCGCGATTACCGCAACCTGGACTTCGCTTCGAGCACTCACCTTGTCACCGGTTGGGGCACCGGCGATCTGACCATGGCGTACATGGACAAACCTTTCGGCGCTAACGACTTTTACGGGCCGTATCCTTCCTGGGAGGACACCAAGACCTGGTGGACCGGCTGGCGGCAAATGTTAGGCAAAAAAACCCAGGTGAGCTTCGCCTGGCGCAGGCATAGCGATTTGTTCGTGCTCTACCGCGATCAACCCGAGATCTACACCAACCATCACGCCGATGAAAGCTACCAGGGCGCGCTACGCCGCACGGAAACGCCGGCGCCGGCAGTCACCATTTCGTACGGCCTGGAGGGCCTCCACGAATCCATCGTGAGCAACAATCTGGGGATTCACGCGCGCAGCCGCGCGTCAGCCTACGCGGCGGCGGACTTCCGCGCATTGCGGCGGTTTTCGCTCTCCTTGTCGGCCCGGGAGGAAATCTGGCGCAACTTTTCGGCGACGCTGAGCCCCACCATCGCCGGCGGCGCCTGGGTAAATCCACGGTTCAAATTCCGCGGTTCGGCGAGCCGCGCTTTTCGCGTGCCCAGTTACACCGAGCTCTATTACTCGGATCCCAGCGACTTCGGCAACCCCAACCTGCGCCCGGAAAGTGCATGGACTTACGAAGGCGGCCTCGACTGGCAGCCCAGTTCGCGCGTGCGCGGCGAACTGACCGTATTCAACCGCCAGGTGCGCGACGGCATCGATTATTACCGCACCGATGTGGACGCCCCCTGGGAGGCATTGAACATCGACAGGTTGCGATTCACCGGGGTCGAGAGCGGGGTGCACTTTGCACTCGGCCGTTCGCAAACGCTCGGCTTGCACTATGATTGGCTGATCGGCACCCAGAACACCATCCCGGGCATTTACACCAAGTACAGTTTCAATTACCCATCCGATTCCGGCGTGGTGGATTGGCAAGGCACATTCGCCGAGCGCTGGATGGTGCGCAGCCGGGTGGGTGCGCTGAATCGCCGCGGTCTCTCCCCGTACGCACTGTGGGATATCTATGCCGCTTATGCGGCCGGCGTGGTGCATCCATTTTTGCAAGTTTCCAACCTGACTAATGCCGACTACCAGGAAATCCTGGGCGTGCCCATGCCCGGCCGGACGATCGTGACGGGCGTGGAATTGCTGCTGCGGAGGAAATAAAGCCAAGCCCGAGGACGGCGGTTTAGCGGATTGAATTATGGTGGCGCCCACCCGCGCATCCTCCTCCGCCTCCGCGTTAAACTGGAACTCTTATGGCCATCAGTAAAGATCTGCTGGAGATTCTCGTGTGCCCCGTCTGCAAGGCTACGGTGGAGCTCAAGGCCGACGGCAGCGGCTTGAAGTGCGTTCAATGTCATCGCGTCTATCCGGTTCGGGACGACATACCGGTGATGCTGGTGGACGAGGCCAAGATCGAAGACTAGACCCGTGGAGAACGTGCTGGAAGATCTGCCGCGTCCGGGCCGGGTAGCCATCGTCCGGCTGCGTTCGCTGGGAGACTGCGTTCTCACTACGCCGGCGCTCGCCTTGCTGAAGCGCGCGCGCGACGGCCTGCAGGTTGCGGTGGTTGCCGAAGCGCGGTTCCAAGCCATTTTCGAACACAATCCGGATGTGGACGAAATCCTGCGGCCCGAGCCGGGCATGCTGCGGCGCTGGCGCCCCGACCTGTGCCTCAACCTGCACGGCGGCACGCGCAGCGCTTTCCTGACGCTGCTTTCGGGCGCCCGCTGGCGCGCCGGCTTCGGCCATTTCCGCCACCAGTTCGCGTACAACGTGCCTATCCCCAGGGCGCAGGAAGTGCTCGGCGTGGAGCGCACAGTGCACACAGCGGAGCACCTGGCCAGCGCGATTTTCTATTTAGGTGCGCCGATGGAGGAAATTCCACGCGCCCGGCTGGCGCTGGCTGAACCGCCGGCGGCAGCGGAGCGGCCATACGCGGTGCTGCATCCGGTGGCCATGGCGCCCGAAAAAACCTGGAGCGCCGATGGATTTCTGGAAGTGGCGCGGCACATCGAGGAAGCCGGGCTGGAAGCGGTGTTTATAGGAGGGGCCGGCGACGACTTGCGGCCGTTCTCGCGAAACCGCGTGGTGCAGGGCGCGGCGCTCGGGCAAGTGAAAACGCTGCTGGCAGGAGCGTCTTTGTTCGTGGGCAACGATAGCGGACCGGCGCATATGGCGGCGGCGTTCGGGCTTCCCTCAGTGGTGATTTTCGGACCATCGAACCCCGCCATTTGGGGTCCGTGGCGCGCGCGTTCCGAAGTAGTGACCGCGCCCGGCGGCAAAGCCGGCGCGACGGTAGCCGGCGTGACGGTGGCGCAGGTGATGGACGCGCTGGCGCGGCTGCGGGTGCATGCATGAAAGAGTTGCTGCGGCTGTTCGGATACGCACGGCGGTACACGGGGCACCTGGCGGTTTCGGTGGTGCTGATGGCCGTGGCCGGCGGCGGGACGGGCTTGATGGCGCTGTTGATCGGCCCGCTGCTCTACGTCGGGCTCGACCCACACGCGGCGGAAGCGCGCATCAAGCTCTTCACTGACCCGGTTTTCCATCACGCCGTCTACCTCGACCAGATCGTCCCCTCTTCTTTCCACAACGTATTCAGCATGATGGCGTTCGCCGTGCTGGCCGTGTTCGTAACCAAGGGCCTGTGCGACTATTGCGCCAACTACCTGGTGAATTTCGTCGGCTTCTCGGCGGTCACAAACCTGCGCAACCGGGTTTTCGACAAGGTGCTGCGCCAAGGTGCGGATTTCTTCGAATCTAACTCGACGGGTAAGCTGATGTCGGCCATCATGAATGATATCGACAAGGTGCAGCTTGCCACGTCGCACATTCTGGCGGACCTGCTGCGGCAGACGTTCGTGCTGCTGGCGCTGCTGGCCGTGGTGATCGCCATGGACCGGAACCTGGCGCTGATCAGCCTGCTGCTGGTGCCGCTGGTAATCTACCCGGTGACCAACGTCGGCAGACGGATCCGCCGCACCACGCGGAGCACGCAGGATAACCAGGGCGAGCTGAGCCAGGTGTTGCAGGAAACACTCAGCGGCCACATGGTGGTGAAGGCCTTTAATGCCGAAGGCTACGAATCGCGGCGGTTTCACGATGCGGCGCGCAGGCTGCTGAAGACCAATCTGCAATACGTGCGGCAGCAGGCCATCTCCTCGCCGCTGATCGAAGTGGTGGGCGCCGCCGCCGTCGTCGGCTTCATCTGGTACGCGCGGATGCAGATCAAGGGGGGCGAGCTGACGCGGGCACACTTCGCCAGCTTCGTCGCGGCGCTGCTCTTCCTGCTCGAGCCGCTCAAGCGCCTGGTGGGAATTCACAACATCTTCGAGCAGGCGCTGGGCGCGTCGCAGAAGGTGTTCGAGTATCTCGACAATATTGAAAAGATCGCCGAAAAACCCGGAGCCACGCGGATCGAGCGATTCTCGGAACGGGTGGTGTTCGACCACGTAGGGTTCCACTACCCGTCGGCGGAGGGCGGGTTCCGAGTGGAGGGGCTTTCGCTCACCGTGGAAGCCGGCGAAGTGGTGGCGCTGGTGGGCCCGAGCGGCGCCGGCAAGAGCACGCTGGTCAATCTGGTGCCGCGCTTCTGGGACGTCACCGAAGGAGCGGTCCGCATGGATGGGCACGACGTGCGCGAGCTGGATCTCGGTTCGCTGCGGGCGCAGATTGGCATCGTGGCGCAGGATACGTTCCTGTTCAACGACACGGTGGCGCGCAATATCGCTTACGGCCGGCCGAACACGCCGCTCGAGGAAATCCGGCGCGTGGCCGAGGCCGCACTGGCGCACGAGTTCGTGGAGTGCCTGCCGGAAGGGTACCAGACCGTGATCGGCGACCGCGGCCTGCGCTTGAGCGGCGGGCAGCGGCAGCGCATCGCCATCGCCCGCGCGCTGCTCAAGAACGCGCCGATTCTGATTCTCGACGAAGCTACCTCGCATCTCGACACCGAATCGGAGCTGCTGGTGCAGAAAGCGCTGGCCAACCTGATGGAGCACCGCACCGTGATCGTGATTGCCCACCGGCTCTCCACCATCCGGCGGGCCGATAAGATCGCGGTGATTGAGCAGGGCCGCCTGCGCGAGACCGGCACGCACGGGGAACTGATGGCGCAGGGCGGAATCTATCAACGGCTGCACGAGCTGCAGTTCGTGGATGCGGGGGTGGGGGACCTGTGAGCGTGCGCAGTATGACGGGCTTTGCCCAAGTTCGAAAAGCCGCCGGGCTGGACCAGATTGCCATCAGCCTGAAGAGCGTCAACCATCGCGGCCTGGATCTGCACTTCCATCTGCCGCCGGAGCTGGACGGGATCGAGACCGAACTACGCGCCATTTTGAAGGGCGGGGTGGTGCGCGGCCACGTGCAGATTCAAGTGACCCTGACGCGGGCGGCGGAGAGGGCCGCGGGCTTGAATCGCGATCTGATGGCGGAATACGTGGCTGCGTTTCGCGAGGCGCAGAAGCTTTTTGGGCTGCCCAACCAGGAACCCGACCTTAACGAGGCGCTGCGCATGCCCGGCATGTTGCAAACGGGCGGAGACGCCGAAGCCGGCGAAGAGGTTGCGGCGGCCGCGCTGAACGGCACGCGGGAAGCGCTGGCCGCCTTTAACCAATGCCGGGAAACGGAGGGCGCCGCGATGGCAAAAGAGATGCGCCAGCGCACGGCGGCCCTGGTCGGCCTGGTTGCCCGCATGGAGGAGATCCGCGCCGGCGCGGCTCCTGCGTTTCAGAAGCGCTTGCGCGAACGGCTGGCGGAGCTGCTGAACGGCGCGGCGATTGAGCCTCAGCGGCTGGCGCTGGAGGCCGCGCTGGCCGCCGACCGCAGCGACATCGCCGAAGAACTGGTCCGCCTGAAGACGCACGCCGCGCAGCTAGAAGCTCTGCTGGCGGGAGAAGGCGAGGTGGGCAAGCGCCTGGATTTCCTGCTGCAGGAAATGAATCGCGAAGCCAATACCATACTTTCCAAGACCGGCGGACTGGGCGATCTGGGACTGACCATCACTGAGCTCGCGCTGGCGTCAAAATCGGAAATCGACAAGATCCGCGAACAGGCACTGAACCTAGAATGACGACCGTTTTCATCATTTCCGCCCCTTCCGGTTCGGGAAAATCGACCCTGGTTTCCCACCTCCTGGCCGATCTGCCGGGCCTCATGTTCTCAATCTCTTACACCACCCGCGAGCCGCGCGGCGCGGAAAGGGACGGCGAAAGCTACCACTTCATCTCGCGGCCGGAGTTCGAAGCCATGGTGGCGCGGGACGAATTCCTGGAATGGGCGGAGGTGTTCGGCAATTGTTACGGCACGCACCGCGGCGTTCTGGAGGAAGCGCGCGCTTGCGGGCGCGACTTGGTACTCGACATTGACGTGCAAGGTGCGAGACAATTGATAGAGAAGATTCCCGAAGCGGTGACCGTCTTCATCCTGGCTCCTTCGCGGCAGGTGCTTGAGCGCAGATTGCGCGCGCGCGGCGAGGACCGGAACGACGTGATCGAACGGCGGCTGCGGGAAGCGGCCGAGGAAATCCGGCGGTACAGCGATTATCATTATGTCTTGATCAATCGCGAACTGGCCGAATCGGATGCGATTCTGAGTTCGATTGTGCGCGCCGAGCGCGTGCGGCGGACCAGGACCGAAGAGCAGATCCGGCCCATATTGGAATCATTTGAGGTTTAAAGAGGTGTCGACGTCATGGCGGAAATAGCCCCGAAGAACAACGCCCATTGCACTATTCCGGACGACGAGGAGCAGAGCACATACCGCTTCATCATCGTAGCGGCCAAGCGGGCCCGGCAATTGCAGGGCGGCGCGCGGCCGGTGTTGCCCACGTCCTCGAAGAAGTCCACCATCATCGCGATGGAGGAGGTGCGCAGCGGGTTGGTGAAATACTCGCTCACCGGACCGGCGCCGGAGCCAATGCCGGCTGCGGAGCCCGCGCTCTAGGGCTTGGCCGGGGTAAGCTGCGACAACGGCTCCCTAACGGCCGCGGCTCCGATTACTTTCTGAGCCGCGACCGTTAGCGAGCGGTTGGTCCCGCGGGCGAAAGTTTCCTATGCGAATCATTCTCGGCGTCGGAGGCGGCATCGCGGCGTACAAGTCAGCCGAGCTGGCGCGCCTGCTGATGCAGCAGGGGCACCAGGTGACGGCGGTGATGACCGATGCCGCCCAGCGATTTATAACGCCCGATGACGTTTGCGGCGCTCACCGGCCGCAAGGTGCTTACCGACCTGTTCGCCATTGAAAACGCGATCGACCACATCGGGACAGCGCAGGAACACGATCTGTTGCTGGTGGCGCCGGCTACGGCCGATCTGCTGGCCAAGTTGGCCCACGGGCTGGCCGGCGATTTTCTTTCCACGCTGTACCTGGCCTTCACCGGCCCGGTGCTGCTGGCGCCGGCCATGAACGTCAACATGTGGCAGCATGCGGCTACCCGCGAGAACGTGGAGACACTGAAGCGCCGGGGTAACCGCGTGATCGAACCGGGTACGCGGATACCTGGCCTGCGGCATGACCGGCCCCGGCCGCATGGCGGAGCCCGAAGAGATCGCCAGCGTCATCGAACGGGAAGCGCGCCAGCGCCGCGACCTGGAAGGCGAAACCGTTCTCATCACGGCGGGACCGACGCAGGAACCGCTCGACCCGGTGCGCTACATCTCGAATCGCTCGAGCGGCAAGATGGGTTACGCGCTGGCCGAAGCAGCCGCGGCGCGCGGCGCCCGCGTGGTGCTGATCTCCGGCCCGGTGCATTTGGCCGCACCGCAGGGCGTGGAATCGATCGGGGTGCGCACGGCGGTGGAAATGCGCCAGCGGGTTTTCGAGAACCTGGAGCCGGCCAGCATCGTGATTAAAGCCGCGGCCGTCGGCGATTTTCATTTGAGCAGCGTGCCCGATCGGAAACGGAAGAAAACCGCCGCGCGCCTTTCACTGGAGCTTGACCCCACGCCCGATATCCTGGCTGAACTGGGCCGCAAGAAAGGCGACCGGTTGCTGGTTGGTTTCGCCGCCGAAACCGAAAACCTGCGCCAGGAAGCGCGCCGCAAACTGGAATCGAAGAACTGCGACATGGTGGTGGGCAACCTGGTGGGCGGCGCCGATGTCGGTTTCGAATCCGACGAAAACGAAGTGGTGCTGGCTCTATCCACCGGAGAGACGCTGGCACTGGAGCGCGCGGGCAAGCGCGAAATCGCCGAGCGCATCTTCGACGAGATTCTCAAGCTGCGCCTGAGTCTGCACGCCGCCCATGAAGCCTGAAGACCTGCGGCGCCGCCTCGAGTTCTACCAGGATATCGGCGTGAAGACCCTCTATCGCCAGCCGGCCGGGCGCCGGGCGGCGGATACGGCAAGTGCCTCACCCGCAGCCGTAACTCCAGCGCAGGCTTCGACCGGCCTGCCGTCTCTTGAGCCAACCGGCGACACGCTGTTGCGCATCCTGGAGGACATTGGCGATTGCCGCCGCTGCCGCCTTCACGAAGGGCGCACCAAGCTGGTCTTCGGCGTCGGCAATGCGCGGGCGCCGTTGGTATTCGTCGGTGAAGGCCCGGGCGCCGATGAAGATGCGCAGGGCATCCCCTTCGTCGGGCGCGCCGGGCAACTGCTCACGCAGATGATCGAGGGCACCGCCAAGAAAGAGGGCATCGAGCTGCGCCGCGAAGACGTCTACATCTGCAACGTGGTAAAGTGCCGTCCGCCGGGTAACCGTACGCCCGAGGCGGATGAAATGGAAACTTGCGGCCAGTTCCTGTACCGCCAGCTCTCCGCCATTGCGCCCAAGGCGATTTGCGCTTTGGGGGGCACCGCCGCGCGCGCTCTCACGGGCCGCAAGGAAGGCGTCACCAAAATGCGCGGGCACTGGCTGGAATGGCGCGGGATTCCGGTGATGGTTTCCTATCACCCCTCCTACTTGCTGCGCCCTTACAATCAAGACGCCAAGCGCGAGGCGTGGGAAGACCTCAAGAAAGTGCTGCACTTCGTCTACGATTGAGGGCTGGGCGGGAGAAGGCTGGAGCCGGCCCTGCGCAATCCGGCGCCCGGCGGTAAGATTGCTTTCCGGGCGTTCTGTGGAGAAACGCGGGCTAACTTAAGATACAGTTGCAATTCTCGCCAACTTCAGGCAGGATGAAAGGTTTTCCTCCTCCATCAATGCTAGTAAGGGTGCTATACCACGACCATTGTTTTGACGGGGCAGCGTCGGCTGCCTTCTTCAGCCGTTTCATCGCGGGGGCAGTTCATCCGGATGCGGAATTCCGTTATACAGGCATGGCCCATCGGGCCGAGCAGTTTTTCGCTCCGGAGTTGTTCGATGGCGATGAAAACGCCATTGTGGATTTCAAGTATTCCAACAACCCGCGCCTCACCTGGTGGTTCGATCATCACCAGAGTGCCTTCCTCAGCCAGGAGGACGCCGAGGATTTCCGGCGCGACACGAGCGGGCGCAAGCTCTACGATCCACATTACAAATCCTGCACCGCTTTCATCCGGGACGTGGCTCGCGATCGTTTTGGCTTCTCCGCGCCGGATTTAAACGAGCTGGTCGAGTGGTCGCTGGTCATCGACGGCGCACAATACCCGGACGCGCGGACGGCGGTGGAACTGGCCGCCCCGGCCATGAAACTGACGCTGGTCATCGAAGCCGCCAAAGGCTCCGGCATCGTGCAGGAGATCATCGGACGGATGCAACATGCACGTCTCCAGGAGATCGCCGCCGATCCGGAGATCCAGACGCTGTTTCAACCGCTGTATCAGCGCCACCTGGATTCGATCGACCTCATCCGGCGCCGGGCCGAGCAGCAGAACGGTGTCGTCTACTTCGATTTGTCAGGCTACGACGTCGAAGGCTACAACAAGTTCATACCGTATTTCCTGTTCCCGGCCTCGGTGTACACGGTGTCGGTGAGCCCGTCGAGCGCGCGTACCAAGATCTCGGTCGGCTCAAATCCATGGGCGCCGGCGGAACCGAAGCATAACCTGGCCACAATTTGCGAACGTTACGGCGGCGGCGGCCACGCGCGAGTGGGCGCCATCAGCCTGGAGCCTGGCGCTATTGACAAGGCCCGCGCCGTCGCGGCGGAAATTGTCGAGGAACTCAAAAGTTAGGGAAGGCTCGTCAGTCTCGCTGCCGCCGCCACGCTCCGCCGCCCAGGCCGCCCAGGTCGATTACTACCGCTATCACCATGATGAGCGCGTTGAGTCCCACGATCGGCTGGTGAGTGTTCGTCAGCCACGCGTAGACCAACGTCGTGATCGGCAGAAACACAAACCCAAGAGCCGGCACGAGGATGCCGTGATAGGCACGCTGGAGATAGGTGGTGAACAGAAACATCAACACCAGGACGACGCGCGGGAACGCCAGTACGAGCACCAGTAGCAGGCAGGGCATGGGTTAATATTACCGAATCAGCGGGCGGGGCAGGGAAGGCCCGAGCGGGCCGCGGTTCACAACGCCTTGCGTAGCTTGCTCGCGGCGGTGGGAAGGCTGAAACGAACCACGGAACCTACCGCCTCAGTGAACCAGATGGCGCCGTCCGGGCCGGCAGCCAGCCATCCGGGATACGGAGTGGCGGTGGGCCTATTCTTGGTGTTCGAAACGGAACTGCGCGCCTGCGATAGGGGGTACTCGGTGACGGCGCCGGCCAGCGTGATGCGCCCAATCCCATTGGTAATGGCGCCTTCGGTGAACCACAGTGCGCCATCGGGACCGGCGATGAGCGCCAACGGGTAGGCGATACCGGTGGGGATCGAGTATTCCACGATATTACCGCTGGTGTCGCTTCGGCCGATTTTGTTCGCCGCCCACTCGGTGAACCAGAGCCCGTTATCCGGCCCTTTGAGAATGGCCGAAGGCAGGGCTGACGATGTCGGCACGGGGAATTCGGTGATGACGCCGGTCGGAGTGATTTGTCCGATATTGTTGCCAGCCTCTTCGGTGAACCAGAGGTTGCCGTCCGGCCCAGTGGCGATATTGTAAGCGCCAGCGGGCTGGGTGGGGATCGCATATTCCGCAAACGTTCCACTCGTGGTTATGCGCCCGATAGTGTTGGTGGCCGACTCCGTAAACCAAAGCGCGCCATCCGGACCGGTGGCGATCCCCAGGGGGAATGCCGACGCTGTGGGCACCGTGAACTCGCTGACCACTCCGGCCGTGGTGATGCGCCCGATGTTGTTGGCATGATACTCGGTGAACCAGAGCGCGCCATCCGGGCCGGCGGTGATCGAGTAAGGGCAACTGGCAACCGAAATCACGGGGTATTCGGTGATGACTCCGCTGGTGGAGATGCGGCCAATCTTGTTGTTGTTATATTCGGTGAACCAGAGCGCGCCATCCGGGCCAGCGGTGATTCCTTTCGGCTGGCTGTAACTTGCCGGCAACGGATAGACGGTGAAGTCTTGCGCGGACACCATCGCCGCCGCGCCCAACCACAGCGCAGCCGCTCCAAGTAGCCTTCCGATGCTGTTCGCGCGTCGACTCATTTGTGCCCCTGTTGGTCCGGCAGTGTGCCGGGCGCTCCCTCAATAGTAGCGCAGGTGCGGGTGCCGGCAAGTGTGAAGGCCGCGCCCTCTGTTGCGGTTTTGGCAACGGCGCGCGGCCCATCCGTCGAGGGCCGAGTTTTCCGGTTAGAGCCTCCCACGCGCAGCGCCCGGCAGCCTTGCTACCATCGTGGAGAGGATGGACCTGGAGGGCGCTGGGGCGATGAAGCAGTACCGGCAGGAGCCGCGCGCGGGCGGTTTTCACGAAGCATCCGCCGCGCCGCAGGCGGGAAGGCGCCTGCCGTGAGCGCGCACCGCGTGGTGATTGTCGGCGGCGGTTTCGGCGGCCTGTATGCGGCCAAGCGCCTGGGGAAAGCCGCCGTGACGCTTACCCTGGTCGATCGCCGCAACTTTCATCTCTTCCAGCCCTTGCTTTACCAGGTGGCGACAGGCGGCCTTTCGCCGGGCGAGATCGCATCGCCGCTGCGCGTGGTGTTGCGCGGCCGCCCGAACACCGAAGTACTGCTCTCGGAAGCGGTCGATTTCGATATCGCCAATCGCCGGGTGGTTTTGGCCGACGGTGAACTGCCCTACGACGACCTGATTATCGCCACCGGCGCCACACACTACTATTTCGGCCACGACGAATGGGAACCGCTGGCGCCCGGATTAAAGACGGTCGAGGACGCCACCAGAATCCGCAGCCGCATCCTGCTGGCTTATGAAGAGGCCGAACGCGAGCCCGACCCGGCGCAACGCCACGCCTGGCTGACCTTTGTGATCGTTGGCGGCGGCCCAACCGGCGTCGAGCTCGCCGGGGCGCTGGGCGAAATCGCCAATGACACCCTCCGGCACGATTTCCACCACATCAACCCGGCGGAATCCCGCATCCTCCTGCTGGAGGCAGAGGATCGGATGCTGCCCACCTTCGCGCCGGACCTGTCGCGCAAAGCCGAGCGGCATCTCATCGCGCTTGGCGTGCGGCCGCGGCTGAGCGCCCGCGTCACCGGAATCGACGCCGCCGGAGTCACCTTGCAGGCCGCCGGCGCGACCGAGCACATCGCCACCCGCACCGTGCTCTGGGCAGCGGGCGTGCGCGCTTCCGGATTGGGACGGAAGCTGGCGGAACGCGCCGGCACCCCGCTCGACCGCGCCGGGAGGGTGCTGGTCGAGCCCGACCTGAGCATTCCGGGCCACCCCGAGATTCATGTGATCGGCGACCTGGCAAGCGTGACCCAGGACGGCAAACTGCTGCCCGGCGTGGCGCCCGTAGCCATGCAGCAAGGCCGCTACGTGGCCGAACTGATCGAGAAGAAACTGCGCGGCCAAACCGCGCGCCCGTTCCGCTATTTCGACAAAGGCAGCTTGGCCACCATCGGCAGAAACCGGGCAGTGGCGCAATTCGGCTGGCTGCACGTCTCCGGTTTTCCGGCGTGGTTCCTGTGGGTGTTCGTGCACCTGATGTACCTGGTGGAGTTCGAAAACCGCCTGCTGGTCTTCGTCGAGTGGGTGTACAACTACATCACGCGCAATCGGGGCGCGCGGCTGATCACCAAGAGCCAGGACTGACACCGGGCGTGATGCGGACCGTCAACCCGGATGGGCCGAGATTTATCCCGGCTTTCCTGGCCGCTATTTCAGTGAACGTTATCGCCTCTATTCCACCGGCTCCCAGGAATTGTCGGGGTCGAAGCGGGTGATCGGCACCGGCGGCTTGCCGGGTATCGGCGCAATATCTTTTTGATAAACCACGCCGGCCTGGTTCACGATGAAGGTGTGAACGCCGGTTACTCCATATTCCGCCGGCCATGCCACCAGGCCGAACCCGCCAATCAACTTGCCTTTGACGACGTAATTGTGCGCTCCGCCGGGCGCGTTGGATCCCTGCCCTTCGAGGACGCGGTAATAGTATCCGTGGTAGGGCTTGGCGCGCCCTTTTTGGAGGCCGTCCCATGCGGCCTGGGCGAAATGCTCGGGAACCAGCGGCTGGCTTGCGTCTTTCCAGTACAATCCGTCCTCCTGCCCGGGCGTGCTCATGAGATGGGTTGCGTATTCGAGCATGCCGTCCTTGTCGCGATCCTCGGACGCGTACTTCTGCTGCGCTTCGACGTACCCGTGGCAAATCTCGATGGCGTCGAGCTCGTCGGTGCCGATACGCCGCGCGCGCATCTCGGCTGCCGTTTCAGAGGCGTCGAAGCTCCATTTGCCCTTGGTGCGGACAATGGGAATCGGAAACGGCCAGTCCTCGTCGCCAATCGAGAGGATCGCGCGATTTGCGTTCAGGGGGGAAATCTTCGAGCCGGTGCTTGGCGCGGGCGAGGCGCGCGAATTCGGATTGCTCGGCCTTGTCTTGCGTGGCACTGCCCGAAGTAAGAACCTCCGTCGCCCGCGGACCGAAAATGGCCGTCAGCCGCGCGGAGTCGTGATTCGCCGCCGCATCAATGGCGGCTTGCGCCGCAGCTTCGGCTGAATCGAAGCGCTCCTGCGCGACCAAAGGCGCGGCGCATGTCAACGCCAGCGCCACGCTAATGGAACAGAGCTTGCCAATCATTGCGCTATCGCCTCCCTCCGCCGCCGCCGCGCATCCCTCCAAATCCGCCGCCACGCATTCCTCCGCGCATGCTCGAAAAGCCGCGGTCGCTTTGCATGCGCGTCATTCCACCGTTATGATAGCCGCCGAAGACGCTGTGGTTACCCGTCCAGCCACGCTGCTCGAAGCCCGGACTTCCGAGACGCTGCTGAGGCGCCATTCCCCGGCGATTAAAGCTCTGGGCCGGAGAGCCGCGGAATCTTGCGGCCGTACCGCCGAACGCGCCATTGCCCGCAAACCGGGAAGCCACCGCGCGATTGGCATACGGTACGCCGAGCCGGTGTTCCGGGTTGTGCATCCACTCCGACCGGCCCATCATTCCTCCCCCGAAATTCCGGAAACCGTAACGGTGGAAGAACGAATTGTCGATGTAGAGCCCTCCGCCGAACCAGTCTGGGGACCATCCCCAGCCACCCCATCCCCAGCCGCCCCAGCCGCCAAACCACAAGCCGAGATCAATGCCGGGGTACCACCCGAGGCCGACATCGATGCCTGGGTAAAGGAGGGGCGGGTAAGCTCCCCAGTCCGGTGGCCCCCATATGTATGCAGGATTGTAATTCGGCACGTACCAGACATCCGGGTTTCCCGGCTGGATGCTGATTACCGTCTGCCCGTTCTGGTTTTGCGTGGTGACCGTTTCCTGCGGTGTCGAATGGAGCATCCCTTTAGCCATGGCCCGGGCCCGCATGCGCTGCACCGCTTGCATCACATCCGCTTGCTGGGCCAGAAAGGCATTGCCGAGCTGCGTGGTCCAACTCATGTCCTGTGCCAGCCGATCGAGCACGTCGGGGAAAGCAACCAGCCCCTGTACGCTGGGGTCCCAATTCTGTTTTTTTGCCTCGTTCATCAGCTTAGAGGGCTTCCATTTTGGATGGTCGCGCTCCCATTGTTCGGCTTCGGCGATCTCCATCGGGTAAGTGGAAGCGGCCAACACTTCGCCCACCAGGGGATCGGGATAGAGGGCGATTGGCGCCACCAGGTCGTCGAGTTGCTGCGGCGGCATCGCCGCTCCCGGCGGGGCTGCAGCGGGTGGACCGCCTGGCGGAGGAGGCTGTGCGACCGTCACACCTACAACCACGAGCGCGAGGACCATCGCGCCATAGCGAAAAGGTCTGGCTGACATCTTGCCCTCTTAGATGAATCATTTCCGCTTCGGTTGCCTGCAGGGTGTGTTGGAGTTCGCAGAACGCAATCGGAGCATGTGAAGGGATTCACATACCCGGGAGGCTCAGCGCCCGGACGGGTATGCCATAACACTTAATGAGATTGTCTAATGAGGCTGCCAACCGTGCTCGCGTAAAATGAAAGTATGTTCTTTCGCAAGAAATCGAAGCTGCCGCAAGTGGGCACTCGAGCGCCGGAATTCCGCCTGGCACGTTTGGAGGGCGGCGAAGCGGCGCTGGCGGATCTGCTGGCCGCTGGACCGTTGGTGCTCGCATTCTTCAAGGTGTCATGTCCGGTGTGCCAGATGACGCTGCCGTTCCTCGAACGCATTCACGCCGGCGGCGGTTTGCTCATTTATGGCGTTTCGCAGAATGGCGCGCCGGAGACGCGCCAGTTCGCACAGGATTACGGTCTGCGGTTTCCCATGCTGCTGGACGCCGAAGACGATGGCTTTGCGGTCAGTAATACGTACGGAATCTCACACGTGCCCACTACGTTTCTGGTGGAACCGGATGGCACGGTGGGGCGGCTGATCGAGGGCTGGGTCAAGCAGGACATGCTCTGGCTGGGCGCGCGTGCCGGAGTGAACCCTCTTACGGCTGCCGACAACGTGCCGGAATGGAAAGCGGGTTGAGGCTCGCGCAACTAGGCTCCCGTGCGGAGCCACGGTACAATTGAATTAGAGCCAATGTCCACCAAGATTGATGTATTCGGCGCGGCCGCGGCCATTGCCAAAGGCATGGGCGTGACCTTCAAGGAGATGCTGTCGCCCACCGTCACCGAATATTATCCCGATGAGCCGGCTAAATTCGAGGAGCGGTTTCGCGGCGTCCACGTGCTGCAGCGCGACGTCAACGGCATGGAGAAATGCGTGGCGTGTTTCTTGTGCGCCGCGGCGTGCCCTTCCAATTGCATTTACATCGAGGCCGCGGAGAACACCGAACAGGAGCGCATCTCCGGCGGCGAGCGCTACGCCAAGGTTTATAACATCGATTACAACCGCTGCATCTTCTGCGGCTATTGTGTGGAAGCCTGCCCGACCGACGCCATCACCCACGGCCACGGTTTCGAAGTGGCGAGCTACAACACCTCGACGCTGATCAAGCGCAAGGAAGACCTGCTGGCGCCGATCCCGCTCGGAGCCAGGCCGCCCGTAGTGGAACCCGAGCAGCCCGCGGCGGATTAAGCCGCCTTACTCCCAGCCACCCTGGCGCAGGCAGTCGTGCCCGCAGGAGTGTCCGCTGTGTCGAGACCAATCTCGAGATCCGAAGTTCTTACATCTCCGAGCGCGCGGGGATACGGTTAGCGTGGTGTCTCTGAAGTGTCTTGACCGCTTGCTTACGCGCGCGGCTCAGTAAGAGCCGCGACTGTGAGGGAGTGCCCATGGCCCGCGGCGGGCAGCCAAAGGAATATGAAGACGCTGGGGCGGCTGGCAATGAAATCGATAACTTAGACCGCGTCTTCGACAGAGCGGTGAAGGGACTTCCGCAACAGGGATTAGCCTTGTATCAGGGCACGGCTTTAGCCGTGCCACAGAGTCGGGAAGGAGTGGGGCTTTAGCCCCTGGCAATGGCCAAACCTACGCACATCAGGCAGGCCCGCGCCGCGCGGCGGTAAGTCGAGTGGATGCGAAAACCAAACTTGTCCTATGCCAAACCGCTCTGGCGGGCGCCCTTCAGGGCTTCAATAGCTACGCCGCGCGCGCCCGCGGTATCGCCATTGGGCATGACGTAAATCGGAATGCCCGCCTGCTCTTCCCGCTGCGGCGGCATGCCCGCGCGGATTTCGTCAATGAACCAGCGCTGAAATTCCTCTCTGGTTTCCAATGCGCCGCCGCCGACGATGAAGGCATCCGGGTCGAAGGTATTCACCATCTCGTCGAAGAATAGTCCCAGGGCATGGGCCTGCACGGCGAAAATCTCCTTGCACATGGGGTCGCCGTTCTCGGCCAGGCCGCGCACCAACTTGGCCGCGTTGTGCAGGTTTCCCGCGGCGCCGAGTGGATGGCCCGGATACTTCGGCAGGAAGTACGGTAGAAAGGACCGTTCGATCGCCGACAGCGAGCACACCGATTCCAGGCATCCCGTGCGTCCGCAATTGCATCCCGGTTTCAGGCCGGAGATGGCGGCGATGCTCTGGTAGGGAATCAGCACGTGGCCTAATTCTCCGCCGAATCCGACTCTACCTTTCACAACATCGCCGCCGATGATGATGCCGCCGCCCAGGCCGGTGCCGATCACAACCGTGAGCGTGGTTTCCCGGCTGCTGGCGCCGAAGATGTTGAAGTGCCCCCACAGCGCTCCGGCATTGCCATCGTTCAAATAGGTCACGGGCAGGCCGAGCTTCTTTTCCAGGCCGGCGCGGATATCGAATCCGGCCCAATCGGGATGCACGAAGTTGGTGGAACCGCGCGCACTGAGAACGCCCTCGCCATTGGCCGGACCCGGCGTGTCCAGACCGGCGGCCACCACGTCGGCGAGCTCCGCGCCCGCCTTTTGGACGGCGATTTTAAGGCCGTCCTCAATCTGCTGAAGGCAGATTTCCGGACCCTGCTTGGCCAGCGCGGGATGCTCGCACAGCCCCTCGATGAGGAACTGCTCTTGCCTGTTCACCAGGGTGTAGTTGATGGCGGTCCCGCCCAGATCGATTCCGGCAACGATTCGCACGCTGTTTCCCCCGTTTGGCTGCTTGGAGCCCAAACGTTCCACATTAGCAGGATTGGCGTGACACGGAAATCGCGTGTTCGGTTCCGGTAGAAACGGCTGGTTTCTTTAGCGAATGCGTGCGCCAGTCTGCGCGGCGGGTTAGCGGAAAAACGGGCAAGCTAAAGCATGCCCCACCACGGACCATGCGTGGCGGGGCATGCCAAGCTCACTTCTCAATGGGACAAACGCAGGATGGCGCTGAGAATGGTGCTCATCGCATTAGAGAGTTGAGCCCCGTTGGCGGCTTGCACGTACAAACCGGCTGGCTCGGTGTTCATATAGCAACTGAGACCGTTCGAGGTGCAGCCGCTGACGTTCGCGACCTTCTGAAGCAGGCCGGCGTCGGTGCCTCCGCTATCACCTGAGTAGCCAATCGTCATGATTTGGATACTCATCGGACTGGTGTCACCGGTCCGGCTTGCATAGTTAGAGTCGGTGCGAATAGCCTTGGCGACATTGTCGACCTCATCCCATGCCGCCAGTCCCCATTGGTAATTGCTGCTTGGACTGGAGGTGTTCCACGCGGTCCCGTTGTAGATCTTGGTCCCGTCCGTGGTCAGGGAGTACAAGTAGCCAGCACTGCCCGTTTCCGTGTTCGGACTAAGGGCATAGCCGAACCGATCGACTGAGGGGATGGCGTTCAAAGCGCTCCCCGGAAAGTTGGAACAGCCAGCCTCCGCGCCGCCAGTTTGACCTGACTCGCTGGCGGCGTGCGCCATGTACCAGGAAGAGGAATTAGAACTATCGAGGCTCGCGAGGTTGAACAGGCCCGTTGACGGACTGCCGGAGTAGGGCGGCGTACCCGGTTCTTCAATCGTGCCAAGCATTGTGGTGGTTAGCGGATTGGTGTCCTTCTTGTAAGTGCAGCCGCTAGAGCTAGAGATCACGTTGGCGGCGGTGGTTACGTTCGGGTTTGGGTAAATGGTGGCGGACGACGGCACGCCATCGGTAAAGAGCACAATGACATTCATCCTGGTATCAACGCCGTTAGCCGCCAGATCCCGCATGTGCGCCTTCTGTAATTCGATATATGCCAAGGCCAGCCCTTCACCCATGGCGGTTCCGCCGTTTGCCGCGATGTTCCCGATCTGTTTATACATATCGGTGGTCGATCCACAAGTGTAGGGGGCGCTGGGTCCGCAAAAATAAATGTCGGGACCGCCCGCGCCGTTGTAGGTTTGAGGTTCGGGCCAAAATGATGTCGGCCAGCCGACCACGGCGCTGCCATCGAAGACGATCAGCCCCATCTCGTCGTAACCCGGCGTGAAACCCTGTACGAATCCCTGCGCTTTTGTAACGAGTTCCGTAATCACGTTTATGCCGGTGGTTGAGTCAGTCGTGTTCATGGAGCCGGAGCGGTCAATGACAAACTCGATGCGCGCATCGCGGCGGGTAGCCGTGCCGGTGGCTGAAACCGTGGCTGAGTTCCAGCCCAGAATCCGCATGAACAGCAGCGGGACGCTGACCGACGCGTTTATGGTTATAACCTTCGTGATGCCGGTGGTGACCGTGACGGTCGGTGTGAGATTGTAAGCTGCCCAGAACCCGGCGCTGTTGAGGCGGAAGTTCGCATCGAGAAATTCGCCAGCGATATTGGTGGGGTTGGCGTTGGTGCTGATCAGACGACCGGTGCCTAAAGCCGCCCCATCCACGGCTGCGGCAAGCTCCGTTTGGACGATGTAGCACATTGTGCCGTCGACAGCGAGCCCCACCAGACCGATGAGAGCTGGCGTTAGAAGCGTGACCAGGATGATGACATTGCCGCGCTGGCCCCGCCGGGAACGTGTCGCTTTGAACATGTAATCAACCTCCAAAGTATGCTCAGAAATACATTTGCGCGTAAGTCATAGTACCCGCGCTGAACGGCGGCATTTTAAACCCGTTAGCTGAGCTTTCTGCCACGTAGATCCACTGTCCCGAAGGCAGGCCGTCGCCGGTCGTGCTGTTCCACGGGTTGAAGCCGTTCGTCCCCGTGGGAATGGTCGCCACGTCGCCGGTCTTGATTGCCTGATTCGTAATGGTAATTGTTCCGTCGGTGGTGCTGACGATGGTGGAAGGGGAGGGGGTGCCCAGGTTGCTGGTGCGAAGTGAGTTGTTGCCGACCACTAATCGCTGGGCAAATACCCAGTTCCCATAGTTAGTGCAACCGGTGGGTGTGCCACCAGAACCGATGGTTGTAAAGCCAGCCAGGGCACACGCGCTAACGTCCATGTACCGGACCTCTGAGAGAATCACCACCGAACTGCCCGTGGTCACGCCCGCCACTCCCGAGCCGGCGGTCAGGTTGAGTGGCCCGGCGATGGCAGCCAGAAGCTGCTGATTGCCTAGCAGAGTGAAATCGATATCTCGGGCGAACATGTGGCCTGCGTCTCGCGCCACCTGCACGGTTTGCATTTCTAGGAGCATGTTGAGTCCGAGACCGATCACGCCGAGCATGAGCGGGACCAGCACCAGCAATGACAGGGCAAACTCAACCAACGCGCCACCGCGCCGAAGTTTTTGTCTCATCCGATCCTCCGATCCTAAGGAGCCGTCCCAATTGGAGGCACGTCACCGGAAGGCTCTATCTCATCCGCGGAGACTACGTTCATATTGGTCGGACTATTCTGGGCCGCGGTAGCCCAACTGTAAAGGCGAACCGATAGCGCCGAAAGCGGATAACTGACCACCTCGACCTGCATGATGTTGCCGGGGTAGTTGCCGATCGTTGGACAACCTGTAGTGACGGCCGTACAGGTGGAAACATCGGTCACGCCGGTGGAGGAACCAGAATTCTGCTGCAAATAGTGCACTTGAATATAGCTGAGACCGGTAGCGCCATTGAGCAGCCCCAGGGAGTGCGCCTGCACATCGCTTTTCACCATCGCAGTGAGGTTTGAGCTTGCGGCAGTGGCCTGTGTTCCGGTAATGGTGATTCCGTCGCGTACCCCCGTACGAACGGCGTACTGTAGGGTAGCTTTGATGAAGATCCCCCACGACGCGTCGAATATCACCATAATCATGGCGAGAAGCGGGAGCAACACGTAGATAAATTCGATGACGTCCGCGCCACGCTGCCGGCGCCTTCGCGAGCGGTTCTTCTCAGTGCTTGGCATGACTGGCTCCCGATCACCGACCGGCCCACGGCAATTCTCCGTGGGTGCCGCTTCAACCGCTATCGGCGAATTGCGATTTGCCCGCATGCACTGAAGACGATTGGCTGGAGAGTTTTATTTACGATGCTCCCAAGGTTTCGTCGGGTGTATCTCTTGAGGCGATACACTATTGACTCTTGATCTACTTTGGTAAGCATAGAAGTACTAACCGCCTCGCAAACCCCCTAATAACCATAGCTAGCTTGTCAGGGTCCACAGCGAGTGCTAACTTCGGGCCCTAGGAGTGAGTTTAATGTCATTACTGACCTCGTTTTGGAGCGATGATCAAGGGCAGGATCTGATCGAATATACTCTGCTTTTGGCGTTTGTGGCACTGGCTTCGGCGGCCCTTTTCATTACCGCCGGCGGCAGTATCCAAGGCATCTGGAGCACAACCAATTCTCAACTGACCGCGGCCAACACATCCGCCTCGTCCTAAGCGGCGCGGTCATATCGCCGCTATCGTCCGGCGAAACAGGAAGGCCTTGCGCTGGAGGGGCCGCGCGGGTTTGGCGGAAGGAACCCCGCGCGGCATTCATGCCGGGATGGCGATTAGGATAGAGTGGCCTCCCGCCGCCGGCAACCGGGCAGCGGAGTGGTTTCGCAGACTTTCCCCATGTAGCTGTCCATTAGCCAAAGTTAGTAGGCGGATTGCTGCCCAATGGCCATCTATATGGAGGCACTTCGCCGGAGTAAGATCGGTTGCGATGGATGGATGTCCCGCCAGCCCGCCAATAGCGGGCATCGAGCAGGAGATTGTAGACCTTTACGAAAAGGAAGCCGGCGGCATACTGCGCTACGCGAGGGCGCTCGCGGATAACCGGGAGATGGCCCACGATGCGCTGCAGGAGGCTTTCTTCCGTTTCTTCCTCTGCCGTTCCGCGGGCCAACAGATTCGGTCCCCCAAGGGTTGGCTGTTCCGCGTGGCGCGAAACTACGTCCTGGATCAGAAGAGAGCGGGTGCGCGGCACGAAGTCGGCATAGAGTCGCTGCGCAACCTGCCTTGTCCAGTGCACCGCGCCGAAGCCGATGGCGGCACCTCCGAGTTGCTGCAAGGACTATTGCAAATTGGCCTCTCGCCGCGTGAAAGGGAATGCGTCCGGCTGCGCATGGAAGACTTGGGCTACGAAGAAATTGCCGGCGTACTCGGGCTGCGGGCGGGCACAGTCGGCGCATTGCTCACCAGGGCGCATGACAAGATCCGCAAGGCGGTGCGCACCGGGCTTCATAAGAATCCGGACTTAGCGCCGGCGGTCGCGGGAGAACAACGCTATGCATCCTAGGTGCGCAACCTTGATTGCCTTTTACGATGCCGAGGCCGGCGCGGACCGAAGCCGCCGCATTGCGAAGCATCTTGCGAAATGCGAGAAGTGCCGCGACCAACTGCGGCGCATCGAGGGCGAGAGGCGCGAGCTATCGGCAGGTGCCGCAACATCGGCGATGGATAGCCGGCAGGGCCTGGCTGAGGTTATGTCGGCGATCGCTGCCTGGCAGGAAGGCCGGAACAGCCTGGCAGCGCCGGAATTGAAAAGCCGGCTGCGGTGGCAAATCGAAACGTACTTTGGCTCCCCGGCGGTCTCGGCGGTGGAACGCCCTGATATGCGGGCGGAAGAATTGTTCGGAAAGGCGAGCGAGATGGTGGATGTCTTCTTGGGACCAGCGGCCGCGGAGGCGGTGCGAGACGAAGTCCTGCGCGGGCTGGACTGGGCTGGACCGGCTGCAGAGGCAGGCCGATGACGCGAAAGACGAACTTAGACCAGCTCGAGTCGGCGCCCCAGTGGATCTTAATGCTACTGGGCGCATATCTGGTGGTTCATCTGTTTGCGCTCTACATTTGGAATTCGAGCGGCCGGGCTTTCTCGATTCAAGCAACCTCCGACGGTACCTCCTCTCTATCCGTGATCGCCATGGCCGCGGTGGGTCTGTGGCTGTGCGTGCTGGTATTGCGAAGCTTTCCGGCCGGCGCGCCGCTTCGATCCGCATGGACCCTGGTCACTCTAGCCGCGTCAGCGGGCGTGGCGTCGGGCTTCGTGGCGCAATTCCTGGGAACCAATTGGCTGCTGAACCCGCTGGCGTGGGCGGGGCAGGCGCGATCCGAATCGATGGAGCAGATCCGGCACGCTGCGCTGGTGGCCGGGGGGCCGATCCGGCTGGCCCTGCTGGCGGCGGCCATGTTGGCGGCGCTGCGCGTCCTGCGGAGATTTGGCTTTTGGGTTCGGCCCAGCGCCACAGATTGGGCGGTGTCCGGCATTGTCTGCCTCTTCACTCTGTGCCGGTTCGGCGAGGCTGGTGCGGCTTCCCTGGCGGGCGGGCAGATCGGCTTTGAGGATTGGATGTCGCTGGCGGGACTGCCCATTCTGTCCGTACTATTCCTGGAGGCGATGCTGCTCCGGCAGTCGGTTGTGCGCATGGGTAATGGACTGATATCCAAATGCTGGGCCGCGTTTATGTGCGGCATCTTTTTGACAGGAGTCGGCGACGTGGCTCTTTGGGTGGTTCCCCACTATTCCCATGGGTGGCCGCTCGAGCTGCTGGAGTCGCTCACCGCATTCCCGACCGCGGCTGTTTTCGCGCTCGCGCCGGCCTGCCTGCTGGCGGCGCAGCGCCGGGCAATCAAACCGGCCAGCGACAGAAGCGAGGACCTGGCGACCGGCGTTCCCGCGCTGGCGCGATAGCAGGGTTCGCCCTCGGGCTGGACCCCCGTGGCCGTTCGGAGCCACGACCGTCAGGGAGTGGTTTGCAGGCGCTCCTCAACAGACTTGTCGAGCCGTCCCCATCATGAGCGCAAGGCCTGGTTCGGGTCGATGCCCGCGGCGAGACGTGCCGGCAAATAGCTGGCCAGGGCGGCGACGGCGACCAGGAAAAGCAGCGCTCCGGCGAACACCAGCGGATCGGTGGCGCTGACCTGAACCAGCGCGGCGGCAACCACCCGGGTGACCGCAAGGGCCGCGGCCATGCCGACCGCGAGCCCGACCAGAGTCAGCGCCATGCCCTGCTTCACCACCATGCCTACGACATCGCCGGGGCGGGCGCCGAGCGCGATGCGGATGCCGATTTCGTGCCTGCGTTCAGCCACCGCGTAGGCCATCACACCATAAAGCCCAAGCGCTGCCAACAGTAGCGCGACCCCGCCCAGCACGGCCAGCATGGTGGCCGCCAGTCTTTCGGTGAACAGCGCCGCGTTGATGTTTTCGGCCATCGGCATGGAGTCGAAGACGCCCGCGTCGGGATCGAGCGACCGCACGGTGCGGCGCACCGTTTCCACCGCCTGCAGCGGATCGCCGACAGTCCTCGTATAGAGGCGGATGCCCATATCTTCGCGCAAGCATTGCCGGAAGGGCACGTAAAAGTACGGCTGCGCCGTCTCATCCAGGTTTTGGTACTTGCAGTCCTTGGCTACGCCAATCACATCGAACCACCGTCCCCATCCATGCACATGCTGGCCGATGGGGTAGCGCTTGCCGAAAAAGTGCCGGGCAAAGGTCTCACTGACGATCATCACCGGCGCCGACTTCTCATCGTCCCTGTCGGTGAAATCGCGGCCCTCGACAAGCGGGATCCGCAGCATGTCGAAGTAGCCCGGGCCCACCACGTTGCGGTTGATTTTCATGTTTTCGCTGGGACCCGGCACGTAGCCTTGAACCTCCACCGGTTCCCACCATTGGCCGGAAAAGGACAGAGGAACAGTATGAGAATAGGTCACGGCGGTAATGCCCGGCTGCGCCAAAACGCGGTCGCGCAGCCGCTCCACAAACTGCTTCCGCTCAGGAACTGAGTATCCGTTCAGGGCCAGATGCGAAACCAGCACATGGTCGGGATCGAAGCCGGGATTGATGCGGCGGGCCGCCTGGAAACTGCGGGCGAACAGGCCCCCGCTAATGATGGCGACCAGCGCCAGGGCGACCTGGCAGACCACCAGCAGCCGCTCGATGCGGTGTGAACTGGCGCCGCCCGATCCGCCGCGGCCTCCCTCTTTCAATGCATCGTTGAGATTGGCGCGTGCCATGTGCCAGGCCGGTGCGATGCCGGAAATGGCGCAGGCCAGCAGGCACAGCAGAAAGGTGAAAGCCACCACGTCGCCGCTCAAAGGAATATCCAGCACCACCGGAAGTCCGGAGGGCGGCACCATGCTCCCCAGCGACTGGCTGAACCACGAAGTGGCGGGCATCGCCAGCAGCCCTCCCAGCATGGCTAGAACAAGATTCTCGCTCAGCAACTGGCGCACCAGGCGGCCGCGGCCGGCCCCCACCGCCATGCGCACGCTGAACTCTCTTTGGCGGGCGGTCGAGCGGGCCAGCAGCAGGTTGGCCACGTTGGCGCAGACGATCAACAGCACCACCCCGCAAACCGCCATCAGGATGATCAGCGGCTTCAGCAACGACGTCTGGGCGCCGGAATGGGCTTTCCAAATGGGCAGCACGGTGGCGCTGATACCTAGGTTGTGATCCGGGTCCGCTTCCGCCATGTGGCGGGCTTGCGCTTGGATCTCAGACCGCGCCTGCTCCAGGGTGACGCCCGGGCGAAGACGGGCGAAGGCGACCATCTGGCGCGTTCCGCGATCGGTGAGGGACCAATCCTGCAGTACTTTGAGCTGCGCGCCCATGGTGATCGGAACCCACATGTCGAACGCCAGTCCGGGTATGGAGCCAGGGAACTTTGCCGGCACAACGCCCACGATGGTCAACTGCTGGCGGTTGACGCGCAACGTTTGACCGATGACACCGGGGTCGGCGTTGAAGCGGCGCTGCCAAAGCCGCTCGCCGATGACTATCACGGGGTGAGCGCCCTGCGCGTCGCCATACTCATCGGGCGCAAACGTTCTGCCCAGGATCGGCTTCACGCCGACCACGGCAAAATAATTGCCGGTGACCAGTTCGCCCCAGACGTGCTCCGCATGCACGTCCTTACCGACGCTGAACGGAATCTCCATGGAACCTGCCAGGCCGCTGATCAGCTTCAGATGGTCGCGGTAATCCCGATAATCTGGATAGGAAGTAGTCAGGGCGTCGCCGTTCGGCGCCACGGTCTCGAAGGCGACCAATCTGGCTGGGTCGGCCACACCCGGGACCGGATGCAGGAGGATGCCGTCAATCCAACTGAAAACGGTGGAATTGGCGGCGATGCCGGCGGCCAGCGTCAGCACCGCGATCAGCGTGAAGCCGGGGCTTCGCAGGGCCATGCGGAAACCGAAACGGAGATCCTGAATGAGGGTGCGCACGACAAGGATGGCGGCAATTGTCATGCCAACGCGGCGGGTCGATTACAGGGCCAAACGCGCACAGCGCCGCGCCGCGCCTACGCGAGAGGCGTTCGAAATTGGGACGGGATGTGCGCAGGCGAACGGATGCGCTTCGCTAGGAACACCCGAGCGAAAAGCCCAAGGCCGCGCAAATCTCCCGCATTCGCTCCGCGCTTAAGGCGCCAAGGCGGCGCCCGAGCCGCATCTGAGCGATGGTGACGGCGTTGTGCAGATTGACCGCGCAGCGGCTCTTCATCCCGTCGCCAACGTCCAGGATCACTTCGGAGGGCACGCCACGAATGGTCGATGTGATGGGAGCGACGGTCACGGTCGCGAGATGGCCGATGGCGCTATCGCGCGTGAGGATCAGCACCGGCCGCTGTTTGTCCGGAGGCGCGAACCGGCAGAGACGGACCTCACCGCGGCTCATAGCGCCGGCCATGCTGCAGCAGCCTCCCAGATGCCGTACTCTTCCTCACGCTGCGGCTGGGCCGCATAGCCGCGCCGCTCCCGCGCTTCCAAATCGAGTTCATGCAGGCGCTTGAGGTGCTGTTCGAGAGCATGACGAATCAATGCCGATCGATTCACTTTCCGCCGCTTCGCCGCCAGATCGGCCGCCTTCAGGAGCTTGGCGTCCAGCACCACCTGTATGGTTTTCATTGTGGACTCTACTCCACAGTATAATCCACATCGCGGAGCGAACACACGAGCGAACTGGCGCGCACCCAACGGGAGGCTCATCGGATAGACTATAGGAGCCGCTTATGGAACTCGCCAAGATTCAGCAGGAATTGCGCAACCAGGCGTTGGATGGCTGGTTGTTTTTCGATCATCATTTGCGCGACCCGCTGGCGTACCGGGTGCTGGGATTCACGCCGCCGCGCACGCCTACGCGCCGCTGGTATTACCTGATCCCGGCTACGGGCGAGCCGCGCGGCCTCGAGCACCGCATCGAGCGCGGCATGACCGCGGGCGCGCCGGGCGAGAAGCTGCTGTATTCCGGCTGGAGCGAACAGGTGGAGCGGTTGCGCCAGATGACGGCCGGACTGAAGCGCGTGGCCATGCAATATTCGCCCCTGTGCGCCATTCCGTACGTGGCGATGGTGGACGCGGGCACCGTTGAGCTGGTGCGCAGCCTCGGCCTCGAGGTGGTCAGCTCGGCGGAATTGATTCAGGTATTCGAAGCGCGCTGGACGGCGTCGCAATTGGAATCGCACCTGGAAGCCGGGCGCAGGGTCGACAAAGTGCGCGCCGAAGCCTTCGCCCTGATCCGCGAACGCACCCGCAACCGCGCGCCGCTGAGCGAAGTCGAAGTCAAGAAGTTCATTCGCGAGCGCTTCGCCAAAGCGGGCCTGGTCACCGATCACGGCCCGATCGTGGGTGTGAACGCCAACTCGTCCAACCAGCATTATGAGCCGACCGAAGAAGTCACCGCGCCGATTCGCTCCGGCGATTGGGTGCTGCTCGATATGTGGGCCAAGCTCGACCAGCCGGAGGCGGTCTACTACGACATCACCTGGACCGGTTTCTGCGGCGAACGGCCGCCGGAGGAGATGCGCCAGGTTTTTGGCGTAGTGACGGGCGCGCGCGACGCAGCCATAAGGCGCGTCCAGGAGGCGGTTGCGGCCAAGAGGGAATTGCGCGGCTTCGAAGTGGACGATGCCAGCCGCGGCGTGATCGCGAGCGCCGGCTACGGCGAATATTTCGTGCATCGTACCGGCCATTCGATCGGCGTGGAAGTGCACGGCAACGGCGCCAACATGGACAACCTGGAAAACCACGACGAGCGGCGCGTGATTCCGTGGACGTGCTTCTCCATTGAACCCGGCGTTTACCTGCCGCATTTCGGCGTACGCTCGGAGATCGACATGTTCGTGGGCGATCACGAGGCGCGGGTGACCGGCGAAATGCAGCGGGAAATGCAGTTACTGTAGAGCCACGCTCGCGCCGCGGATATTTGCCGGGTAGCCTCTAAGGGGGATTCATGACGGCTGGCAACAAGTGTAACCTCGTGCTTGATAGTGCTTAAAGCGCACCGAATCGCCGCCTCACCGACGGCGAACTGGCGCTATACGAACGAGGCAAAGGCCTTCAATCCACTGTCACGATTGGCGAAACGCCGCCGGCCCACTGAGAGCCGCCGGAGCGGCGCTGCGAGAAATCGGTTTGCAGGCGAAAGCGCCTGCTCCACTCACTTCCTGCAGGTCAGTTCTTCGTTCGGTTTGAATTCGCCGCCACTCAGGATGATGCCGAGCACTTCCTTGGAACGGGTTTCGAACGCGCCTATTTTGTCGGGAGTCAGGTTATTGTGGTTCGACTCGACCATGGGGATGGCTTCCTTGGGGCCGGGGATTTGGTTAAGGGCCGTCCAGACGCCGACTGGCGGAACAACTACATCGATGAAGCCCATCGCGGCGACGACCGGGGCTTTGATGCGAGAAGCGAAATTGACGGTATCGAAGTAGAGAGCCGTCTCCATGACTTTAGGATTGCCGGAATCCCAGTTCGGATAGCCCGCCTTGCGGCCGTGCAGATCGCCGTTGGAATCGGCGCCGGCAGGTTCATTGACGATCACCGCGGTTACCTTGGGATTCAGGCCTGCGGTCACCAGACTCTGCTGGCCGCCCATGCTGGTGCCCATGATGACGATTGTCTTGCCGTCCCAATCCGGGCGGCTCGCAATGTAGTCGATGGCGCGCGAGTCGCGAAGATACATATCGAGGAAGTAGGATGTTTCTCTGTCAGTGTTGCCGATTGCCTGGTATCCGGTGCTGACTCCGGTCGCCTGGCTGGGCGGCAGGTCGTGCGAATCCACGTTGAAAGCCAGCCAGCCCTCGGCCGCGCGATCCATGACCGTCGCCGGTTGAAGGGCATGCACGCCGGCCCACTCATATATCACGAGCGCCGGAAACTTTCCTTCCTTGGCGGGTTTTGCGAGGTAGCCCTGGACGTGGGAACCGAGGCTGTCCAGTTTGACTGTGTACAGTTCCACGCCGGGCTTGCTGGTTTCGGTAGCTGTGAGGACCGGATTGGTCGGGATTTGGCTAAGGGCCTTCAGTTTAGCGTCCCAGAACGCGTCAAAATCGGCAGGGCGGGGAACCGACGGTTGTAACAACCAGGGCGCAACGGCCGCGCCAAGATGGATGGCGGCGCTCTTCGCGACCACCGGCGCAGCGGCGTTCGGACCGTGGGCCGGCGGCGCTGGAGTTGCACCGGCACTAACTTCGACATAGAGCATGGCCGGCTCGCCGAGTTCGGTTTCGATGGTGGCGCTGCCCGACGAGAAATCGAGCGCGCCCGCCGCAAGGATATCGAAGTTATTCTTCTTGATGGTGTAGGTGTAAGGGCTGCTGGGGGCGGCCGCGCCGGGCGGGAGTGTCACCCTCCAGCCTGCTTTTTCGCCGAGTTCGTAGATTCCGTTGGCGTGAAACGGCGTGAAGATCGGCGGTTGAGCTTGGGCGGCCGGAACGGCAGAGATGAACCCAAAGACAAGCGCCAGGCCGGCGGCGGTCGAGTGGGCGCGGACGGGGGAGAGAGCGCGAGGTTGCATGGGTATTATCGAAATGGGCGACTGTGGCTGAGCCAACAGGATATCATCTGTTCGAGAGCCAAACACGAAACGCTGAGTGGCAGCCGCTGCTGGCGGCCGATTGCCGGGGAGAGTGTGTCGGCGGTTTACCTGGGTGGCTCAACCGGCGATCCAACCTGCGGCAGCAGGCTGAAGGCCGCGCTCAGATTTCCATCCTGGGTTGAAAAGAAAAAGCGGGCGGCCGCGCTGATGCGCTTGGCCGCCCGCTAACAGTACGAAGTATACCGATGACTAGTAACGCGAAGCCAGGGGCCGCAACGGTGTGGGGAACCGCACCGGCGCGTCGGCCCGGTCCATCGGCTTCTCGAGAACCAGCGAGCGCAGGCCGGGCATACCGGCCGACGCGCCGCGATGGCTCTTGTCGGAAACGGGAAGCTGGCCGGTGGTCAGGTTCTTCAAGCCGAACAGGGCCAGCTCGAAGCGGTCCTTGACGCCGACTTTTTGGAAGAGCCTGGACAAGTACACCTTTACGGTGCCTTCGGAGATCATCAGCGTGGTGGCAATCTCCTTGTTCTTCAGCCCTTGCGAAAGCAGGCTCACGAGCTGCCCTTCGCGCTGCGTCAACGCCACACGGCGGGCGCAGAGGAAGCTGTCGGTGAGCGCCTTTTCAAACCACAGCTCGCCGGCCTGGACCTTTTGCAAGCACTTGACTTGCAGGTCGGTAGCCAGGGTCTTTCGCAGGATGCCGCGCACGCCCAGGCCCATCGCCTGGAAGGCCAGCTCCGTCGAAATCGAGTTCACCCAGAGCACGATCTTGGTGGTCTGCATGGCATGCTGCATTTCACTGAGAACAGCGAAAGTGATCTCTGGTGTCAGGTCCATCAGCACCAGGTCAGGCGCACCGTGTGCCATTTGTTCCATTAGGGACGTTACGGTGTTGCAGCTTGGCAGCAGTTCAAAGTTTTCAACCTGGCATAAGACCGATTCGAGGCCTTTGGCTAGGATGGGTTCATCGCTGTACAGAAGAATTCGCGTCATAATTCTCCACTTCTTGAAACAGCCTGTTGCCGTGCAATATTGCCAGCTTCAGATTTTTCTGTATCCAGTACTGTTCAGTCAGAATTGTCGGCCTATTTACTTCGGTTGTCAATAGTATTCAACAATAACTCTACATAAATATGCAACATTAACCACGCTTTATCCACAAAATGTCTCCGCATTGAATCGTACAAGTCGTTTATTTATAGCGTTTAATGCGTCGGTTAGAAGCGTCGTAAGACGCATGATAACACCTGTTAAATGACCGGATAATGCCGTATGCTAACCCTACCATTTGCATAATACCTGATGAATTGGATACGGAATCACAAAAAATAGTACCGCAAGGGCCATCGATACCGCCGGCAGATCATCGAATTCGCCCCTAATAACCTTCGAATACAGATGGATATAGCCCTTTTACGATATTGATGACAGGACAATTAGCGCGCTACCCTCGCCAGTGTCGAAGCAAAGCGCATGAAGAATATCAACCGGCGCGAGAGCCCGCGGATTGAGATCCAACTCCGGTGCCACGTTACATCGCCGGTTCTATGGCTGCGCAGCGCCTTGTACACGGAAAATATTAGCCGCAGCGGCCTTTTGTTGGCGTGGCAAGGGGGAGACCAAACGCTGCCGATGCCATCGCTGGGGCAGATTTTGACGCTCGAGTTGGAGTTGCCGGCGAATCACGGATTTGGGCAGAAGTGCATTCATTGTCAGGGCACGGTGTTGCGGGTGACGGACTCGGGACGCGGATATCCGCTGGTGGCGCTCCGGGTTAATTACATGGATTTTCGAGCCTTTCACGACCGATTGCACACCACGGAGGATGTGCAGTCTCCGGCTTGGATGGCGTGATTTTATGGACACGGCTGGTTCCAGAGTTGCGGTCAAGCTGCTGCCGTCATTGACGGACATCGCGTTCTTGATGCCCGTGGTGTTCTTGTTCGGGCGCATGGACGGGCTGATCAGTTTGCTGGGCGATTGCGACACCGGCTGGCACATTCGCACCGGCCAATGGATTCTGGCGCATCACGCGGTGCCGTATCGGGACCTGTTTTCGTATTCCAAGCCGAACAGCGTTTGGTACGCGTGGGAATGGCTGGCGGATGTGATCTTTGCGAGTCTGAACCGCGTCGGTGGCCTGGCTGCCGTTTCGCTGTTCGCGGTGCTGCTGCTGGCGGCCATCTTTACGCTGCTGTTCCGTCTGGCGCGGCGCAAATCGAATGCGCTCGTGGCGGTGGCGGTGACGGTGCTCGCGGTGGGGGCGTCGTCGATTCATTGGCTGGCGCGGCCCCACCTGTTCACGCTGTTGTTTACGGTGGTCTTTCTGAATGCGCTGTATCACGTGAAGGAAGGGCGCACGCGGGTTGCGGGTATCCCGTGGCTGGTGCTGCTGCCGGTGCTGACGGTGCTGTGGACCAACCTTCACGGCGGGTTTCCGGTAGGCGTGCTGATGATCGCGGTTTTCGGCGTGGCGGAGTTGTTGCAGATTCTGCTGGCCGCTCAGAACGAAGGCCGCGCGGCCGGGCTCGGCCGGGCGAAGAAGTACTTCCTGAGCGCGCTGGCGTGCCTGGCGGCAAGCCTGCTGAATCCGTACACGTACCACTTGCATGCCCACGTATTGCGGTATCTGCGCGACCCGTATCAGGCCGAGCACATTATGGAGTTCCTTTCGGTGAGTTTCCATCATCCGATTGCGATCTTCTTCGAAACCATGCTGGCGGGCGGTGTGCTCGCCGCGGCGTGGTATGCGCGGCAGGGCAGTTTCGTCGAGCCGCTGTTGCTTTTGTTGTGGGCGCACGCCGCGCTGCTGGCGGCGCGCAATATTCCGATTTTCATGATCGTGGCGGCGCCGATGGTGGCCGCCGCCGCCGCCGCAGGACTGCAGTACCTGCCGACGGCGCCGGTAGCGGCCTGGCTGCAGCGGGCGGCCGCGCGGTTCAACCGCGTCGTGCGGGAAACCAGCGAGACGGACGCTATCGGGCGCTGGCACCTGGCCAGCGTGGCCGGGGTGGCACTGGTGGTGGCGCTTCTGTACGCTCCCCATCCGCCGAAACGGTTTCGCGCCGAATTCGATCCGCAGCGGTATCCGGCTAACGCTGTGAGCGCACTGGGACGATATCCTGCGGCGCGGGTCTTCACTTTCGATCAATGGGGCGATTACCTCATTTACCGCCTGTATCCGCGGTCCAGAGTGTTCGTGGACGGGCGCAGCGATTTCTACGGGGACGATTTCGAGACCAAACTGCTCGCCGTCCTCAATGTGAACTACGGCTGGGACCAGACATTGGCCCGGTTCGGAGTGGATACGGTTTTAATGCCCCCCGACTCGCCGTTAACCGGCGCTTTGAAAGAGTCGAACCGATGGCGGGTGGTATACGACGATGGCGTGGCGCTGCTGTTCCGTGCGCGCGGCCAGGCGTTGGGGGATCGGGCTTCCGCTGCCACTGGTGGCGGATCAGGCCGTGACCGAGAGGTCACGAAAACACCAACCAGTGATCAACTGATCACGGAACTTGGATCCAAGACTTAGGAGCGAATCGAAATGACGTATCTGCGTAGTTTTTGGAATGACGAACAAGGCCAGGACCTGATTGAATATACCCTCCTGCTCGCGTTCGTGGCTCTGGCCTCGGCCGCTCTGTTCATCACGGCCGGCGGCAGCATCAAGGGCATTTGGTCAACCACCAATAGCCAGTTGACTGCGGCCAACACCAGCGCTAGCAGCTAGACTTCCCGCTTGAGCATGCCGCCCGCCCGACGCGGACGGAGGTGCTCATCAAGCCGGCAAGGACTGCCGGTTGGGACGATGACAAATAAGGTGAGATGGCCGCAGCGCGGTTGAAAGAGCCAAGCCCAAAGCGCTGCGGCTGCATCTCGTGCAGTTTTTAGCGATCAGGCCGCCAAGTTTGGGAGGCGGCAGTGAGGTCCCGTAAGTCAAGCCGGGGCGCGGCGGACAGCGGGAAGGAAAAATGAACAAGAGATTCGTCTTTGTTTTGATCTTCGCGACCGTGGTGGCGTTAGCCGTCAGCTCGATGCTGTACAAGGCGGTGATGAACCGGCCGGCACAGCCAGCGGCGCAAGCAACGGTCAAGATTGCGGTGGCTGCCAAAGACCTGGATGTCGGCGCGGTGATCAAGGAAGAGGACGTGAAGCTGGACGACTGGACCGGCCCCGTTCCCGAAGGATCTACCAGCGTCCCCAAGCAACTGTGGGGGCGCGGTGTGATCACCCCGATCATGGCTAAGGAGCCGGTGATCGAGAAGCGTCTGGCGCCGCCGGGCGAGGGAGGCGGATTCACAGTGCTGATCCCTCAAGGCTTTCGGGCCGTGCCGCTGCGGGTCAATGAAGTGGCCGGAGTGGCGGGCTTCGTGGTGGCGGGCATGCATGTGGACGTGCTGATCTCCGGTAATTCTCCCGGCGGCGACAACCGCATGGGGACGGTGACCAAGACCCTGCTACAGGACGTCACGGTGTTGTCGGCCGGACAGGATTTTAAAAAGGACCCCGAGGGAAAACCACAGGTGGTGCAGGTGATCACTGTGCTGGCTACGCCCGAGCAGGCGGAACAGTTGAGCCTGGCATCGGCGCAGACCACGGTTCAGCTCTCCCTGCGCAATCCGCTCGACAAGGCTATTGCCAAGACGCCGGGCACGGCGCTGGCGCGCCTGTTCGACGGCAGGGTGAAGATGGGACCGCAGGAGCCGACCGACGGGGAACCGGCGCCTCCGCGGGTTCGCCGCGCACCGGAAATTCGCGCGGAACTGCCGGTGGTGCACAAAGAGCCGGCTTTTGTGATGGAGATCATTTCGGGCACGAATCGCAAAGAAGCCAAGTTCGACACGCCCGGGGAGGCTAAGTAAATGACACGCGCCCGTGGGATCCCGGTCTGCCTGCTAGCCGCCTGGATGGCGCCGGCAGTAGTGCTTTGGGGGGCCGATCCGGCCCCGGTGAACCAGGAACCGGCCGCTGCTGGTGCAGCCCGGTCCGGAGTCGACGGCAAGCTGGTAGCGACGGTGGGCAAGAGCCTGATCATCGACAGCCCGCTCAAGATTCAAAAGATCTCGGTGGCCAACGGCGACCTGGTGGAGGCCGTCGCCATTAACCCGCAGGAAGTGCTGATCAACGGCAAAGCTCCCGGCGAGACTTCTCTGATTGTCTGGCAGCAGGGCGGCCGGCGCCTGGTCTATGACCTGACCGTGCGCATGAGCCCTCTCAAATTGGAAGCTGTGCGGCAGCAAATTGCGCGCGACTTTCCCAATGACAATATCAACGTCACTTACGATAACGACCGGGTCTTCGTCCGCGGCACAGTGCCAGACATTCTGAGCGCCAACCGCGTGTTGGAGATTGCTTCCACCCTGGGCAAGCCGATGAACCTGCTGCAGGTGGCCGTGGCAGCAAGCGGCCCGGAAATACTGTTGAAAGTGAAGTTCGCCACCATTGACCTCAGCGCGGAGCGGGATTTGGGCTTTTCCCTCCTCACCAACGCGTTCGGCCAAACCACCGGCATAGGGACGTCGCAAGCCGGCATTTCGCCGATCGTCAGCGCCAGCAGGGGTACCTCCGGCACCAGCATGTCGGGTGGAGTCAATCTCTCAACTGTGGCGCAGATTCTTCTTTTTCGCAAAGACATCAACGTGGGAGCGGCCATCCAGGCATTCCAGGAGAGGAACCTGGCGGAAGTACTTGCGGAGCCGAACCTGCTGACAGCCGACGGGCAGGAAGCGAACTTCCTTTCCGGCGGCTCGTTTCCCATCCCGGTAGTGCAGGCGGGGGCGGCCGCGGGAGCGATAACCGTGATGTATGAGGAATACGGTATCAAGCTGAAGTTCCTGCCGGTCATCACGCCGCGCAACACGATCCGCATGCGGGTCGCTCCGGAATACAGCATCATCGACCCCACCACCAGCGTCGAAATCGGCGGCTTCTCGATTCCCGGCCTGAAAACCCAAAAGACCGAGGCCACGGTGGAACTGGAAAGCGGGCAGAGTCTTGCAATCGCCGGCCTGATGGACAGATCGATGAGCAACACCCTGTCCAAAATCCCCGGGCTGTCGAGTATTCCGCTGCTCGGCAAACTATTCCAGAGCCAGATATTGAAACACGAAAACTCCGAACTGCTGGTGATCGTGACGCCGGAATTGGTGCGGCCGATTAAGGTGGGGCAGCCCGTGCCCGAGCTGAGCTGGCAGGAACCGTTCATGAAACCGATCTCGCCTTCGGTACAGCAGCCGGGGTTGGACAAGACGGGGCCCCCAGTCGAGCTGAACGGGCCGCCCGTGCCCTATGAGCAAATGCTCGAGCAGATGAAAAAGGAAGCGGCCACTTCTTCCAGGGGCTTAAACGCCGCGCCGTCGCTGGCACCGGCGGTGCAGCCGTTGAGCTCGGATCAATCTTCAAACCCGAATTCAGCGCCGGCCGCTGCACCAGCTCCTGCACCAGCCGCTACGCCGCCCCCGGGCAAGCCGTAGCCAGGAAATCCGGGGAAGCAACATGTACCCTCTGACCATCGGTCTGGCGATCGAGAATCGCGAGCTGTGGGACCAGGCGCAAGCTTGCCTGGGCGAGTTGCCGTTCCGCGTCATCGTCGAGCACCAGGACGTGGGCGACGTCAGCAATTTTCTCGATCGGCTGGAGCGAATGCGGCCGGACGTAGTTCTGGTGGACATCAGTGGGTGGAAAGAACCGCTAGAGGGCTTGGTGTCGTCGATCCGCGCGGTGACCGGCGACCCGATGATCATCGCGCTCAACACCTCGGCCGATTCAAACGCTATCCTGTCGTCACTGCGTGCGGGAATCAACGAATACCTGTACCCGCCCTTGCGGGATCCGCTGCGCAAGGCGCTCGAGCGGCGCTCGGCGGAGCGCAGCCGGCGGCGCGACGGTGGATCAAAAGGAGCCGGCAAGGCCTTCGGCTTCTTCTCGGCGAAGGGCGGCTGCGGTGCTACCACCGTGGTCTGCCACGTGGCGGCGGAATTGGGCCGGCAGAATCAGAAGGTGCTGCTGACGGATCTCGATCTGGACGCTGGAATGGTGGGGTTCATTACCAAGACCCAGTCTGTGTACTCGATTCTGGACGCCATCACCAATCTGCACCGGCTGGACATTCACTATTGGAAGGCGCTGGTGTCGAACGGCATTCCCGGAGTGGAGATTGTCGCCTCGCCGTTGGCATTAGCCTCCAAGATGCGGCCTACCGAGGAGCAGGTGCGCCACGTACTGGCTTTCGTCAAACCGCATTATGACTGGACGTTGGTGGACCTGGGCCGGAGTCTTAGCCCGATTTGCATGGCGGCGCTCGAGGAATGCGACGAGGCTTTCCTGGTAACCACCCTCGAGGTGCCGGCGCTGCATCAGACCAAGCAGATTACGCAAACTCTGCTCGACAGCGGATTCGGCAAGCACAAGATCAGGCTGATCCTCAATCGCGCGCCCAAGCGGTTGGACATCACGCCGAGCGAACTGGAAAGGATGCTGGGACTGCCCATCTTTTTCATGGTCCCCAATGACTACCCTGAGCTATACGAGACGTACGCCGAGGGGCGGATGCTGAACCGCACGGGGGAACTGGGCAGGCAGATTTCGAAGTTGGCCCTGAAGCTGGCCAACCTTGAAACCGAAGAAGACAAGCCCAACAAGAAGCGCTTCGGGCTGTTTGATCGATAAGAGGAAGGAAATGCCATGGCCGCTTTGATGGATTTGCCGACGAGACAAGGGGACAACCGGGAGGCCGGCTGGGTAAACCGGCTCTTTGTACGCGAGGGTTACACTCCGGAGTACCAGGAACTGAAGTTCACGCTGCACCGCAAGCTGCTCGACCGTATCAACCTGGAGGCTTTGTCCTCGATGGCGGGCGATCGGGTGCGGGCAGAGATCCGGGTCGCGGTAGCCAAGCTGGTGGACGAAGAGAAGACACCGCTCAGCCTGGTGGAAAAGGACCGCGTCATCGAAGAGATTCTGGACGAGGTGTTCGGGCTTGGGCCGCTGGAGCCGCTGCTGCAGGATCCGACGGTCAGCGACATTTTGGTGACCACGCCCAAGCTGGTGTACGTGGAACGCGCCGGCAAGCTGTACCGGACCCCCGTCGAATTCAAGGACGACGCACACCTGCTGCGCATCATCGAGAAAGTCGTATCGCGGGTCGGACGCCGCGTCGATGAGAGCTCGCCGCTGGTGGATGCGCGCCTGCCGGATGGCTCGCGCGTCAACGCGGCCATTCCGCCGGTCGCGGTAGACGGCCCGCTGCTTTGCATCCGCCGCTTCGGCCGCCACGGTTTGAAAGGCGAGGACCTGGTCGCCAAGCTATCGCTCACCGAAGGCATGCTGGAGCTGCTGCGGGCGTGCGTGAAGGCGCGGCTCAACATCCTCATCTCCGGTGGAACCGGCGCCGGCAAGACCACGCTGCTCAACGCCCTGTCCAGTTACATTCCCGAGGATGAGCGCATTGTGACCATTGAGGACGCGGCCGAGTTGCGGCTGCAGCAGACACACGTGGCACGCATGGAAACCCGCCCGGCCAATGTGGAAGGAACAGGCGCCATTCATATCCGGCAACTGGTCGTTAACGCCCTCCGTATGCGGCCCGACCGGATCATCGTGGGTGAGGTTCGCGCCGAGGAAGCGTTGGACATGCTGCAGGCCATGAATACCGGCCACGATGGGTCGCTGACTACCATCCACGCCAACACCCCCCGCGACAGCCTGGGACGCTTGGAGGTGATGGTGGGCATGGCAAACGCCAACATGGGAATCCGTTCGGTGCGGCAGCAGATTTCTTCGGCGGTCAACCTGTTCGTGCAGATCTCGCGTTTCAGCGATGGCACGCGCCGCGTTACCCACATCACCGAGGTTGTGGGCATGGAGCAGGACATCATCACCCTGCAGGACATCTTCCTCTTCGAAAAGACGGGCATCAGCGAAAGCGGCAGAGTCCTGGGACGCTTCCGCGCCACGGGCATCCGGCCGAAGTTCTATGAGCGCCTCAAGGCGTGCGGCATCACCCTGCCACAACAGATGTTCCAAACCGTGGTGGAGATTAATTAAATGACCGCAATGATGATTGCAGTGTTCGTGCTGATCTTTGCGCTGGTGCTGGCCGCGGCCAGCGTCGGCATCAAGTTCACCGAGGCGCGCCGCAAGAAGCAAGTGATCGACATGTTGCACACCGCGGCCGGCGAGCCTGCCGAGGCGATCACCAACTTGCTGCGCGAGGTGGACCCCGATAGACCCGACGGGCTGATGGCGCGCATCAAAGCGTTCCAGTTCTCCCGGCACGCGCAGCGGCAGATTCAGCAAGCCGGCATGAACTGGTCGGCGACACATATGCTGGCGGCGATGGCCCTACTCTGCATTCCCGGCCTCGGCCTGGGCGCGGCGGTAGGGCTTCTGATCAACCGCTTCGTAACTGCCATCGGCGTCGCGGCACTGGCCGCGTCCTTGCCGTACTTATACGTGAAGAAGAGACGCAAGAAGCGTATGGACACTTTGGAAGAACAGTTCCCCGAGGCGCTGGATTTTCTCTCGCGTTCCATGCGTGCCGGCCACGCCTTCACCATTAGTTTGGAGATGGTCGGCGAGGAAATTGCGGACCCTCTCGGCCAGGAGTTCCGCACGCTGTTCAACGAACAAAACCTGGGTGCTTCGCTCGAAGCCGCTTTACGCAATTTCACTGAGCGCGTTCCGCTGCTGGATGTCAGATTCTTCACCTCCTCGGTCCTGCTGCAAAAGCAGACCGGCGGCAACCTGGCCGAGATCCTGACCCGGTTGGCATACGTCATCCGCGAGCGGTTCCGCCTCAAAGGGCAGGTCAAGGCGGCCAGCGCGCATGGCCGGCTCACCGCCACCATTTTGACCTTGCTGCCCATCTGCACCATGCTGGGCATGCTGTTCGTGGCCCCGGGATACCTGCAGAGCATGGCCCACGATCCCGACGGCAAGTGGCTGATCGGCGGCGCCATCGCCGCCCAGTTTTTAGGCTATTTCTTCATTAAGAAGATCATCACGATCAAGGTTTGATATGCACCCGATCTTTCTGGCGATTTCCGCGTTTCTGATGCAGATGTTGCTTATGGGATGGGCTGGTTATCGCCTGTTCTGCAAGCCCAACAAGTTTCTGCGACAACTCGGCAACCCGGTCATTCTGGACGGCCCGCGTGTAGCCGGCGACATTACCGAAGCTCCCCACCCGCACACCGTGGTCACGTTTTTGCAGAACATCGGTTCGCGCATGCCCTCGTCCGAACAGGACGTGGCCACGCTCAAGGCATCTCTCATCCGCGCTGGGTTCCGGTCCGAAAGCGCGGCCCCGGTGTTCTACGGCCTGAGGATCATCAGCACCCTGGTGATAGTGACGCTGGCGTTCCTGATGCTGGCGAAAATGCCATCCAACCCGGGGATGAAGGTGATGCTACTGGTATCCGGAGCCATGGCTGGGTGGATTCTGCCCAAGTTCTTCCTCGAGAAGAAGGTGAAAAAACGCCAGGATATCCTGCGGCTTTCGCTGCCGGACGCGCTCGACATGCTGGTGGTGTCGGTGGAAGCCGGGCTGGGCCTGGACCAGGCGATGCAGCACGTGGCACGGGAACTCTCGCTCTCGCACCCCCAGTTGAGCGAGGAAATGTCCCTGGTTACGCTGGAAATGCGGGCGGGCAAGCGGCGGGCCGACGCTTTGCGGAACTTCGCCGAGCGGACGGGCGAGGGGGAAATTCGTAAGCTGGTGGCCATCCTGGTTCAGAATGACCGGTTCGGCACCAGCATGGGCGAGAGCCTGCGCAACCATTCCGACTTCATGCGCACCCGCCGGCGTCAGGAAGCCGAGGAGCGCGCCGGAAAAGTGGGCGTGAAGCTGGTCTTTCCGATCTTCTTCTGCATCCTGCCCTCGATTCTGATTGTGGCGGCCGGGCCAGCACTGCTGCAGATTTTCAAGTATCTGTTCCCAATGATGAAGCAAGTTCACTAAACGAAAAAGAGGATTTTGACGGATGACGACAAACAGTATCATAGAATCCCTGATGTGGCTGCTGGCTGGTGGAGCGATCCTTCTGTTCGTGCGGCGGCGCCGTTCGCGCCGTACGTCGCGGTAGTGCGGGTTCGCGCATTCCCGGCCGTTCGGGCTTCCCAAAGGATTCCCGGGGCCGACACAAAAAAGGAGGTCACATGCACCTGCCGATACTCGGGCCGCTTTGGGTCGCGGGAGGAATAACGTTGGTCATGCTGCTGGCTCGCCGGCGCAAGCGTGGGCCCGAACGCTAAGCGCGCGGCAACCCTGTTACCCTCGGTCAGCGCCGTCCGGAGGCGCGAGTAATGTTGATATCCAAACTGGTCCAACAGCAGAACCCTGATGGCGGATGGTCCTATGGCCGCGGTGGTTCGTGGACCGAGCCGACCGCCTACGCGGTACTCGCGTTGGCGGCGGCCGGCGATACGGCAGCGGTCCAACGCGGGCTCCATTGGATGCGCGCAACCCAGCAAGGCGACGGGGGCTGGCAGGCGCGTCCCGGCGTCGGGGATAGTTGCTGGGTCACCTCGCTGGCCGCACTCCTGCCCGCAGAGCGTCTGGGAGAGGAGAGCCACCGGCGCGCCATAGCCTGGCTGTCGGCAACCACGGGAATGGAGTCGACCACCCTGTTCCGAATTCGGCAGTGGCTGGCGGGCGGCCAGACTCCCCCCGAAAGTAAGGCCCCGGGCTGGCCCTGGGTGCCGGGGACCGCGGCGTGGGTGAGTCCCACCTCGCTGGCGATCTTGGCACTCGACCGCCAGAACCACTTGCATTCCACGCCTGGCCTGGTAGAGCGCATCGGCCAAGGCCGGCAGTTTCTGATCAACCGTGTGTGCAAGGGCGGCGGCTGGAACCACGGGGCGACTAGGGCCTTGGGATACGAATGCGAGCCTTACCCGGAGACCACCGGAATGGCGCTGGCCGCCCTGCGGGGCCGCCACGGGCCGCAAGTGGATCAGTCTCTGGTCCTGGCTTTGAGCTTCCTCGGCCAGTGCCGGTCGGCCGATGCCTTGAATTGGCTGCGGCTGGGACTGCAAGCTCACGGCCGCATGCCCGCGGGCTATGCGCCTCCACCCGGCATCAGGTACCGCACCGTGCCCGAAATTGCCACCAGCGTTCTGGCTGATGATGCAGTGGCGGGCAAGAGCGCGCTGTGGATTTGAGTCATGGGCAAAGTGATGACAAGACGCGATTGGCTGGCTGGTTCGGCGGCGGCACTGGTGGCAACCGGCTGCGCCAGGCCGGTCCACTTGCCCCAGTCGGAAACGACCATCGTGCGCGCTCCGGCCTATGACCAGCGTCTCTACGATACTGTGCGCCGGCTGGTTGCCTCGCAGCGCCTGGCGGTCCGCGGCCGCTCCGTGGTGATCAAGCCGAATCTGGTGGAGTTTGAGCCGGAAAGCACCATTAACACTCACCCGCTGCTGGTTCATGCGGTCTTCGAGGCCTTCCGTGCTCTGGGAGCTTCCCGGGTGACGATTGCCGAAGGACCGGGACATCGCCGCGATACGCTGGACCTCGCCGAAGCCGCCGGCTATTTCCAAACCATTCCCGGCTTCGAAGACAACTTCGTCGACCTCAACCTGGACGAGGTCACGCTGGTCGATTTACCGCGGCGGTTCTCCAAGCTCAAACGGGTGTATCTGCCCAACACCATTCTAGGGGCCGGGCTGTTGGTGTCCATGCCCAAGATGAAAACGCATCACTGGGTGGGCGCGACTCTTTCCATGAAAAACCTGTTCGGCGTTGTGCCCGGCGGTGTCTACGGATGGCCGAAGAATGTGCTCCATTGGGCCGGCATCCACGAATCGATTGCCGACTTGCACAGCGTGTTTCCGCGGCCGTTCGCGCTGGTGGACGGCATCGTCGGTATGGAAGGCAACGGCCCCATTCAGGGCGTTGCCAAGGAGATGGGCGTGTTGGTGGCGGGCACGAACCCGGTGGCGGTGGATGCCACCTGCTGCCGCCTCATGCGCATTGACCCTATGCGCATCGTCTACATGCAACTGGCTGCCGGCGAACCGGCCGCATTCGCGGAAAACAATGTGCGGCAAGCCGGCGAACAGATTGCAGCCCTGGCCCAGCCGTTCGCGCTCCTCCCGCAGTTCCGCAGCCTGCGGTTGGAGAGGGGCGCATGACCTCCGCCGGCGGTCTCGGGTTCTGGCTTAGAAGCGGACTGCGAAGGCCGTCCCGCTCACCGGCAGCGGTGCCAGTCGCCCCTGCGAGTTCGGAGAAAGGTGGCTCTCAGTCTATGACGGTTCGATTGAAGCAAGTTTGGCCGGCTGGCGCCGCTGCGCTGGGATCGAATGCCTGGCATCTGCTCATCGAAGCGGCCCTCCTGCTCGGCTTGATGCTAACTGGAACGTGGTTGGTTTATCGCTAAGCGGGAGGCGTAAGCCCGCGGCGGGATAGAACTGAATCCCGTAGCCTATCGAGCGCAGCAGATTTGGGTTGCCACCAGATTCGCCGGCGTGATGGGGAACTCGCTGAGAAAGTAGTTCGCCTCGCCGAGCAGCTTGTAGACATCGCCGGCGATGCCAGCCGCCAGCGGACCTATCGCCGGGCGGCCGCCCGTCAGCAGTACCACCACCACCAGCTTCCTGCCACCTATTTCGTTGAACGAGCCGAACCATCCCAGATGGGTGTGGGTTTCGCTGCAGGTGCCGGTCTTGCCGGCGATGGGGCCGTCCTCTCTGGCCCGGTGCGCCGTGCCGAACTCCACTGCTCCGCGCATCCCTGGTTTGATCATGGGGATTAGAGCCTGAATATCCAGCCGCCGCTTCACCCGCGGCACGAAGGCGTTCACTTCGGCCAGCGACTGCGGATACTGCAAGTAATACAAAGTGCCGCCATTGGAGACCGCTGCCATCAACGCGGCCAGTTGCAGCGGCGTTTGCCGGATCTCCTCGCCAAAACTGGTCAGCATGCCGACACCGCCGTTCTTGGGAGGCGCCGCCGGAAAGTAGCCGGGCTGTTCGCCCGGGATGTTCAGGCCGGCCTTCTCGCCGTAGCCAAACAGGTGCGCGTAGTAAGCTACCTTCTCAAAGCCGAGCTTCTGGCCCAGCGTGGCGAAATAATAGTTATTGGAGCGGGCCAGCGCGTAAGTCAGGTCCATCCGCATGCCGCCGAGCCGGTAATGCGCGGTGGGCTGGATGATTTTCTCGCTTAAGCCGGCCAACGCCACTGCGACCTTGATCGTCGAGCACGGCTGAAAACCCTCGCCGAGCGCGACCTTCTGGTTCACCATGGCGAGTATACGGCCGGAGGTTGGGTCCACGACCACCACCGAGCCATTGTAAGAACCCAGCGCCTCTACTGCCGCGCGGCGAACCGTGAGGTCTTCCCCGTCCACCCGGTCACCCTCGGTCGAATCGGCATATGTCGGCTTATCCCAAGGGCCGCCGGCGATTACCGGTCCCGCAGAGCCGGGCCTGACGTAATGCGCCACTACCGGTGTTACAGCTGCCCGGTGGGCCATCGCGCGCCGGGCTCTAACCGCACGCGAGTTCGCCGCGGCATGATGCGTGCGGCGCTTCGGCTGAGTTGTGGTGGTGGTAGTGAAACCCAGGGTGGAAATCAGGCACAATAGAAATGCGGCTACTAACACATGACTATATGAAGCTACGATCACATGGCTGTATGAAGCTTCTTTCACCCGGCTGAATGAGTACGAAAGTACCTTTGTCATAACAAAAACCGCACGCGAAAGGACGCACAGAAAATGCGCCACGGTAGGACAACGCCCATCCGGCCGGAGCAACCGGATACTTAGATTGTCCGCTGTTTACCGGCTTTTCGTCAAGAGTTTTCGTGCGGCGCTGCGGCCGCATTTGGTCTTCGATGCGGATGACCCGTTTTTTGAGACTCCCTTCGACCCGATCGCGTTATGCTCGACGTTTTGCAGAATGAAATCGTTCGCTGCCGCCGTTGCCCCCGGTTGCGGGCATACTGCGCCCACGTCGCAGAAGTCAAACGGCGCGCCTATCGAGATCAAACATATTGGGGTAAACCCGTACCCGCGTTCGGCGACCCGGCGGCCCGCATCCTGATCCTCGGTCTGGCCCCCGCCGCCCACGGCGCCAATCGTACCGGCCGCATGTTCACCGGCGACCGCTCCGGTGACTGGCTTTACCGCGCTCTATACCAGACCGGTCTCGCCTCCCAGCCGGCCAGCGTTTCCCGCGACGATGGACAGCAACTGCGCGGCGTCTACATCACCGCCTCGGCGCGCTGCGCCCCGCCCGCCAACAAGCCCACGCCAGAGGAGATCCGCAACTGCCGGCCCTATCTCGAGCGCGAACTGGAGTTGCTCGGCCAACTGAAAGTGGTGCTGGCACTGGGCAGGATCGCTTTCGATAACTACCTGCACCTGCTCAAGGCGCGCGGTGTGATCTCCAGCCCCTCCGCTTTCACCTTCGGCCACAACCGCCAATTCCGGATCGGCGAGGGGCAGCCGGTCCTGGTCAGCTCTTATCACCCCAGCCAGCAAAATACCTCAACCGGCAAGCTGACGGAAAAAATGCTGCTGGACGTCCTCCATACAGCGAAGAACCTGGCGGGGATGTAGCCGATCGCGGCGGGCGCGCGAACGGATATAATTAAAGATAGAGGGAGATTTACTTAGGATGCGGATGATTCTGTCTGTTACTGCGCTCGTGGGCGCAATTGCTTTTGTCTCTCCGGCCGCAAGCATTCCCACGAATGGCCTGACCGGCAACTATATTGAAGCTCGCACCGCCGACGTCTATACCGGCCCGTGCTTCGCCAACGGCGAGATCGAGATGAACGGCAAGGAAGCGGTGTTCGCCTGGAAGATCTCGACTGGCAACTGGGACGGCGTGAATCTCGCCGGACTGGCCGTGGTGGGCGTGGTCCGCACTGATCATACGTTGGGCAACCCCTACGAACCGGTTAATCCGGCTGTGGCAGTGTTGATCGTCGACAGCCGCGCCGACACGTCCCAACGCCAGGCGCTGGTGAACTTTGCTAAATCGCAGGCGGGCGACCTGCTGAACCACGTGGTGCGGATCGATTACCAGCCCGTCGAACTGACCATCGATAACGGCAATATTCACGGCGGAGCCGCGACACTCACTGCCGGCACGCTGGCCACTATCCGGACGCGCGCGCTCGGCTCCGGCGACCACATTTGCGGCAATGAGGGTGTTTTCTATCCGCCGCTCAACAAGCTGCAGCACGCGATGCCGGCATATGCCGTGGAGGATTCCTACCAGGGCCGCGGCTTGGGCGAAACCTGGACCAGCATGGACCGCCGCAGCGCATTCCTGGGCACCTTCCAGATCGCAGGATAAGAGCTCAGGATAAGATCGCAGGATAAGAGTTTCAGGGAACCGAAACGCCCGCGGCTTCGGGCACCCTCGAAGCTGTGACTACACGTGACCCAATGGCACAGAGCGACCTGTGGTCAGCCTCAAGAACGTAAGCTGTAACCGTCCCCGGCTCTCCCTTAACATAGCCGTGCCAACCTGCGCCGCTGTATGGGGAGGAAGGCCCGGCGCTAAGTTTCGAGAACCCTCCCAGGGCGACACCAGCGACTTTACCAGTGTCGTCGCCAAGAATGACGAACTCCGCTGGACGTCTCGCCTTAAGATCCCAAGCCCAGCCGGAGAGATGCCAGCCGGGCTTTAGTTCCGACTGCACGGGAGCCGCCGACTCAATCCGGCCCTGGCAGGACTCTTCCGGCCGCGGGTCGATTGAAAAGCGGCTGGCCAACTGTAATCCGGGCCAGTGCGTCCACTCCTCGCTAAACACCGAAAGGTGTCTGTCTCGTAGGTAGTCCACAGAAGCAAAGGCTGCGCGCGGCGTGTGATAAACGCGCCCCCAGGCAACGGCATCCGCCACCCCGGCAGCAACTGCCACTTCGCCCAGACGAAAACCGTCGGCCCATTTGCGTACCCGTTGCAAAACGGCTTCCTGATGCACCGCTATTCCCACGAAAACGATGCTGCTCAGAGCGCCATAAAGAGCCGGACGCCAGATACGGCGCAACCAGCGCCAGGCCCATATCAGTACGCAAACCCAAAGTAGATAGCTGGGCGTGAGATAGCGGGACGCGAATGGGTCCTCGTTAATGCTCAAACGGCCGATGGCAATCAGGGCCGACCCGCCCATCAGGAACGCGCACACATGGAGGAGCGCGGCCTGCGCCCCGTTGCAGCGCTCGCGCCGCCACAGCAGTATATATCCGAATGCGACCGTCGCCAGCAGCAGACCGCCCGCAATTCGTGCCGCGGCTAGCACGGTCGACTCACTGCCCGGCGCACTGAAGGCCGAGACCGGGGAGCCGAGATGCGCCAGGAAAAACAACACCACTCTGCCGAGCTGCTCCGACGACGCAAATGGACTGGAAATATGTACAACCCGGTGCCAGCTCCAAAAGTAGGAAACCCCAACCAATACCGCCGCCGATGCAATCGCTGCGATCTGGCGCCCCGGCGTCCGCAGCCGCCACGCCAACAAGACCAGCCAGGGCCAAACCAGAATTCCATTGGCCATCGAGTAAGTCGCGGCGGCAGCCAGCGCGATGCTTGCCGCCATCCATCGCCCATCGCGGCCAGCCTGCCTCCGTTCGGCGCTCTTCAATAGCGCTAGGAACGACCCAATGGCGCAGCCGTAAACCAAGGCGAACTGCACCTGAAAGCCCCAGATGAAGTTCACGTACTGCTGCGCGGAGAACAGACAGGACACGATAGTGGCGCCGGCCATTACGTTCTCGCTGCCATCGTGCCGGCCGGTGCGCACAAACAGCCGCCACAGCATCACGGCCGACAGGCCCTGCAAACAAAACGTGCACGCCAGCAAGAACCACTCCCGCGCGTGGAACAGCAGATGATCGAGCGCAAATAGCAGGCTGGGCACTACCAGCCGGTGCTCGTTGTGCTGTTCAAAGAACCAGCGCAGGCTGTAATGCTCGGTCAGGTAATTGCGCCACAAATCCCATTCATCCCAATTGGGCAGAGGAACGTACCCGGACCGAATTACCACCAGCGTTGTGATCACGATCCACAACGCGAGACCGGCCGCCACCAGGCATAGCGCCAAGTCCAGCCGCGAACGGAGCGCCGAAGGAGGCGGCGGCTTCTTCGGGACAACTGTCGCAGCGCCTTGCGGAACGGGCTTGCGAACCTTCTTGCGGCTCCGTTTGGATCGCGGCATTGACTGCTGATTCTATCGGACTGACGGTGGTTTCGGAAAGCGCCGGGCTGCGGCTCCGCGGCGTTCCGCCAAGCGTGCTAGAATTCTCATCTCCATGGGC